>JBEKVM010000035.1:0-52244 GCA_049513975.1 Verrucomicrobiota bacterium | reverse complement strand
TGTTCGATCAGGGATTGAGGGGTAATGGGTGTATTCATGGCAGAAGTATATATGTACATCTATAACTGGCAAGAAAAAAAGGAGGAAAATCAAGCACTCGAAGATTTTTGTCATGCGCCCCCCAAGTCCTCCCTGCAATTTGCATTCCGCTTTGCCACCCAGTATCCTGACTCCAGTCATTCTTTATGAGCGATTCGAGCGAAAAACCCCCACCCAAAACCCAGCCTTCGTTAGCCGGCGGCCCGCCCAGACCGCCCAAGAAAACCGCCAGAGGCCTTGCCGATGACGACGAATCACCTGAACATCGAAAACTGAGTGCGGCAGAACGAGATTTGCTCAGGAACTTCGTAGAGCTCAAGCGCAAACAGAAATGAGCAGTGACCGGTTAGTTTTGGGTGCAGAGGGACAGGTAGGGCGGGCACTCCGCTGCCCGCCGCGGCGCGCACGGAGTACGCGCCCTGCCACGAGAGCAGATTAAAGAATGATGTAGCCGAAATGAAGCTCCTCCCTCTCCTCCTCAGGAAGAGAGGGCCGGGGAGAGGAGGCCGTTCGGTCGGCTTCCGTGCGGCTACAGTTTTCATGAAATTGCTCTGGCCATGAAACCCTTCCTTCGAACCGGCTCGCCTGGGACCGTGCCGACCCACCGCTGGCGCGCGCGACTCCGCTCCGCTCCCGCTGCGCTCCGCGCGGTCACGCCTCAAAAAAAATCGGAAAAATCCAAAATCCACGCTTGACTCATGACTTTTGATGGCGCATCTGATCAAGCCCCGAAGGCCGGTCTGGTCACTCATCACCCTTGGCGGAAGGCCGCCACGCTGCGGACGAAATCATCCGGCGTGCCGAAATCGAACCGCTCCGCCTCCGTCATTTCCAGCGCCAAATACCCTTCCCGCTGGCGCTGGATTTCCTGGGCGCGGGTGAGTTGGATTTCGCCGCCGTCGCGGACATTGTCACGGATCATTTCCGCCAGCACGTCGTAAATGGAGGGCGCGAGCAGGTGCATTCCGAACCAGCCCAGCCAGGTCCCGTCCGGCAGATCATTGACGCGCAGTTGCGCGCGCGCCAGGGCGGGATCGGGTTTTTCGACGATGAGCGAGACGTCAATCAACCGCGGATTCTCCGCGCGGCGCGTCCCGGCAATCGTGCCGTAGCCTTTCAATTCGCCGGCCGAAATGCGGTTGACGGCGGAAATGCTGCGGCCCTGCCCGGCCCCGGCCAGTTGCGCCAGTTGGCGGTAAGGCGAAACCGGTTTGCCGCGGAACAAATGGTCGCCCAGGCAGAGCAAAACCATTTCCCCCGCGGCAAACTCCCGGCTCTGAAAGACCGCATGACCGTAGCCTTCCTGCTCGCGCTGCACGGCAAAACGAATTCGTTCGGCCAGGCCGCGCATCTGGCCGGCTTCGCGCAGCAGCGCGGGATATTTTTCCAAACGCCGCAGGTAGTCCTGGCCCGGCCCCTGCAAATAGGCCCGGATCACCGCCTCCTCGCCCGGCTGGACGATGATGCAAATCTCCTCCAGGCCCGCCGCCGCCAGTTCCAGCAGGTGATAATGAATCAAGCCCCGCGCGATTCCGTCCGGCCCCACGATGGGAAACAATTCCTTCTTGACCGCCTGCGACGCCGGAAAAAGCCGCGTCCCCAGACCCGCCACGGGAATGACCGCTTTGCGCACGAGGGTGGGGTCCGCCATAACGGGATGGCCTCACGCCATGAATCGGCGCCAGCCCGCGGCGTTGAAGAGATAGCGCCGCGCGCCAAATTCAACCGCCCCCGGCGAGGTGCCCTCGAAAATGTCCGGCATGACCCCCACGCGCCGCGAATACTCGGTGGCAATCAGCGGAATGTGCTCCCGCAGGGCCTCCGCGGTGCCAAACACCGCCACCGTCCCGCCCGTGCCGCCGCCGGTGATTTTCGCGCCGAACAGCCCGGTTTTGGCGCCCCGCTTCCTCACCGCGTCCACCAGAAAATCCACCTCGCCGATGGAGAGATGACAGTTGTCGCGGTAGCTTTCATGCGCGGCGAACATGCATTCCCCGGCGGTTTCCAAGGCGTGTTTTTCCCCGGCCTGGGACGCGCGCAGGCAGTCCATGAACCGCAGCACGCGCTCGTTTTCCTCGATGGCATGCCGGGTCGGGCCGGCCACGCGGTAAGTGGCGTCGGGCTGGATTTTGGTCACCGGGTCGTCGTGCGTTTTGTAGCGGGCCAGAAATTGCGAGCCAACCATCTCCACGGGAATCTCCCCGGCGAACTGCCCCTGGAATTCCGCCGGCGAAAGCTCCGTCAGATAACCCAGCGCCTCCCGGCCCTGGCCGGCGCGGATGTCGTTTATAATTCTCTTGCCCATGAACGCCCCGATGCGGGCATCCCCGTAAGGGTTGCCTGCCACCGAATGCCGCACCATGGAGTTGATGCCGACGAAGCCCGTGCCCGGCGGAATCTCCACCTCCCCCATGACCGCGCCGGGCCGGCAAAGAATATGGGTGAGCCGGCCCTTCCGCCCGCTCGTCACGGAGATTTGATCCATGATGCCGCAGGGCGCGCCCACCACATGGTTCTCCGCCATCTGTCCCAGCCGCGCCATGCGGGCCGGGTCGAGTTGCATGCCCAGGTAGGCATTCAGGCAGCTCAACGCCCCTATCTCCACCGCCGCCGAACTGCCGATGCCCACGTTCATCGGCACCGCGCTCAACAGCAGCATGCTGAAGCCAAAGGGGAGCTGGACCGGTTCCTCCTTGAGCAACGTGAAAATACTCCCGCCGATGTAAGCCGCCCAGTTGACCAGCGGATTGACCCGGCACAAGGCGCGCACGTCGGCGTACTCCGCCAGGCCGCCGCCGGTGGCAAAATAATCCAGCGGGATGCGCGTCTCCACCGGCAGATTGCGCTGGCCGGCCTGCAAGGAGCGGATGCGCAACGTGCGGTCATTGCGCGGCTGCAGGGCCATGAGAATCCCGCGCCCCAGCACCGCCTCGCAGACGTTGGCCCCGGAGTAATCGGCGATGCCGCCCATCACATCCAGCCGCGCCGGCACCCGCGAAACCCAGACTTCGCCGGCGTTGAAATACCCGGCCAGGCCGGTCGGGTCGTTGTTCGGCATATTCAACAACCGTTCAAACTCGAGCAATTCCGGCGGCAAATATTCGTTTTTCATGGTATCATTCATGGCGCCCAATTCTTCATTCTCGGCGCGGACAATGCCACAGTTCCCCCGCGTCGTCACGCCCGAAAGTGCGCGCCCTCCGGACCTGTGGCCACGCCCCGGTCTTGGATGGTAGGGCGGGCACTCCGTTGCCCGCCGCGACTTCATTTCAAATCGGCAGGGCGGGACTCCATCGGGTCGTGACTCTATTCCGCGAAAACGAGTCAGGGCCGGCGCAGCGCCCTTGCCATCCCCCCAGCCGCGATCTATGTTTCCTCCATGAAGACCAAAGCCGATCCGGACAAAGAGGGGTTGGCCGCCCGGTTGCGGCGGGAGACGACGATGACCATCGGGCAGCTAGCGCAGAGGTTGCACCTGGGAACTCGAAACACCTTGAGCGCAGAACTTCAAGAGAGGAAAGGTGCGAATGAATGAACAGAATAGTGCAAAAGTATTGTCACCCCTTTGATGGGATTCCACCGGCTGCGCCGACTGATTAGCTGCGACATCCGCCTATGAAAATGACCAGAGTGAAAAAGTATAGTCTTATAGGCCTTGTTTTGGTAATTATTGGTGTGCCTGTGATGGAGACCTTTCGTAGAGAAATCGAGGTGCCGCTGCGCAATGGAGGTTCACTCCACGTTAAACCGGCATCGTTTTGGAGATCGTTAAAAGGTTCGATGTGCCAAATTGATTATCGGCCAAAGGACAAAACGGCCGGTACCGTTTTTCTTTTCCAGGATTTTTTGCATAAACCGATCATCGTTGTGCCAGTGGCTGATAATTGCGCTATCCTATGTTTATATGAGTGCGATGTTGATTTACGCCTCTTAAGGATTGATCCAGATAAAGACTTCCAACCATTTCCAACCGATTCCTGGAGTTGTTTGAATGCGGTAGTTTGCTCGTCTCCTTGGAAAATCGAAGAAGCCGAGATTGGTGACTGGAAAAGAGCGTTATTGTATTTAAAGGGGCTTCCACCAGGTGATTTCATTGGTCAAACTGTACCTGTTTTGGATTTCGGGGTGACACGTTTTACGCTAAAACGCAAAGTCGTAGAACAGCGTCTTGAACAGCAAGTCCGCGTGATGATTGAATCGGGAGCTACGCAGTGGCCAATTATTACGAATCTGCGAAACCCTATCACAAATGGGATACAGTTAAATGACAGTATCGGGCCTATAAAAGCGACATTATCGCACGGCAATCAATAACAGCACTCCCTCCGTCGAGACTGGGAGGTTTGATTCCCCTTGAAAGACGACGCCTCAAACGTCAGACTCGCTGAAGCCCCATAATCAGCCTGGTCGTGAAGTCGCCGGCTTCCAGCCTGCGCCCTGTCTGCCCTTCGCAACATGGAATCCGCCGCCATCACCACCAGGAGAGTTAAAGGCATTGAAGGGGAAAGAAAGGCCGCATTTGGGGTGTCAACATAGTTTTCCGCTGTCGCGGAGGGGGAAAATCCGGGGAGCGCACGCGCCCGCGTGCTGTGGTCGGCGCCCCCGCCGAACACTCCACCGAGCCGAACGGCCCGTATCCAGACGTTTGCAACCCAGACTGACAGGCGAGGGCGCCTCTCAGCACACGCGGGGGCGCGTATGCTCCCCATTGCGAGAGCCGCTTTGGGTGAAGGATGCGCGTTTCTTGTCGCGCCAAAGCACCGCGACGGGGCGGATGCGGCAAATCAATCGAAACGCCTCTCCATGAACCGCTTGCATTCCCCAATGATCTGTTTCCGATCAAGGCCAATTCTAGTCAGGGGGTCAAACCATAACTTTTCCCATGAACTTTTCCTTTGACGGAATCTGGCTTAAAAGCTAATCTTCCATCAGAGATAAGGGAAAGGCCAAAACAGGGGAGGTTTACGCGGCGGTTTTGATGCGGCGCAAACCAGGCGCTTCGGGATGCCCTTGCATCAATCCTTCCACGCTCAAATGATAATCCAGCCGTGGCCATTCGATGCCATACCCCGCGCCGATGGGGTGGCAATCCGTGCGCTCTGCCTCGCTGGCGTGCAGCAGTGTTGGATAGTAAGCCAGGGGAACGGCCAGCGTCCTTCCATCCATCAGTTCGACCGTCAATGTGTCGGCTGATGTGGCGATGCGCTTGATTCTAAGGTCTGAAAAACTCATTCCATTTTTCCATGATAAAAGGTTCGTTTTCTTCGATAATCCGGGCAACTTTTCTCAAGTCATGCGGCCGGAAGCCATGATTGACCGACAACCGACCGGTGACAACCAGAATTTGGCATCTTCCAGCTTTTGCAACATGGATATGGGGCGGCTCGTTCCCGTCCTGGGCATAAAAGTACAATTGAAAACGAATTAAGACTTTTTGCGGCACTGGGGCCAAGGGTGTGACGCAAAAAGTCTTAATTCGTTTTGCGAATTCCTTGTCCTCCGCAGCTTCAGCGGAGGTGGAAAAGCGTGCTGTGGTCGGCGCCCCCGCCGAACACTCCACCGAGCCGAACGGCCCGTATCCAGACGTTTGCAACCCAGACTGACAGGCGAGGGCGCCTCTCAGCACACGCGGGGGCGCGTATGCTCGCCATTGCGAGAGCCGCTTTGGGTGAAGGCTGCGCATTTCTTGTCGCGCCAAAGCACCGCGACGGCGGATGCGGCAAATCAATCGAAACGCCTTTCCAGGAACCGCTTGCATTCCCCAATGATCTGTTTCCGATCAAGGCCAATTTAATTTGATGGGTCGAATTGTTCACACCACTTGGGCGGTTCCGCCCTGGCCGCGCCCGGCAAAGGGCTTCTTCCGGACCTCCTCACAAAATGGTGATTGCCAGATTCGGGGGTTTTGTGTTTTTATTTCCCGCACGGAACATGCACACACACAACATGGCACACGCATCCGCTGTCGCTGCACCGGTCTTGCCCCGGCACGATTCACGGGCGGGAGCGTGGGTTGAACCTTCCCATCCAACTTTATGCATATTCAATTAGGCGCTCTCGATTACGCGATCCTGCTGATTTACGTCGCTTTCGTCATTGGCATCGGCTTCGTCCTGGCGCGCTTCATGAAGACCTCTTCGGACTTCCTCACCTCCGGCCGCTCCATTCCGGCCTGGGTGACGGGCCTGGCCTTTATCTCGGCCAACCTGGGCGCGCTGGAACTGGTGGGCATGGCCGCCAGCGGCGCCAAGTATGGCATCGCCCAAGCCCACTTCTACTGGGTGGGCGCCATTCCGGCGATGGTCTTTCTCGCCGTTTTCATGATGCCCTTTTATTACGGTTCCAAGGCCCGTTCCGTGCCCGAATACCTCAACATGCGCTTCGACCAGCGCGTCCGCGCCCTCAACTCCATTTCCTTCGCCGTCATGACGCTGTTCGCTTCGGGCATCTCGGTGAATCTGCTGGCCAAGCTGCTGCATCAGCTTTTGGGCTGGAACTATGATGCCAGCCTTTGGATTTGCTCCGCCGTCGTGCTGCTCTACGTCCTCAAGGGCGGCCTGACCTCCGCCATCTATACCGAAGTCCTCCAGTTCTTCATGATCGTCCTCGGCTTCGCGCCCGTGGTTTACCTCGGCCTCAAGGATGTCGGCGGCTGGGATGCGATGAAGGGCAGACTGGTCCTGGTGGCGGCCAATCCCGCGGCGGCCGGGATGATTGACAAGGCCGGGAAGACTTACCCGGCGGATTCCTGGACCAGCGCCTGGCATCCGCTCCTGGCCGGGCCGGCCTCCAATCCCATGGGTGTGGATTGGTTCGCCATGGTCTTCGGTCTCGGCTTCGTCCTCTCCTTCGGTTACTGGTGTACCAATTTCCTCGTCGTCCAGCGCGCCATGGCCGCCAGGAACATGAGCGCCGCCCGCCGCACTCCCTTGATCGCCGCCGTTCCCAAAATGCTCTTCCCGGCCCTGGTCATCCTGCCGGGCATGATCGCCGCCGCCCTCGCCATCACCCACCAAGACGGCTACCGTCTGCCGCCCAAACCGCTCACGGCTGCGATCTATCAAAAAATGCTGCCGGCCGTCAACCAGGCCTCCTCCGCCGGCCTCCAGGGCGAAGCCGCCCTCCAAGCCATCAACACCGCCCTGGGCAGCGACGACGCCAAGACTTACAAACTCAATCCGGAAAAAATCGCCGCCATCGTTGCCGACAACAAAAGCGCCGCGCTTCCCGAGGATACACTGAAAACCCGCCTGCAGGACGCCGTCCGCGAGACCGATTACGACGGGGTCATCCTCTCGCTGGTCAAGAAATATTGTCCCACGGGCCTGCTGGGTCTGGCGTTGACCGGCCTGCTGGCCTCCTTCATGTCCGGCATGGCGGGCAACGTGACCGCCTTCAACACCATCTGGACCTATGACCTCTACCAGGCCTACATCGCGCCCAACAAGAGCGATCAACACTACGCCTGGATGGGCCGTTTCATTACGGTCGTCGGCATTGTCCTGAGCATCCTTTGCGCCTATCTCGTCAGCCAATGGTCCAACGCCATGGATATCATCCAACTGGTCTTTGGCTTTGTGAACGCCCCTCTCTTCGCCACCTTCCTCCTCGGCATGTTCTGGAAGCGCACCACCGGCACCGGCGCCTTCCTGGGTTTGCTGGGGGGCACCGCCACCTCCGCTCTTTTCCAGGCGCTGTCCAACGCCTCCGGCAACGCCCTGGGCATCAAGGGCGGCTACCTCTGGCTCTGGATGCATAAGTCGCTCGCCGATATTCCCCAATGCCTCCAGTTCCCCAGTGACATGGCCCAAAACTTCTGGCTGGCCACTTTCGCTTTCATCGCCTGCCTGGTGCTGACGCTGGTCATCTCCCTCGCCACCCGGCGCACCAAGACCGACGAGGAACTCAAGGGGCTGGTTTATTCGCTCACGCCCAAGGTCAAGGACGAAGGCGAGGCCTGGTATCTCAGGCCCGCCGTGTTGGGCGTGATCCTCCTCCTCGGGTGTGTCGTGCTCAACATCATTTTCTACTAACCAATTAACGAAAGGAACAAATACTTATGGGTCTCGATCTTCGTTGGCCAATTGGCCTCATGTTCTCCCTCATCGGCGTGCTCTTGACCGGCTATGGCGCCTTGACCGGTTCGGACACCGACATGTACAAGCGCTCGCTCGGCATCAACATCAACCTTTACTGGGGGCTTGTCCTGCTCGTCTTCGGCTTCCTCATGCTCCTTCTGGCCTGGCGCGGCAAATCCCAAGTCCAGCCCACCGCCGCGAAACCGCCCGAAACAACCCCGGCCCCATGACCTTGACCGAACTCTCCGATTTCACCGCCGCCGAATTTAGCAGAATCTGCGGGCGCTCTCCGCGGTGGATTGCCGCCGCCCCGGGCCGCGTCAACGTCATCGGCGAACACACCGACTACAACGATGGCTTTGTCCTGCCCATGGCCATTGAACGCTACACCGTCATCGCCGCCGCCCCGGCCGCCAAAGGAGTCAGCCGGGTGGAATTGCGCTCGTCCGAGAAGGCCGGCCAGCCGGTCATGATTGATCTGAGCAAGCCCATGAAACCCTTCGCCAGGGGCATCTGGGCCAATTACCCGGCGGGCGTTCTCGCCGGCTTTCTGGCCCGCGGCATTTCGCCCGGCGGGTTCGACGCCCTGATCCATTCCACCGTGCCTTTGGGCGGCGGATTGTCCAGCAGCGCCGCCCTGGAGGTGGCCACGGCCACCCTCCTGGAAACCATCACCGGCCGGACGCTCGACCCGGTGGACAAGGCCCTGCTTTGCCAGCAAGCCGAGCATCAATACGCCGGCGTCCCTTGCGGCATCATGGACCAGTTCATTTCCGTCATGGGCCGCAAAGATCATCTGCTCCTGCTGGATTGCCGTTCGCGCAAACCGGAGCTGGTGCCCATGCGCGATCCCTCCGTCGCCTTGCTCGTCACCAACACCAATGTCAAACACGAACTGGGCAGCGGCGAATACGCCAAACGCCGCGCCCAATGCGAAGCCGCCGCCAAAATCCTGGGCGTCGCCTCCTTGCGCGATGCCACTTCCGCCGCGCTGGAGAAGGCCAGGGCCAGGATGGATGACGTCGTCTTCCGGCGCGCCCGCCATGTCATCGGCGAAATCGAGCGCACGCCCCGGGCCGCCCGCCTCCTCGGCGATTCCGACTGGTCCGCGGCCGGGCAGTTGATGTACGCCAGCCACTTTTCCCTGCGCGACGATTACCAGGTCAGTTGCGCCGAGTTGGATGCCGTGGTGGAAATCGCGCAGGCCCTGGGTGCGCAGGGCGGCGTTTACGGTTGCCGCATGACCGGCGGCGGGTTTGGCGGTTGCACGGTGGCCCTGGTGAAGACGGACGCCGTGGACGCCATCTCAAAAAAAATCGGCGCGGATTACCATCAGAAAACCGGGATCGAGGCGACCATGTTTGTTTCCCGCCCCGCCGCCGGGGCAACGGTTCTCAAGCCGGTTGCTTGATCCAATCTGCAAAAGAGCGCCCCGGAAGAATCCGTCTGCTCAATACAATCAGTGCTTTCGTCTTGGAAGTGGCCCGTACACGACGCGACCGTGGGGGAGGGGAATTTAAGACAAAAAAAACGCCTTTCGGCGTCGTAAATCTTTCCTGCCAGGCAATCCATCCCGGCGCGCGGCACGCTTGTGGCTTTCCATTGGACACCGCTGGTGTCCGCAATGGAAAACCCGGCCCGCGTTGCGGCGGTGGATTACCAGTCTGCAATGCCGGCGGCTTCTCCGTCGCGCGGCTTGACACCGGTGTGGAATCCGCTCTCATCCTGGTAGCCGAGAGGCATCTGCGCGTCAATGGCGGCGCGCACTTTGGCGGCAATCGCGGCGAAAACGGACAAGAGACCAACGGTCACTTCCGGTGTTGCTGTTTTAGTAGTTACACTCGTCATACAAGCATCCATATAGCATCGGCAATGCCAAGCGGGGGCTTTAGCCCCGGCGGCCTCAAAAATGGCCTTAAAACGCAGATTCTCTTCCGTTCTCGCCCTTTTCCACCCTGGTTTTAGCCATTTTTCACCCTACAAAGCCCTTTATCGCCCTATTTTTTGTCTCATATCAAGGCAGTGCCTTCCACAAAGCGTGCAAAAACTGCCCTGTTCTTGCACCTGTTTCGCCGCAAATTGCATGGTTCCGGGCGATTTCTCCCTCGACGCGAAGGCCGCTCAGGCAATAGGATAATGCCGATGACCGGGGCCTTGGCAAAATTGACGCGCCGGGAAATGATCGGGCGCAGCACACAGTTGGCGGCGACGCTGGCATTCGGTTCCGCGGTGGCCCCTCTGCTGGCGGCTCCGGGCGGGCGCGGTTTCAAAATCGGCGCTCCCGAATGGTCGTTGCGCAAAAGCGACCCTTCCTGCTTTGAGGTCGCGCGCGACATTGGCCTGGATGGCGTGCAGGTCAACCTTGGCAGCCTGGGCGACCGGATGCACCTGCGCCAGCCAGCCGTGCAGCAGGCCTATTTGACCGCCGCCCGCCGGAACGGATTGGAGATCGCCTCGCTGGCCCTGGCGGAATTGAACAATATCCCGCTCAAGAGCGATCCTCGCGCCGCGATCTGGTTGCTGGATTCCCTGGCGGTGGCGCAGGCGCTCGGCGTCAAGGTGATCCTGGTCGCGCAGTTTTTCCACGGCGAACTCAAGGGCGACAAAGAGGGGACGGATCGCACGGTGGAATTGCTCAAAGAACTGGCGCCTCGCGCCGGGCAAGCGGGCGTGATTCTCGGCCTGGAAAACTATCTCAGCGCCGCCGAGAATCTCGATATTCTCCACCGCGTCGGTTCTTCCGCGCTTCAGGTTTACTACGACGTGGGCAATTCCACCGACAAGGGCTACGACATTTGCCAGGAGATCCGCGCGCTCAAGGACCAGGTGTGCGAATTCCACGCCAAGGATGGGAATTTCATGCTCGGCCAGGGACGGATTGACTTTCACAAAGTCCGCCAGGCGATGGATGAGATTGATTACCGGGGCTGGATGCAGATCGAAGCCGCCGCACCGCACGCGCTGGTGGAGGATTACCGCGCGGACCTGAAATTTCTCAAGGGCATATTCCCTGCTTGAAGCGGGCCGAATCCGGGCTATGCTTTGCTTGAATCAGCCCGGCCAAAGCAATCTGGTGAAACCGCAACCTGGCAAACTTATGATCCACAAAACATTGAAACCCCTGCAACACTCCACTTTCACGCGCCGGCAGTTTCTGGCCACGGCCGGGGCTTCGGCCTTGTCCCTCGCGGTCGCGCCCGCGGGGTTGGCCCGTGGCGCCGGGAGCGATTCCCGCATCAACATTGGCCTGATTGGCTGCGGCGGTCGCGGCGTGTGGATCGCCGATCTTTTCTTGAAAAACGGCCATTACAACCTGGCGGCGGTGGCGGACTATTTCCCGGACAAGGCGGAGGCGGCGGGAGAAAAGTTCCAGGTGGACAAGGCCCGCCGCTTCACCGGGCTTTCCGCTTACCGGCGTCTGCTGGAACAGAATCTGGACGCGGTGGTGATTGAGTCGCCGCCTTACTTCCACCCGGAGCAGGCCGCGGCGGCCATTGAGGCCGGCAAGCACGTCTATTGCGCCAAGCCCATTGCGGTGGACGTGCCGGGCTGCCAGACGATGGCGGAGAGCGGGCGCAAAGCGACGGAAAAGAAACTGGTCTTTCTGGCGGACTTTCAGACCCGCGCCCATCCTGCCTATCAGCAGGCGGTAAGGGTGGTGCACGCGGGGGGGATTGGCAAAATTGTTTCCGGTGAAGCCGCCTACCAAACCGGCGACGTCTGGAGTCGCATGGATGCGGTTATCAGAAACAGTCCGAACAACGACGAGGCCCGGCTGCGCGCCTGGGGCGCGGACCGCACCCTGTCCGGCGACATCATCACCGAGCAGAACATTCACGCGCTGGATGTGGCCTCGTGGATTCTGGATGCCGCGCCCCTGCGCGCCTGGGGCGCCGGCGGACGGACCCGCGCGCCGGTGCCGAACGGGGTCTGGGACAATTTTTCGGTGGTCTTCGACTACCCCAACGACGTGCGGCTGACCTTCAGTTCCAAACAGGCTGGCAAGGGCTGGGAGGACATCGAATGCCGCGTCTATGGCATGGAAGGCGTCATTGACACGCATTATTTCGGCGTGGTGAAGGTGGTGTGCGATGAGCCTTACAATGGCGGGACGATGACCAACCTTTTCACCGATGGTGTGGTCAACAATATCTCCACCTTTCACAAGGCCATCACCTCGGGTGATTTTTCCAATCCCACCGTCGCGCCCAGCGTGCGCAGCAACCTCACCACCATTCTCGGCCGCACCGCCGCCTACCGGCGCGCCGAAGTCACCTGGGACGAAATGATCAAGGCCAACGAGAAATGGGAGGCCGGCCTCAAAGGCCTGAAAGCGTAGAGCGATTTAATTAAAACTGCAGCCGCAGGCGGCAAACCAATTCATCGCATCCTGATGAGGCGTTCCGGCTCCGGTCTCATTGGAAACGCTTGAATCTTTTTTCTCGACAGATTCAAGTTCCTTGCTAAAATGAGACTACCCCACATTGAGTATTTGGCAATGTGGGGTAGTCTCATTTCTCAAGTGATTAGAGCAGTTTAAAGATAATTGTAACTACAGCAGGTAAACCAGTTCATGCATCCCGGTCAGGTGCCCTGGCCACAGTTTTAATAAAAATGCTCTAAACGGGTCACTTAAGCAACTGGCGGACTTGGACGGGGGTGATGGCGGTTTTCGGATGGAAGGAATGGCCGGCCATGTAGTGAAGCAGGCTTTGACGCATCTGCCGGCCCACCGGATCATCGCTCAAATCGCCCGCCAAATCGAAACCGCAGACGACGATTCCGCCCTGGCCAATCCTGGCTTCGATGACCAGGCCGAGGGGCCGGGCCGTCACCCAGTCGTCAATCATCCGCACAATCGGGTCAAGGTCTTTGGGCAAAACATCCAGCCGCAGCGCGCCCGCGCGGTGGAGGAGATACCACCATTGCCAGTTGGCGCAGGATTCGGTTGGAAATTCAGCGAGAGCCGGATGCCGCGGATCGCAGAGGATGCCCAGGGTCGTCGGCGGCTGGCGCCTGGTCCACGCGGTGTTCCAGAAGATGCTGGAAAATCCAACCGCCACCGGCGCGCGGTCAAAGTTGCGGATGCCGGCCGGCGGCAGGGTCAACAATACTTTTCCGCCGGACTGCAACCGCTCCTCCGCCGCCCCGTCGAAATGCGAAGTCACCAGCACGCCGTCCGGCGCGGCCGGGGCCGCCGGCGCGGGATAAATCCAGACATCCCAGTCATTTTCAGCGAGCCTTGAGCCGTGGGCCCCGTTTTGGATTGTCACCACCAATTTGTAGCGCGCGGGCGCTTTGGCGTTCTTCAAATCCACGCGCACCGTGCCGAGCGCGGCGCCGTTGTCCACAGGGATTTCCCTGGCCGGGAATTTGCCGGTGGCGAAGGCCGGGCCGCGGTCCGGGAGGAGTTGCCACGATGTGGCCGCATCTTTGAGTGGGGCGGGGCCGAAATGAGCAGCCTCGACCGGCGCGGCGAGGGTTTCGCCGGTGTTGAAAGCGCGTTTGTCCAGGCGGGCCAGGGGCACGGTGGCATTGCAGAAACGGCGGTACTGGCTGGCGGTGACATAGCCTTTATCGCCCCAAAAAGGATCGAGCACACCGACCAGCGCCGTGCCCTGGCCGGGGAAATCGTGCAGGTCCAGCAATTCAAAGCCGCCCATGCCCGGCGTGCGCAAGGCGGACTCGATGTCTTCCTTGTAGCAGAGGGTTTGCAATTTGCCCGAGGCCAGCAAGAACGCTTTGGCCAGGCCGCCCATGCCGCCGGCTTGAAGACGGTCGCGGAAAATCTCGAAATTCTTCGGCTTGAGATAGCCGGTGTATCGCGGGATTTCGTCAAAGTTGGGATAGACGCACCATTGGCCGATTTCGTGGCTGATAACCGGCACCTGGCGCGCGGAGATAAAGGAGCGATAATCGGTGGTCGTCTCCGGCGGCCTGGAGTTGATGCGGGAGCGAATGCCATCGCCCCACTGTTGGATGCGCGGGCCGGGGGTGACATCGAACTGGTTCTCCGCAAGTTCCGGCCAGCCCGATCCGCTGGTCCAGAGCCGGCGCGGGTCGAGCGCCTTGAAATGCGAGACATATTTGGCGAGCCAGGCGCCGGCGTTCCTGCCGCCCGGTTCGTTGCCATAGGGCATGAGCATGAACGACGGATGGTTTCCGTAATATTGCAAGATGCGCGCGGTCTCGTCATAAACCCATTGGTCCACCGGCCGGCCGTCGCCCAGTCCCGTTGAACCGTTGGCCCAGCACGTCTCGACCTGCAAATACATGCCGAGCTGGTCCGCCGCCGCGAAGGCCGCTTCCGGAGGACAATAGGAATGAAAGCGCAGCAAATTCAGTCCGTAAGATTTCGCCACGCCGATAATACGTTTCCATTCCGCAACTTCCGTCGGCGGATGGCCGGTCTTCGGAAAAATGCAGCACTCCAGGGTGCCGCGGAAAAAAATCTTGCGGCCGTTGAGGACGAACTGGGCGCCGTCGGCGGAAAAATCGCGCAGGCCAAAGGTGACGGACCTGGTGTCGTTGCCATTCAAGGCAACATCCAGGCGGCCCAGCGCGGGGGAAAACTCATCCCAGGGTTGGGCGCCCGGTCCGAGGTTGAATTCGGTTTCAAAGGAGCCGCCGCCGGGTTCCCACGCGACCTCCAATTGGATCTTTTGGCCGCTGCCGGCGAGTTGCACGAGGCCGTGGCCCGCCTGCCCGCCGGCGTTGCCAATTTTTCCTTTCACCGTCAGGGACTTGGCCGCCAGATGCGGATAGACCTGCAAATCCTCAATCCACACCAGGGGCGTGGCGCGCAATTGGATTTGGCCGGCGATGCCGTTCCAGTTGCCCTGGGTGTGATCGCTGACGGCGTGCGAGTTGGCGCCGATGGCGATGATCATCCGGTTGTCCACGCGAATGGTCAGCGTGTGTGAGCCGGGAGCCAGCCGGCCCAGGTCATATTCATGCGGTGTCGAAAGGCTGGCGTTCGAGCCGGCCGGCCTGTCGTCGAGCCAGACGCGCGTTTCCCAGTGCGGCCTTTCCAGAGCGAGTAGAACGCGCTGGCCCTCCCAATCCTTTGGAATGGCAATGTCACGCTGGAACCAGGCCGCGCCCGCGTAGTATTTTTCGGGCTGAAGCCAGAAGGGGATTTTGACATTTCCCGTCTGGCGATAAGCCGCAAACTCCGGCGCGGTGAACCACGACCGGTCCACGATGTCGCCCATCCAGCGAGTGTTGGTGGAGATGTCGTCGCCGATGCGCTGGCCCGGCAGCGAACCGGGCAGGTTGATTTGGCCGTTTAATTTGCGGGCGAACCAGCTTTCCGGGATCCCGGCATCAGCGCGATCCAATTGAAAACGCCACCGGCCGGCGAGGGAAATGGAGGGCGCCGGTTTGGCCCAGGCGCTGACCGCGGCCAGCGCCAGAAGAAGGAAGGTGAGCCGTTTCATAGGATGCAGGCTACTGTGCCGGTAATTCGATCCGCTGGCGAGAAACGATTTCGAGCGGGAGGCGGGCGATAACCGAATGAATTTGTAATGCCTCAGAGACAGCAGGTACACAGTCGGAGTGCGCCCGTCCCCGGGCGCAGCAACGTCCGGGCTTCCGTCGCGCCCGACAAATCCGAGACCGCCGAATCTTTGACTGATGCTGCGCCCGAGGACAGGCGCACTCCTTCACTGACGCACCACAAGAATTTGAGGCTTGAGAATGGGCGGCTGGCGGTTAAAAGAGGATGTCCGGTTTGCCGGGTTGGCAGCCCTTTATGAGTGCAGAGCAATCTCAACCATTGTAAAGTTGATGACCATGAGCAAAGCTAAAATCGCAATCGTCAGCGCCATCGCTGTGGCCGCCCTGGCAGTGGCCGTGGTAATGCAGCATCAATCTATCCAGCAGATGCGCCTGGACAATGAGGAGTTGAGGCAGCAGGCGGCGCAGCTCGCGCCGTTGCAGGAGAAGTTGGCGGCCGCGGCGCAAGAGGCGGCCAAGGCCGGCGCGGCCTCGCTCTCGGAGACGCAGGTGCGCGAATTGGCGAGATTGCGCGGCGAAGTCTCGCTCCTCCGCGAGCAGACCAACCAACTGGCAAAGGCGCGTCAGGAGATTCAAAGGCTCAACCAACGCCTGGCGTCTGAGGAGGAGGCAAAGAGGGGCGCCGCGGCACAGTTCCAAGCCTTGGATCTGAAAACGCAAAGGATGAATGCGTGCATCAACAATCTCCGGATCATTGACGGGGCCAAGCAGCAATGGGCGCTGGAAGCTCATAAACAAATTACCGACACGCCAACGTGGGAGGATGTGCGGCCCTACATTGGCCGGGGACCGAATGGAGAATTGCCGGTCTGTCCCGACGGCGGCGCTTACACGATTGGCACCATTGGCGAGAAACCGACCTGCAGCAATCGAGAGCATGTTCTGCCTTGACTTTCTGAGCAAGTGTCCGCCTTAACGGGGCGGTTTTGGGGAGGCGGTATTTCGAGCGGCGCGCCGGCTCATTGGCGCGTCGTCGGCAGTGCGCCGGTCAAACGCGCCAGGCGCGGGGACGCGGCTATTTCGTTCCCATCCGCCAACACGCGCAACCCTTTTCCTTTTCCGTAGTGTTCGCCGGATTGGTCGTAGAGGACAGTCAAGATGTGTCCGTGATAGGCGACGTTGTCCAGGCAGAAATAATCCCACGTTTCTTCCGGCACGAGCGGGTTGATTTCCACCAGGTCACCGGCGCGGGGACGCAGCCCGGCCAGGCCGGAGATAATCAGGTCGCAGAAAGTGGAATGGTTGTAGTCCTTGCCGCGCTCGTAAATTTGGTTCCCTTTTGTTTTCATGACCGTGCGGGCAATCCAGTCGCCGGTGAGCGGATTCAAATCTTCATCAATCCACGGAACCACTTTGCCGTCGTCGCGCCGGAGATGCTGCGACTTGGCGTAAACTTGCAGAAGGTCCAGGTAATCGCGCCGGCCGA
Source organism: Verrucomicrobiota bacterium (assembly GCA_049513975.1). GTDB lineage: Bacteria > Verrucomicrobiota > Verrucomicrobiia > Limisphaerales > Palsa-1400 > JBEKOF01. The sequence goes on along the minus strand of JBEKVM010000035.1, from coordinate 35,183 downwards.
CGGCGTTCTGTTGATAGTGGTTGAGCAGGTTGGCCATCGCGGTCAACGTCACCGACGTTGCGAACGGCCAGCTTGGCCCGTTCCATTGGCACTCGTGTCCTTGATACGCCAGCCGGAATTTCGGGCTGCGGCGCTCGGCGGTGGTTGGGCCGAAGGGCGCGTAAAAGCCATTCGTGTCCATGAGTTGCAGCCAGGCGGCTTCGTAACCGGCGTCGGGCAAATTCACATACCAGGGCGTGTAGCCGTGCAATTCGCGCACGCCCGCCAGGGCCGCGCCGGGCCTGTTGGGGAGGGTTTCAAAGAATTGCTGGTCCGCGTTCCACAACTTTTCCTGGACGAGTTGCTTGAGTTGCGCGGCCTTGGCGCGGAATTCCGCCGCCGCGTCAGTTTTGCCCAGAAGGTCCGCCATGTTCGCAAGGGCCAGTGCGTCGGCAAACATATAGCTGTTGATGGTGGGCCGGCAGCCGCTGCCGCCGATGGACATCTCCATGCCGTCGCGGTCGTCAATCTGCCAGAACAAACCGTTGGTGCCCCGGTGGCTTTTCTCCCACTCGCCATAGTTCGCCACGAGGTCGGGGAAGAATTCCGTCACTTCCGCCGCGCTGCCGGTGACCAGGTGGCGATTCCATAACGCATCGGCGATCCAGAAACTGTAACTGCGCACGCTCCCGCCTTTGCGCAGCCAGAAGGCGGCGTAGTCGTCCAAAAATTTCGGGTCGTGCAGCCAGCGTCCCTCATAAAAGTGGAGGGCCGCCGCGCAGTTGATGGAATTGTCCTTGCCGGCCCACGGCACGTCCGGCAGGAACTCGGTGACGACATACCCGCCGGGCGTTTGCCGGAGGTGCTTGCGGTAAGTCCACCAGCGAAAGTAATAAATCTCCTCCAGCGTCTTGTCCGGGCAGTGGAACAGCGGAATGTTGTCCCGCAGAAACCGCCAGGCGTTGGTGTTGCGGATGGCGGCGGGATAGGCCTCTTCATCGCCGGCGTTGAAGCTGTCAACATAATGTTGGAAGCTCTCCGCCTTGAGGACGGCCTGGGCGGCGGCGGCCCCGGGCTGGTGCGGCGCCAGCGTCAGGCAGCAGGCGATGGCGAACGCCGCCCAAGCTCGTTTCATGATGCGTGACCATTATCCCAATCGTCCCGCAAACTCAAGACCGATGGTAACCGGTCCGTTTTGGGTGGGCCGGGAAGGCAGGGCTTGTGCCGTTCCTGCTGAATTTCGCCGCCAACTTTGACTCAGCGCACAACGAAACTCGTCTGACTTATTTCTGGACTTGCGGCTGACCATGACGGATATGCTGGCGAGCCAAATGAAATTGCCCAATGCAGACAAGCTCGTGGTTGAGCAGGAGATGATCGTCGGTTACCTGCTCAACCCTGATCATCCCTATGGCGCAAGCAAAGCCAGGTTTTTCGCCGGGTTTGGATTTCAAGCGGAGAAATGGGAGGAACTGGCGCAAGCGCCTCGCCAGCACGGGAAGAGGCACGAAGTGAAACGGGCGCAAGAGACAGGCTTTGGCCCTCGCTACCAAGTGGAAGGTAAACTAAATGCTCCCGATGGCCGTTTGTCGCGTGTGCGCTCGGTCTGGCAACTCAATCACGGAGAAGTTGCGCCCGCTTGATTACCGCGTATCCTTTGGACTGATGAAGATCAACGAACATAATTGTGTGGTGTTGACGGCCGACTTGCCGGGCGAGAAGCTCAAGGCGGGTGATGTCGGCACGGTGATCCACATCCACAAGGGCGGGGCGGCTTACGAAGTGGAATTTACCACTCTCGACGGACACACCCTGACGGTGGCCACGGTGGAGAGCAAGAAGCTCCGGCCAGTCTCCCGCCGGGATGTCGCCCATGTGCGGGAGTTGCAGGCAGCTTAAACGGGTTTTTTAATGTGGTTTCCCGTTGTTCTGGCATCCCATGGCCGTCAACCTGCCGGCAAACTCAAGGCACGCCCGCACATCCGCTTCCGTGAGCGACGGGTAATCCCGCAATATCTCTGGCGTGGCCTCGCCAGCCGCCACGGCTCCAACCACATTGGCCACCAGGACACGCGTGCCGCGCACCACCGGTTTGCCATGACAAACCGCGGGATCGAAAACAATTCTCTCTGACAACCAAGTTGGCATGGTTACACTTTAACCCCCCAAGGTTTCGTTGTTCAAGGATAAGTTGGCCGCCGGACCGGGCCAGGAACACAGGCAGATGCAGGTCGCACGACCTCAGCAGGGTCAATTCGGATGGAAAAACAACGTCGTCCAGTGGTTCGGCCAGAATCTCTTTGCCGCTTTAGTACGCCGAGGTTGACCCTGCGCTTGATTTTGATCACTCTATGACATCGCCGCCATGCGCCAACCTTCGCCAGTTCGTGTCTCGACCGGAACCATCACGCTCCCCACCTGGCTGCCCGCGCCGCCGGACAAGAACCCAATGTTTCTGGAAAAGCGCGTTTATCAGGGCAGCAGCGGCAGGGTCTATCCGCTGCCATTCACGGATCGCATCGCCGAAAAACCCGTCCGCCGCAAATGGCGGGCGGTGTGGATTGAAAACGAGTTCCTCCGCGCGCTGGTGCTGCCGGAAATCGGCGGGCGCATCCACGCCATTCAGGACAAGACCAACGGCTACGATTTGATTTACAACCAGCCCGTCATCAAGCCGGCCCTGGTCGGCCTGGCCGGGCCGTGGATTTCCGGCGGCATCGAGTTCAACTGGCCGCAGCACCATCGGCCCGCGACCTTCCTGCCCGTGGATTTTAAAATCGAATCGCACGCCGACGGCTCGAAAACCATCTGGTGCGGCGACCACGACCCGATGTGCCGCATGAAAGGAATGCACGGCGTCTGCCTGCATCCCGGCCGGAGCTGCCTGGATTTGAAAGTGCGCGCTTACAACCGCACGCCCTTGCCGCAGACCTTTCTCTGGTGGGCCAACGCCGCCACGCGCGCGCATGAAGCCTACCAAAGTTTTTTTCCCCCCGACGTTTATTACGTGGCCGACCACGCCAAACGCGCCATGAGCGAATATCCGCTCTGCCGGAATGTCTATTACGGCGTCCACTACGGCGAGCGCGGACGCCGGGGCATTCCGCAAAAGGAAATTCCAAAACAGTTCCTCCCGCCCCACTGCGGCGGTCGCGCGCCGGTGGATTACGCGCCGAACGACCTTTCCTTTTACGCCAATATCCCGGTGCCGACCTCCTACATGTGCATGGGCAGCCGGGAGGATTTCTGCGGCGGCTACGATTACGCGGCGGAGGCGGGCCTGGTTCACATCGCCAGCCACCACATCGCGCCCGGCAAGAAGCAATGGACCTGGGGCAATCACGAATTCGGTTACGCCTGGGACCGCAACCTCACCGGGCGCGACGGCAGGAATGAATTCGGCCCCTACCTCGAAATCATGGCCGGCGTCTATGCCGACAACCAGCCCGACTTCAGCTTTCTCCAGCCGGGCGAAACGAAATCCTGGAGCCAGTATTGGTATCCCATCCAAAAAATCGGCCCGGCCCAACATGCCAACTTGCAGGCGGCCGTCAGTCTGAAAATCCAAAATCGCCGTGCGCGCCTTGGCGTCTGCGTCACCGCAAAACATGCGGACGCGGCCATTGCGCTGACTTGGAAAGACAAAACCCTGGCAAAATGGAGGGTGGGACTTGCGCCGGGTTCGCCGCTCGTCAAAGAAGTCAGCCTTCCGCGTGGCGTCCGCGAAACCGGCTTGCTCCTGCGCGTCCTGGACCGCGCCGGCCGCGAAATTATTTCCTACGCGCCGAAGCCCCGCGCCCGGGGCGCCGTCCCGCCGCCCGCGACCGAACCGCCCGCGCCCGCGGACATGGCCAGCGCGGACGAGTTGTTCATCACCGGCCTGCATCTGGAGCAGTATCGCCACGCCACCCGATCACCGGTCTTGTATTGGGAGGAGGCGTTGCGCCGCGACCCGGATGACTGGCGTTGCAACAACGCCCTGGGCCTGTGGCGCCTCAAGCGCGGTGAATTCATTCTGGCCGAACCCTTCTTCCGCAAAGCCATCGCGCGCCTGACGCGCCGCAATCCCAATCCGTCCGACGGCGAGGCCTTTTACAACCTCGGCTTGTGCCTGCGTTATCTGGGCCGCGACGACGAAGCCTACGATGCGCTTTACAAAGCGGTCTGGAACCAGGCGTGGATGGCGGCGGGTTATCACGCGCTGGCGGAACTGGATTGCAAAAAATCAGACTGGCTAACCGCGCTGGAACATCTGGACCGCTCGCTTCGTTACAACACCGACAATCTGCGCGCGCGCAATCTCAAGGTTATTGTGTTGCGGATGCTCGACCGTGAACGCGAGGCGGATTTGCTGCTGCGGGATACGCTCCGGCTGGACCCGCTGGACTGGTGGGCGCGGCTCTTAACCCCGGGACGGTTTGATTGCGATTTGTCCGCGCGTCTTGACCTGGCTCACGATCTCGCGCAGGGTGGTTTTGCATGGATCGCGATGGCGGTGCTCCTGGCCGCACGCTTCAAGACGGCGGGTGATTTGCCAACGCAAGAGTTGGGCTCATGGCCGTTGGTTCACTACACGCTCGGCTGGCTCGTTGGAAAACTGGGCTTCAAAAAATCCGCCTTGCGGCACTTCCGCCGGGCGGCGGCGCTCCCGCCGGATTATTGTTTTCCTGCCCGTCTGGAAGAGATTGCGGTGTTGGAAGCGGCGATGCGCGCCAATCCCAGAGACGCCCGCGCGCCCTACTTTCTGGGCAATTTATTTTACGACCGCCGCCGCCACGCCGAGGCCATCCGGCTTTGGGAACGCAGCGCAAAATTGAATCCCCATTTTTCCATCGTCTGGCGCAACCTCGGCATCGGTTACTTCAACATCTCCAAACAACCGTCCAGAGCTTGCGCCGCTTACGACCGCGCCTTTCGGGCCAATCCGCACGACGCCCGGCTGCTCTACGAACGCGACCAGCTTTGGAAACGCCTCGGCGAAACACCGGCGAAACGCTTGCGGGAACTGGAAAAATATGCCGCGCTCGTCCGCCAGCGCGACGACTTAACGCTGGAATTCTGCGCGCTGCTGAATCAAACCGGCCGGCACGTCGAAGCCATGCATCTCCTGGCCCAACGCCAGTTTCAGCCGTGGGAAGGCGGCGAGGGCGGGCCGCTGGGACAACACGTTCGCACGCAGCTCGCCCTCGGACGCGAGGCCCTGGCGCAGCATGATTTTCCCTGCGCCGCCGGCCATTTTGAAAACGCGCTCCTCGCGCCGGAAAATCTCGGCGAAGCCCGGCATCTGCTGGCCAACCAGAGCGACATACATTACTGGGCGGGGGTGGCGTATGATTTGCTCCGCGAGAAAAAGAAGGCCCGGCAGCACTGGCTCGCCGCCGCCGGCTTCCGCGGCGATTTTCAGCAGATGAGCGTCCGCGCCTTCAGCGAAATGACCTGCTGGTCGGCGCTGGCGCTGGAAAAACTCGGCCGGAAGCGGGAGGCGAAAAAGCTTTTGCTTGACTTGCTGGCCCGCGCGCGCGCGCTCCGGAGTTCGCCCGCCAAAATTGACTACTTTGCGACCTCGCTGCCGGCCCTGTTGCTGTTCGAGGACGATTTGCCATTCCGGCAGGAGACCACGGCCCTGTTCCTGCAAGCGCAGGCGCGGCTGGGGCTGGGGCAAAAAACGAAGGCCCAGGCGCTTTTGCGGAAAGTTTTGCGGCGCGACCCGAACCACGCGCCGGCGGCGGACTTGTTGGGCGGGTTTGCGCGACCAAAAGGAAAAGCATGACCGCGGCGGCCCCAAAAGACGCCTCCGATCTCAAGGCCGAATACCGTTTCGGCTACATCTGGCTTATTTCCGTGGTCGCCGCCCTGGGCGGACTGTTGTTCGGCTACGACTGGGTGGTGATTGGCGGCGCGAAACCCTTTTTCGAGAGGTATTTTCACCTGGCCAAAGCCGCCCAATCCGGCTGGGTCAACAGTTGCGCGCTGCTGGGCTGTCTGGCAGGCGCGCTCGTAGCCGGCGCGTTGAGCGACAAGTATGGCCGGAAAAAATTATTGATCGCCTCGGCCTTTTTATTCGCGCTCACCTCGCTGGGCAACGCGCTCGCGCCGGCGTTTTCCATTTTTGTGGCGTGGCGGATGCTCGGCGGCGTCGCCATCGGCCTGGCCTCCAACCTGTCCCCGATGTACATCGCGGAAATCGCCCCGGCGCGGATGCGTGGCAAGCTGGTCTCCATCAACCAACTCACCATCGTCATCGGCATCATGGCGGCGCAATTGATCAACTGGTCTCTGGTCCGCAATCTCCCCCGGGGCGCCACTGATGAGTTCATTGTCAATTCCTGGTATGGCCAGTCGGGCTGGCGCTGGATGTTTGCCCTCACCGCCATTCCTGCCGCCTTGTTTTTTGCCGGCATGTTTTTTGTTCCCGAAAGCCCGCGCTGGCTGGCCAAAAACGGGCGGCCCGAAAAGGCCCGCGCCGTCCTGCAAAAAATCGGCGGGGCGGCTTACGCGGGCCAGGCCGTCCAGGAAATCCAGGCGACGCTGGTGAACGAAACCGAAAAAGTGGACTTCCGCGAACTGCTGCATCCGGGATTGAGAAAGGTGCTGCTGCTGGGGGTCGTGCTGGCCGTCTTCCAGCAATGGTGCGGCATCAACGTCATTTTCAATTACGCGGAGGAAATTTTCAAGGCCGCCGGCTACGACATTTCCTCGGTGCTCAAGAACATCGCCTGGACCGGCTCGGTCAACCTGGCCTTCACCTTTGTCGCCCTGGGGGTGGTGGATCGCGGCGGCCGGCGTCCGCTCATGTTGCTGGGCGCGGCCGGGCTGGCCGTCATTTACACCGGGATCAGCTTCTGTTACCAGCAAGGCGTGCAAGGCTGGCCGGTGCTCCTGCTCGTGCTGGCGGCCATCGCCTGTTATTCCATGTCCCTGGCCCCGGTCACCTGGGTGGTGATTTCCGAAATTTTTCCCAATCGCATTCGCGGCGCGGCCATGGCCGTCGCGGTGGCCGCGCTCTGGCTGGCCTGTTTCATCCTGACTTACACCTTCCCGATTTTGAAGGCTGAGCTTGGTCCGGACGGCACCTTCTGGCTCTACGCCGCCATCTGCGCGCTGGGCCTCCTTTTCATCTGGGAGAAGCTGCCCGAAACCAAAGGGCGGACCCTGGAACAGATTGAAAGCGAATTGGTGAAAGAAGGGGTGCAGGACAAGCTTGTTCAAAGGTAGGGGCGTCGCGCTGCGACGCCCGGACGGCGCAGCGCGCCGTCCCTACCCAAGGAAATGAAGAATTGTTTCCTGCCCCCGTGAAATAGGGGCGTTTAGCGGTTGACATCGCTGAGGGGAGGACTAATGTGCAAGTGACACAACAGAAGAATCGCTTATGAAAAACTCAATGTTTTTATGCGGAGCGCTCTTGCTGGCAATTCCCGGCCTTTCGATGGCAACGGACTATCCCTTGGTATTCAAGACCCTCGATGCCCAGCAGGCCATGTCCTTTCCTTCCGGCTCCAGCACTTACGCCATGATGCAGGCCGTCAAACCGCAGGGCCTCCTTAAGGCCCCGCCCGCCGTCTCCCAGCACCCGCTCTACGGCCGGATTGAGGCCGGGAGCGACCAACTCCTGTTCCGGCTCGATGAATCCAAAGGCACCGGCCAGGGCTATGACCGGCTGATCGTGGATGTGAATGGGAAAGGCGACCTGACGGGTGCCCCGGTCGTCAGCCTCGTCCCGCCCGCCCAGCGTGCCGGAGCCGTCTCCTCGCCGCAGGAATTGCTCTTTGGGCCGATTCCCGCGCCGGAGAACCTTAAGATCGGCTCCGATCGCCCCTTCTTTTTCGCCCAGGTTTACATGTTCATGGCGCCGGGGCTTTCGGCCGCCGCCATGCCCAATGCCACCGTCGGCGAGATTCTCATCAGGCCGGGCTGGTATCTGGAAGCCGCGGTGGACGTGGATGGAAAGCACCACAAGGTGGGCCTGGTGGACGCGAACTGCAATTTCCGAATCGGGGACCCGGAACGGCCCGTAACTTCGCGGAGTGGCGTCAATGGCGGCGAAACCACCTGGTATTTCCAGGGCGGCGACCGTTTCCTGGTGGACTGGGATCGTTCTGGCGGCATCCAAAGCGCCGTCCTGGAAGACCGATCCTGTTCCTTTGGCCCATTGCTTTATCTTGACGCCAAGCCCTATAAAGTCACCCTGGCTGCCGACTGCAAATCGCTGTCTCTGGACCCTTGGGCGGAGCCGATGGCCGAGTTGGCGCTGCAACCGCGCGGGGAGCAAGTCAGCAGCTTGCAGGTGGCTTGGGAGAAGGCCCCGGGCGACTGGGTGCTGTTGCAGCCCGGCCTGGATAACGGCAAGGCCAAAGTGCCGCCGGGCAACTATCGCCTCTATTCCTTGAACTTGAAGGGCAAAACCGCCTCCGGCGATTCCCTGGTCATGAGCGGCACCAAGCGCGCTCCCGAAGGCGCCATCAAGGCTGTGGCCGGGCAAACCGCGCTCCTGAAATGCGGCTCACCGCTGCAAATCAACTTGACCTCCGTGCCCACGCGCTCTTCAACCGGCTTGTTGCAGGGTCTCTTCGGTCAGGCAGGCCCGGCGCAAACTATCCAGGCAACCATCCTCGGAGCTGGAGGCGAGAGCTATTCACCCCCCTATCTCATGAGCGCCAAGGGAGCGTTGCGCCCGCCAACAGGCCCAACTTACACCGTCCTGACGGCGGAAGGCAAACTGGTGGACTCCGGCAATCTGGAATATGGCTGAGGCGGCGTTTGTTCGCACTCATGGCGAGTGCCCCAAAATTTGGCCGGCAAGAAAGTCACCATCAAAGCCGAGTTCGATCTCAAACCGATTGACACGGTGACCAAATCCATCGAAGTGCAGTTGGAGAAGTAGGTGGCACTTGGCGATGCGTCCGTCTTGGTTGGTAGGGCGGGCAGTCCCCTGCCCGCCGCACGACGATAGTGTGACGTTGATTCTTCTGCCAATGCCCGACGGCGGGCCGCAGAGTGCCCGCCCTACCTTTCCCGACCCAACCACGACTGACGCATTAAGGCGGGTCATCGCAGAATCAAGCCAGTTTTCGATGATTTGACGGTCATTGGGTGATGTGGAATTCCCGTTCCACCGGCTCGGCGGTTTTCCATTGCGGAGCAACCGCGCTGCCATACTGCCACGCCACCACCGTCGCCTCCACCGGGAATTTTGCGCGCGGCGGAATTTTGGTCAAGCGCAACGTGTCGCCTTGAATTTCCGCCGGGCCTTCGCGCACGTAAAAATAAACCGGGCGGCCCGAGTCAGAGGCAGCCTCGAGTGAAATGGATTTCGCGGCCGCCTTCTGGCCGGGGATTTCGGCAAAGGCGATGTGTTGTTCCGCCCCTTGCGTATTGCGCGCGGGAATGAACAGGTGCGCCTGCTGCACCGCCGGTTTGAATTGCCCGTCGCCCGGATGGGTGGCGGCAAAAACCAGCTCGTAGGAACGCGCGCCGGCGACGAGCAGCGTCTCCTTCTGAAAACACACCCGGAAGGTGTCCGCTGCGATTTTTTCAAACGGCCCGCAAATGCGGTCAATGGAAATCTCTCCGCCGCTCGCGTGGCCCAGCGGCGAACCCGGCGGCAGCCCGGTCCATTGCGGCAGGCGCGGACTGCCGGGCGGAACGGCCTCGTAAAACGCGCCGGGAAGTTTGAAGGTCACGCCGTCCGCTTCCGGCTCAAACTTCAAGTCCACTTGCAAATGCGAGTTTTTTTGCGCGGCCATCTGGCCATCCTGCATGTAGCCGGCCAGTTGCGGTTTCAAGCCGCGATAAGCCGCTTCATATTTTTCCGTGGCAAGAGCCAGTTCTTCGTCGAAAAACCAAAACGCCTGTTTGGGATCGCCTTTGTATTCGCCGATGGGCGCGGCGGCGGCGGTGGGCGGCTGGTTTAAACGCCACTTGTCCGCGAGCCAGCCGGTTTTCGCCGGGTCAATGGGGATCAATTCCGGCGCGGCGGTTGCGTCCCAACTTTTTGGCACGCGATACTGCACGGCTTTCTGAAGGTAAAGCGCCAGGTATTCCACCTTCGCGTCGCTGCCGGCGAAATGGCCCTGTCCCGGATTGGCCAGCATGGACAACGGCATCTTCGGATGCTGCTGCCGTTCCAACAAACCTTCGCGCGACCAGTCGTTGGCGGACTCGTATTCGCCCATGCTTTCAAGGCACGGAATGAAATCAATGTTGCGGCCGCCCCAGATGTCCGGCGCGAAATCCGGGTTGCGGAACCAGGGCCACTGGCCGCTCACCGACAGCGCCGCCAGCGTGCGCCCCGGATTCCACGCCGCAAAATAATACGGCCAGCTCGCCGCCGCCGAATGCCCCAGGGGCACGACCGGCGCGAACTTCAACTCCGCGTAACCTGATTTGTCGGCCAGCGCCTCCATCATGGCATTGAAAGTTTCGCCCGCACCCTGGTCGAAACGGAACAAGTGATCAAAGGGCGGGGCGACCCAGATTTCCGCGAAGTTCAGCCGGGCGAGCGCGGCGCGGAATTTCGGATTTTCGAGGATGGAAATCTCCTCCATGTTGTGCTGCGCCACCACTACCCCGCGGACCCGCTCGCAATCGGGCGGAATCCACAGCCACGCGCGCGCCGCCCCGGGATTCTCCCGGCTGTTGGTGACCGCCAGCGACCATTGCCATTCCGCTGCGCGTGCTTGAACAACGGCCGCAAGCCAAAACAGGCAAACCAAACTGCGTTTTGGAAAACTCATCGTCATTCAACCTGTTTCCAACTCAGGATTTCATAGGCGTTGGTGAGGGACGGAGAGGAGCGGAGGACGCGCCCGGATTTGGTGGCGTTGTCCCAATTCAATTGGACCGAATCCAGCGCCGGCGCCCAACTGCCGTCGTCTTCAAACAAGGTCGCGGCCTGTCCGCCATCGCCATAGACCCAGACCGTCAGCTTCCGGCTGGCCGGGTCATCGGTGTCGAGCGTCGCTTGCGCCAGCGGCAGGACCGTGCCCGTTTTGACAAAGAGCGGGATGCGCCCGACCGGCACGCGGACGTTGATTCGTTGCCCGCCCTGGCGCCGTTCCCCCGTCCAAAAGTCGTGCCATACGCCGGCGGGCAAATACACCGGGCGCATGGCTTCCGCGCTGCCCGCGGCGGCGCCAGCCGGGTCCGCCCGCCTGCCTCCTCGCCCGGCCGCCCCCTCCACGATCACCGGCGCAACCAGCAGGCTGTCGCCCATCATATATTCATCGTCAATGGTCCGCGTCTGGGGATCATCGGGAAAGTCCATGATGAGCGCGCGGAAAGGCGGCAGGCCCTCGCGATGATAACGCACGAACGCGGCGTGCAGATAAGGAATGAACTTCATGCGCAATTCCAAAACCTCCCGGCAGAGCGCCTCGACCTTTTCCCAGCCTTCCGCGAACTGGCCTTGATTATTCGCAGCGCGATTCACTTGTTTCCAAGGCGGGCTGCGCAGATACCAGGCATTGATCATGGCCAGGGGTGAGAACGCCGCGCTTTCCAGCCGCCGCAGCAATTCTTCCGGATTGGCCGCTTCCCGCACTTCCGGCGCCCAGAGCAGCCCGGAGAAACCGGTCTGCGCCACCCCGCGAACAAACTGCCTGTGATCGTAAAGATCGCTGTAGAGAACGTAAGGATACGGAGCCGCCAGCGCCCCGGACGAGCGCACCAGGCCATAAGTCCGCTGCTGCCGCTTCTCGAACGCGCCTTGCAGCGCGTCCTGATACCGCAGTCCAAAAAGACTGTGCATCTGCTCGCCGTCCGCTCCCGACGGAAACCGGCTCATCTCCGGGAAGGACCAGCCGCCGGTGAAATCGGAGTTGTCGCATTCGTCCGCCTTGAAACCGGCCGCGCCCTGGGCAACGAATGTTCTCTCGTGGTAGTCGCTGAATATCCGGCGCGTTTCAGCCTGGAGAAAGTCCGGCACCAGTCCGCCCCACACCTCATAGTCCCCGCAGTGGGGCAGCAACGAGGCATAGAGCGGCGCGGAGGGATCCACAAAGGCCTGTTCCCACAAGTTCAGGCGAAAATGCTGCCCGGCCAGGCTCGCCATCATGCCCGCAGGATCGGGAAACCGTTGGCTCCATAAATAAGACGAGCAGTAAGAATGGCTCTGCCAGTGCGGTTCCAGACCGAGCACGTCGCACGGGATGCGGCGCTCGCGGAATTCGGCCGCGAGCTTGAGCACATCCTCCTGGGCGTAGTCGCTCTGGACGCGATACCAAAAACCCAAGCCCCAGCGCGGGGGCAGGGGACCGCCTCCGGAAAAAAGATGATAGCGCTGCACCGCCTGGCGCAACGACGGCCCGGCGAAGACGTAAACATCCACGCCCGCCGCCTCTGGAATTTCAACCAGCACGTCGCTAGCCGCGCCAAGACCTCTGCGTTCGTCAGGCGAAAGTCCGTTCCAATTGTCCGGGCGGTTGCCGGCTTTCAAATCATTGGCCGGCTGGGGAGGGTGCTTTTTGTTGCCGAGATAGAACACCGGGTAACGCGCCGTGTCTATGAGCACTCCGTAGCCGCGCGTCGTCACGTAGAAGGGCACGGGCGCATGGGAGTCGCCCGTGTCCATCGCCGGATCGGCATTGACGCGCAGGCGTTTCTTCAAACCACGCTGCTGGAATGATTGCAACTGCAGCCCCAGCCCGTAAATCATCTCCTCCTCCGCCAGCGGCACGCTCACCACCGAACCGCGCGGGGAAAACGTCGCGGTCACGGTGACAGGGCAGGGGGCGACGGCCGGCAACGCGGCCAGTCCATTCGTCGCTGGTGGATAATGCCGCGTGCTGACGGGGGTGATCTTTTCAGGAGTTCCGAAGGTGAACCGCCAGACGCCCGGCAGAATTTCCACCGGAGCGGGCGCGGGCGGCGTTTGTCCAAAAGTCTTGCCGCAAGTTGCCGCCGCCATCAGGCCGAGGATGAGGATTTGGCATTTCATTTCTCAATGGTTTCTTTCACATTATCAAACATCACCGTGGTTGTGATTCTGGGATCAGTCGAGGAGGCGGCCAGGCCGGCTAAAAGGTCCGGCTTGAGGGGCAGGTTGGTTTCCGCGATCTGGGTCCATTCCTTCCCATCAGGCGAGTAGGACGCGGTGAAGGTGTTGCCGGCACGGGTCAGGCGCAGCCAGCAGTAACCGAGCATCCGGCCCTGGTCGGAGTAAGGTTGGCCAAACCGCGGACTCTCTCCGGCCATCACCGTCCCGGCCCCGCTGGAGGCGCGAGTCTGAAATCGGGCGAGATATCCGGGACTTTCCCCGCTCCGTCGGTTTTGCGGCGTGATGAGCAGGGTGGCGTGCGCCGAACCCGGCGCGGGCGATTCGCGCATCATCAGGCCGACGTTGGACAGCAGGGCACTCATCTGCGGAACGAAGCGCCCGATAATGCTGCCGTCGCCGTTCATCGGCTCGTAAGCAAATTGAAACTCGTCCTCGGTGCCGCCCAAGCCCGCCCCCGCGCCCTCCAGAGTGAACGTGCGACCGTCGAATTCCGTGGAACCCTTGACCTTGACCGCGCCAACATCCTGCTGCGCCCAGGGGGCCGGCGGGCCGGCGCTGATTCCCGTCTCCCATGCCTCGGCACTTTCCCCGGCGGCGTTCCTGGCGGTGGCGACATAATAATAGACAGCGCCAGGAGCGACCCCGGCATCCGTGTAATCGGCGGTTTTGACATTTCGGGCAATGACGATGTATGGCCCGCCCGGCGTGGTGGATCGTTTGACCGTGTAATCTGCGGCGCCGGCGGAGGCGATCCAAGTGAGCCGGTTGCCTTGAGGGGAACCGGCGCCGACAATGGCTCCAGGAGTGGCGGGCGGCGCATTGGCGGGAGCCGTCTCCGGCGTGGCCTTGGAACGGGCATAAAGAAGCGTGCCGAAGCCGGTATGGTCATGGTTGTTGATCGCGCCTTCCGGGCGGACATGTTCGAGCACTACCCGTTGCGCAAAAGGTGCGGCAAGTCCAGCGCGGTTGACATAATGATTGTAGATTTGCTCGTAGATGGGGCGGAAGCCGGAACGCGCCGGGATTTTCTCCCACGGATACCTGCCTGTTCTGTCAATCATTGGCGTGAACGGCACCTCCCCGCCCAGCAGATACTTTGCCGTGTATTCGAACCCCTTGAGCAGCCGGTCGCCGGCATACCCGTAAAGGTCCAACCCCTGGTTCCACGCCACTTCGCAGCAGTCGCCCAGCAGGCCCAGGCCGAGTTGGGTGTGCTGCTGATCGCGTCCGCTTTCCTGGGCCTGACCGTCGTCATTGATGACATAGCAGGTGAGCCGCCCGTTGCCGCCGCCATGGCAATAGTAACGCAAGCCCCGTTCGAACATGGCGCGATCGTTGCAGAAAACGGCGATGGCGATCATCGTCCTCTCGGCCGCGGCGTCCCAGTTGCCGTTGGCGAACAGGGCAAAATCCTTGATCTCCGGGTATATCGCGTTGGTCAACATCCGCTCACACTGCCGAATTTCCGCCTCCGGCCAGCCGGCGTTGGAATAACGGAGCAACTCGGCGGCATTGACCATCTCAAACGGCCCCAGGCCCGCCATCAAAACCCCGTCCCGTCCGGCGACGCGCTGGAGTTTGGACGCCCAGGCGTTGATGATCTCTTTGGCTTTGCTGGCGTATGCCATTTCGCCGGTCAGACACCACATCAGGGCGTTTTGATAAGCGGCGGCCGCGTCATCGTTGAACTCCCCGAAGTTCGTATTGGGCGCGCGTCCGATCGTTTCGCCCGGGCCCTTCATTCGGTAGGTGGATTGGGAGAGCCTGTTGTTGCGAAGAACCTCGAAGCCGCTCGTGATCACCGGGTCCTTCGTTTCGATGCCCTTTCTCATGCGTTCCAGGTCCTCCCGGGTCTGGAGGAGGCCGGGATGGACGAACGGCTGGGCCGGGGCCGCGATGGTCATGGCCAGGAGCGACAGCAGCAGCGTGGCCGCGAATTTGCTTTTTGTCAGCGTGATTTGCACCGCAATTATGGTTCGGGAAGCATCTTGACACTGCCACCGTGCGCTTCTTCTCCCTCTCCTCCACACACTTGTGGAGGAGAGGGCAGGGGAGAGGAGGTTTCCAGATGTTTCATGGGCAGCGGTTCATTCCGTGCATGGAGGTAGGATCAAGATGCGCCCGATGGCTCGCCCGTCACAATCAGCTTGCAGCCTTCGCCATGCTCGCCCACGGAAAAGCGCGCCACATCCAATATGCGATTCATCGTCTTGACTTAAGTTCGGCGGCAATCCAGACGGCCTGCCCGCCGCCTGCGCCCAAGGGCGCGTCGAGGACGGTCTTGCTGTTCACGACCATCATTTTGAGGCCGACTTTTGTTTTGGTCGCCGCCGTGTCGTCGTCCGCATAAATGTGCGCCAAATAGGTTCGGCCGGCATCCAAAAACGCCAGCGGCACTTTCAACTTCCGCGCTTCACTGTTGTTGATCGTTCCGATAAACCAGTCGTCCCCATGCCGGCGCGCGATGGTGGCGAATTTCCCAATCTCACCATTGATCACCCTGGTGTCGTCCCAAACCGTCGGCACCTTCTGGAAAAACTCAATTTCCGGCTCGCCCTGATACATGCCCGGCCGGTCATACCAGAAGATCCATTGCAGCGGACTGAAGGAAACCACCGCCATGGCCAATTGATGGGCGTGGGTGGTCTTGATTCGCTTGTCATAATAACAAACCGTGTAGTCCGCCGGACCCGCCGTGTAGCGCGCGAAGGGAACCGTGCAATTATGTTCGGGGGTGGGAAAGTGCTCGTTGCCCCGGATGCCCTCGACCGTGAGCAGGTTCGGATACTCGCGGCTCAGGCCCATCGAACGGTATCCGTCGTGAATGTTCAGCAGAAGATGGTGCTCCGCCGCCTTCTGCACCGTGTCCGTCACCCACGCCGACTCCGCCTGCGGGCCGACATCCACAAATCCGATCTTCACCCCCTTCACACCCCATTTTTCGTAAAGGGGAAATAGAATGTCCCGCTGCTTTTTGATCTGCCGCCGGTCCACGTAAAGGATCACCCCCACGTTTTTGGCGCTGCCATACCGGATAATCTCAGGCAGATCCAGATTGGGCGCGCGTGCGGTCGTGGCATCCCCCGTTTCCAGGTCCTCGCCCCCATACCAGCGGTCGTCCAGCCCCACATACTGCAATCCGCCCTTTGCCGCGAAATCAATGATCGCTTTGGAATTGGCCGTCGTCAGCGCCGTGTCCCGCATCACTTTGCCCGGCTGGATCCACGAAAGGTCCGGCAGCGCCGCCGGCGGGACCAAGTCAAGTATTAGATAATTCCTCTCCAGCAGGTCCCCCGGCTTTTCCCCCACGATGAGCGTCCGCCACGGCGTCGCCGCCCCGGCGGCCACGTGCGCCGGCCACCGGCCCGGACGGCTGCTGGCGTTGTTGGCGCTCGATCCCCCCAGCGCGCTCACCAGCGCCCCCGGCGCACCCGGCAAACCGGACAACAACATGCGCGGATAATTTTCATTGTCCGCCTCCGCCAGCGACACGAACAAGCCATTGGTCAATTCCAACGTCAGCGGGCGTTCGCACCACGGCTCGATGTCGGCAATCCGCGCCCGCCGGTACTCCCCCTCCGTGCCATGCTCCTCGTAACCAAACGTCTCCGGCGCAAACCGGAATTCCGTCCGCTCGGCTGTAAAATCAAACTCGCGCGCCCCGTTTTGCGCCGGGAAGGAATAACGGAAAGCCGCCCCTTCGTTGCAGGCCCGAAAGGTAATCCGCATCTGTTCTCCCGTCTTCGCTTTCAGGTCCACATTCAGTTCACCATAATTGTCGGGAATGATTTTGCGTTCACCAAAATTGTTGGTCCATTGGCCCCGGTGGGAATCGGAAGAGCTTTTCGCCATTTGAAAACCGTTGGTCAGGCCCGGTTCAAAACCGAGTCTTGACTCCAGCACAACCGGTTTTCCCAAAAACTCGATCTTGTAAGCCGGCGCCCCATCGCCCTCCAGCAGAAACTCAACCACCACCTTGCCGTCGGGGGACTTGATCTGCTCCGCCGCCGGGGCGGCCCCGGGCCTGGCCATTGCCAGCGCGAGCGCGAGAACCATTTGGCCCAGGAGCTTTTGCAAATTCATCATGGATAATTCAGGCGAAAAAA
Source organism: Verrucomicrobiota bacterium (assembly GCA_049513975.1). Lineage (GTDB taxonomy): Bacteria > Verrucomicrobiota > Verrucomicrobiia > Limisphaerales > Palsa-1400 > JBEKOF01. Next base: position 18,104 of record JBEKVM010000035.1, on the reverse strand, counting down.
CACCCTGCTGTTCATCCGATTCAAAGTAAAGCCCATTTCCTTGCCATCGAAGCAGAAGCAACCCCGTCCAATCGGCAGTATCCTAATTCGGGGAGCGCGCGCGCCTCGCGTGCAGTCAGCGACGCCCTCGTCGCTGACATCGGTGGGTGGGTTCAGCGAGGGCGCTGAACCCGGTACGCGAGGCGCGTACGCTCCCAAAAATGGCGCGCTGTAGCGTCGGTCTATGACCGTCGCATTTCCCCCCCCGGCGCAGGTGGGCCGGGCTGTGTAGCGTCGAGCCTGTGGCTCGACAAAATCCCCTCGCCCCACGCAGTGGGGAGAGGGCCAGTATGAGGGTCCCTCCGATCGTCAACCAACCCCATCAATCTATTTGATCTTTAGCCAGACCGTGGCTCAATCCTCCCCCTATGACATCCCCCCACCCGAACCCGTTGGGTGGCACCGGCGACCCGCCTGTCCCGGTCGGCGACCCGCCGACCGGAACGAGAGAAACCATCGCCAAATTTGGCAGCACTTACCAAAACCTGAACGCCGTCAACCAATTGTAAACGCTGCCTTCTACAGCGTAACTGAAATGAAATCCAAACCGCCAATTTATCGAAGCGACTCCTATTCTTCGGACAAACCAATTGTCTCGAAGAAAGAGGACCTCCTCGGGCGGGCGAAATTTGCAGAACAATTAGCTCATGACCTTCAGGCTTGGGAGGGCAGAGATTCACTTGTGGTTGCAGTCTATGGCAGTTGGGGCTCTGGGAAAACCTCGCTAAAAAACATGGTGTTGTAGGCTAACCGGCGAAAACGAACATCCCAGCTTCCAGTAGTCGAATTCAATCCATGGCAGTTGTCCGGGACGGGCGGAATTCCAATTTCATTCTTTCGCGAGTTGGGCATTGCTTTGCGACATGAAGGCCCAGACAACGATGTCGAAAAGCGCTCCAAAAAGCTCCAGACCTACGCGGCAAGCCTTTCCCTGCTTGGTTCAACGGCTGCTTGGGCTGGGAAAGCCGCGCAATTTTGCGGCATGCCGGGAGCTCCGCTAATCGAAACTGCTGGCAAAAACATTAAGGTAATAGCAGGAGTAACTAAAGAGGGTAGCGAAGCATTGCGGTTAGAAAGCGATCTAGCAAAGGGTCTTGAAGATCAGAAGCGCGAGTTGTCAGAGATGCTGTCCCGATTACCACAGCCACCACTCCAATACTCCACCACTCCGTTCTGATACGGCGCTCACCCGTTTTTTTTAGAACCAAGCCAAATCCTCAGTATCCTAATCATAATCCTTATCTTAATCCTTCCCCCCCCCCGTTCTCCATTCTCCATTCTGCATTTGCCCCTAACGGCTTCCTAACGGGTATTCTAACGGGTCCGACCTCAAAAAAACCCTTGTTTTACAATGGGTCTAACGGGTTAACGGGTCCAGACCCCTGGAGAGGTGCCCTGCGCGTCCTGCTGCCCCCATCATCGCCCCAGCACTCCACCACTCCAACACTCCGTTCCCTGTTGTGTCCTGCGCTGCCCCGCCACCAGCGAGGCCCGCAACAATCGGGCAAATCGGGCTTTGCAAAGCCAACCCCGTCCTGCATCGTAAGGCGCAGTTATGAAAATAAATCCCTTTGCGGGAAAACCAGTGGAGGCCGGGATGCTGGTCAACGTGCCCCGGCTCGTCACCGCCTACTATACCGGGGCTCCCGACCCCGCGATCCCCGCCCAGCGGGTGGCCTTTGGCACCTCCGGACATCGCGGCACGGCCTTCAACAGCTCTTTCAATGAAGATCACATCCTGGCCATCACGCAAGCCATCTGCCTCTATCGCAAGCGGCAGGGAACCGATGGCCCGCTCTTTCTGGGCATTGACACCCACGCCCTGTCGGTCCCGGCCGCCGCCACCGCCCTGGAAGTGCTGGCGGCCAACGGAGTCGAGGTGATGATTGCGCCTGGCGATGAATACACGCCGACCCCGGTCATTTCTCATGCGATTTTGACCTATAACCGCGGCCGGAAGACCGGGCTGGCCGATGGCATCGTCGTCACCCCCTCCCATAATCCGCCGCCGGATGGAGGCTTTAAGTACAATCCGTCCCACGGCGGCCCGGCGGACACGGTGGCCACTGGTTGGATCGAAAGGAGGGCCAATGAGTTCCTTGAATCCCGCCTGGACGGGGTGAAGCGCCTGCCGCTGGCGCGCGCCCTCAACGCCGCCACCACGCACCAGCACGACTATCTCAGCGCCTACATTGCCGATCTGGGCAACGTCGTTGATATGGAGGTCATCCGCGGCGCGAAACTTAATCTGGGTGTTGATCCACTGGGCGGCGCGGGCGTCCATTATTGGGGACGAATCGCCGAACGCTATGGTTTGAATCTTACGGTGGTCAACGAAACGGTTGATCCCACCTTCCGGTTTATGACGGCGGATTGGGATGGCCAGATCCGGATGGACCCTTCCTCAGCCTATGCCATGCAGCGGTTAATCGCGATGAAGGACCGCTTTGACCTTTCCTTCGCCTGCGACCCGGACCATGACCGGCACGGGATTGTCACCAAGAGCAAAGGATTGCTGCCGCCCAATCACTACCTCTGCGCCGCGATCTCTTATCTTTTTCAGAACAGGCCGAAGTGGCGCAACCAGGCGGCGGTCGGCAAAACCTTGGTCAGCACGCAGATGATTGATCGCGTCACCGCCAAGCTTGGCCGCAAGCTTTACGAAGTGCCCGTCGGCTTCAAGTGGTTCGTGGATGGCTTGCTCGACGGTTCTCTGGCCTTTGTTGGCGAGGAGAGCGCCGGGGCCACGTTCGCCCGTCTGGACGGCGCCGTTTGGACGACGGACAAAGATGGAATGGTCCCGGCACTCCTGGCGGCGGAGATGACAGCCCGGACCGGTCGCGATCCCGGCGAAATCTACGCCCAACTCACGCGCGAGTTCGGAGAGCCTGTCTATGACCGCGTCGAGGCGCCGGCCACGCCGGAACAAAAGGCGCTGTTGGCGAAACTCTCACCGCAACAAGTTAAGATTACCAGGCTGGCGGGCGAAGCAATTGAGTCCGTCCTTACCCACGCCCCGGGCAACGGCGCTCCCATCGGCGGGTTGAAGGTGGCGGCGGCCAGCGGATGGTTCGCGGCGCGTCCGTCGGGGACCGAGAATATCTACAAAATTTACGCGGAGAGCTTCCGGGGAGCGGATCATCTGCGCCTTCTCCTGGAGGAAGCCCAGACGATTGTCAGCGATGCCTTGGCGGCGTCCCCGCAGGCGCCAGCCATTCCGTCCGGGCCAAAACCGAAGGAGAAATGATGAGCCAACAAACACAAGTCAGCCACCCCATATACAACCTCCTGCCCACTGAAGTCGAGGGATTCGATTCCTTGGCGGAACTGGCCTTGGACCTGCGCTGGTCGTGGAATCATTGCGCCGACGAAGTGTGGCGCCTGCTGGATCCTCCCCTCTGGGAACTGACGCAGAATCCCTGGGTCGTCCTGCAGACCGTCTCGCGGGACCAGCTCAAGCGCGTGCTGGCCGATCCTGCCTTCCGCAAAAAAGTGGATGACCTGCGGCAGGCCAAGCGTCAGGCGGCGGAGACGCCGGCGTGGTTTCAGCAACATCACCCGCGGGATCCCTTGAGCTGCGTCGCCTATTTCAGCATGGAATTCATGTTGAGCGAAGCGCTGCCCATTTACTCAGGCGGGCTTGGCAATGTGGCCGGCGACCAGCTCAAAGCGGCCAGCGACTTGGGGGTGCCGGTGGTTGGACTTGGGCTGCTCTACCAGCAAGGCTACTTCCGCCAGGTCATTGACAAGGACGGCGCGCAACAGGCCCTCTACCCGCACAACGAACCCGGCCAATTGCCCATCACGCCGCTGCGCCACCCGAACGGCGAGTGGCTGCGCCTGGAGATCGCCCTGCCCGGCTACTCCGTCTGGCTGCGCGCCTGGCAGGTCCAGGTTGGGCGGGTCAAACTATATTTGCTTGACAGTAATGACGCGGCCAATTTCCCCGCCCATCGGGGCATCACCAGCGAGTTATATGGAGGCGGGCCGGAGTTGCGCCTCAAGCAGGAACTGCTCCTCGGCATCGGCGGTTGGCGGCTGCTCGCCGCGCTCGGCATCCATCCCGAAGTCTGCCACCTCAATGAAGGCCATGCCGCCTTCGCCGTCCTGGAGCGCGCCGGCAGTTTCATGCAGGAAACGGCGCAGCCCTTCGAGGTCGCGCTGGCCGCCACGCGGGCGGGGAATCTCTTCACCACCCACACGGCCGTGGTCGCCGGCTTTGATCGCTTCTCTCCGGCTCTCATCGAACAATACCTTGGCCGCTATGCCGCGCAGAAACTCGGCATTACGCTGCGGGACCTGCTGGCCCTGGGCCGCCAGAATCCGGACGACTCGTCCGAAAGTTTCAACATGGCCTACCTGGCCATTCGCGGCAGCGGCGCGGTCAATGGCGTCAGCCGCCTGCATGGAAAAGTCAGCCGGCGCCTTTTTCAGCCTCTCTTTCCCCACTGGCCGGCGGACGAAGTGCCCGTCGCCCATGTCACCAACGGAGTCCACATGCCAAGCTGGGACTCCGCCGCCGCCGATGATCTTTGGACCAAGGCCTGTGGCAAAGACCGCTGGCTGGGGACCACCGAACCTCTCGAGCAGGACATTCGCCGCGTCTCCGACGCCGACCTCTGGCAATTGCGCACCGCGGCCAGCAAGTCGCTCATTGACTACGCCCGCCTGCGCCTGGCCCACCACTATGCCGCCGCCGCCGCGTCGCCTGAGTCGGTCGAGGAGGCGCGGCATCTCTTTGATCCCAACATCCTGACCCTGGGCTTTGCCCGGCGCTTCGCCACCTACAAGAGACCCAACCTGCTGCTGCACGATCCGGCGCGCCTGCTGCGCCTGCTCTCCAACCCGCAGCGCCCGGTGCAACTCATCCTGGCCGGCAAGGCCCACCCCGCCGACGCGCCGGGACAGGCCCTCGTCCAGCAGTGGATCCGCTTCATCCGCCAACCCGAGGTCCGTCCTCATGCCATTTTCTTCAGCGACTACGACATGCTCCTGACTGAGCGCCTGGTGCAGGGGGTGGATGTCTGGCTGAACACGCCCCGGCGGCCCTGGGAGGCGTGTGGAACCAGCGGCATGAAGGTGCTGGTCAATGGCGGCATCAATCTCTCCGAGTTGGACGGCTGGTGGGCCGAGGCCTACGCGCCTGAACTGGGATGGGCGTTGGGGGACGGCCAGGAGCACGGGGAGGACCCCGCTTGGGACGCCGCCGAAGCCGTGGCCCTTTACGAGCGCCTCGAACGCGAGGTGATTCCGGAGTTTTACACCCGCGACGACAAGGGCATTCCCACCGCCTGGGTCGCGCGGATGCGTGAGAGCATGGCGCGGTTGACCCCGCGCTTCTCCGCCAACCGCACTGTGCGCGAATACACCGAACAGCACTACCTCCCGGCTGCCGCCGCCTGCCGCAGGCGTGTCGCCGATAAAGGCGCCGTTGCCAGGCAAATAGCCGCCTGGCAGCACAGTCTGGAACAAAAATGGGCCGCGTTGCGCTTCGGCCCAATGAAAATTGAAACCCGTGGCGGCCAGCACCATTTTGAGATTCAGGTCTGTCTCAATGACCTCGACCCCACGGCCGTGCGAGTCGAGCTTTACGCCGACGGAGTCAACGGCGGCAGCCCGGAGCGGCAGGAGATGAAGTGCGTTGGCCAACGGGTCGGAGCGTCGGGCGGCAGCGTTTACTGCGCCGCTGTGTCCGCCGCCCGCGCAGCGGGGGACTATACGGCGCGAGTGCTGCCAAACTGCGACGGCGTTGCCATCCCGCTGGAAGACGCGCGAATCCTGTGGCAGCGGTGATCCGCTCGATGGAAAACAAAAACGGGCGGTCGAACCCCGGCGCGGTCCTCCCGGCGCGCGGGCGCGTCATGGACATTGCCGGAACTCCCATCCGCGTCTAACCCCTCTTCCAGTGGTTTGGTGTTAATTGCGGGGCTGTTGGTTCTCGCTACGGCCAGCCGCCGCCGACCGTGGCCGATAAAGGCACTTGACAATGCGGCACGGTTCGCGCACATAGATCCCCACCAAGAAAGATGCGTTCTCGTTTCGCGTACAAAAATCGGAAATCCTGCCAAGAGCCTGCCAGGAACACGCTCCGCCAAATCGTGATGCTAGTATTCGGCGTCCTGGCTGTATTGGCGTTTCAAGTCTCTTCCGCCGCGTCCGGCGGCGCTGCTCCCGGCTCCGCGCCCGAAAATGCTCCTCGCAGCATCGCGCCTTACTTCACGCCGGCCACATCGTCCCCCAAGGCGCCGGACGCCGACGGATTCCTCCAGCGCTGGCTGCTGCTCGATCCGATTAAAAAGCCAAACCGCAGCAACACCGTGTTCACCGACAGCTACGTCCGCAACGCCCTCACTGCCGAGTACTTTACCAACCAGTTCACCGTGGTTCCACACGACGGCGACAAGGTGACGGTAGCCGGCGATGAACTCACCTGGCATGCCCTGGACTCCGCCAATTTCAACGTCAAACTCTTTCGCTTCGCCTATGGCCTGAACCAGCCGGCGTACGGCGTCCTGTTCTGGGCCGTTACCGTCGTCAACAGCCCGCGGGAGATGCAGAACGTTCGCATGGCGGTCGGCTCCAATTCGGCGTCCATGTGGTGGCTCAACGGGAAGGAAGCCGTTGACCTCTTCGGCGATCGGCGCATGGTGATGGATGACTGCGTCTCCAAACGCCTCACCCTCAACAAGGGCAGGAACGTCATTCGCGGCGCCGTCATCAACGGCCCCGGCATGAGCGATTTCTGCCTCCGCTTTATTGATGAGAATGGTGACCCGATCAAGGATATCAGCCTGAGCCTTGAAAACGCTGGAAATTAAAGTCCAATTCCCGCCCATTTTATGAAATCCCGAATTCTGCCAGCAGCGGCTGCCGCCCTGCTCGCTCTCTGGCTGTCTCCTCCGGCATTGGCTCTGGACGGCGAACCCTACATCCACGATCCCTCGACCGTCGTGCTGTGCGACGGCAAGTATTACACTTTCGGCACCGGTGGCACCGGCCTGGTTTCCGACGACGGTTGGACCTGGCACGGCGGATCCCGAGTTAACGGCGTCGGCGCGGCCCCCGACCTTATTCACCTGGGGGATCGTTACTATATGGCCTATTCCTCGACCGGCGGCGGTTTGGGGGGAGGACATGCCGGCTCGATCCACGTGATGTGGTCCAAGACGCTCGACCCCAAATCCCCCGACTACGGATTTAATGACAACACCATCGTCGCCTCGTCGGACGGCGTCGAAGACTGCGACGCTATTGATCCCGGGTTCCTGCTCGATCCCACAGATGGCCGCCTCTGGGTCACCTACGGGACTTACTTCGGCTTCATCCGGATCGTCGAGCTTGATCCCAAGACGGGCCATCGCGTCGCCGGCAACCAGGCCATTAACATCGCCATTGACTGCGAAGCCACGGACCCCATCTACCGCGACGGTTGGTATTATCTTCTGGGCACTCACGGCACCTGCTGCGACGGCGCGAACTCCACCTACAACATCCGCGTGGGCCGCTCCAGGAAAGTCACAGGCCCCTACCTGGACAACAATGGCAACGACATGCTTAAAGGCGGCGGCAAGCTGGTCGCGGCCGCCAGCGGTCGCTTTGTCGGGCTCGGCCATTTTGGCCTGATGGACCTCGGTGACGGCGTGGAGAAATTCTCCTGTCATTACGAGGCCGACCTGGACCGTAGCGGCCGCAGCGTGCTGGACATACGCCCGTTACTCTGGAAAGACGGATGGCCCGTGGCCGGCGACAACTTCAAGGAAGGCACCTATCAAATCCAGTCCGAAAACAGCGGCTACGCGCTGGAGCTGGCCGTGGATTTCGTGCGGATGGCTGGCGGCCGCGGCGGATTTGGTGGCCGTGGCGGCCGTGGCGGATTTGGTGGTGGCGGCGGAGCACCCGGGGGCACCAATGCACCCGGCGGCACCAATGCGCCGGGTGGTCCCGGCGCGGGCGGCGGTTTCGGTGGCGGATTTGGGGGCCGCGGCGGTGGCGGACCTGTCACCCCGGTCCCCGCCCAGGAGCTTGCCCAAGTATCATCGAACTGGCCCGCCGGCAACCTCGACCTTCGCCTCGGCGACTACATGTTCCGGCCCCATCAGAAGTGGATGATCACGGCCGTCACCAACGGCGGCGGCTATCCCGGCTCGCCCTACTTCGAGATCACCATCGCCGGCACGGATCGCGCGCTGGCGGCAACGGAAGACGCCGAGCTGGCGGCGGTTCCCACTTTTACAGGCGCGCCCGAACAGTTGTGGCGCCTAGACCAGTTGACCGATGGCACCTACCGCATCATGCCCAAGACGGTCCCCAATTCCAAGGAACCCCTGGCCCTGACCGCGGCTGGCTACAGCACGCCGACCTTGGCGAAGTTCGACCCCAAGAGCGACAAGGGGCGCTGGAATCTTAGAACGCCGTAAAGAAGCTACGTTAATCGTTGGCAATTTGATCGGGAAGCGGCCGGTAACGCCGGACAAATTAGATGGCAAGTAATGCCATGTGCTGCTTGGGCGTTAGAGCGAAAAGAGAGACGCGCGGGTTGTCGCCCGCGCGTCTTTTTCATGGTGCCGCTCACTGGCGCGCCGCGATGCGGGCCCGAAGACCTGCAATTCCGGCAGCACCACTCGCTTGGGAGTCTTGACGTGCGCCGTTCCTGTCTTTAACGTGGGCTCATGAAAATCACCGTCGTCTCACGCTCCAGGCGTGCGTCTCTGGCAAACCGCGTCATGAGTCGTCCTTGCTTGATGCTCTGGGTTAGTCTGTTGCTCCCGGGCATTTTGTTCGCCGCCGACACGATCCCGGCGCCAGGCCTGAAGCTCCCCCCTGCGGAAGATGACAAAGTCATCACCGAACAAGATGTCACTGCCGCGCGCGTCAGCGATTCAATCCCGGCTTCTTCCATAGGCGAGCCGGTCAGCTCCGTCAAACTCTCCGCGGCACGTTGGGTGGCGGGCGCCGCCAGCGTAAGTTATGCGGTCGTGGACGGTTCGATGGCCCCAGTGGATCCCAAGGGCAAGCCCATTAACTTTCGGGTGGTTCTCCCCGGAAAATGGTCGCGCCGGGCGGTGCAACTCGGTGGCGGCGGCATGAACGGGACCATCCCCAACGTGAATCGAAACGATCTTCTAACCAAAGGCTTTGTGATATTCGGCAGCGACTCGGGCCACCAAATGGGTGGCTTTCCGGGCATGGGCGGTTTCCCCGGCATGGGCGCTCCGCGAGGCGGGTCGGGTTTCGCTCCGGGTGCCATGCCGGCGGGCGATGACTGGGCCACCAACGAGGAAGCCATCCGCAATCTCGGCTACATGCAGATGAAGAAAACACATGACGCCGCCATGGTAATCATGCAACGGGTTTACGGAGAGCGCCCCCGTTTCACCTATTATTTTGGCAGTTCCCAAGGCGGCCGGGAGGCGCTCACCGTCGCGCAGAGATACCCGGCAGACTACGATGGCGTCGTGGCGGACGTTCCCATTCTCGGCTTCTCCACCTTGATGCTGGCACCTGAGTTGATTCGCATTCAGGAGAAGCCGAAAGTCAACTGGGCTCCCCGCGCGAAGGTCAACGCCATTCGGGGCGAGTTCCTGCGCCAGGCGGACAAGCTGGACGGGCTGGAAGATGGCATAATCAACAATTACATGGCGGCGCGGGCGCTCTTTGACATGTCGGAAGGTGCGCCAGACCGTGATCCTTGGGCGGCTTTGCGCGCGCCCGGCGGCGTGGATCCAAATCCTGGCGACACCTCCGCATCGGCCAGACTCACTGACGGCCAGATCGCGACTCTCAAATTCGTTTACAGCCGCTATCATTTTGCCACGCCGCTGGCCAATGACGTCAAAACATTCGGCATGTGGGTTCCGAACACCGACCCGGCAGGAAGCGGGCTCATCGCCGACATGCGCTACCGCGGGCAGGAGGGAGCAGCCGAAAACGCTCCGATGCACTCGCACCTGGGAGTTTTGGGAGTCACGGGATTTCTGATGCAGGACCTTAAGGCCAATCCCCTTGACTACGTCGAAGGAGGCCCGCTCAACCAGCGCCGCGTCGAAATATCCGAATGGCTGGACGCAACCAAACCCGACCTCTCGGAATTCTACCACCGCGGAGGCAAATTGATCGTGACCATTGGAACGGGCGACACACTCGCCTCGCCAGGAACGCAGTTGGACTACTTTCAATCCGTCCTCGACAAAATGGGGCGGGATACGGTGGATGCTTTTGCCCGGTTCTACGTCATCCCGCAGGCCGGTCACGGCTTAAGCGGAAGCAGTTACAGTGTCACTGGCGACGGGAAGACCATTCCGGCAACACCCATTCCCAATCAATTCGACAAGACCGGCCTGATCATGTCTTGGGTCGAGCACAATGAGGCTCCAGCCAAGACGTTGGTGGTCACGGCCCGGGGCCGCAGCCTCCCGCTCTGTTCTTACCCGAACTACCCGAAATACGTCAGCGGTCCCCCCGAATCCGCGAGTTCGTATGCCAGTACCGCTCCCTGAATTGATTGCAACTCGCGCGACAGGCGGCCGGGAACCGCAGCGCGGACTCGCCCACTTTGCTACAGCGCACTCCTGACGCCTCGTCTTGCGACCCGCGGATGCCACCAAGCAACGAAATCATCATCGCCGGCGCCGGAATCGGCGGACTTGCAGCCGCCTTGAGCCTGCACGACGCCGGGTTCGCCGTGCAGGTCTTCGAGGCCGTATCCGAGATCAAGCCGCTGGGCGTGGGCATCAACCTTCTTCCCCACGCCGTGCGAGAGATCGAAGAATTGGGCTTGCGCGCGCCGATCGGGCACGGCGGCGTGGCCTGCCGCGAACTCGCGTTCTTCACCAAGCGCGGTGAGCGCATCTGGAGCGAGCCGCGGGGCATTGCCGCCGGCTACCGCTGGCCGCAAATTTCCATCCATCGCGGCGCACTTCAGCTCCTGCTCTTGGAGGCCGCCAAACAACGTCTGGGCATTGGCAGCCTGCGCTTCGGTTGTCAGCTTGCGGGTTTCGAGGCCCAGCCTGCCAGTGGTGTCCGCGCGCGATTTCTTGACCGCGTGACCGGACGGCAGAGCATCACGGCGGAGGGGCGCCTGCTCATCGCGTGCGACGGAATTCATTCCGCCGCGCGGCGCATATTGTATCCGGACGAGGGGCCGCCTCGCTGGAACGGCGCGGTGATGTGGCGCGGCGTCGCGGAATTCGATCGCGTGCTGGACGGATACACCATGATCATGGCGGGCCACCCGCGCGCAAAATTCGTCTGCTACCCAATCAGCCATGTCGCCTCCCGCCCGGGAGCGCAACAGATCAACTTTGTGGCCGAATTGCGCTGCGACGCGACGTCGCTCGAGGAACGCCAGGACTGGAATCGTCCCGGGCGGCTCGAAGATTTCCTGCCAGCCTTCGAGCGCTTTCGTTTCGAATGGCTTGACGTACCGGCCCTCATTCGCGCGGCGCCGGTGGTATGGGTCTATCCCATGGTTGACCGCGATCCCCTGCCGCGCTGGACCCATGGCCCCGTCACGCTCCTGGGCGACGCGGCCCACCCTATGTACCCGATCGGCTCCAACGGCGCTTCTCAGGCGATTCTCGATGCCCGCGTGCTGACCGGCTGTCTGCGGCACTACCATGGGGATCTTGAGCGCGGTTTGGAGCGTTACGACCAACTGCGCCGACCGGCGACAGCCGGGATCGTGCTTTCCAACCGTCAACAGGGCCCGGAGGCTGCCATGCAACTGGTCGAAGACCGTGCGCCCGACGGCTTTGCCAGGCTGGACGATGTTGTGACGCTCTCCGAGTTGGAGGCGATCGCCGACAAGTACAAACGCCTGGCCGGATTTGCGGTAAGTGAACTCAATGCCCGCAGTTCGCTGGCAGACCCTACGCCGTAAGAAATCGTTCGATGCCCGATTCTTCTCTGACATTGCGCCTCCAACAGTCAACCATTCTTGACAGTCTCAACGATTAGTTTGGAAGGATTCTGCGCACCTCGCCTTCGGGGTCGTCCACCATGCGGCATACATTGTCGAATACCATCGTTGGGCGCCGATCCGGGTTGAAAGGCGTCCAGGTCAAGCCGCTCTGGCTGGGATTACCCGTGCGAGCGAAATTGGCCCAGGCCGCGGCCATCTTTTTGGCCAGCGTCTGCGCTTTCGGTGTGTTGCCCGTGCCTTGCTGGCAGCGCTTGGTGTTGTCGAAGCAAAAGGCAAGCTCGGCTGTGTGCCAGGCGCCCGCATCCTCCAGCATCGGCGACTGCCAGGTGAAATAATACGCGAAAACCGGCGCGCCTTTCTGGTCGTACTTCAGCTTGGCCATGCGCGTGACGTTATTGCGCACCAGCAGGCCGCTCACGCCGTAGGACAGGGTGCGGAGGCTCTTCTCCGGGTGGGACTTCTTCATGGCGGCGATCAGCGCGGTCGCCTTGGCGTCACCCAGGACTCCCGCCAATGTGGCATGCCACTCCGCCTCGGTCGGCCTGGAAGACATCCGGTTGCCTTCCTCGCTCACCGAGCCAATCAACATCGGCACGTTCTTTTAGATTTCGGGAGCCGCGTCATAAAACGAGCGCAGGGTGACCACCCGGCCATCAACAGTCGGTCCCATGCCGGCCCGCGGCGTGGACCCCGATGGCGAGCCCATCCCGAGACCCCGCTGCATGGGCGGATTGATCTTGGCGGCGGCGCCCGGCGAGATTGTTTCGGACTTTCCGAGGCTATCGGACGGCGTACCAATCCCTGATCCGCACTTCCACCCTTCCCGTTTGATCCGCGCCGACACGCAACTGCTTTTTCGTGACGTCCGTCCTTTCCGGTTTCCCGCTTTCACCGATGATGAGATTTCGGGCAGTTTCAAAACGGCCCTGAATTTCCTCTGGCATTTCTTCTGGCACTTCCCCAGGAAGCGCGCTTTGGCCGCCTCCGCCTCTGGCGTGCGCCATTGCACATCAACGACTTAAGAATTGGCTCCAGAGGCAGGGCTCGAACCTGCAACATCACGGTTAACAGCCGCGCGCTCTACCATTGAGCTACTCTGGACCCCAAGAGACGCATAATCTACAAACCGCCGCCCCATCCGTCAATGGCGGAAATTCGCCGGCCAAATCAAAAAAACTTTCCCCGCTCCTTCCCGCCCAAATCTGCCATTCTCCATCTCCAATTTGATCCGCCCAATTCCCCTCGCATTTTTCGCCCTTTCCCGGCTCAATGGTGCGCATGTTCGATTTACTCGCCACCGACCCGCTTTCCCGGGCGCGCCTGGGCCGGCTTACCACCCCCCGCGGCGTGATCCAGACCCCGGTCTTCATGCCCGTCGGCACCCAGGCCAGCGTCAAGGCGCTCGACCCGCGGGAGTTGCGCGAGATGGGCGCCCAAATTCTTCTTGGCAACACTTACCATCTCACCATTCGGCCCGGCCTGGATATCCTCCGCGCCGCCGGCGGCCTCCATCAATTCATGAATTGGCCCGGCCCCATTCTGACCGACAGCGGCGGCTTCCAGGTCTTCAGTCTCGCCAAAATCCGCAAAATCACCGCCCACGGCGTCCAATTCCGCTCCCACCTGGATGGTTCCCCGCTCTTTCTCGGGCCCAAAGAAGCGATGGAAACGCAACGGCTCCTCGGCTCCGACATCGCCATGGTTTTCGACGAATGTCCGCCCCACGACTGCCCCGCCAAGGCCGCCCAGGAAGCCGTCGCCCGCACCCTCCGCTGGGCGGCCGAATGCCGCGCCCAGCCGCGCCTCCCCGGCCAGGCCGTTTTCGGCATCGTGCAGGGCGGCGTCAACCCCGACTTGCGCGAACGCTGCGCCCGCGCCCTGGTCGCGATGGATTTCGACGGCTACGCCATTGGCGGGGTGAGCGTGGGCGAGCCGGAACATGAAATGATGAAAGCCATCGAAGTAACCGAGCCGTTTTTGCCCGCCGCCCGCCCCCGTTACGCCATGGGCCTGGGCACTCCGGCGCAACTGGTGGAACTGGTCGCGCGCGGCATTGATATGTTTGACTGCGTTCTCCCCACCCGCGTGGCCCGCAACGGCACCGCCTTCACCCGCCGCGGCACCCTCAGCATTAAAGGCGGGGCCGTCAAGGCTGATTTCAGCCCGATTGACCCCGGCTGCCGCTGTTTCGCCTGCCAGAATTTCACCCGCGCCTACCTGCGCCATCTCCTCAACGTCAATGAAATCCTCGGCTTGCGCATGCTCAGCGTCCACAACTCCCACTTTTACCTCGACCTCATGGCCGAAATGCGCGCCCATCTGGCCGCCGGCACCTTTTCCGAATACCGCCGCCAATTCATCGCCAACTACGTTCCCACCCAGAAAATCCTCGCCGGCCGCCGCGCCAAGGCCGCGCTGGAGGGCGGCCGGGGCGAATCTTGACACTGTTCTTGCGAACGGGAATGCATGGGGAGCATACGCGCCCCCGCGTGTGCTGGCCGGCGCCCTCGCCGGTCAGTCTTGATTTCAAGCATCTCCGAAAGCAACGGCTGAGCGTGGATACGTGGTCGGCGAGGGTGCCGACCACTGCCAGCGAGGCGCGGGCGCTCCCCAACAATTAAGAACGGCGTATTAGATGCGCCTCCTCCTGTTCAAAAATCCTCTTTTCATTTCCAAAACAGCGCGACATGCGCTACCTTGCGTTGATTTGGCATGATCCTGGTCATAGACAATTATGATTCGTTCACCTACAACCTCGTCCAGTACCTGGGCGAGATGCAGGCCCCCATGGAAATCCGCCGCAACGACCAGATTTCCATTGACCAAATTCGCGAACTCAACCCCGAACGCATTCTCATTTCACCGGGACCCTGTTCCCCGCGCGAATCCGGCTTGTCCAACGACATCATCCGCACCTTCGGCCCGCGTCTGCCGCTTTTGGGCGTGTGCCTGGGCCATCAATGTATCGGCCACACTTTTGGCGCCCAAGTCGTGGTCAACTACCGCATGATGCACGGCAAAACCTCCCCCATCCGGCACAACGGCCGCGACCTTTTTAAAAACATGCCCGATCCCTTCGCCGCCACCCGTTATCATTCCCTCGTCATCAAGCGCGACACCCTGCCCGACTGCCTGGAAATCACCGCCGAGACCGCCGAAGGCGAAATCATGGGCGTGCGCCACAAGACCTTCCCGATCTGGGGCGTCCAATTCCATCCCGAGAGCATCCTGACAGAAAACGGCCGTCAAATCCTGAAAAACTTCCTCGCCCTCTGAGCGGTCGGCCAATGCAGTCGCGGGTTTTTCAGTGGGACGGCGAATGATTCTCCCTCTCCTGGAGGAGAGGGCAGGGGTGAGGTCGAGCTTTTCAACTCCGCGCAGCGCTAAATTCCTCCAATTCTCCCTCTCGTTGGAGGGCCGGGGGAGAGGAGGCCGTTCGGTCGGCTTCGTGCGGAACGCAATGAAGGAGGCAACAAGAAAAGGCATCGGCCCGCAGATCACGCAGATGAACGCAGATGAGGAATTTTGGAACGGGAGGGCACGCAGGGAACGGAAAAAAAAGCTCTGGTGCGCTGCATTCTCCTGTTCAAGCCAGTTTGCCGTATCTGCCTCCCTCCGCGCCCTTGCCAGCCTTCCAAGGGTCCAGACCCGTTAGCTCGCATATTTCACACCCGGACGGAAATACGCAACTATGCGCCGCGTGAGGGCACGCGGCCTGCAAGCCCGCAACGCCGCGTCTGTAGGCCCGCGTGCCCTCACGCGGCGTTTGGACGTGTGAAATATGCGGGCTAACCCGTTAGGGCCGTTGTCAATCAAGCACTTGCGTATGGTCCGACCCTTTAGAATACCCGTTAGGGACACTTCACTTCATACCCGCTCCCGAATCCGGTGGGTGGCATCCCGATGCAGTCGGGACCTGTCCCTGTCGGCGACCCGCCGACCGGAACGGGAGACAACCTCCTGCCGTCAGCCGCAGAGCAGCCCCGCTAGGGGCGGCATCTCTGTAGCCCTCGGACCGACAGCCATCGCAAGCTCCGTAAGAGCGACAGAATCTTCGGGCACGGCCCAATTCCATTCCATAACATCCCCTCAAATTACGGCGCATTATCGGGAAGCTGGTGGCAGGGTGGGAGCCCAGATTCCCTGTCTCTGGTACGGCACTTGGGGAAAGCACTCGTGCTCACGGTGCCGGGGCAGCCTGCCTTCGACGATTTTAGACGGGGTGAAATAGAGTGGAATGCAAAAGCGCGCGCCGGTGTGGAGCGTACATAATGCCCATGACCGTACCCGAACGGCCACCAGATGGGCAAATTGGGCCCATGTAACAAATCCTCTTGCCACATGCTCAAACCCATGTTACAAGGGTTCATTATGGCTCGGTCATCAACCTCATATCGGCCAAAGTGGAAACTTGGCAACACTACCGTTCTCCGTGTACCGCAAACCCTCGCGCCGGCAGTCTTGCGCTACGCACACGAGCTCGACGATAAAACGGATCCGGAGGAAATCCACGAAGGCGCGCTCGCATACCGCACTGCCGAGGATGTTGAAATGACCAAGCCGGTCAATGTTGCTTCGGTTCCGCAGCGCTCCCCGTTTCGTTACCCAGGCGGCAAGACCTGGCTGGTTCCGTACATTCGCTCTTGGCTCGCTCACAACCAAACCCCCGTCGGTGTTCTTGTGGAGCCTTTCGCCGGCGGTGGCATTGTTGGCCTGACGGCCGGTTTCGAAGGTCTTGCCGAACATGTCGTTTTGGTTGAAAGTGATCCGAACGTGGCCGCAGTCTGGCACACAATTCTGGGCGGTCAGGCAAAATGGCTCGCAGACCAAATCCTGAATTTCGAGCTAAACCGCGAAAGCGTCACAGCCGTTCTACGCAAAGAACCCGTCACCCAGCGCGAACGCGCATTTGCCGTAATCCTCAGAAACCGCGTTCAGAGAGGGGGGATAATGGCCGAAGGAGCGGGACTCGTGAAGACTGGCGAAAACGGGCGCGGCCTCAATTCGCGGTGGTATCCGGAGACCCTTGCGCGGCGCATCCAGGAAATCGCAGGCGTGCGCGAGCGGTTCTCATTTATTGAAGGCGACGCGTTTGAAGTGGTCCGGCGGTACGCCGACGACGAAACGGCTGCATTCTTCGGCGATCCGCCGTACACCGTCGCCTCGAAACGTCTCTATGCCCACTGGAATGTTGAGCACCGCGGCTTGTTCGACCTGCTGGCAAGCGTGAAAGGCGACGTTCTTATGACCTACGACAACACCCGCGAGATCGCTTCGCTCGCCTCCGAGTTTGACTTCGAGACTCAAGCCATCGCCATGAAGAACACCCACCACGCGAAGATGACCGAGCTTCTAATTGGGAAAGACCTGAGCTGGCTCAGGAAAGCGACAAACGGTCGCGAATCTGGCTCTCGAACCGTTCAAGCGACATTGGCGTACCACCAGTAAGTCCCTCGACAGCATTGTCAAGAGTCGTGAAGTGAGTGGCGTTTCGCATGAGGGAAAAACGCCCATCTTTTGCAGGTGCAAATGAGACGACGAACCAGACGATCTCGGAGTTGGACAAGTCCTTGACCTCGCGCATTTCCCCGAGAGAATCCCAAAAAGCTCGGTCGATCACGACCGCCATTTTCTTTCCCCACCGGCTGATCGTTGGCACTTTGATTTGTAACTGCGGCATCAGCCGCTTCGGACCGGATGAACGGAAATCTGGGTGCCGTTGAACCTTGGGAAATGGTACACCTGGCCCCATCCACTGGCGCATGACCTCGAAATCATGTTCCATTTTGCCGCCGGAAAAGTACACAGCCTGAATTTCCAACGCGCACCATCGAAGCGCCCCGCCTTTGGCGTTAACCAGCACCTCGTCAATCTTCCCAACCGCGTCCTGGTCCGGTGCCTCGTCAGCCTGAATTTCGCCCATTAGAAACGGCAACTCCGAAATCACCAGCGGAGTGGAGGTCCCAAGCAAGGTCTCGCCGACCCACTGCGCAATCAAGTTGGCCTCTAAAAAGCGACTCGGGCAGGTTATGCCGCCTCCTGTATTATGCCGCGCGGCCTCTTAGAACCTCGATGTTTCCTCGAAAACTGAACGATCCGAAGATTGCGGCTGCGGCATAATTCGGGTGATCTCTCTTCCCTGGCA
>JBEKVM010000034.1:0-84486 GCA_049513975.1 Verrucomicrobiota bacterium | reverse complement strand
GTCTCCATATACCCATCGCGCGCGCTTCCCCTCTCTCTCCCCGCTCGCGGGGAGAGAGCCGGAGAGAGGGGTTCCCTTAATCGTCGAACTCCTGCCGCGAAGAATTCTGTCCTGCGCCCCCGGCCGCATTCCGGCGGGCGGATTGGCCACGCCGGCAAAGACCATCTTCCGCCAGCCGCCGCTCCCACCCACCGCGTGGCGGAGTGGCGGAGTGAGGGGGCGGTTTCCGCTGTCGCCGGCGCGTGGGCCATATCGTGCAAGGATGCCGGACCCGTCTCGCGCCGTTTAGAGCAGATCCGGCCTTTGCCCGGGTCAGTGATATTCCTGCACCGTCTTGACGGTGTAGCCGTTCTTTTTGAGGGCGGCGATGCCGAGGGCGGCGGCCCGGGCGCCGCTGAGCGTGGTCATGATGCTCGTGCCGGTATAGACGGCGGTGGTGCGAATTTTTATTTCGTCGGCGCGCGGAGTCTGCCCGGTGGGGGTGTTGATGACGAGCTGGATTTCGCGGTTCTTCAGCAGGTCCAGCGTGTTGGGACGGCCTTCGGCGAGTTTATAAACGCGGGAGACCTTCAGGCCGGCGTCTTCCAATACTCTGGCCGTGCCGGCGGTGGAGACAATTTCAAATCCCAGCTCGGCAAATTGCCGGGCCACCGCGGCGACGCGCGCTTTGTCGGCGTCGTTGACGCTGATGAAAACCCGCCCGCTCAACGGCAGGGGGGCGTTGGCGGCCATCTGGGATTTGGCGTAGGCGATGCCCAGATCCGCGTCCAGCCCCATGACTTCCCCGGTGGATCGCATTTCCGGGGAGAGCAGGATGTCCTGGCCGAGAAAGCGGTTGAAGGGAAAAACGGATTCTTTGACCGCCCAATAGCCGGGCCAGATTTCCTCGGTGAAACCCAGTTCGGCCAGCTTTTTGCCCGCCATGACTTTGGCGGCCAGTTTGGCCAGCGGCACGCCAATGGCCTTGCTGACGAAAGGCACCGTGCGCGAGGCGCGCGGGTTGACTTCAAGGACATACACCGTGTCGCCCTTGACGGCATATTGGGCGTTCATCAGGCCGATGACGCGCAGCTCGCGCGCCATGGCGTGGGTGTATTGGCGCATGGTCTGGATGACTCCCTTGGAAAGCGTGTGGGGCGGCAGCACCATGGCGGCGTCCCCGGAATGCACCCCGGCAAATTCGATGTGCTCCAGAAATCCGCCGATGACAATGGACCCGTCTTGGGGATTGGCGAAATGCCCGACATCGGCTATGCAATCCACATCCACTTCCGTGGCGTCTTCCAGAAATTTGTCCACCAGGACGGGCCGTTCCGGCGAGGCTTCCACGGCGAAACGCATGTAATGGTCCAGTTCCGCGTCGGTATAGACAATCTGCATGGCCCGTCCGCCCAGCACGAAGGAGGGGCGGACGAGGACGGGGTAGCCGAGTTTGCGGGCGGCCAGAAGCGCCTCGGCCTCGTTGGTGGCCAGGCCGTTGGGCGGCTGGGGAATGCGCAGCTTGTCCAGCATCGCGGAGAACAGCTTGCGGTCCTCGGCGATCTCAATGCTCTGGGGCGAGGTGCCGATGATGTTGACCCCGTTCTTTTGCAGATCCAGGGCCAGGTTCAACGGGGTCTGGCCGCCGAACTGGGCGATGGCGCCCCAGCATTTTTCCCGCTCATAGATGTGCAGCACGTCTTCCAGCGTGAGCGGCTCGAAAAAAAGTTTGTCGCTCGTGTCGTAATCCGTGGACACGGTCTCCGGGTTGGAATTGACCATCAAGGTTTCAAAACCGTCCTCCTTCAAGGCGAAGGCGGCGTGAACGCAGCAGTAATCAAACTCGATGCCCTGGCCGATCCGGTTGGGGCCGCCTCCCAAAATCATGACCTTGCGTTTGGCCCCGGCGAGGATTTCGTCGTCCCCGCAATCGTAGGTCGAGTAATAGTAAGGGGTGTAGGCCTCGAATTCAGCCGCGCAGGTGTCCACCAAACGATAGCTGGGCAGCAGGCCGGATTTCTTGCGCAAGGCGCGCACGGCGTCCTCGGACTGCCCGGTGAGGTGGGCAATCTGGCGGTCGGAAAAACCCAGGGATTT
The DNA here is from genome assembly GCA_049513975.1 of Verrucomicrobiota bacterium. Taxonomy (GTDB): domain Bacteria; phylum Verrucomicrobiota; class Verrucomicrobiia; order Limisphaerales; family Palsa-1400; genus JBEKOF01. The sequence continues at coordinate 82,410 of JBEKVM010000034.1, read as the reverse complement.
GGCTTTGGCCAGGAGGTCGTGGTTCATCGGTTCGCAAAAAAATTATGCGCCAGTAAGCGGCGGCCGCGGCGGGAATTCAAGGATAAACAATCCATGAGGCCGGGAAAGAGATTGCAGGATTGTAGATGGACGGTTGAGCCGTCAACGCAAGGCACCGAGGCGGGTTTTATCTTCCGCAGTCAACTGCGGAAAAACCTTCAGCCGGCACGCCGCCGCCAGGGCGCGGGCATTGCTGCCGGTGTCGAAGCTGTAAAACCAGTCGCAGCCGGCGGCGACAGCCGAGGCAACAATGAGCGAATCCATCGCGCCGATCTCCGATTTGTGAGCGTATTTAGCGAGTAATTCAGCGCCCATTTTTTCCAACAAGCTCCAATCCAGCGGATGAAAAACAATGCTGTCCCCAAAGTCGGACTTGAGTTGCGCCAGGCCCGCCGGGTTGGCCTCGCCCGTCATACCCGGGAACACGGTCCTGGCCTCATAAAGAACCGGCGGGGAAATATGAAGAGGCACCTCGTGCCGCTGCATTTGGCGCAGACAAACCTCAAGCAGCGGCCCGGTTCGGAGATAATAACGCGCTAGCCAATTGGTGTCGGCGAACGGTCTCATCGCCGGTTTTTTCGGAACCAATCCAGGATCGTCTCGTCCTCCACCACCTTATTCTGTGTGGCCAGCCATTGCTTGTGCCGGGCCAAAAAACCGGGGGACGGCGAGCGAAGCTGCGCCCGGATCAACCCTCGGACCCACCGGCTGGCCCCCGATTTTCCAGCCAGCTTTTGCACGGCTCTTTTCTCCGCCCGATCAAGCCGGATGGTAAGTATTTCTGTCATACACCGATAGTATTACATTCATGGAGCCTTCTTTTCAAGTCCTCTTTTCCGATCCGCAAGTTGGCGGGGGCAGGACAAAATTCTTCACAAGCCGATGCTTGCAGAGGAGCGAGTATCTGCGTCTCCATATACCCATCGCGCGCGCTTCCCCTCTCTCTCCCCGCTCGCGGGGAGAGAGCCGGAGAGAGGGGTTCCCTTCATCGTCGAACTCCTGCCGCGAAGAATTTTGTCCTGCGCCCCAAGTTGGCCTACTCCCTCGGGGGGAGTTTGCGGGGGAGACGGTGCTTTTCCAGCACGGCAAATTTGGGCAGGCCGCCTTCCGTCGGCACCTGGACTTCCCCTTCGATGAGCGGGCGCGCGTATTCCACGAATTTTTCGTTCGGCAAAAAGCCGTCCGGGCTGATCCAATCGCGCGGCAGGACGTGTTCGACGTTGGCAATGTCCTCCAGCGGTTGCAGGCCGGTGGTCCAGCGGTAAGGCCTGGTCTGGGTGCGGACGATTTTAACCATCAGTCCGCTCCGGCCCTCCACCGCCGCGCGGACGGCCGCCGCGCCGCAAGCCACTGCCTCGGCGGCATCGGTGGCGCTGGCGTAATGGGCGGCGCAACGCTGGGCATAACCCAGTTTGATCGAGCGGGTTTTGGTGTGGAGCTTGCGTTGCACCACTTCCGCCACGCGCTCGCCCGCCCCGGCCAGGACCGGGTGCCCGAACGCATCCAAACGCGAGGCGTCCGCGCTGAACTCCGTGCCGTCGGGATTTTTCAATCCTTCGCCCACCACCACTACGCAGTAGCGCAGCGCGTCCACCGTGGCTTTGACCTTGTCCAGAAAGGCTTCTTCGTTGAAGGGAATCTCCGGCAGCAAAATGATGTGCGGCGCGTCGCCGGCCTGGCGCCGGGCCAGGATGGAGCTGGCCGCGATCCAGCCGGCGCTGCGGCCCATCACTTCAACGACGCCGCACGCGCCGTCGTCCGTGGCCATGCTGCCAATGTCCACCGCCACTTCCATCACGGTGCAGGCGTTGTATTTGGCGACCGATCCAAATCCGGGGCAATGGTCGGTGTGCGGCAAATCGTTATCAATCGTTTTGGGCACCCCGATGATCTGCATGGCGTAGTCCCGTTTCACGGCTTCGAGATGGATCTTGTGGGCGGTGTCCTGCGAGTCGTTGCCCCCGGCGTATAAAAAAAAGCGGATGTTGTGCGCCTGGAAGACCTGGAAAAGGCGGTCCAAGTCAAGCGCGGCCTTGGCCGGTTTCTTCTTGAAGTCAATTTTATAGCGGCAGGTGCCGAGGGCGGCGCCGGGCGTGTGTTTGAGGGCCTCGATGGTGGCGGCGCTTTCCCGCTGCAGATCAATCAACTCCTCCTTGAGAATGCCGAGAATGCCGTTGAGTCCTCCGTAAATGCCGCGCAGGCAGCCCTGTTGCCGGGCTTCCTGTATGACGCCGGCGATGCTGGCGTTGATGACGGCGGTGGGGCCGCCCGATTGACCAACCAAAAGATTTCCGATGAGTTCAGCCATAGTTTTTTTGCCAAAAAGGCGCGCATACGTACTATTCAATGCCGCCCACGGAGTAAAGGCACTCCGATGGAAGCGCCAAAACAGTGCGCCGCGTGGGGGCACGCGGCCTACAAACACCTCCGGCGGCTCCTGTAGGCCGCGTGCCCTCACGCGGCGTTTGGAGGTGTGAAATATGCGGGTTAGCGGCTTTTTCGGGGAGCGCGGTCGTCTCGACTGCAGCCGTCGGCGTCCCGCCGACGGAATCTTTCGTCTGAAATTGGCCTGTCTTTTGGGTCAGTCCGCAAGCACACCGTTAATCATTCGGGAGTACGGCCTTGTTGCATCTTCACCACCGCTCCGTTTTTTAATTCGGCGGTGAATGGGACGCTGTCCCGTTGCAGGGCAAAAGCAACATCCTCCCGCAAATCGGGATTGGCCAGGAGACGCCGCGCGTTGCTGGAATGTTCCTGGAAGGCGCCGCACAAATCGCGGCGGCCCGCGTGGTAAACCTCCAGGGCGATGTGGGCCGAATCGGCCGGCCGGCGGAATTGGTCCCAGACCATTTCGCCCAAGGCCCCGGCGGCCACGGTGTCTTCGTAAGCGGCTTGTTCGAACGTGCCCGCGCCGACCAGCAGCAGGCTGGGCGGCGGCTGGTTTTTTATCCAGCGCGCCAGCGGCCCGAGATTTAAAAACGCGCCGGCCAGAATGCGCCGGGCGCCCAAGCAGGCCTGCAAGGCGCGCGTCCCGTTGGTCGTGGTCATGATGATGGTCCGGCCCGCCACGCGCTGCGCCGTGAATTCCCGCGGCGAATTGCCCAGATCAAAATCCGCCTCCCCAGCTTGCGCGGCGCGGATGCGCAGGCCCCCGCGCTCCCCGGCGAGCAGCGCTTCCGGCCCAAGGCCCCGCTGCATGGCCAGCGCCTCGGAAATCTCCTTGACAGGAAAAATTTGCGTCGCGCCGTGGTGCAGCGCCGTCAGCATGGAGGTGGTGGCGCGCAAGACATCGAACACCACGCAAACCGTGTTCGACAGGTCCCGGTTCCTCAGCGCGTCGAACTCCGCCGGGGTGAAAAGCACTTCCAAGTTTGGTTGCATCGCCCCGAGTTTACCCAAGAACCGGCGCTTGGCGACAGGCGATTTCGGCAGGGGGCGTCACGCCTCAGTGGCAGGCGGTAGGGCGCGCACTCCGTGCGCGCCGCGGCGGGCAGAGGACTGCCCGCCCTACCATTCCCTTGAATCGCAAGCTTGGGGGTTACTTCGCCTTTTCGATGACGAGCATTTCGATGGGTTCGATCGCCGGAACAAGTTCCAGGCCCAGTTGGTCCAGCAGGGCCTGCTTCAAGGCATCGGGATTGGGATGCTGCGGGTCCGTTTCATCCCACTTCAAATTAATATCGAAACGGCGGGCATCTCCGGTCCGGTCAACCACAGGGGTCTTGAAGTATTGCGTCAGAAAATCAGCCAGGGATGATAGTGGTTGATTGCCGCAAGAGTACCCGCCCGGTCTGCTGCCGGAGCCCCCGCCGGCGGGATTGGTGTCCGGCACCAGGCCCGGAGCGTTTGCGTTTTTAACGCTGAGAATCAAAACATTCGTTTCCCTGGTCTCATGTCTCGCCACCACGCCAAACTTCCGTTTTACTTCCGCTTGCAAGCCGGCCGCGTTTCCATCAGGCAGGCTTGCGATATAATCATATTCTCCCGGGGGCAGTTCAGCCATCACGACGGTCTGAGGCGATACTGCACTCTCATCGGAAGAAACGAATCCGCTCACCGTTTTGGTCAGCCCGTCCACCCTTGCCGGCATGAACGAACTCCGATCCGAATAAGCGCGTTCGACCACGCTTTGGGCCGAAACTCCTGTGCCCATCATCTTGCTTCCCACGTTTCCCCAGGCTCCATGGGACATTTTGCTGGGCAGAATGGCGACGAGTGGCGGCGCCTTGGCCAGCACTCTGACGTCAAATCTTCCCGCTTGCCACGGATAAGCCCTGTGTTCCTGAATTTCTTTCACGGTGATGGTGGTGGTCGCGGTGGCGAGCAGAACGCCCACGACGGCGACGGCGGCGGTTTTTGCTTTGGTCAATGCCATAAGTTTTAAAGTTGTTTTGATGAGGGTTGCGGTCGAGGAGGTGGCGGCCGCTCCTTTGAGCGCGGCGCTTGCGGCCACGGTGGCGGCCAGGCCGGAGGGCGCGCCGTGAATGGCGTGGGCGGATAGCGCGGCGGCGATGGTGGCTGCGGAATAGGCCGCGCCGTGATTCGCAAAGTATTGACGCAGCTTGTCCACCGCCCGCCAGACGCGCTTTTGCGCCGTGCCGGTGTCAATGCCCAGCGCCACCCCGACTTCCTCCAGCGATTTTTGCTCGAAGAAGCGCAGTGCCAGCGCGTTGCGGTCTTTGTCGCCCAGACGGGACATGGCTTCGTCCAGGAGCGGGGCGATTTGTTCCCAGGAAGAATCGCCGGTGGATGTGGTTTGCATTTGCACGGCTTGTTGTTCGCGCCGGATGCGGCGGTATTGGCTCACCAGCAGGTTGGTGGAAGTGAAGCGGGTGGCGCGCAGCAGCCAGGCGGACAGGATGACGCCCTTGCGAAAGGAATGCGCCTTTCGGGCCAGCAGCACAAACACCACCTGCGTGACTTCCTCCGCCAGGTGCGGATCACGGACCTGGCGCAAGGCGGCGGAATAGACCAGCCGGACGTAGCGTTGGGTCAGCGTGGTGAAGGCGGCTTCCGCACCGCGGCCGCTGTATGCCGCCAGCAATTCAAAGTCTTCCATCTCCGCCATTTGACTATCTATGTGCGCCAAAAGCAAAAGCAGACATTCTGTCGCGGGCGGGCGGAAGGCGCGGCAAGATTTATGAAAATAGGGCTTGAACAAGAGGCAAAGGCGGGTATTGTGTCCAACCTTGATTTATGAGACCTGAAATTCATCCTAAATACGTGGAAGCCGAAATTCGTTGCGCCTGCGGCAACGTCATCAAAACCCGCTCCACCAAGCCCCACATGATGCTGGGCATTTGCAACCTCTGCCATCCCTTCTACACCGGCACGCAGAAATTCGTGGATACAGCCGGCCGCGTGGACAAATTCCAGCAGCGCATGGTCAAGACCCAGGCCGCCCAGGCCGCCCACGCCGCCAAACACCCCAGGAAGAGAAAGTAGCCCCTTTCCGCCCGACCGCCCGCAAGAGCCGCAACTTTTGCGGGCGGTCGCTTTTTTTGCGGGCCGCACCTCTTTGGCCTTCTGCGAAACACCCTCTTTTACCCATCATTTACCCATCATTTTGCCCATGGATTTGCGCCCCTACATTGAAAAATTCGCCCGCCGCCAGGTGGAGGTGGAGGCCGCTCTGAGCGATCCCAGGTTGTTCGATAATCCGGCCAAGGCGCAGGAGTTGACCCGCGAATACGCCCGGCTTAAGGATTTGACCGCCGGCGGCGAGCGCTATCTAAAAATCCTTGCCGACTTGGCGGAGCACGCCGCGACGCTCAAAACCGAGCCGGCGGACAGCGAGCTGGCGCAGTTGGCCAGGGAAGAAATCACCCAGCTCCAGGCCGAGGAAAAAGTCCTGGAGCGGAAGATCCTGCAGGGTCTGGCGCCGCCGGATCCGGCGGATTCGCGCAACACCATCATCGAGATTCGCGCCGGGGCGGGCGGATCGGAGTCGGCCCTGTTCGCGGCCGATCTCTACCGCATGTTCACGCGTTATGCGGAAAGGCGCGGCTGGAAGGTGGAGAACATGGACAGCAGCCCGTCGGATCTGGGGGGGTTCAAGGAAATCATTTTCGGGGTGACCGGGCAGGATGTTTTCAAGCGGCTGAAATACGAGAGCGGGGTGCATCGCGTCCAGCGGGTGCCGGCGACGGAGGCGCAGGGGCGCATCCACACCAGCACGGCCACGGTGGCGGTGCTGCCGGAGGCGGAGGAGGTGGACCTGGAGATTCGGCCGGATGAATTGGAAATCAACGTGTGCCGGGCCTCGGGCAAGGGCGGGCAGGGAGTAAATACTACCGATTCCGCGGTGCAGATCATCCACAAGCCGACCGGCCTGATCGTGCGCTGCGCGGACGAGCGCTCGCAGCAAAAGAACAAGGCCACGGCCCTGACCGTGCTGCGCTCGCGCCTGCTGGAGCGCAAAGTGGCCGAGGAAAACGCCCGCTACGCCGCCCGGCGCAAGGACCAGGTCGGCACCGGGGAGCGCAACGAGCGCATCCGCACCTACAATTTTCCGCAAAACCGCGTCACCGACCATCGCATCGAACTGACGCTCTACAATTTATCGGTTTTTTTGGAAGGCGACCTGGATTGCCTGATCGAGCCGCTGATGGCCCACGACCTGGAACAACGCCTGGCCGCGCTGGCCCTTTAACCTCTCATGCCCCTTCAAGCACTCATCTTCGACTGCGATGGCACGCTGGCGGACAGCATGCCTTTGCACTGGCGCGCCTGGAAACAGATGACGGAAAGTCATGGCCTCCATTTCTCCGAGGATCGTTTTTACTCGCTGGGCGGGGTGCCGGCCCGGGACATTGTGAAATTGCTGAGCAAAGAGCAGGGCCGCGCGATTGACTACGAGGCTGTGGCCAAGGAGAAGGAACTGGCTTTTGAGCAACTGATCCCGCAAGTCCGCGTGGTGGGGCTGATCGCGAAAATTGCGCGCGACCACAGCGGCAGACTGCCCATGGCGGTGGCCTCGGGCGGGACCCGCCGCATCGTCACCCAAATGCTCCATCATTTGGGAATCGAGCATCTCTTTCAGGCCGTCGTGGTGAGCGAAGACGTGGCCCGGCAAAAACCGGCGCCCGACATTTATCTGGAAGCCGCGCGCCGCCTGGGAGTCGCGCCGCAAAATTGCCGCGCCTACGAGGACACCGATCTGGGCCTGGCCGCCATCCGCGCCGCCGGGATGGAAGCGGTGGACGTGCGCCCAATGCTGGCGGCAGGATGAGTCCGGTCCTGGCGGAGGGGCCGGGGAAACGCAAGATTATGAATTATACATGATGTTGCACGATGCACTTGTGTCGCGAAGGCCAATTTCCCAGGCCGGACTCTTTCACTGACCGCTTTCACCAGTTTTCATGGCTTGGGCAAATGTTGCATCAGCTCCATCGCCCACGGAATGAGCGCCATGCTGGTGGCGTCGAAGAACCCGTGCGCGAGCACCGCCGGCCAAATGGAACGATGAAACACCATGATCAGTCCCAGACCCAGCCCAAGCAGGCCGCCCAACAACGCCGCCAAAATGCCCATTGACAGATGGGCCAGGCCAAAAATGGCGGCCGCGATAAATACGGCGCCGACCTGGCCGACGGTGGAACCGAATTGGCGCGGCCAAAGCGTTCTCAGGCCCGCCAGAAAGGAAGAGCGCCAAAGTTCCTCGCGCAAACCGGCCACAACGAAGCTGACAAGTGTTAGCGTCAGCCAGAAGTAGGCGGGATTGTCGCGCAACGCGGCAACGTCAACCGCATTTTCAATCCCGGGCCGATTTTTCACGGAAAAATCCCGCAGTGAGTCCGTCGTCATCGAATGAGTTGCCAGCAGGACTGCCGCAACCAGGGCGGCCACGATGCCCAGCGCGATGCGCAGGCCAACTGAATAGGCCGCGCCGAGCAACACCGGCCTGACATGCCCCCGCCAGCGCAAGAGCAAGTCGTCGAGGGAAGCGCGGGAGGCCAGCCACGCCAGGCCAAAGACAAATCCGAACAGGAGCAACTCCATTGTGCAAATGAAGAGAAGACCGCCGGCGGTGTGGGAAAGGGCGGGCTGATGCGACTTGCTGCGCGCCAATCCAACGAATGTCAAGACGAATATGTAAGAGGTGACAAGGATGAGATGAAGCCACCACCGCCGGCGGCTGACCGGCTTGGGTTCGTGGATGGGTGGCGGCAAGGATTCCATCTGCGGCGCCAGATCGTGCCTGCCGGGCGCCTCCGCCGCAAGCGATTAGATTGAGTCCGCGCAAGTCCCCCAACAGAGCAAAAGCCGGTGAGCCGTTGCGATCCAACCGCATTGGTGTTTTGAGGCGGTCATTCCTCCTCCAGCAACGGCGGGCGCGTGGTTTTCGGCTTGTTCATCCGCATAGATTGAATTAGGCTGAGATGGTGAAAACATTGACTGTTGGAGAAGCTCAGGGACAACTAGCGGAATTGATTGCCGAGGCCCATCAGGGAGCGGTCATCGTTCTAACCGATGGGGAGAAACAGGTATGGCTCGACACGCACCGGCCGCTGGACTTGGAGACCGATAATCCAGAACTCGAGGCGGAATTGCTCAAGGGCATCGCCGGGCCGTTCACACCGTATTCGCCCGAGGAGATGCGCTCCATCGGGGAACGCATCATCAAGGGTAAACAGGGCAAATGAGCCGGGCGATCCAGAAGGCCCGGGATTTCACAGCGGATTTTGAAAACTTGTTTGCTTGGTATGTTGACAAGGCGGGCGTGGAAGTGGCTTGGGGCTTCCAAACGGCGTTGGACAAGTCGCTGGCGAAGCTTGCCCTTCGGCCCGACTTGGGCCGGCCCCGCCATTTTCGCCATCCCAAGTTGCGGGGATTGCGCTCCTTTGCGGTGGAGCCTCCTTTCGAGAGCCTCTTGATTTTTTATCGCGCAAACGATGAGGCGCTGGACGCGATCCGCGTTATGCACGGTGCCCGAAACCTTCCGCGCCGTTTGCGCGAGTCACCCTCTGCTGGTGGATGAGGAAATGCCGGAGCTCGATTCCGCCGCGTTAGCCAATTTGAATTTCCGCCTCCGCTAAAACTTTGGCGGACAAGTCGGCGGAGTTTGAGTGGAGATTTGCAAAATCCCGGGCGGGTTGTTGCACCAAGCCCCGGTTTACTGACAGGTTCACTGACAGTGGCAGGGTTGTCACCGTCGGGCTTTTATGGTATCGGAAGCCGTCGAGTTTACGACAGTTTCATGCCAATACCGCAGGCAGCGTTGACGGCGTCGCGGGGCGGGCTGCGTCAGCGCCCCCGTCTGTTTTTTCGGGCGAGATTGCAACAGGCGGGGCAAGATTGGGCGCGACAGCCATGTCCCGAAGGAGTAAAGTCGTTTCAGTCTTTGAATTAAGAAAAGCATCATTTATGAATCACACAAAAGCTTATTCGGCTGCCAGTGCGACCTCGCCGCTGGCTTCCAGCAAGATCCGGCGCCGCGATCCGACTGAACACGACGTGCAGATTGAAATTCTCTTTTGCGGCGTCTGCCACTCCGATGTCCACCAGGTCCGCAATGAGTGGAGCAGCATCATGCCCACGGTTTATCCGATTGTCCCCGGCCATGAGATCGTCGGGCGTGTCACCAAGGTGGGCGCCGCCGTTGCCAAATACAAGCCGGGGGACCTCGCCGCGGTCGGTTGCATGGTGGATTCGGATGGCACCTGCCCGCACTGCCGGTCCGGCCTTGAGCAGTTCTGCCCGAACATGACGCTCACCTTCAACTCGCCGGACAAGCACCTCGGCGGCGTGACCTACGGCGGCTACTCGGAAAGCATCGTCGTTGACGAACGCTTCGTTCTGCGCGTCCCGGCCAACCTCAATCCCGCCGGCGCCGCGCCGCTTCTCTGCGCGGGGATCACGACCTATTCGCCGATGCGCCGCTGGGGCGCCAGCAAAGGCAAGAAGGTGGGCGTGGCCGGTCTCGGCGGGTTGGGCCACATGGGGGTGAAGTTTGCTCATGCGCTCGGCGCCCAGGTCGTTGTCTTCACCACATCACCCGGCAAAAAGGACGACGCGCTCCGCCTTGGCGCGAACGAAGTTGTTCTTTCCCGCGATGCCAATGCGATGCAAAAGCACGCCGGCAGCTTCGATTTCATCCTCGACGCCGTCTCTGCCCATCACGACATCAACGCCTACATCAATCTGCTTCGCCCCGACGGCACGATCACCATCGTCGGCGCGCCGGAAAAGCCGCTGGCGGTTTCGGCCTTCAGCCTGTTGATGGGACGGCGCAATTTGTCCGGCTCGCTCATCGGCGGCATCGCCGAGACGCAGGAGATGCTCGACTTCTGCGGCAAGCATAACATCACCGCCGATGTCGAAGTGATCCCGATCCAGAAGGTCAACGAAGCCTACGAAAGACTGGTCAAGGCCGATGTGAAGTATCGTTTCTCAATTGATATGGCTTCTCTCAAATCGGAGTGACCGGCGGGACACGCAACGAAGAAAAAACAAGGCAAAGGAGTTCAAATATGCAAAAGCGCAAACTTGGAAAAAGCAATCTGGAAGTCTCGGCAGTGGGGCTGGGCTGCATGGGAATGAGCTTTTCCTACGGTCCGCCCAAAGACAAGAAGGAGATGACCGCTCTTCTACACGCAGCCGTCGAACGCGGCGTTACCTTCTTTGATACCGCCGAGGTTTACGGCCCCTACCTCAACGAAGAACTCGTGGGCGAAGCCCTCGCTCCATTCCGCAAGCAAGTGGTGATCGCCACCAAATTCGGGTTTGCCCTGAGTGGCAGCGATACGCGGCCCGGTGCGGCGGGCTTGAACAGCCGGCCCGAGCACGTCAAGCAGGCCGTCGAAGGTTCGCTCAAGCGGCTCAAGGTCGGGACAATTGATTTGCTCTATCAACACCGTGTTGACCCGAACGTGCCGATCGAAGACGTGGCGGGGGCAGTGAAGGAGTTGATTCAGGCAGGCAAGGTGAAGCACTTCGGCCTTTCGGAAGCAGGCGTAAAAACGATCCGTCGCGCCCATGCCGTTCAGCCGCTCACAGCCCTCCAGAGCGAATACTCGCTGTGGACGAGAACCCCGGAGAAGGAAGTGATACCGGCGCTCGAAGAACTCGGCATCGGCTTGGTTCCCTACAGCCCTTTGGGCAAGGGTTTTCTCACGGGGAAGATAGACGAGAAAACGACCTTCGCCAGTTCCGACTTCCGCAGCACGTTGCCTCGCTTCACGCCGGAGGCGCTCAAGGCGAATCAGGCATTGATTGATCTGCTTGGCACCATCGGAAAACGGAAGAAGGCGACGCCGGCTCAGATCGCGCTGGCATGGCTGCTGGCCCAGAAGCCGTGGATTGTGCCAATTCCAGGCACCACGCAGCTGCATCGCTTGGACGAGAACATCGGAGCAGTAGCCGTCAAACTGACGCCGGACGATCTCCGGGACATCGAAAGCGCGGCTGCAAAGATCACGGTGCATGGCGCCCGGTATCCTGAAAAGCTGGAGCAGATGACTGGTCGCTGATCGAGCCAAAGAAATGCCGCCATCAAGCAAAGGAGATTAAATATGGAAATCAAACGAAGTGGTTCACAGCCTTCCAGCAAAGGACCGGCGGATTGGTTCACTGGCACGGTGCGCATTGACTCGCCATTTAAGGGAACCGATCCCGCGCGTATCGGCGGTGCGATCGTCACGTTTGAGCCTGGCGCTCGCACCGCCTGGCACACGCATCCATTGGGGCAGACTCTGATCGTGACAGCCGGTTGTGGCAGGGCGCAGCGCTGGGGTGGCCCGATTGAGGAAATCCGTCCGGGTGACGTGGTCTGGTTTGAGCCCGGCGAGAAGCATTGGCATGGTGCGACGGCAACCACGGCGATGAGCCATATCGCCATCGCGGAGGCGCTGGACGGCAAGGTCGTTGACTGGATGGAAAAGGTCAGCGACGAACAATACAAGGCCTGAAGGAATGCCGAACGGCAGGAAGCGTGGCCACCTCTGGCGGCGGGGCTTTTGGTCGCGTATATGAACGACTGGTTGACGCTGCCCCTCCGAAAAGAAAAGAGCCTGGTATTTCGGAGGTGTTTTTAGTCGGTCTGCTGTGCGGCGGTTGGGAGGCGGAGAACACCATGATGACCCATGGCATCGCGCTTCTTTAAAAAGCAGAATAGGCGCCAGGAAGTTCGTCAAGAAATGGGCAGGGCAATTCCCCTGGCATGAAGATTCCAATGGCGCCGCAGAAAAGCTGTCTCGCAAGAGGATTGTCCATGCAAATCATAATATCCTCCATTCCGCCGGGGTGTTCTGCCTGAAATACTCCGGCAATGATTTCAAAGCGCAGACTGGACGACACAAAAGTGGTCGGGTAATCTTCCAGCCCGTGACCGGCCATCGAGATGGCCTGCAGGCAACAGGAATTGATGAACCAGCAACGGCCGACTTGAATTAAACGAAGTGTTCCCCGATCAGATATGCGTTCTCCTTCCACTCGAAAACGATCCGGGGCCGAGGCTCCGTACAAGAACGCAGGTCTGCCCGTGGCGGAGCGGGTGCAAGACCTTCTGCAGCGGATGACGCTTGAGGAAAAAGCCGCGCAAATGATGTGCGTATGGCAGAAAAGATCTGAAACCCTGCTTGATGAGGCCGGCAATTTCGATCTTCAGAAGGCCAAAGCCAGTTTCAAAAAGGGGCAGGGTTTGGGCCAGGTTGGGCGGCCGAGTGACGCCGGCGGGGGGAAGGACCCAAAAGCGACCGCCGAGCTGACCAACGCCATGCAGAAGTTCTTCATCGGGCACAGCCGCCTGGGCATTCCGGTGATGTTCCACGAGGAATGTTTGCACGGTCACGCCGCCAAAGATGCGACCAGTTTTTCGCAACCCATTGGCCTGGCGGCAACTTTCAATCCCGAATTGGTGGAGGCGCTTTACAGCACGGCGGCGGAAGAAGCGCGCGCCTGCGGGACGCATCAGGCGCTGACCCCGGTGGTGGATGTGGCGCGGGAGCCACGCTGGGGGCGCGTGGAGGAAACCTTCGGCGAAGACCCTTACTTGGTGACGCAACTGGGGATGGCGGCGGTACGGGGATTCCAGGGCGACGCTTCCTTTCAAGACAAAAAGCACGTAATAGCCACACTGAAACATTATGCCGCCTACGGCCAGCCGGAATCCGGCATGAATTGCGCGCCTGCCAATGTGTCCATGCGCGTGCTGCGCGAAACTTTTTTGCGGCCGTTCCAGGAGTGCATCCAAAAGGCCGGGGCCATCAGCGTCATGCCGTCGTACAATGAAATTGACGGGGTGCCCTGCCATGCCAGCCAATGGCTGCTCCGGGATGTGCTGCGCAAGGAATGGGGATTCAAGGGATTCTTGGTTTCCGATTATTACGCGATTTGGGAATTGAGCCATCGTCCTGATACCCACGGACATGGCGTCGCCCGGGACAAAAGAGAAGCCTGCCTGCTGGCTGTGCGCGCGGGAGTGAACTCGGAACTGCCGGAACCAGACTGTTATTTGCATCTTGTCGAACTGGTCCGCAGGAGACTGGTCGCGGAATCCGAACTGGACGAACTGGTTGCGCCCATGCTGGAGTGGAAGTTCAAACTGGGATTGTTCGAAGATCCGTTCGTTGACCCGAAACGCGCGGCGGAAATTGTCGGCTGCGAATCCAACCGCAGGCTGGCCCTGCAAGGCGCGCGCGAGACCATCACCCTGCTCAAGAACGAAAACAACCTCGTGCCCCTCAATCCGCGCAAAATCAAATCCATCGCGGTCATCGGGCCCAACGCGGATCGGGAATTATTGGGCGGAAACAGCGGCAAACCGCGTTTTTTTGTTTCCGTGCTGGAAGGCATCCGCCTGAAAGTGGGCGATCGCATGCAGGTGCCCTATTCGGAGGGCTGCAAGATCACGGTGGGCGGCTCCTGGAGCCAGGATCTGGTGACGCCCAGCCATCCGGAGGATGATCGCAAACAAATTCAGGAAGCCGTCAAGGTCGCCCAGCACGCCGACGCCATTGTCCTGGCCATCGGGGGCAACGAGCAGACATCGCGCGAGGCCTGGACGCGCAAGCACATGGGGGACCGGGCCCGGTTGGAAATGGTGGGGCAGCAACAGGAACTGGTCACCGCCATGCTTTCGACCGGCAAACCGGTAATCGTCTTTCTTTTCAACGGCGGCCCACTTTCCATTCGCTACTTGTGTGACAACGTGCCGGTCATATTTGAGTGCTGGTATCTCGGCCAGGAAACGGGCCACGCCGTCGCCGAAGTTCTTTTTGGCGAGGTCAATCCGAGCGGGAAACTGCCCATCACCATTGCCCGTTCGGCAGGACACCTCCCGGCCTACTACAATTACAAACCTTCAGCCCGCCGCGGCTATTTGTTCGACGATGTGTCGCCTCTCTACCCTTTCGGTTTCGGTTTGAGCTACACGACGTTCGTCTGCAAGAACCTCCGGCTGGAAAAGAAACGGATCAGGCGTGAGGCGTCCACACGCGTCCTGGTGGATGTGACCAACACCGGCAAACGCGCCGGCGCGGAAGTCATCCAGATGTATATCCGCGACCTGGTCAGCTCTGTCACCCGGCCAATCAAGGAACTAAAGGGCTTCAAGAAATTGACACTTCCGCCTGGCGGAAGGCAGACCGTCGCGCTTGACATCACGCCCGAATTGCTGGCATTTTATGACATCAACATGGAATTCGTAGTCGAGCCGGGCGAGTTTGAAATTGCGGTGGGCAATTCTTCGCGCGAGAGCGATCTGCGGAAAGTGATCTTGACAGTGCAATGACCCGTTATGTCCGAGCCATCCCAAAAACTCTCTTTCGCCGAAAAAGCGGGCTACAGTTGCGGGGACGCGGCGGCCAATTTCGTCTTCATGTCCATGATCCTGTTCCAGGCGAATTTCTACACCGACGTTTTCGGCCTGAGCGCGGGCCTGGCGGGGACCCTCCTGCTGGTTTCGCGATTGTGGGACGCGTTCTTTGACCCGATCATGGGCGTGCTGGCCGACCGCACGCAAACCCGGTGGGGCCGGTTTCGGCCCTGGGTGCTCTGGACCTCGGTGCCCTGGGCCGTGGTGATGGTTCTGGCCTACACCACGCCGCATTTCGGCGGCCCCCTCCAGATCGCTTATGCCTTCGTCACCAACATTCTGTTGATGACGCTTTACTCGGCCAACAACATGCCCTATTCCGCCTTGGGCGGTGTCATGACCGGGGATGTGCAGGAGCGGGCCAAGCTCAATTCCTACCGTTTTGTTTCCGTCAACGCCGCGCAATTTATCGTCGGCGGCTTCACCGTGCCCTTGGTGGCGAAATTTGCCCTGGGCCACGACCAGCAATACGGCTGGAGCATGACCATGGGGCTTTGGGCGGTTCTTTGCCTGGTGCTGTTCCTGACCACTTTTCTGACGACCAAAGAGCGGATTGAGCCCATCTCCAGGGAAAAGACGCCGCCCCGCCAGGATTTTGCCGATCTGCTGGGCAATTTTCCGTGGAAGGTCATGTTCTGCATGACCTTCACCCACTTCACGATTTTGGCCCTGCGGGGCGGCGCCTTGTACAAATATTACATGAATTATGCGGACAAGGCCGCCCTGTACGACTGGTTGCAATGGCTGGGTCTGACCGTGCCGGCTGGTTCCACACCGCCGGCCGGCCTTTTGAACTGGCTGGGCTACATCGTCCTGCCGGATAAATCCAATGTGGCCGGTGTGGCCTACAGTATTGTCAATATGATCGGGACCGGCGTCACCATCATCGTCATCCTCCTCTCCCCTTCGCTGGCCAAGCGATTTGGGAAGAAGACCGTGGCCGTGGCCGGGTTCGGGTTGGCCAGCCTCGGCACGCTGGCATTTTATTTCCTCTCGCCCACCAACATCTGGGGCATGATTGCGGTGACCGTTTTCGTCGCCGTCGTCTATGCCCCTACCATCAGCCTGGTCTGGGCCATTTACGCTGACGTGGTGGATTATTCCGAATGGAAAACCGGGCGGCGGGCCACCGGCATGGTTTTCGCCACGATTTGTTTTGCCCTTAAACTGGGCCTGAGCCTGGGCGCCGCTGCGGGCCTGTGGATCCTGGAGTGGTTCTATGGCTACGATGCCAAAGCGGCTCCGACGCCAGAAAACTTGCAGGGCTTCCGCGCTTTGTCCAGCATCTATGTCGCCGTCCTTTTTGCCGTCTGCACCATTTTGCTGACGGCCTATCCCCTCAACAAACGTCTCACCATCCAGATCTCCGACGAACTGGCGCAACGCCGCTTAAAGGCCGGCGCGCCCCCCGCCTAAAGCAAATTTCCGATGAAAGCGACTCTCCCCTTCACCCCGGGCATCCGCGAGGAGCGGATGTCAGCAAAGTTATAAAACAATTATTGAATTGGTGCTTTATGTCAAATATAAGAGACGATTTTGTTTCAGCGAAGCTGGCGAAAATGACCCTGCTGGAAAAATGCGGCCAGGTTCTCACCTTCACCTGGCGCGGGGCTTATCTGACACCCTCGGGGATCGAACAGATTACGAAACTTCACGCCGGCGGCGTTTGCCTGGAGCCGTACGCACTGGAAACGTGCAAGAACCTCTATTGGGGACGTTCGCAAATCGATCCGAACTTCAAAAAGCCGAAGGACTACTTCGATATCGCACACACCTACTTCGACGATCGCAGCTTCGGCGTGAGCGTGACTCCGGAAGAGCTCACCGCCGCCCTCAACAAGCTGCAGGAGATCGCGCTGAAACGGCCCTCGGGAATACCCCTGCACGTCACCATTGACATGGAAGGCGATTTCAAAAACGACTACACCTCCGGTCACGTCCTACAGTTCCCACCGCCCATGGGCATGACCGCCATTGGAGACCTGGATCTTGCCTATAAAGTGGCGAAGACGCTTGGCCAGCAGATGGCCGCCATCGGCATCACCCAGTTCTATCACCCGGTCTGCGACGTCAATATCAATCCGTTGAACCCCGAAATCGGCGTGCGCTCCTTTGGCGATGATCCGAAGATCTGCGCGAAGTTCGTCGAAGCGACGGTGCGCGGCTACCAGGACGCGGGCATTGTGGCCACGGTCAAGCACTTCGCAGGCCGCGGCGACTCGGCGACCGACGCGCACGACGTGCTGGACGTTTGCCGGGCGGACCTCAAACGCATGCGTGAGGTCGAGCTGTTCACCTTCCGGGCCGGCATCAACGCGGGCGCCAAGGCCCTCATGACGGCGCACACGATCTTCCCGGCCTTCGACAAAGAGTTCCCCGCCACGCTGTCCTCCAAGATCCTTACCGATCTTCTGAGGGGCGAAATGGGATTCAAGGGCGTGGTCGTTTCGGACGCGATCGGCATGGCCGCCATCCTCAAGAAGTGGCCGCTCCCCCAGGCCTGCGCGATGGCGATCAAGGCGGGCGTGGACACCATCCTCCTGAAGGCGGACGACGAGTCGCGCGCCCAGTGTCTGTTCGGCATCAAGAGCGCGGTCGAGCGCGGAGAGCTTTCCGAAGAGCGGCTCACCGACGCGGCGCGGCGGCTCCTGTGCATGAAGCACGACCAGGGCCTGTTCGAGAAAGCGGGGAAAATGGATCCGGCGCAGACCAGGGCCAATGTCTGGAGCAAGGAAGTCCAGGATTTCTCCCGGGAAGTGGCGCACAAAGCCCTTCTGGTAGTCCGCGACGACAAGAAGCTGCTGCCCGTAAGCAAGGACAAGAAAGTCCTGGTCATCGAACAGTGCATTCCTTATTCCTTCCTCGGAAAGGATCTCTACAGCCATCCGCACATGTTCTGCGAACAGATGTCCAAGCATTCCATCAACCTCATTCTGGACGACACGGCCTTCCACTCCAGTGACGAGGAGGTGGAAGAAGCGCTGAAGCTGGCGAAAGAAGCGGACCTCGTCGTCATGACCAACTATTACGCGCGCATCGAAAAGCGGGGCAACAACCAGCACCTGGTGAAGGCATTGAAAGCGGCGGGACACACCGTGATTGTCGTGACCAACTTCCCCTACCGGAAAGGCACGACCACGGAAGCCGATGCGGTGATCTGCAATTTCTCAGGATCGCCCGATTCGATCCGGATTGCCGCGGATCTGGTGTGCGGGGTTGTAAAGCCTTATCCGACGACGAAGATGCCGATTGACCTGAGCGCTGAAAAGAACCTCCCCGACCAGGCGCCTGCGTCCGCCCCGAAGAAGCCCGCGAAAAAGGCGGGGGGGAAAATGGGCAACGCATGGGGCGGAAAGTGCTAGCATAATGCATGTTTACCCACAGCGAGCCTGAGGCATCATTCCGGGCGCCGGCGACGAATGCGAAATTCCGAGCTGGCGATCAGAGCAGTAATGAGAGGCCAGAGCATATGGATCCTGCCCTTCAGACGAAACACAGTAACTATTCAGGTAGGGACAGCGCGCCGCGCTGTCCGCGCTACGATCCAGCGGCGCAATGGATCGCCGCCCGGACGCCTCGGCGAGGCGTCCCTGCCTGAATGGTTACGAAACACAAACAACCGATGAGCAACAGCAAAATGCCTGAATCCACTGGCTTCGACATACGCCATATTTACACCATCCCGGGAGACAAGATAGCCGCCATTTACGAGCGAAACAAAATGGGGGTTCACTTCCAGGGCATGTCCAAAACCCTGCAGTTCCCGCAAACCGTCGCCCTGCAAGGCGCTCCCACTTGTTCCATCGGCATTTCTCCCTACGGCCTCTACAACCGGCTGAACGACGCGGGCCGGCTCATCATGCTCAACCAGAAAGCCGTCCAGTTGGCATCGGCGCCGTTCATCCGCATCGGCGACAAATGCATGATGCTGACCCAGAAGCAGCCGGGAGATGCCGAATTGCCCGACGACATCCCGGCGATCAAGAACTACTACCATCCTCCGGTTGCCGAAAAGCACGTTTCTCTCACCATCGCCACGCCGTCGCTGGAGATCGCCTACAAGCTTGGAAAGGTGAAAGTGGTCAGGAGGCTGATTTCTCCCCTGCTGTCTGGAGGAGACCAGACGCTGATGCCTCTCGGCGTTGAAGAGTTCGAGGTGGAAAACACCGCGAAGGAGGCTCAGGAGATCACGGTCGTTGTCCCCAGGCCCTCCCTGGTCAATCTCCAGGAAAAGGAGCTTAAGCCAACTGACCAAGACAGCGTCTATGTCTGCTCCGCAGCGGTCCGCGGCCAGAAACATGAGGAGTTCCGGTCCGCGGGTGTCCGGGGCGTTATCATGGGAAGCACGGAAACCGCCAACCGCATGGCGCTGGCCGTTCCCGAAATGCCCGGCGTCGCCGTGGACACCCAACCTTACTTCTGCCTGAACCGGTACACGGGGGATCTGCTGCTGAACGCGGACGGCAGCTTCTACGAAAAACGGCAACCAGTGCTGCGAAGCGATTACGGAGCAGCCGTCAGCCTCACGTTTACCCTGGAGCCGAAAACGTCCAAAACGATTCCGGTGGCCGTGGTGCTGGACTTCCCAGAGCAGGTTTACATGGACGGAGCGACATTCGAGCGCAAATACGTCAAGAGCTTCACTAACAAGGAAACGCGGACGGTTGACATGGCAAAACTCGCCCTGGACAGCTATCCACAATGGTGGAGCCGGACCATGGCGATTCAGAAGCGAATTCTCGATTTGATCCAGGCCAGCCCATCCTATAAGGGTGACAAGCCCGGCGCCCTGCGCCTGACCCGGCTGATCCTGAACGAACTCCATTTCCCGCTCTCCAACGCCATTGTCTGGGTCGAGGACGAAAAGGGAAATGAACGCGCCCGGTTCCTGGAATGTTTCGACTACGCCTACATTGATCCATCGGACGTGGACTGGTACTCGATGGTGCTGTTGATGCTCTTCCCGCGCGTGGAAAAAGATCTGTGCCAGGGTTTCATTGACTCGATCCAGGCCGAGGATTCCACCCTGCGCTATTACCACTTTCACGCTTCGAACGTCGAAGCCAGAAAGCACTTCGAGGAACATCCCGACGAATATGAAGGCCAGTCGCTGACCCAAATCCGCGACGCCTTCAAGACCAAGGGGAGCGTCGCCCACGATCTGGGCGCCATGCCCAAGGGCCATCCCCTGCGCAACGTCAGCGATTACGCCTGGTACAACAACAATTACTGGGTGGACCTGTTCCCCAAGCTGATGATGCGGGTCTTGCGCAACGTCAAGTTCACCGGCGACATGGATTTCCTGAAGAAGAATTGGGAGACGCTCCAGTTCGGCCTCGATTCCCTGCTCAAACTCGACTTCGACGGTGACGGCATCCCCGAGGGCTATCCGGAGGGCGTGAAGAACACCTTCGACAACCTGGTCCTCTTTGGCGCCGACGCCTACGACGCCACGCAGTTCCTCGGCGGTTGCCAGGCCATGATCAAGATGGCGCAATTGCTCAAGGACAAAGCCGGCGAGGCGAAAATCCAGAAGGCCTTCGACCAGGGCTGGAACAGCCTCGAGAAACTGTGGCGGGATGGCAAGAACAAGAAGGGCGAAATGCTCCAGTATTACATCACCTGTTTCGATCCCAAGACTGGAAACGCCAACACCGATGTCTGGATCAACCAGCTCGATGCACTGTGGTATATGATCTCCATCGGTGAAGAGCCTTGCATCCCCGAAGACCGCGCCAAGGCGATCTTGAAGACAGTTTACCGGAACAACCGCTCCCTCATGGGCTGGGCGATGTGCAAGACAGAGAACGGCAAACCGGTGGAATCCGACCAGGGAAAAGACGTCTTTACGACTTCCAACTACGTCTTCGCCCAGTTGCTGGAATACTACGGCATGGCCAAGGAAAGCAAAGACGTTTACAAGCACATGGACCGCGTCGTTTTCGACTACGGCAATTCCATGATCACCCCGGACAACCTCCGCGCCGAGCTGGAAAAGGAAGCGGGGGAATCCTTCCCCGGACCCCATTACATCGTCGCCGCCTATCCCCGGCCGGGTGCGGTCTGGACCCATCTGGTCATGAACCACGTGAAGGACCTGCAAGCCAGGAACCAATCCAAGACCATTGAGTCGAAGGACCTGATCCCGTTTTTCCCCGATCTGCTGAAGGGTTCGTGAAACGGGAAGCAATCATATCAACCACGATATGTCCAAGAATTACGACATCACGTTCGTCGGCCACATGTGCTATGACGAGATCATCCCCTTCGGAGGAAAGCCGCACATCGCTCCGGGAAGCGCCGTATTGTGCGGAGCCATGGTCGCCCCCCGCGTCGGCAAAAAAGTCGCCGCCGTCGTCAAAATGGCCAGGAAGGACGAGAATATCCTGCAGCCGATGAAGGATGCCGGCGTGGACACCTACCTCATCCCAAGTGAAGAAACGACCTATTCGAGGGTCCTGCACTATTCCGCCAATGTGGATGAACGCAAACTGACCCTTGTCAAATCCGCCGGTCTGATTTCCATCAACGACGTGCCGAAGTTGAGCTCGACGTGCATGCACCTGGCCGGGATTTCGGACACTGAATTCGACATGCCGCTCATGAAAGGCTTGAAATCCAGGGGCTGCAGCCTCTCAACCGACATGCAGAGTTTCGTCCGTCACGTCACCCCGGTGACCCACGACATCGAGTACAGCGACGTCGCGAACAAAAAGGAAATCGCGGCCATGATGGACAAGCTCAAGCTGGACGTCGTGGAAGCCCGTATTCTGACCGGAACCGAGGATCTGGAGAAAGCCGCCATCATTGTCGAATCGTGGGGCTGCCCGGAAACCATGATCACGCACTCCCAGGGCGTGCTGGCGCGGGTGAAGGGAAAGACCTACTACGAGAAATTCTCCAACAGCAACATCTCCGGCCGGACCGGCCGTGGCGATACAACATTCTCCGCCTACCTGTCCTGGCGGCTGGACCATGACCCCAAAGAGTCCCTCAAGTTCGCCGCCGCGCTGGTTTCCATCAAAATGGAAACTCCCGGCCCGTTCCAGGGAACGCTGGAAGACGTTCTCAGGCGGCTGAAGGAAAAGCATTCCGCGTAGCAATGCGTCGGTCACGGAAGGTAGGGACGCCTCGCCGAGGCGTCCGGGCGTCCCGGCGGGACGCCCCTACCAAAAAAATACCTTTGTCTCACAACCTGCCGTCTCAGTCTCAGACTTGCCCGCGCGCCACTTTGAGGACGACGTCGAATGCGGGTTTTGGCTGGCAACGGCGGTCAAAGAGCAAGGGATATTCAGTTCTGCCGTTGACGGGCCAATAGTTGCGCCAGGATTGGCCGTCATGGACACCCCAAAAAGTGATGCGGCCCAACTTGTCCCGGTGCTTCCGGAAAACTGAAAATAATTCGGCATACCGCCTGGCCTGGTCCCTCTGCGCCGAGTCCGGCAGGCCCGTCGGATAGGGATTGAGATTCTTCCGGGTGGCCGCGTCAAAGGAGGAGAGGTCCAGGATTGTGGTGTCAAACTGGCAAAACGGGAGCACGCCGATGTCCAACTCGGTGATCATCAATTTCGGGCACACCGGAGCCAGCGCCTGAAATTGTTCCTCAATCTCATCCACCCGCGGGTGGTCCAGGAACCAGTGGCCCTGGATGCCGATGCCGTCCACGCGCACCCCCTTGGCCTGCAGGCCCTGGATGAGCCGGATGACGCCTTCGCGTTTGGGACGCACCTCCAAATCGAATTCATTGTAATAAAGTTCGGCGCCCGGGTCCGCCTGGCGGGCAAATGCAAAGGCCTTGGCCACGTAGTCTTCGCCGAGGATTTGGTACCATTTGCTTTTTCGCCAGGAACCGTCCGGGTTGATCGCTTCGTTCACCACGTCCCAGGCGTGGATGCGTCCCCGGTAGCGGCCCATGACGGTAAAGATGTGTTCCTTCATCCGTTCCAGCAACGCATCGCGTCCGAGCGGTTTGCCCGAATCATCCTGAAACACCCAATCCGGTGTCTGATGAAACCAGACGAGCGTGTGGCCGATAATATGCATCCGGTGCCTTTCGCCAAAGGCAACGTAGCGGTCGGCCGCCTCGAAATGGTATTGGCCCGGTTTGGGATGAATCTCCTCCCATTTGAGGATGTTCTCGGGCGTGATGCTGTTGCAATGTTTTTCGACCACGGCCATGGCGGCCGGTTCCTTGCCCGAAATCTGATCGAGGCTCAGTGCGGCGCCGATGTAAAAGTCATCCTTGAAAGCTTCTTTCAAGGCCGGTGGGAGCGTGGTTTGGGCCTGGCCGGTCGGGCCAGTTCGGTTTGGTGTATTCATCGTGGCTGGCGCATCCCGTTCGCGCCCCCGACAGGCGGTTAAAACCTGCAACAGAATCTTCCTGCCGGGACGGTCACGGCGGTGTTTGCGCAGGCCTTTTCTACGGCAAGCGGCGGGCGAAAACAAGCGAGCAAAAATTGTTCTCAAATTGGCCTCTGGAGTAATGCGGCATGGATTGAAAAATTATCCTTTGGTAATTGAGCCGTTGGGCCGGTGGTTTTCAATTGCCAATGACCAATTCTCAATCTTCAGAAGCGCCCTTGTTCCAAAGGCCGCCAGCAAAGCGGAACTTATTTTGGCACAGCCCCTTGCTTGGCCGCACTGGAACCCGTGAAATATTTGTCGGCGAACTTGAGGAAGGCCGGCCAGTCGGGAGCATCGGTATGGCCGCCCGTGTGCTCGCGGAAGGCGACGTCACCGTCAAGCAGAGCAATATCGGGAGCGGGCATCTCGGTGGTGCCGAGGTCGCGCTTGCCGAGGAGGCGATAGACGGGTCCTGCTGCAACGCAGGCTTTGAATTCTCCGACCGGGTCCGACCAGAGATCTTCCGTGCCGCCGGTCACAAATACCGGTCGCGGCGCGCAGAGGGCGATAAGCTCGTGGGAGTCCACCGGCACCTGGTCACAATGCCCGGCGTATTTCAGGAAATTGCCCGCCATTTCATAGTATTCACCCTGACTGCAGGTGTTTTCCACCGATTCGCCGAGAATATGGCGGTGAAGCTTGGTGCCGGATTCGCCCGCGCAACTCGGGTAGGCGATGGCGAGCCTCTGGTCAAAGGCCATGGCCACAATCGTCGCCTTGCCCAGGAACGAATGGCCCGCCAGCCCCACTTTCCTGGCGTCCACGTTCCGGTCAGTCTCCATATAATCCAAACAGCGGTCAAAGCCCCAGGCCCAAGCCATGAGCGCGCCCCAATCATCGGGCTTTCTGAATTCTCCTTTGTTCATCAACCCGATGATTCCGCTTCGCAGGCCGGCGCCGCCACCCGGCTGAACACTATTATTGTCATAGAAGCCATAACCCCAGCCGCGTTGGAGAATTTGCCGAGTCGGATCGTTGGCGCCGCCACCGCCGCCACCGCCCGCGAAACCCCCGCCGCCAAATCCTCCGCCTCCGAAACGAAAGATCACCGGCACGGGTCCGGCCGCCTCGCTCGGCGTCGTCACGGTGAGGCCGATATTGACGGTGATGTTGGTGCAGGAAGAATTGTCAACATGCCCGACTACTTTCTTGGTGATGGTTTTGGCGTCGGCGTTGGTCGTGATGCCTGCCACGGTCCACGTCACTTTGGGTGTGCTTTCAGGAATGTTGCCGTAGATCTCGGTGTGGAAATCGCGCAAAATTTCCAGACGGCGCTTCTGCCACCAAGTGGCTTCATCCTTGACCATCTGACCGTCGTTCAACTTCAACGGGTCAGGGAGCGGATACGGATCCGCCTTGCTCAGGTCGTAATTCGCCCAGGTTCCCCACTCCGATCTGACGACGGTGTGGCCGCGGACACCGTCATCCCAGTTGACCGAGCCGGGAATTGGTTTGGTGTTGGGCGGGCGGTTCGGGTCCTCCGCGTCGGGCGGGAGGTTGGCCGGCAGGGTGATGTGCAGAACCTCGAACATATGCTGGCGGTCCGCTGTCTGATTGCCGCCGGCAAAACCGCGGCGGCCGCCGCCACGCCCGGGAAGCGGCGCGGCGGCCGTTGTGACCGCGTTTGATGCCGGCGCCGGCGGGTTGTTTGCGATTGGCGTCACTTGGGCGGGCAGGGAGCCGGCCGCGGCCAGACCGGTTATAATTGACAAGGCGGAAACCGCCTGGAAGCTATGTCTTGGAATTTGCATGCTTGTCCCGGGTTGCAGGAATCGTCGCGCCATCATCGTGGCGGCCAGATGCGGAACTCGCCGCTGCAATGCACCAGGGCCATCAGATAGAGCAAGCCTTCGTAATAGCGCTCCAGTCCGTCCGGGACCGGCGTGTTCCACAAGGCTTCGACGAATTCTTTGGCGCGGGGTTGAGTGGCGGCGAGGCTGGCGACAGCGTTGACCGCGACCAGACCCTGGGCGTGGCGCTCTTCGAGTTGCCGGCCATCCAGGGTGAACTGACAGCCATAGTCCGCCATTCCTTTGGATTCAAAAAAGGCCTGCAGGCGGTCGCTGAGGTCCCGTTCCCGGACATCCTTTCCCCACCAGGACCAATCCACCGACCAGTTGCCGGCGGTGCGGAAGGCGTCGTAAGAAAAGTTGGCGGCGCGACCGGCGGGCGTGCCGTCGAAGTTCGCGTAATTGGGGTTAAGCGCGGTGACGGGATTGACCGTGCTCTGAAAAAAATCACGGCTGGCCGCCGCCGCCGCCGCCCAGAACGGGCGGTCTTGAGCCGGACCCCAGCGGGACCAAAGCTCGTAAAAGGCGGGCAAATGATACGACGGATCGGTGAAACGATTGCGTTCGGAACTGGGCGAGAAAAGCACCATTTTGTGCTCCGCATCAAACAGCGGTCCGGCGGTGACCCGGCCCCCCCGCGCGGAGGGGCCGGTGATGACGGCGCGGTGGAGCATGCGGGACAGCAAGGCGTCGGCTTGGGCGCGGTAGTTGTAAATGCCCCAGCCGCTGCCCCATCGTCCGGCGGCAAAATAAAGGGCCATCACATAGTATTCCTCGCCGTCCGGAGCCACATATTCGCTCAGGCGCGCCCCGTTCGTCCTCGCCTGCCACGAGAAAAATCCCCAGGAGAAGTGATTGGTCTCCTGGTTGTACAGGTAGGTGAGCGACCAATTCCAGAGCGCATCGAACTCGGCCTTTTTGTCCAATTCCGCGGCAATGATCATGCCGTAAGAGAGTCCTTCGGTGCGGACGTCGTGGTGTTTGATATCCGTGATGCAGGCGAGCGGCCCGTTGGAATTGCGGCCGGCTTGGAAATAGACCGCCTGGTTGGTTGGATTGCCATGGAACAACTGGGCAAAAGCCGCCTCCACTTTCCGTCTCACTTCCCCGGCCGGATGGCCCGTCTCGACAAAAAGGTTGCGGTAGCGTCCCGTCGCGTAAGCACCGCCGCCGTCGGCCCCGCTCTTTGGGCGGGCCGGGCTGCTGCAGCCAGCCAAAAACAAAATCAGCATTAAACCCGCCCCGTTCCAGAGCGGTGTCCGAATCTTTGCCAGTCTATTGTCGCGAAGTGGAATCATGATCTGGGCGCATTTTGACCGCGGCGGTAACTCTCCGGAGGTCCGAGATAACTCGGTTTCAAGCCGCCCAGGTCCACCACGAGTTTCTGCACAACAACGCCCGGATCAATCATCCACAGCTTCAGCGTATGATAGCCGGGCCGGGCCAGCGTGAATTTCGTCTTGACCACACGCGCGCTGTCCTGCACCGAGGCCTCCCAGTCGCGGTTGCCGTTCTGCGCGCTGTAATTTTTGGGGACCAGGGTGACGGTTTGCGGCGGGGCGTCGTCGAAGGAAACGGCGAAACGAAGGTCGCGCCCGGGAACGAAATTCAAGGTTGGGCCGGTGATGGTGGTGACTTCCGCCTCGCCCGTGCTGAACAGGTACATCCGGTATTCCAGGCAGGGGGAATCCTTGCCGGGCGTGGCGGCCGGGGCATCCACCGGCCCTGTTGCCCTCATTCCGGACAAGGTGCGCCCGTAATCCTCGATCTTGATCCAGCGGCACGCCCCGGAGTCAATCATTTTTGTGCAGTGTTCCGGTTCGATGGCAACGACGCCTTCGCCTTCCACAAAGCCCCGCAAGGAATCACGCGCGACCTCCACGGGGTTGGACGCCTCCACTTTCACGGTGAAATTGGTGTTGACGCCGGCCAGGCGCACCGTGCCGGCGGCGGTCCCCTTGGGGGCCTTGCCCCAATCCACCCCGAGCCACAGCCGTTTGTCCTTCCCAATCGTCCCCTGGGTTTCGCTCAGGGTGATCCAGGAATCGCTGGCCGCCGCCGTGAACGCAAACGGCGTTTTTCCCTTGTTGAACACCTCCAGGTAATGGCGCTGTTGGTTAAAAGCGTCGAAGCGGGGCAGGGCGTCGCCGCCCCCTTCCAGCGCCAGGCCCATCTCCGCGGCGTCCGGCACGGGAAGTTCCTTGAGCCGGATGGCCCCCAGATTATTTCCCTGCCGCGGTTCCGCCCAGGAGGTGTAACCGATAAACGGCTGATCCATGAAGTGATCCCATTTCCCGCCGGCAAAGGTGTGGTTGTAGTCAGCCATCAAATTCGTTTCCGACTGGAACAGCGCCCGGCACTCGGCCGCCTTGTCGTTGGCGCTGGCGCGGCCCTGGCGCGCATAGACCGCGTTCTGGTTCGCGGCGAGGTACATCTCATTCAACTGCGCGCTGGCTTTGGCGGGAAACAGCACCAGCTCATAGAAGGCGTCCTGTTTTTCTCGCGGCAATTGGTGGTAAATTTTCTCCGCCTGGTCTGAGATGGCCTGGAAATCCGCCACGACGCGCTCGGCCTCCTGGTAGTGTTCCAGGCTGTAGGTGCCGGGCTCCAGCAACTCGGGTTTGCGCCGGCCATTGTACTTGCTGTACCTGGCCAGGACGTCGGCGATCTCCGCCGCGCAGGCCGGCCCAAATTGCCGGGCCGCCCAAAGCCGGGTGAACTCATTGAGGTTGTTGTTGGTCCACCGGCTGGAGTCCCAGGCCAGGCTCATGAAGTATTCCAGGGGGAACTCGTAGCCTTTGAAGTGTCCGACGTTCACGATCCAAATCCGGTCCGCCCCATACTGTTTGGCCAGCGACATCTGGTCCCAGATTTTCGAAATGGGACTGGTGTTGATCCACTGGTAGCTGCGCGGCCCGCCGTGGTAATCAAAGTGATAATAAATTCCCGCGCCGCCGGGGCGTTTGCGTTCGTCGGCGGTGGGGAGGCGGCGGACGTTGCCCCAGTTGTCCTCCGCCCAGAGCAGCGTAATATCCTCAGGCGGGTGCAGCCCCTCGTTGTAATAGCCCTGCACCTCCTTGTAGAGGCACCAGGCCTGCGGCACCTTGGTCACATCCGGATTCACTTCTTCGGCGAGAATTTTGCGCTGCACATTGACGATTTCGCCGGTCAGGTCCTTGCCAATGGGCGCGCCGCTGTCGTTCTCGGCCCGCAGGCCCAGGGTGAAGATGCTCTCGAAATTCCGGTTGCGCCGGACGCCTTCCCGCCAGAATTGCTGGAGGACGGGTTGCTGGCGGGCCACGGAATAATTCCAGTTGCCATGGATTCTTCCGTAATTGGTTCCCCAGTCCCACTCCTTTTGCGCCCGCAGCATCGGCTCCTGGTGGGAGGTGCCCATGACGATGCCGTATTCGTCAGCCAGCTGGGCGTTTTCCGGATCGTCTTGGTTGAAGCGGTTGTTCCACATGGCAGGCCAAAGGAAGTTGCCCTTGAGCCGCAGAATCAATTCAAACAGATTGGTGTAGAATCCCCGCCCGTAATTGGCGGTGGTTTCGCCGCCGGGCACCGGCACGGTGCCGTATTTCTCCCGCACCCACTGGGTCAGGTCGGGGTTTTCGTCATTCAAAAAAAGGCCGCGATATTTGACAGACGGCGGCCCCTGCTTGCAGGGGCCGGTTTTGACAAAGAGAGCCGATTTGGGTTCCACCGGCACGTCCGCCCAATAATACCACGGCGAGACGCCGATCCGGCCGGAAAGATCGTAAATGCCGTAAATGGTTCCCCGCTTGTCGCTTCCGGCAATCACCAAGGCGCGGGCCACGCCAGGCCGCGGCTTGGACACGACTTGAATGAGAAACGACTCCCACTGTCCGGCGACGCCCGCGGCATCGAGCTTGTTTTCCCGAATCATTCTGTCAATTACAGGATTTTTGCCGATGGTCCCAATGAGGATGACGTTCGCCCCGGGGGCGTTTTCTTCCCGGCTGACCAACGGCGTCCGGCCGGTCACGCGCCCGACATCCTGGCGCAGGTCGTTGGCCGCGCGCAGGACGCCGGGAAAATCGCCGGCATCCACCCAAAGCGGCGCGGCCGCATTGTCCTGCACGATGGCGAAACTGTCTTTAGTCTTGACTGTGCCGCAGCAGGGCGCCGGGCGGGGGCCGGGCCTTGGGGAGGTGCAGGAGCAAACGCACAGTCCCAGCAACAGGAGGTTGAGGCGGGTTTTCATTTTCGTGTCAGGCCATCAGCGCCCTGCGGGAGAATTGGCGGCAGGCAGTTGGGAGGTCGTGCCAGGCCCGCCACTGGCGCTGGGGTCGCCGGTCGGCGGCGGCGCGTGGTCGGTGTTGGCCGGAGGTCCCAGCAATGCAATAAACATCGGCTTCAAGCCGTCCGCCCAGACTTGGTAGCCTTGGACAGTGGGATGCAACTTGTCACCCGGGTTGATCATGCCATCAAAGAGCCTGCCGTTATTGTCGGCCAGCTTCTCGTTGACATTGAGAAACCGGACCTTTTTCCCATCGGCAAACCGGGCGATGATTTCGTTGATCCGGTTGATCTCCGGCACCACGGCCATGTTGTCGTTCCGCGGGAAAATGCCGGTCATAATGATGGTGGCGTCGGGGGCCTTTTTGCGGCAGACGTCCAGGATCGCCTTAAGGCCGCCGGCGATGCCGGCGATCTTGGCGTCGTCTCCCGGACGCGACCCGACATTGTTGATTCCGGCCAGCACCACAATGATCTTTGGATTGACACCGTCCAGTTCCCCGTTTTCCAACCGCCAAAGAATGTTTTCGACGCGGTCCCCCCCCCAGCCAAAGTCCGCCGCATTCCATCCGAAAAAATTCGCGTTCCAGTTGGCCAGCAGGTCCTTATACTGGACATCGCTGGCGCCCCAGCGGCGCGTGATCGAGTCCCCCACGAAATAGATGTCAATGCCACCCTTTTTGGCTTTTTCAAGCAATTGCGCATGGGCGAGCTGTGAATTGGCATCCGATCTGGGAGCGGGCTGATCTGCGGCGGCGGAAGGCCGGCCTGGGCCAACTGCGGTCGGGTCGTAAGGTTCAACAGGTGTTTGATTGGTGGCCGTTTCGTTGACTGGCAGCGGGGGCGCCTTGATGGAGCTGCCCACCCATTGAAAAAAGAACGGGATATTCGGCCCATCGGTGTGGCCGCCTTCGTGCTGGCGGAAGGCCAGATCGCCTCCCACCAACGAACCCACGGGCGGCAAGGGTGCATGGACCCAGTCCTGAATATCGGTTCCATACCCTTTCTTGCCGAGCAAGGCATAGACCGGTGAGGCCAGAATGCCAGCGCGGTAAGTGCCGGGGTGATCAATCCACTTGGGATCACCACCGGACTCCGAACCATCGCTGATAAAGCAGGGGCGCGGGGCGCACAGGGCGATGAGTTCATGGGAATCAACGGGCAGGTCGGAGGCGTTCATGGACTTGCCATTGATATCCGAGGCGCCGTACTGGAGGAAGTTGCCAGCCATCCAGTGGTATTCTCCGGAGCCGGTCAGGTTTTCAACGGCTTCACCGTAATCGTGGCGATGGAGTTTGGCCCCACCCTCGCCGGAAGAGCCTACCAGCGCGACGGCAACGCGCGGGTCAAACGCCTCGGTGACGAGAGCCGCCTTGCCGTAACGCGATACGCCTTCGATGCCCACTTTTTTCGGATCCACCTTCGAGTCTGGATTGGCCTCAAAGTAATCTATGAGTCTGCTGACACCCCACCCCCAGGCGCGCAGGGCGCCCCAGTCATCGGGCTTGCGCGGCTGGCCCTTGTTGGCCAGACCGATAATGCCCTGACGCAGCGCATTGCCGCCGTTGTCTGCCTGAATGCTGCCGGGATTGATGGAGCCATAACCCCATCCCTTGCCAAGGGCCTGCTGGGGAATGCCGCCGCCGAAACCGCCGCCACCAAAACCGCCGCGGCCAGGACCGGGAGCCGCGTTTGCGCGTCCAGCGCCATTCGTGCCGCCTCTGCCAACCTCACCACCTCTGCCGCCGCCAAAGCCGCCGAAGCCGCCGAACTGAATCAGGACTGGAACCGGCTCCAGTGCGTTGGCCGGGACGGAGAAGCTGGCTTGAATATTGACGGTGATGTTAGTGAATGCGCTATGGTCCACATGCCCGACCAGCGTCTTGCTGATAATCGGGACACCGCCGACATTTCCCTCGTCGGTCCTGATAACTTCCCAGGTGACCTTGGGCACATGGGACGGGATGCGGCCATAAACCTCGCGCTCGAAGTCCTCAAGGATTTCGGCTCGCCGGATGGCCCACTGCTCCGCCGTGGTGACCTTCGTCCCATCCATCATTTTAAGCGCATCGGGGATCGTTGGCATCCAGTTATTGGCGGTCGCTTCATCGAAGCCCGGGCCAGTCTGGTTATTGCCGCTCTTGCCAGGGCGAAGCGCCTTGATGCCGAGTTGATTCATCATGTTCTGATGGTCGTCATATCCCGCCTCAATCCACGGGGCGGGCGCTCCGCCGCGTCCTCCACCTCCAAAACCGCCGCGTCCTCCGCCTCCAGCAGCACCTTGGGCAGCGCCCGCGGGGGCCGCGGAATTTGTCTGCGCCTGCGCGACAGATACCGCGATGGAGCATGACATGGCACAAACAACAAGTGTTAATCTCGAGTTCTTTCTCATAAAATTTCCTTTTAGAAGTTCATATATAGATTTTGGCTTGTTCATGGGTTGCCTGCGCTTGCGTGGGGGTTTATTTCGCCGCCCTTGACCAGAATATCAAGCCACTCGGCGGAACGCGTGGTGTAGGGGCGCTGTTGGGCCGGGGTGGCCAGATTGTTGTGCGGAGAATCCAACATAGGGACGGCTTCCTTGGGTCCTTTGATTTGATTGAAGGCTGTCCAGATGCCGACCGGCGGGGCGATGGTATCTATGAAACCCATGGAGACCAGCGCCGGCGCTTTGATGTGGGAGGCGAAGTTCACCGGGTCAAAATAGGGCGCGGTTTGCATGATTTTGGGATTGCCGGAGGGCCAGTTGGGATAGCCCGAGGCGCGGCCGTGGAGCGGGCCGTTGGCGTCGCAGCCGGACGGCTCGTTGACAATGACATGGGTCACTTTCGGATGAAGCCCGGCCACGCAGAGGCTCTGCTGGCCACCCATGCTGGTACCCATCACCACCAGGGTCTTGCCGTCCCAGTCGGGGCGGCGGGCCAGATAATCCACCGCGCGGTAGTCCGCCAGGTACATCTGGAGGAAGTAACATCGGTCGCGATCCTCCCGGCCAATTGCCTGATAGTTCTTAAGCTCGTCCGGGAGCGCGGCATAATAAGCGGGCGGCTGGTCGGGCAAGACGTCGTGAGGCTCGATATTCAGCGTGAGCCAGCCTTCGGCAGCGCGGTCGGTGACCCAGGGCTTTTGCAGGGGATAGGGCGGACTGGCCCATTGAAAAATGAGCAGCGCCGGAAACTTGCCTTCCTTCCTGGGTTTGGCCAACTGGCCGTGAACATGGGCGCCCTGGATGTGATCCATCGTGATGGTGAAGTATTGGACGTTGGTCCGTCCGCTCTCGCCGGGGATGAGCACCGCGTTTTCAGGAATATCCTGGAGCATCTTGATCTTGGCTTCCCAAAAGGAATCAAAGTCCGGCGGAGGCGGCGTGGAGGGTTGCAGCTTGGCAGGCGCGATGGCCGCGCCAACGACCATGCCGCCGCGTCCGCCCCGGCCCCGGCTTGGCGGAGCGCCGTCCGAATTGGTCGCCGCGCCGCCGCCCGCAGGGGGCATGACCTGCACGTAAAGCAGGGCCGGCTCATTGAGCGAAATATCAATGTTGGCCGAACCGGTCGAGAGGTCCAACTCGCCGGATTTGATTTCTGCCTGATTGTTTTTCTTGATGGTGTAAGTGTAGTTGCCGGAAGGGGCGGGCGCGCCCCCGGCGAGGGTGACGGTCCAGCCGGCCTTTTCGCCAAGGTCGTATATGCCGGTTTTGTCGTGCGGCGTCAGCGTCAACCGCTGTGCCAGACTGGGCAACGCCAGAAACAATATGAGCAGCGCCAGCGAGGCCATACTGGACAACGATCCTGCATGCTTCCGAATACGATGTGATTCTTTGGTGACAGGCATATCTCTTCAAGAACGGGGGTTTATCATCCTGCAATCCTTGCACATTTATGGGGGATGAGACAGCGAGAACCGCCAATTGCCAAGCGGAATCGTTCAGGGAGTGGCGGCCAACTGGCTCAGCACATTTATCAGTTTTGGGTCAAAATCAACGGGATTCTGGTAAAAGTAGGCGATGCGGGTTCCATCCGCGTTCCAGGTGGTCAAGTAATACATGGACTTGAATGGAACCCAGCGGGCGGAACCATCCATAAAGACCTCATTGCCGCCGTCGGGAACTCTGTTGGGGAGATGGGACGGCATGTAGCGGAAGTCGAATCCATCGGCATCCACCCCGCCCCCGCCCCAAGTTCCGTCAATTTTCATGGTGGAGTCGGAGGCCAGAACCCAGTAGGGCTGGGCGCGGGACTGTTTGATGGGGCTGCAGGAGAGGAAGGTGCCGCGCGGATTGAGCCAATTGCTGATGCCGCCGAAATACTGGTAACCAATGGCCCATTGAGCATTGCCGGCATCATAGAAGGGAAATCCCGGCCGGTTCGGGCAGGTCCAGACGCTGGGCGTGTTCGATTTGACGATCAAGCCCGCTTCGGTGGAAGTGATGCCCTCCGGAGGATCCAGGCAGATCTGGACCTCGTTGTCCCGCGCATTGAAGAACATCTCATGGTTGTCGGTGGCATACATGGAACAGCCGACCAGGACAACGCGCAGGTTGCTCAGGCACTGGGTCCGTCTGCCTTTTTCCTTGGCCAGCGCCAGGGCGGGAAGCAGCAGCGCGGCGAGAATGGCAATGATGGCGATCACCACCAGCAGTTCGATGAGGGTAAAGCCGCCTCTCCGCCGGCATTTCGCACCGGATTTGCCGTTAACTTCGATATGCGAAAGCGGCGCTGTCAGTGCCATGGACTTAATCATGAATTAATTTACCATAAATCCATTGGAAAAGCCAGGACGCAGGATGTCAATAATAAAAAAAGGGAACCCCACTCTGGCTGCCGGCGCGCGGGAGTAACACGCTAAAGGGACGCCACTCGACATGCCCGTCCACCGTGCTGGCATTGCAGCCGCTGGGAAGGGTTGGAGTGTCCAAATGCGCGCTGGAGGTGGCTGCGTTATTCCCAAAGAGGGGCGCGCCCTCCATGAAACCGTCAGCCACATGAACCCATTTGTAGGTGTACTTCGCGGTGTTTACCGTGGCGGCCGACGGAGCATCCGAGGCATCCGTCAATGTGGCGCAGGCGGTCAGGGCGCGCTTCGACGGCACAATCGGCACAACTTCTTCCACGGCGTTAATAACGCTCGTGGCGGTCAACTTGGTATTGATGTTGGTTATAAATTGGAAACCACCCACTATCTGCGAATAGGAGGCCGTCCCCGGCAAAGTCAGCGCGTAACCTACGTTGCCCCAGCCATCGGCGTTGTAATTCGTCCATTCCACAATGTATTGTTGAGGGGTGAATATTGCATCGGTGCCCGGATCATACCAGACCTTCATGGGAGCGCCATTGGCAGCCATGAAATTCTGGACGTAAGTGGGCATGTCCCAGGCCCAGTTTCCAATGTTGGCACTGTTCGGGAAATAATTATTGTTATCGTGCGCGTACATGGTCAGGGCCAAGACTTGATTTCTGACGCTGCCGGAACACTGGGTGCGAACGGCCTGCTGCTTGGCCTTGGCCAGGGCAGGCAGGAGCAGCGCGGCCAGTATGGCGATGATGGCGATGACCACCAACAGCTCGATCAATGTGAACCCCCGGGCGCAGGAGTGGGCGGGGTTCACCCGCCACCCACTCCGTCCTGTTTTCTCCTTCGGCATATTCTTATCCTTATTACGGCTCTATTGCGGCGCCAGACGATAGAATACACACCCGCTCCTGCTCAGTGGGGCCGAGTAAGTGTTGCCGCTGTCAGTTCCCGCAATGGTGACCCAATTCGTGCTAATACCGATCGAGTCCGGATTGGTCTGGATTTGCAAAAGCATGCCCGTCCAAACGGACGGCCAGGACAGGTTCAACTGCCCGGCCGCCACAGCCGCAGTGATGACATCGCTTCCCGGCGCCGCGACGGAGGTCACCTTGAACGAGCCGTTCCCATTGTATATGGCGGCGAAACCGGGCGAAACAATCGTCAAGCCACTAAGACTGGTGATCGTCGGTGTGCTGCCGAAGATGTTGAACACGTCTCCGACCGCGAGGCCGGTGGCGCCGATGTTGACCAGTTTCAAAGTGCCTCCGGTAATGTCAATGGAACCGGTGACCGCGATGGTGGTGTTTGGCGGCGACAACGCCTCGTTCACGTAAGCCACAATGGTTCCCGCATTCATGTTCAGATTGCCCGCCACCGTCAGCGTATTGACCGTGGGATCCCCGCCCGGATTGAGAATGCCGCCGTAAACGTCCATGTCGCCGCCGACGGCAGTGACCACCAGTGAGCCGTTGCTGATGGTGGTAGCCCCGGTATAGGTGTTCGCGCCCGTCAGCTTCAGCGTGCCGGAGCCGATTTGCACCAGGGCACCCAGGTCGCCACTCGTTTCGCCAATGGCGTTGGTGAAAACCAAGGTCTTCGAAAGGTCAAAGACGAGGGTTCCGTTGTCAGTGACGGCGCCGCCACCGAGGTTGCCGTTGGTGCCGCCCGCGCCGACTTGCAGCGTCGTGGTTGCGTCAATGATCGTGCCACTAACATAAGTGTTATTGCCGGTAATCGTCACCGCGCCGGTGCCGCTTTGCTCGATGGTGCCAAAGTTTCCGCCCGCGGAGACGGTTACCGCACCGATGATGTTGTTGGTGAAGATGAAGTTGTCGGGGCGGTAGAACACGAGCACCCGGGGGTTGTCGAATGTAGTGGTGGTGTTTGTAAAATAGACCGTGCCGACAATCTGGCCGCCACCGACGGTGGCGTTATCGCCGAGGTAAATCCCGCCGCCGGCGATGAACGAGTCGCCGGTATAAGTGTTGGTGCCGACAAGCCCTATCCCGCCGGCGTTCTGGTTGTTGTTTTCTTTGACCACCCTACCCGAGCCGACGATGTTGGCGGGGATGCTGAAGACGACGGGTGGGCCTCCGGCCGAAGTGGGCACAATTGCGTCCTGCCTGGTCATGAACAAGGTGCCGTTGTTGGTGATGGCCGAAACGCCGAACGGGCCGGCAACGCCGGCGGTATTGCCATAGGAAGGCTGGAACGTCGCCCCCGGGTCAATCTGCACCCAGCCGGTATAATTGTCGTTGTAAAATGCAAGCTCCGTGAAACCCTTGTGAAAAATAAAATTTCCCGCTCCGGTGACGGAGGTGTTCACCAGAGTAGCGCCACCCGTGCAGTCGAAGATGACCAGGCCGTTATTAACCAAGGAGGCGTTGTCGAACAACGCGCCGCCGGCGCCGCCGGTGCCCATTTGCAAGGTGCCGTTGACGGTTGTGCCGCCATTATAGGTGTTGTTAGAGGACAGCACGACCGTGCCGGTCTGCACGGTGACGGAGCCGGTGCCGCTGATGAGGCCGTTGGTCACAGTGCCGGAATTGTTGAAGACGAGCACGCCGTTGTCCTTGACGCTGCCGCCGAGGGAGCCGCTTGCGCCGCCCAGGCCGACTTGGAGCTTCGCGCCGGGATTAATCGTGGTGAGGCCGGTGTTTGTATTGTTCGCGGTCAAAGCCCAGGTGGTCGTACCGCTGACCGCCACCTGAGTCCCGAGGCCACTGTCGGAGAGCACGGCGGCGAGGACGTTGGTTTCCGTGTCGGTGCCCGTCAAAGTGAGCACCCGCGCGCCGGAGCCGCTCATGGCGAGCAAGCCGGTGTTGGTCAACATCAGCGCGCCAGAACCCGAGGCGTCAATCGTGCCGCCGGCGGTGCCGATGGTGAACAAGCGATCAATGCCCGCGCCGGGGCCGGTGTATTGCAAATCGCCGCCGTTGAGCACCAGACTTGCGGCGCTGTTGTTCGCGGCGCCGATGTCACTGGGCAAACCGCCGTTGGCCAGCGAGCCGACGGTCACCATGCCTCCGAGAAGGGTCGTGGGGCCGGTGTTGGCATCGTAACCGCCATAGACCGTGAGGGTGTTGGCGCCTTGCTTGATCAAGCCGCCGCTGCCAGCGAGATAACCTGCGGAGGTTGAACCGAGGTTGTAAGCCAATGTGGTGTCATTAAAAGTAGTGCTGGACGGGGAAACAACGGCGTTGAAGGTCACGGCGGTTGTTCCAGTGGCATTGTCGTTGAAAACAGCCGGGCCGCCGTTGGCAAAAACGGCCGACTGGCCATTGGCAATCCAGTTGCCCGTGGTGAATGTGTCCCAGAAGTGGTTGTTCAGGCCGGTCCAATCATACGCAAGGGCGGTAACGTTAAATTTGATGGTAGTGCCGTTGGTGGAGAGGAAGCCCCCCGCGCCAGTCACAAGCCCAAGTTGAACCGCCGGGGCCGTGCCGCTGGACCACGAGAACAACGGAAAGGTCTGGCCAACGGCGGTGAACGTGCCGCTGTTGATGTTGATGGTGATGACGCCGCCGGATGTAACGGTGCCAGCCGCAATAGGCGGGGTCGTTGCGTTGGTGAGGTTGTTGAATTCCAGGGTCGCGCCGGAGGTTGTGCCCACAACCAGCGCCGTCGGCGTAACTTGCGCGTCGTTTTCGTAAACGCCGAGAGACGCGCTGTTGGCCACCGTGATGTTGCCGGTGCCGGAATTCGTGCCTGAAATTATCAGTTTGCCGGAGTTGACTAAAGTCCCTCCGTTGTAAGTGTTTATGCCTGCCAGGGTAAGCGAGCCGGGACCGGTCAAGCTGAGCGAGCCGCCGCTGCTGGTCAGTCCTGTCGCCAACACCGGGTTTTGCCCGTTGGCATTAAAGTTGTACAACTGGCCCGGCGCCGTGCTGAACACCGCAGAGTAATCGGCGAAGTCGATGGAAGTGAATTCCAGCGTGCCGCCGTTAAATACAATGATGTTGCCTTCACCGAGCGGGCCTTGCACCGTGGGGGTCTCGGCGCTGTCGGCAACCACCGTGCCGCCGTTGAGGACCAAGTTGCCAGTAAAGGTATTTGCGCCCGCCAGCGTGAGTGTGCCGTTGTCCACCTGAACCTGGCCCGCGCCGGCAATTTGGCCGGCAAGCGTCTGCGCTTGCGAAGGAGCATTGAAGTCGAAAATCGCGCCGCCGATGACAACGATAACCTGGGTGTTGATTTTGGGGTGATAGCCCGCGAGAACAAACAGGCCTTGATTGATGGTAATAGGGGAGGTAATACCGTCGGCATCAACATAACCGCACGGAGTCCAGGTCAACGTGCCGGAACCGTCTTTTTGGATGGTGATGGTGGGGCCGTTGTTGTTGCCAAGGTAATTGCTGACCGCCCAATTGCCTGATCCGGCAAAGTCCAACGTGAAGACGGCGCCGGCGCCTGCCTGAAAGAAAAGGTTTGAAGTGATGGTGGCCGTGTTCGCTGAGTTGTTGGTCAGGCCGTGAAAGGCCCCGCCCGGCCGGCCAATCCACTCCATAGTGTGTGTGGCGTCACCCCCCAAGGTAAACGCCCCGGCGCCTTCGTCAATTTGGATGCTGGTTATGGCAAGAGGCTGGGAAGTCGCATCCGTAGTACCGATGGTTACCGAACCGGTTTGATTCCCCGTAAGATAAAGAAAATAACCATTCCCTCCGGCGCCGCTGGCGAGAACGCCGGCGTTGTAAGTCAAATTCAGATTACCGGCCACGAGGCCGTTCCACTCCAACTGGGTGAGGGTGGCTATCGCACCGTTGGCACTGAGACCCCAATTGGTGCTATAGTCAATATCCGTTCCAATTCCAGCAGGTCCGCCAGTCCAGATTAAGGTTTGGGTTGCATTTCCATTTGGCTGGGCAAAGGCCGCCGCCGGGGCGAAGACGCTGCACAAAACAATGAGGACGAAGGACAGATACGGCATGATTTGCTTTTTCATAAGGATTTCATTTGATTTTTTACCTGGTTGCCTGGCTTGGGAAGCGGACTACCCATCAATGACGATCAAAAATGGGAGCTTTCCCAGGTGTTTCATTTTTGCGGTTGTTGCAACGGTTGATCTGGCCCGGTTTTGCGTTTGCGATGGCGGCATTAGTTTCGGCCGTGAGCAAATTCATCAGCTATCTTTCGCTGGCATGGACGACTGCCAAGGGCCATATGTGGGCGTGCTTCTGATTGTGCCAATATACGGGTGGCAATGCAATGGATAAAACTACGATTTTCATGGAGAATCCTCTGGTTTCAATAGAACCAGCTTTGCGCGCCGCTGTTCCCCGTCATTTGCCACTGGATGTTTGGCAGAGAGTGGGTGTCCACATGGCCGGTTTGAATCGGGTGGTGATAAGTCGCCTCGAAGAGGGTGTTGGCCTTGTCAAAGTCCTCCGTCCTGACCGGACAGAACCACATGGAGACTGAAAGCCCGTAAGGAAGAAGGGCCGGCGCCATTCCGGTGGAAACATCCGTCGGATTTTCTCCGTCCGTGCCCGCGATGGGGAATGAGGGGTAAGAGCCCTTGGCATTATCTTCCGCATAGACGGTGTTCTCCTGGTTTGATTTGCGTGATTCATGGCCCGATCTGGATTCGGTAGAACCGCGCCGTGTCGGCGTGGTTTGTGTCCAGCAGTGTCACCGGCAGCGCTGGCGAATTGGTGGTGAATAATGGCTGCCAATGGGCGGCGGGCAGATTGGTGGCCATGAGCAGAGTATAGTCCGGCCCGCGCGGCCCGGTCACCGGGATGCTGACGCCGCCGCCGGCGTCCGACCCGATGGGGCCGAGGAGGACGGGAGTGAGCGGATTGACGATGACGTTGAAGGTGTTGGTCGCACTGAGGGGCGGCAGGCCGTTATCGGTCACCCTCACGGTCACCGGGTTGGTGGCGCCGGCCCGGGTCACGGGCGGGCGCCAAGTGAAAAGGCCGCTGGCGCTGTCGAGGGTGGCGTTGAAAGGCGCGGCCAACAGGCTGAAGGTGAGAGTTTGCGGCGGGGATTCTGCGTCCGTCGCCTTGTTGGTGAGCAGGAGGATAACGCCGGCGTTGATGGTTTGGTCGGCGAGCGGCGCCAGCACGGGCGCGGTGTTGGTGCTGGCCTGCCCGACGAAGGTGACGACGCTGAGAGAGGGCAGGGTGTAAGCAAAGGAGCTGCCGTTGACCGCCAGCGGAGGCTGGTTGCTGAGGGACAGGGCGGCCGAAGTGATCCACGGAACGACCGAGCCGGTGGTGATGAAGTTGGTGAGGATGAAGGTTTGCGGCTGGTCCGCCGTGGCATTGGTGTTGACCGCCACGATGGCGAAGTTTGGGGAAGCGGAGTCTTTGTAGGCGCTGATCAAGGCGGCGCTGGTGTTGCTGACGCCGATGCGATAGTAGTTGGGGCGGACAAAGCGGCTGTAGTTGCCAAGGGTGAAGAGGCGTTTGGTAAGAGCGGCGTGGTTGTCCAGGAGTCCCTCGTTACCCGTGCTGTCGAGGCTGATGAGCCACCAGTAATGCCAGGCGCTGGCCTGGGCCTGCGTCAGGAAAAGGAAAATCCGTTGCGCGTAATAGACGCCGTTGGTGATGCTGCTGTCGCTGCCGCTGAGAATGGAGACTTCCGTTTCCCAGAGGGCCTTGCCGTAGGTCGTCTTGGTCAAGACGGCCGGCCCGTTGGCGCCGTCGTAATTGTGGTCGGCGAGAATGGCCACGTGGGCGGCCACGACGGGGTCGGTCAAGGTGGGGAGAGCCAGATTGGAGTAATCCTGCCAATTCTGCGATTCGGGAAGCATGATTTTGGTGGCGCTGACGTTACTGGCGGCCAGGGCGTTGTAAAGGAAGGGGACAAAATCATGAATTTGTTGCGCCGTCCAATTGCACGATTCGTAAGTGGTGACGTTGGCGTCCGGCTCGTTTTGGATGGAAATGACATAGAGATTGATGCCGTAGTTGCGCTTGATCGAGGCGACATACCCGGCCATCTGGCTGGCGTAGGCGTAGTAATTGTTGCTGGTGCCGACAAAGCTGCCGCCGTTGATGTTGGTGTTGCTCTTGAAGTTCGCGGCCGGACTCCAGGGCGTGCTCCAAACCCTGGCCCCAAGGGACTGCGCCTGCTGCATGATGCCGTGCTCGATGGTGGCGCCTCCGGGCACGATGCGGCTGCGCAACAGGGAAAGGCCGATGCCGTTGTTGGTGCTCCTGGCACCCAGGTTGTCCGTGTAAACGATGTTGGTGTTGGTTGAATACAGAAGATTGCCCTGGGTGGTGGAGATGCCGCCATTCCAGGCCGACGACGCTCCAAAGCCGTCAATCCGTTGAAAGACGTTGCTAGAGTCAATGTAACAGTTGGTGGACAAGGGCGGCGGCGCCGGGCCGGAAAAGGCGATGTTGTCCACCCAGAAGGTTGACGACCCGCTCAGTGGTGAACCGGAATAGTAAGGCCCGTAAATGTGAATCAGCACATCCACAATGCCCGCCAGATTCGCATCGGTGTTGGCGTTGATCGGAATGTTCACATGCGTCCAGCCGTTGAAGCCCGCCGGGACCTCGA
Source organism: Verrucomicrobiota bacterium (assembly GCA_049513975.1). GTDB lineage: Bacteria > Verrucomicrobiota > Verrucomicrobiia > Limisphaerales > Palsa-1400 > JBEKOF01. The sequence goes on along the minus strand of JBEKVM010000034.1, from coordinate 40,794 downwards.
CGCTCCCGAAGTAATCCTGGCCGTAAGTGGGCGTCCTGGCGCCAAACTGCAGATGGCCATAAATGGTTTGCCCGCTCCCGTTGACCGTGGCGGCCGAGGCGGAGGCGAACATGACGTCGCAGGAGAAATTGGTCAGCAAGTAGCCATTCAACGGCGGGTTGATCTGCCCCTCGTCCCAAATTTCGATCTGGTTATTGGCGGACTCATAATTGGCGGTGATTTTCATGGAGCCTGAGCCTGGATCGTTGTTGGCGTCATTATTGGGGTCCCAGACGAGCGATTGGAACGCGCCTCCGAACCAGTTGTCCCAGACGTTGGTGATTTGGCCAGAGGCATAGTTGTAACCGCCCGTGCCGCCCGGATTGAACTGGTCAATATAGTTGGTCACCGCCTGGGCGCGGGCGCCGGGACTGAAGACGACCAACACCCATCCGGCCGCCAGCGCCGCCCTCCCGGTATTCCGCCGCCATCGGCCTGATCCCGAATTACATCCAATCACGTTCATTAGCGTTCCGATTGAAATGGCGCCCACCGAAAAAAGAAGGCGCCGGTTTCCCGGCGCCTTCCTGAAACCTTTTAGCCAATCCTACCCTAATTCTGCGGAGGCGGATTTACCACCCGGAAGTAGGCTTGATTGGTCGCGGGGAGGCAATCCAGCGGAATCAAGGCCCAGTTCGTGCCGCCGGCAATAATTTGTGGCTGCACGTCGTTGTATCCGCTGAGAGAGGCCGGGGAAACCAGGGAAGTGATGGGCAACACGCCGTTGGTGCTTTCCGCCAGGCCGTACCCATTGGTGGTGACATTCCAAGTGATCCAGAACGGAGTGTTGGTGGTAACCAGGATGATGGTCGTGTTGGTATTGGCCGGATAAGCGGAAGTAAATCCGGCACCGCCATTGGCAGCCGCATTGGTTATCTGGTAATAGCCGGTGGGAGCGCCGGTGTTGAATTGGAAGGTCCAATTGCTGGTCGTGTCAATGATGGTGTCATTGGCAAACACGTCCAGGATGTTATAAGGAGTCCCACCCGCGCCGCCGACATTGGTCGTGCTGATTTGCGTGAAGTCGTCGTAGGCCCCGACGGCGGTGGCATTGTTGTCTTCAATTCCAAAAACAGCCCTCAAGGGATTGGCGAAATCGGTCGCGATAGTGGGATCCGGGATGGTGAAGTTGGAGCCGGTCGTCCAACCCGGCGCCATGAGCATGCCATTGGTCTCCCCGGTGAACGTCAGCGTCCAGGTGCCCACGCCCACCCTGTTGGTAAACTGGAGCACGGTGTTGGTCGGATTGGAGCCGGGATCGTTGGCTTTCCAGGCGATGTTGCCTGTGACGCCGTTGGCGCCGTTGCCCAGAATCTCGAGCCAAAGCTCCGTGGCCAGGGTGTAGTCGCTCCCGTTGTAGGTTCCCGCGTCGTTTTGCACCAGCCAGATGCCGGTTTGAACGTTGGGCTGGGTGGCGAATGTGGCTGAGCGTGAAAGAGTAGCTCACAGGCGAGGTAAAAGGAACGCTCGGATCGCCGGTGTCGCTGATGCTGCCAATCCAGGACTGATTCGGGTCAAGCGAGGCAACGATGGTGCGTGTGTACTGTGGTCCCACGCCGAAGAATCGCGCCGTGCCCGGCTTGGCCTCGGCGATTTTCACCGAGGGGGGCGGGATCAGGGGAAGGGCGAGCGGGGCTTTAAACTTGATGTTGTCCACCCAGAACTTGACCGGCCCGATTAAATCCGTGTTGGGTTGACCTGAGGTTGATCCAAAAGGCCCATAAATGTGAACGAGGACGTCGGCGATGTCGCTTAAGGCCGTGTCGCTCGTGCTAAGATTCAGCTTGGCGTGAACCCACTGGTTGGACATGGACTGGGGAACGACAACGACGCCCGGATAATAATCCTGGCCATAGCCCGGTGCAATGCGCTGTCCGAACTGCAGGTTGCCGAAATACACCAGGCCCGAGATCGCATTGGTCTGAGTTGCGGAGCTTGAGTCAAACATCACATCGCACTCGAAGCTGGTGAATCCAAGAGCCGCGCCATTTGGCCATGGACAAGGCGGGCAACAACAGCGCCGCCAAAATCGCAATGATGGCGATCACCACCAGCAATTCGATGAGGGTGAAACCACCGCTCCTGTTTCTTTGGAGCGGGGATGAGACCGGGTTCATAGTTTTGATTGGATTTTGTGGGTTATCCTCAAAGCAGTGACACAGTCCTTCGGGCGGGCCGGAGGTTGTTTTGTTCTTCGCAATGAGTCCTTGCACCAGAGGCGTTTTGTTCGAAATGTTGCGTTAGCGGAAGCGGGGGCAACAACACCTCTTCCACCCCCTGCGGCCTCGCGCCCGGGTTTTGCCCCTGGTCCGATAGTTTTATCCTCAGCCGGTAATTGGTGGGGGGCGTGCCGTTGACGGATTTGAAGAGGCGGGAGAAATAGAAAGGATCGTCGTACCCCAGAACCGCCGCGACCTCCTTGACGCTCATGGACGTGGCCGCCAACAACCGGCAGGCCTGCCGCATGCGCAACCGGATGAAATAGTCAATGGGTGAAAGCCCCGCCGAGCGCTTGAAGAGCACGAAGAAATGGGACGGGGAGGTGTGGGCCGCTTCCGCCAACTGGGCCACATGCAGCGGGTGGTTGAGGTGCTGCATCATGTAATGAATGCTCTGCTCGATTTTGCGCGCGCCTTCCGATCTGGCCCGGCTTGGCGGCCGCTCCTGTTCCCCCTGACGCCGCCCGGCGCCCAGGGCGGGCAGCACTCTCAGGTTTGCAAGATTGGATCCGACGTATTCTCTGGCATCATTATTCATCGGATGTCCTCAAGGTGAATTAGTTCGGCTTGCGAACTATATCTGCAAATTCCGCAGCATTAGTTTGTTTTGTTGTGCTCATGCGATGGAGGGAGCGACAAAGTGCTTCTGTAGAACCAGCGCGATGGTGCCGCGCAACCGCGGCTGCAACTCCGCATCGCCCGCCACAATCCGGATGGAGGCGCGCGCCGACAGCCGCCGCCGCACCACCGCCGCCACGACCGGCTCAACTTTTTCCCAGGCCCGCGTCACTTCTCCCACCACGACCAACACATCCGGCGCCAGACCGGTCGCCAGCATGGCAATGCCGATGCCCAAATGGTGCGCCATGCGGTGCAAGGCGCGGCAGGCTTTGGGGTCCCCTTGTTCCACCAGCCGCAGGATGTCCGCGAACGGGACCCGCGCCATGTCGCTTTTGGAGCCGATCTCGCCCTTGGGAACGGAAGTGGCCTCCGCGAAATAGCGCACCGCGGCGGCGTTGGAGGCGAGCGCTTCCCAGCAACCGTTGTTGCCGCAACTGCACCTGGGGCCGCCCGGCATTTGCGCCACATGCCCAAACTCCCCGGCCATGCCCGTCGAGCCGCGGACCAATTGGCCGTTCATGATCATGCCCACTCCGATGTCATCCGAAACCGTCACCGCCACCACATTGCGCGCGCCCTCGGTCAGCCGCCCCGACCATAATTCAGCCAGGGCGCAGGCGTTGGCGGAGTTCTCCAGCTTCACCGGCAGCCCGATGGCGTGTTCCAGCGGGGTTTTCAGGTCCAGGTCATTCCACCCCAGGGTCGGGGCAAATAGCAGGCGCTCCGTCATCGCGTCTATCCGCCCTGGCAGGCTGATGCCGACCCCTTCATAGGAGCTTTTGGGATGAGCCCGGATCAAATCCTTCACGCGGCGGCTTAAACGGGAAATAAACTCGGCAGGATCTTTGGGCGTCGGCATGGATTCCTGCGCCAACAACTCCGCCTCCGTGCTGGCCACCGCCATGGTCGTGGTCGCCGGCTGCACGTCCACGCCAATCACCCCGCAGCGCTCGGCGTTGAGGTGCAGAAAAGTCGGTTTGCGCCCGCGCGGCAAATCTCCCACGGCCCCTTCCTTCAACCAATGTTCGGCCAGAAGCCGCCCGGCGATGGCGGAAACAGTGCTGCGCTGCAAACCGGAGAAGCGCATCAAATCCGCCCGCGAAACCGGTTGATGTTTGCGCACCAAATTGAGAACGATGCGGCTGTTGATGTCGCGCACCGTTTCGCTCGTCGCCACCTGAAAATTGTTTAGATCAATTTTGCGCATGACAATGCCGCATGCATTATTTTTTTGCCGTGGATTAGTTCGGAGGCAAAACTAAATAATATCGCACAAAATGTCCAGTAAAAAAATCTTCAGGGGGATTAGAATTGATGTAACATGCTGGTTATCAATAACATATTCTTGGTGATTGGGGTCAATTCCGGCGATGGCGCGCGCCCAGTCTATTCCCGGCCTATCCACTGCAGCCCGGCGCGCAGATAGCCCAGCGCGAAGGCCATGCCGGCGTGCCAGGGCGCGCCACACCGCATTTGCGGAGTATGGTCGGGTATGAGCACTCCGTCATATTGGTTCTTCTTCAGGATGCGCAGCACCCGCAACATATCCACATCACCCTCATCCACAAAAGTTTCCCGATAGAACGGCGCTTTGCCGCGGACATTGCGGAAATGGACGTAGGCAATGCGCCCTTGCCGGCTGCAGCCATCCACCGTTTCATAAAGGTCGCCCTCCGTCATTTCCGCCAGCGAGCCAAGGCAGAACTCAAGCGCGTTGGCCGGGCTGGGCACCAGGTCCAGCAAACGTTGAAAGTGCTCCGGCTGATAAACCAGGCGGGGCTGGCCGCGCATGGTCGGCAAGGGGGGATCATCGGGATGCGCCGCCAGGCGGACGCCGGACTCCGCGGCGACGGGGGTGATTTCACGCAAAAAGTCGCCGAATCTCCGCCAAAGTTCCTCCGGACTAACAGCGGGCACGCAACCCTCTGGCGCCTCCGGGTCATAAATCATGTTCCAAACCATCCCTTTGGGCATCGGCGTGTCGAGCGGGCCTTCCATGCCGACGGATTCCGCGCCGCCCCGTGCGTAAGGCGCGCGCGTGCGCCCGCAAACCCCGGCGATGCTGAAATTGTAGCCCATGATCGGAATGCCGGCTTGGCCGAGACGCCGGATAATCGTTTTGACGTTCTCCATCTGTTGCTTCTTTTTGGGGCCGTCGAGCAGGATGTCGTGCCAGTGGGCGGGGTCAAAATTCTCGATGGCTTCCAGCTCCAGGCCGGCAGCCTGGATTTCCTGGCGCAACGCCACCAATTCCTCCAGAGGCCAGAGGCGATTGGGGTCGCCGGCCCGCCCCCAGCCCAGTTCGGTGCCGGTGGGTTGATTATCACGCGGGTTGTGCCCGCCACCGTGAAAGTAATCCACCAGATGGGCGACGATGTGCGTGGCCCCCGCCTGCCGCGCAAACTGAAAATTATCACGGGTAAGGGCGTGACGGTATAAACCCAGGCCAAGTTTCATTTGCGTCATATAAGTCAGTGCAAAACAATGGTTGCGGGCTGCCTCTTCCCTTTTCAAGAAATAACCTGATTTGCAAGCCAATCTGCTTTCTCCCCGCGAAGTGGGAAGAGAGCCAGGGCGGGGGGGCTTGCCATCCAGGGCGGTTGTATCAAGATGCGGCCGGTCGGCAACCCCCGGCCCTTGCGTCCCTCAGCCAGCCACGGCGGCCCGTCCCGCTTCGAGGGAGGCAATGATTTTGTCGGCATCGTAAACACACCCGGCCCAAGTCCCGCCGCCGGCGGATTGCAAGGCGGCCCAAAGCCGCGTGTCCTCAGGCAGGGCGGCATTCGGCGCCAGGTCCTGCCGCGGCGCGCGGCCGGCCAGGACCCGGACACCTTCCTCCGGCGTGAACCGGCGCGTTGCCTCTCCCACCAAATCAACCGTTCCCTCAAGGCGATGGAGGTCAATTAGAATTCTAATGACATCCCCGTCCAGCACCTTGCCGATCGGCCCTCCCGCCAGCCCTTCCGGGCCGATGTGGCCGATGCAGGCGCCGGTGGATACGCCGGAAAAACGCGCATCCGTCAGCAGCGCCACCTGCCGGCCGAAGGGAAGATGTTTCAGCGCCGCGGTCACTTGGTAGGTTTCCTCCATGCCGGTTCCCCGCGGCCCGACGCCGGTCAAGACCAGCACATCCCCCGCCTGGATGCGCCCTTGTTTAATGGCCGCCATCGCATCTTTCTCATTGACAAACACCCGCGCCGGCCCCTCCTTGCGGTAAACGCCATCGGCATCCACCACTGCCGGGTCAATGGCCGTGCTCTTGACCACCGAACCTTCCGGGGCCAGATTGCCGCGCGGGAACACCATCGTGCTGGTCAGGCCCCTGGCTTGCGCCCGCTCCGGCGCGAAGATCACCTCGTCCGCGTCCACGCCGTCCTTCTGGCGCAACAAATCCTTGAAACGCCGGCGGCGTTCGGAACCTTCCCACCACTCGAGGTTTTCACCCAGCGTCTTTCCGGAAACAGTCAGCACGTTCAAATGCAGCAACCCCAATCGCCGCAAGTGCAACATCACTTCCGGCACGCCTCCCGCCAGAAAAACGCGCACCGTCGGATGGCCAACGGGGCCGTTGGGCAGCACGCTCACCAGGCGGGGCGTCCGGCGGTTGACGGAAATCCAATCCCCTACCCCCGGCGGTTTCAACCCGGCGGCGTGGGCAATGGCGGGAATGTGGAGCAACAAATTGGTGGAACCGCCAAACGCCGCGTGAAGGACCATCGCATTTTCGATGCTCTCCGGCGTCAACAAATCCCGCATGGCCAGCCCGCGTTTTTCCAATCCAACCAGGGCGCGGGCCGAGCGCCGGGCCAGGTCAAGCCACACCGGCTGGCCCGAAGGGGCGAGGGCGGCGTGCGGCAGGGAAAGCCCCAGCGCTTCTCCCACCACTTGGGAAGTCGCCGCCGTGCCCAGGAACTGGCAGCCGCCTCCAGGCGACCCGCAGGCGCGGCATCCCAGGTCGGCCGCCTCCGCCAGCGAAACCAGTCCGTGCGCAAAACGAACCCCCAGCGTCTGCACCGTCCCCGCGTCCTCGCCCCCCGTGGCGGGCAGGGTCACTCCGCCGGGAACGACCACGCATGGCAGATCCCGCAAGCCCGCCACCGCCATCATCATCGCCGGCAATCCCTTGTCGCACGTGGCCACCCCGAGCACGCCGGCCCGCAACGGCAGCGAGCGCGCCAGCCGGCGGAATATCACCGCCGCGTCGTTCCGATACGGCAGACTGTCAAACATACCCGTCGTCCCTTGTGTCCGCCCGTCGCACGGATCGGAGCAAAACCCGGCGAACGGAATGGTCTCCAGCCGGGTCAATTCTTCCGCCGCCGCCTGCACCAGCAGCCCGATTTCCCAATGCCCGGTATGATAGCCCAGCGCGACCGGTTTTCCGTCAGGCGCGCGCAGCCCCCCTTGCGTGCTCAAAATCAGGAATTGCTTTCGTCCCGCCTCCGCCGGGTTCCACCCCATTCCCACATTGAGCGATAAACCGAAAAGATCACCGCTGGGCCGGTTGAGCAGCATCTCCTCCGTGATCGGCAAACTCCCCGCCGGGCCGGGAGCCTGGGTTTGGATGTGATAAATCTCCGGCGCAGCCGAATCAAAAACGTCGTCAGTGGAACTCATAAAACCCATTGAACCAGCAAGGCGCCTGGAGACAAAGAAAAACCGCTCCGGGCCGGCCCGGGAAATCGGGCGCATCTTGACACTGCTACCGGGGTCAGGCGCAAGAAGGCTACAGGAGTGCGCCCGTCCTCGGGCGCAGCAGCGTCGGGCGCAGCAGCGTGGCAAACACGGCGTGGCGGTGATTTTCCTGCGCACTCAAAAAATCCCTGGCCTGCTGCGGCCGGGGACGGCCGCACTCCGCCAGCAGCAGTGTCAAGATGCGCCCCGGGAAATCTTCCGTGATTAAAAAAGCTGGCGTCGGAAGTGCCATCGGGTAAAAAGGAGGTGCGTTCCCATCCGTCGCGACACTATGAAAATGAAACCCATCCTCTGGTTCCCCTGGCTCACCGCCACGATCACCCTGCGTTTCGCGGGTCCCCAGTTGAATTACGGCGCCGAAGACAACGCGGTCCGCCGCCCGCCCGCCCTGGTGCCGGCCATGACGGGCCAGGCGGGGATTTGACCGGGGAGTTTGGCATCGCGATCGCGCCTAGACGCTATGAAGCAACAACGCTGGCTGCGCATCATTCCCGTGGCGCTGATCATGTACACGATCTCTTACGTGGACCGCACCAACATCTCGCTTTCTCTGGACCCAAAAATCTCGACCATGATGCAGGACCTGCACATGGATCCGCGCATGAAAGGGGAAGCGACGGGCATTTTCTTTTTCGGCTACCTGTTGCTGCAAATTCCGGGCGGCTGGCTGGCCTCACGCTGGAGCGCGCGCAAAGTGATCTGCGTCTGCCTGATCAGTTGGGGCGTGTGCGCGATGGGTTGCGGGCTGGCCCGGACCTTCCGGGAATTTGAAGCGATGCGCTTCTTGCTGGGCGTGGCGGAAAGCGCCGTTTTTCCGGCGACGCTGGTCCTGCTGGCCAACTGGTTCCCGCGCGCCGAGCGGGCGCGCGCCAACGCGTATTGGCAGCTCTGCCAGCCGCTGGCGGCGGCCGGTTCGGCGCCGGTCACGGGCTGGCTGCTGGGAGCGTACGGCTGGCAGACCATGTTGATCACCGAGGGGATATTGCCGTTTCTCTGGCTGCCGCTTTGGTGGTTTTTCATCCGCGATCATCCGGCCGAGGCGAAGTGGATTTCGCCGGAAGAACGGAACTTTCTGGAGTTTTCCCTGCAAAAGGAAGCGGCGGAAGTGGAGCCGCCCCAAAGAATATCCATCTGGGAAAGATTCCTCGATCCATCCATCTTCGTCATGATTCCGCTCTATTTCCTGCACAATTGCGCCGCCTACGGCTGCATGACCTTCTTCACCGACCGCCTCAAGGACCGGGGTTACAGCGCGGCGCAGTACGGCATCCTGTTCGCCGTCCCCTACGTGGTGACCGCCGTGGTCATGATTCTCAACTCCTGGCATTCGGACAAAACCCAGGAGCGCCGGACTCATGTTGCGGCCATGTATGCCATGAGCGGCCTGAGCCTGATTCTCAGTGTCTCGTTGCGCGGGCATTTTTGGGTTTCCTACGCTTTTCTCTGCCTGGCCATACCCGGGCCGTTTGCCGGCATGGCTCCCTTTTGGGCCATTGTGAGCGAAACCCTGCCCGCGGCGGTCATGGGATCGGTCACGGGGCTGGTCAATGCGTTTGGCAACCTGGGCGGGTTCGCCGGCCCTTACGTCGTCGGTTGGTTGGTGAAGGAATATCACAGCACGGCCATCGCCTTCAATGCGCTCGGCGCGGGGATGCTGGTGTGCGTCGGGCTTGCCTTTTTACTGCCAAAACAAAAACATCCCGTCAGCCCGCCCGTGGCGATGGCGCGGTGAAGAAAATCATGAAAATCTGCCGCTTCAAAAACAAAGCCGGGGAGATTAAAGTGGGATTGGTCAGGGAAGATGCGACGTTGCTCGACCTGACTGCAATCGGCGTCACCGAACTGCAACCATTGCTGGAGAGGGTTGATGCGGTCGAGATGCTGCGGGGGCTGGCGCTGGCGGGCGTGCCGAACGCGGCGCTGTCCGAAGTGACCCTGTGCGCGCCGGTGGAGCGGCAGGAAGTGTGGGCCGCCGGGGTGACTTACCTGCGCAGCAAGACCGCGCGCATGGAGGAATCGGATTTCAGCGCGACGGCTTACGACCGGGTTTATTCGGCGGAACGCCCGGAGATTTTTTTCAAATCGCTGGCCTGCAAAGTCGCCGCCACCGGCGAAACGGTCGGCATCCGCCGGGACTCGCGCTGGAATGTGCCGGAGCCGGAACTGGCCCTGGTGCTCAATTCGGCGGGGAAGATCATCGGTTACACCATCGGCAACGACATGAGTTCGCGGGACATCGAAGGGGAAAACCTGTTGTATCTGCCGCAGGCCAAGACCTACCACCGCTCCTGCGCCTTGGGTCCGTGGATCAGGCTGGGTGCGACCGAAGCTGAGGCGCGCCAGTGGAAGATTGCCATGGAAATCCGGCGCGACGGGCAGACCGCTTTCGCCGGCGAAACTTCCGTGGCGCAAATCAAACGCCGTTTCGAGGAACTGGCCGGCTATCTTTTCCGCAGCCAGAAATTTCTCCATGGCGCGGTCTTGCTCACGGGCACCGGCATCGTTCCGCCTGACACCTTCACCCTGCAAGCCGGGGATGTGGTCCGCATCGAGATCTCGGGAATCGGGCGGCTCGAGAACACGGTGGCGGTGGTTTGAGGGGCGGAGGCAAATGCCAAATGCAGAATGCAGCCGCCGTCGCCAAGGCTTCCGCCGTTGCCAGGCCTTTGGGGGACGAGTTGGCGGCCAGGCAATGCCAAATGGGAGGAAGCGGCGAATGGACGCGGAATTGAGCCATGGACGCGGTGCGGGGAACAAGTTGCCAATGTCCAGTCAAACTCCATCACAGCATTCTCCATGCGGCCTCGACTCTCTCCAACGGATGGAGAATGTTATGATTTGAATGGACAATCCTACGAGTCGGCGCTTTCTGCTTGAAATGGGAGGGCCAGGAGGCGCGAAAATGTCCGGCGTCACAGTGACGCATTGGCCAATCAAAAGTCAAAAGATATGAGACCTGAACAATGGGATATTTTCAAGCGAGCCGCGCGATTGGAAAAATTGGACAAAGTGCCTATGGCCTTGATCGTGGACAGTCCGTGGATTCCCGGTTATCTGGGCCTGAAGCACATGGATTTTTATCTCGACCCGGAATTATGGTTCCAGTCGCACTTGAAAATTCACCGGGAATTTCCCGACATCATATTTGTTCCGTCCTGGTGGATGGAATACGGCATGGCGGCGGAGCCGTCGGCGCTGGGGGCCAAGATCAAATTCTGGCAGGACAACACGCCCAGCGAATACCACACCCTGTTTCATATCGAGGACATCGAGAAGTTCCCGGAATACGAGGTGGAAAACGACGCCTTCATGGCCATGACGCTGCACCGCATCCGCATGCAGCGGCAACGCATCCTGGACACCGGCGAGATTCTGCCCCTGGTCACCTCGCGCGGCCCGATGTGTACGGCCGGCTTCGTCCGCAGCACGACGGATTTCATGATTGATCTGGTGGAAAAACCGGAGTGGGCGCACAAACTGCTCGACCTTTGCACCAATCTGATTATTGACTGGCTCAAGGCCCAGCAAAAAGCCATGGGTGACACGGTGGAGGGCATCTTCATTCTCGACGACATTGTCGGATTTGTGAATGAAGAGCACTACCTGGAATTCGCGCATCCCCGCCTGAAAAAAATCTGCGACGCCTTTCCCAAGGACTGGGTGAAGCTCTATCACAACGACGCGGAGGTCGGGGCCTGCCTGGATCATCTGCCGGACGCCGGGTTCAACATGCTCAACTGGGGCAAGCAAACCGATTACGCCGAGGTGAAGGCGCGCGTCGGCGACCGCATGTGCCTGATGGGAAATGTCAACCCGCTGGAAGTGGGAGTGCGCGGCACGCCCGGGGAAGTGCGCGAGGCCACGCTGGACGTTCTGGAAAAAAGCGGCGGCCAGGGAATCGTTCTCTCGGTGGGCGGCGGCACGAGTCCCGGCATGCCGCGCGAAAACATCCAGGCGATGCTGCAAGCGTTGGAGGAATTTAATTCCAAACGCTGACCCTTGTCGAAATGGAAGGACCCCATGCCGGACTACGCTTTAATGAATCAGTGCGTTTACGAGGGCAAGGCCAGGGAGGTCGAGCAAATGACCCGCGACGCGCTGGCGGAGGGCCGGAGCGCGCAGGAAATACTGACCGAAGGACTGATCGCGGGCATGAGCGTGGTGGGGGAGGATTTCAAATATAATATACTTTACGTGCCTGAAGTCCTGATCGCCGCCCGCGCCATGAAGGCCGGCATGGCGGTGCTCAAGCCGCTCTTGACGGACCGCGGCGCCACCAGCTCGTCCGCCGGCACGGTGGTCATGGGAACGGTGCGCGGCGATTTGCATGACATCGGAAAGAACCTGGTTTGCATGATGGCCGAGGGCGCCGGCTTCCAGGTGCATGACATCGGGGTGGATCAAAGCATCGAAAAATTCCTCGCCGCCGCCGAGCGGCACCAGCCGGATATCATCGGCATGAGCGCGTTGCTGACCACGACGATGACTTATATGAAAGTGGTGGTTGACGGCTTTGAGGCGAAGGGCCTGGGCCACATCAAAATGGCGATTGGGGGCGCGCCCATCAGCCAGATGTATGCGGACGAAATCGGCGCCGACGGCTACGGGGCGGACGCTTCCAGCGCGGTGGATCTGTTTCTGTATTTTGTCGGCAAAGGGGCCGCTCCAGCCCGTAAAAAGAAAATGGAAGCGCCGGCCCCGGTCCTGGCCGCGCGCGCGGAAGCGCCGGCGGCGCGTCCGCCCGGCGCCAAATCGAAATATCAAGTGCTCTACTGGCAGGACATCCCGTCGCAAGTGAAAGCCTGGGATGACTTCGACGAAATCAAGCTCAATCTCGACAACCGTTTTGCCGAACGCATTGACCTCTCGGCGCAGAGACAAGGATTGATCCAGGCCGACTCTTATATGGCGCACTTGCGCTGGGGCGAAGAAGCCGAGCGTCCCGGCACGCCCGCCGAAGTCGCCGCCGCTGTCAAGCATGAGATGGAGGCGAAGTTTCCCTGACGGCTGGATTTTTCCCCGGCCAGAGCATTTTCAATAAAACTGCAGCCAGGGCACCTGACAGGGATGCGATGAACTGGTTTGCCTGCTGCAGTTACAATATTCTTTAAACTGCTCCAATCACTTTGAAAATGAGACTCCCCCGCATTGCCGAATACTCAATGCGGGGGAGTCTCATTTTATCAAGGGACTTGAATCTGTCGAGAAAAAAGATTCAAGCGTTTCCAATGAGACTGGAGCCAGAACGCCTCGTCAGCATGCGACGAACTGGTTTGCCGCGTGCGGCTACAGTATTAATTAAACCGCTCCAGAGTGAGCGTTTGAAAGAGGCGGACATTTCGCGAAATGTTGCTCGAGGCTTCCCGGTTTCTCATCGGAACCGGGTTGGTTTCGGCCCGCGGTTCTCTTGCGCATGGATGCGGCTCAGGGGGCGACCAGGATTTCGGTGCCGGTGATTTGCAACTCGACCCCGGCGGCCTTGGCGGCTTCCTGCAAGGCGGCGTTTAACATCACCACCGGGTCCCGTCCCGCGTCGAGGCGGCGCATCAACCCTTCCCCCTTTTTTGCGCCGACCACGAGGGTGATCTTCAAGCCTTTGCGCTTGCAGGAAACGCGCGTGCCGTCAGCCAGTTTGGTGTTCATCGGTTTGATGAAGGCGTCGGCGTAATGGGCGCCGATGCCGGATTTCTCGTGGAAGGCAGGCGGGAGCTTATCCTTTGCCGACAAGTCAATACTACATAGTTTGGTCATAAGGAACGTTGTGTTGAGGGCGCGCCGCCTCGATTTGCGGCGGAGCCTGCCGGTACGGCGCGCGGCGATACTGGCAGCGCGGCCAGGAGCAGTTTTCGCACGGAACCAATTTTGCGAAGGAGCGCGCCCTGTCCAGATGGCGGGTGAGGCCGATGACGGCAAGAAGGGATTTTTTGGGCCGGAGCATGCCGGTGTCCATCACGTCCAGTTCCCCGGGAAAATCGCGTCCGGACACCCGCCGGATCAGGTCCCACAATTGGGGCTGGTCGGAGACATTCCAGCCCGAATAACCGGGACTGTAATGGGGCAGCGCGGCCAGGCCCTGCTGGTCCGCCCAGGCGCAGATGCGGCCGTTGGCGACGGTGACCAAATGCTCCACCACCGCCGAGCCGAACATTTCCATGAAGAAATACTCGTCGGGTTTGCCTTCCTGCCAGAGGGCGCGCGCTTTTTCTTCGCATTGCGGGCCGGCGCTCACCGCCAGCAGCAGGGCGGTGTGAACTTGCGCCGTGTTGAATTGCGCGAGGAGCGGAGGCGGGGAAAAGGCGGCGCCGTTGATTTTGATTTCCTCGCCGGCCAGTTCGAGCGCCTCGGCCTGGCGCGCATAAATCCAGGGCCGGCCGTGTTCCGCATACCACCGCCGGGTTGCGTCCGCGATTTCGCGGGCGCGTCCCTCCAAAACCTTGCGCCGCGGATAGCCCAGCAGGCGTTTGTATTCGGATTCCTGGACCTGGCAGCCCGGGTGCGTGTCAAACAGTTCGAGCATGGCAAAGCGGGTTCGAGGCGGAGGATTCACCCGCCGCGGCCGGCAGCGCCTCCAGGGTGGCGAGCGGGTTGAATTGGCAACCCTCCACAAAGTAATGGAAAAAATCAGGGTGCGTTTCCAGGCGGCAGTGGGTGACTCGCCGGACCAGGCTCTCCAACTCGGCGCGTTTGGCGCGGGACAACAGCGCCAGGCAGGCGCCTTCGATGGAGGCGTTGCCCGCTTGCACGATTTTGGCGTCGTCAAGGCCGGGAATCAGCCCGATGCGTTTTGCGGCTGGCAGGCTGAGATGGCGGCCAAAAGCGCCGGCCAGATAAAAAAGGTCCAGGGCGTCAAAGCGGATTCCGTATCTGTCAAATATAACGTGCAGCCCGGCGGCGTTGGCCCCCTTGGCCTGGGCCAGTTCGTTGACGTCGCCCTCCGTAAAATAGAGCGGCTGGCCGTTGCCGGCCTCCAGCGCGATGGGTTCGCCGCCGTGCTCGAAACGGCCCAGGGAATTCATGCGTCCGGTCCTGAGCAGTTCGCCCAGAAGGTCTATCAGGCCCGAGCCGCAAATCCCCTCCGCCGGGCCGCCGCCGATCACTTGCGCGCGCATCGAGCCGTCGGGGGCGATGGCCACTTTTTCAATGGCTCCCGGCAGAGCTGGCATGCCGCAGGAGATTTTGCCGCCTTCAAAGGCCGGGCCGGCGGGACAAGAGGCGGCCAGGATTTTGTGCTTGTTGCCCAGAATCAATTCCGTGTTGGTGCCGATGTCCATGAGGGCGACCAGGCGCTCCTCGCGGGCCAAGTCCACCGCCAGCAGGCAGGCGGCGGCGTCAGCCCCGACATGGCCGCTGATGACGGGCAACCCATAAACGCGCCCCTTTGGATGAATGGGCAGCAACAACCGCCCGGCTGGCGCGGCCAGACTGGTCGTGGTCCGGCGGCCTTCCGCCATTTCCAACTCGGTGATGGATTGATACGGGCTTTGCCCGATGGAATAGACATTCAGACGGAAGAAAAGATCGCGCATGGTGGAATTGGCGGCGACGACCATTTCGTAAATGGACTTCGGGTCCACCGGAAAGTCCTCGATGGCATGGGTGATGTACCCGGCCAGAGTGCGCTGCAGCAATTGGCTGCCGTCCTCCGTGTCGTAATGAATGCGCGACATCACATCGGAGCCGCCGAAGCGCTGCGGATTTTCGAAGGATGCGTCCGCCATGATTTCGCCGGTTTCCAAGTTTAAAAGGCGCAGGACGACGGTGGTGGTTCCCAGGTCCATGGCCAACCCATGAATCGGTCCGCGGCCACGATCAATTTCGCTTCCGTCCAGGAGAATGCGGTCACCGTCGCGGGTGACGGCGGGATCGAGTTGCACCTTTTGGCCGCTGGTCGGAAGTTGCAGGGCGTGGCGTTCGATGCGCAGGCCGCCCCGTCGCAGGGTATGGCATCGGACCACGCCGCCATCCTTGACGAGGTGGCAGCGGCAGGAGAGGCGGAAGTTTTCCCGGAGATGCTTTTCCTCCGGTCCTTTGGCCGAAACGAACTCCATCCCCTCGGTGATCTCCACAAGACATTCCTTGCATTTGCCCTGCTTGCGGCAGGAAGTGGGGACCTTGATGCCGAGCGATTCGGCACAGTCGAAAAGCGACGGCCCGGGCGCAACACGCGTGTGCTTTTGATTGAAATGCAACTCGACGCTCATGCAACTGCTGGTGTCATTTAGTTCGGCCGGAGAACATAATGCATCAACCCGCTCCTTCCCGCAACTTTCATTCGGAGGCGAGGCCGCCTGCATCGGGGAGCTGCGGAACTTGGGGCTTGCGCCGGGGGCGGCAAAACCCTATCTACACTGCGGCTGGCCCTGTTCCGTCGAGGTCAACTGGCGGGAAATAATGCGTTGATGACCATGCAAAAACTGCTTCATGAGGCGGTGCGAGAGCGCCGGCTTGTCTGCGATGGCGCGATGGGGACGCAATTGATGCTGGCCGGATTGGAGAGCGGCCAGTGCGGCGAACTGTGGAACCTCACCCATCCGGAACGGGTCCTGGCCATTCAGCGGCGTTATGCGGAGGCGGGCGCGGATTGTCTCATCACCAACACTTTCGGCGGCAGCCGCATTACTCTGCAGCGGCATGGCGTGGCCGGGGACGCGCGCGCCATCAACCAAGCCGCCGTCCGCATCGCCCGGGAGGCATTTGGCGGGCGCGCTGGATATGTGCTCGGCGACATCGGGCCGGTGGGGGCCATTTTGGAACCGTACGGCGATCTGCCCCAAGCGGAAGCACAGCTTGCTCTGGAGGAACAAGCCTCGGCGCTGGTTGAGGGAGGCGTGGATGCGATCATTATCGAAACGCAAACCTCGCTGGATGAACTGGGCGTGGCCATTGACGCCGCCAAGGCGGCCGGAGCGCGCAGCATCATTGCTTCGCTCGCTTATGATTTGTCGGCGGACAAGACATTTTACGTGACGATGATGGGGGTGCTGCCGGAAAAGGCGGCCGAATTCGCGGAGGAAAAAGGCGCGCACTTTGTGGCCTTGAATTGCGGCACCGGCATGGACATGGCGGGCGCGGCCGTGGTGGCGGGGATTTATCGCGCGCACTGCCAACTGCCGACGATGGTGCAGCCCAACGCCGGCCTGCCGGTTTTGGAACGCGGGAAAGCCGTTTACAAACAATCTCCCGCAGACATGGTCATCGCATTGCCCGCCGTTCTGGCCGCGGGAGCGATGATTGTCGGTTCTTGCTGCGGCAGCACCGCCGAACATACGCGCGCCATCCGCCAGGCGATGGATCAGTTCAACCAGAGCCAGTAGCTCAAACCCAATTCATCCGGCCCGCCCGGTGGACGCCCGCGTTCAAAGGTGACTCAAATAAACTCGTTGACAGATATCCGTTCGCGCGGCGCGACTTGGGCCGGCAAAGAACCGGGCAACAGTATTTGGCCGAGCAGAAATGAGACAATAGCCAGATGTCCGGGTGATGCGAACGGCCTCCTCAAGCAATCAAACTCATTGGAATCAGGAGAATTAGCCATGCGTGTTTTTGGTTGCCATATTTATAAATCCGTAATGGGTTGGTGGCGTGGCACGAGCGCTTTCATGATTCCCCAGGCGAGGAGGTAACTCAGGGCGCAGATAATGAACATGACCAGGTAGGCAGTCTGCGGATTCTCCTTCAAGGCATCGGTCAGGCCGCCGGCGAGTTGCTGAACCACCACGCCGCCCAGGCCGCCGGCCATGGCGCCAATGCCCGTGACCGAACCGACCGTCTTTTTCGGGAACATGTCGGAAACGGTGGTGAAGAGGTTCGCCGACCACGCCTGATGCGCGGCGGCGCCAATGCAAATCGTCGCGACGGCCAGCGTGGCGGCCCATTTCCCAAACTCGCTGACGTCGCCAAAATACTGGGTCGCCAAAACGGTCAGCGGAGCCAGGGCGATGAGGAACATCGCCAGCATGCGGGCCTTGTAAACCGCCATGCCCTTCTTGATGAGCGTCATGGGAATGCTCCCGCCATAAACACTGCCGATGATGGAGACCCCAAAAACGATGAAAGTCGGCATCATGACCTGTTCTTTGGTCATGCCGAATTGCTTGGTCAAGTAATCCGGAAGCCAGAACAGATAGAACCACCAGACGCCGTCGGTGAGAAATTTTCCCCAGAAAAACGACCAGGTCTGCCGGTAGCCCAGCAACCCAGGGCCGCCTGCATTGCCGAATTGATTCGCGCCGGAGCCGCCCTTCAAGAATCCCAGGACAAGGAGCGATAACGCCGTTCCAACTGCCGGCACGAGATTGACCAAAACCAGCCAGCCGGTTTTCCCAAGGTCATGCCATCGCTTGATTTGCAGAGCGATGGCAATCCAGGACACGACGATAAGCCAGGCCATGCGCAGCGCAAAAATAGAGTTGACATCGTTGGGGGTTTTGAAGATGCTGTCGAAGACATGTTTCAGACCTCCCCCGGGAGCATAAAGATGCGCGCCGGGGGTCGCGATCAGGCTCGTCATCACGCAGATGAACAGCGTCAAAATGACGATCAGAATCATCGTTCCCCAAAAAGCGGCGCGCGGAATCCGGCCACTGATGGAAAAGAGTTTTCCAAACACGCCTTTGGACGGTTTTTCCCCGGCGACGGAATCGTCCTTGTCGCTGTGAATATGATCAAATTCAGCCTGGGAAAGCCGGTGTTGTTTGATGGGAATCTCATAAAGCCAGAACCAAAAAATCAGCCAGAGAAATCCGGCCGCGCCGGTGAGAATGAAGGCCATCTTCCAGCCGCGCTCATCGCCGAAATAAACCAGGCACCACGGCACGAAGAGGGCGGCCGCCATCGCGCCGAAGTTTGAACCGCTGTTGAAAATGCCCGTCGCCAGGGCGCGTTCCCGTTTGGGAAACCACTCCGCCACGGTTTTGATGGAAGCGGGGAAGTTCCCGCCTTCGCCGACGGCAAAGGCGCTGCGCACCAGGATGTGCATCGTCACCAGCCGTCCCACGAACGCATTGGCGATGCCGAACAACGACCAGAAGATGAGCGAGAGCGCCAGTCCGATTTTCGTGCCGATTTTGTCAATGACCCAGCCGGCGATGATGGTCATTCCGGCGTAAAAGGCGGTGAAAAAGGAAGTCAAATTCGCAAAGTCCGTGTTCGACCAGCCGAAGCCGCCCTGTGCCGCCGGCGCGCAGAAGATCGGATCCTTCAGGTAGCTGATGACCTGCCGGTCAAGGTAATTGAAGGTCGTGGCGAAAAAAAGCAGTCCGCAAATCACCCAGCGGTAATGGCTGGTGGCGGGCCGGTTTGCCGTGCTGGACTTCACAAGATCGAAAACCTTAACCAAAAGCCGCGCCGCCCGGCAAGGTTCTTTCCCGCATTCCTCAGTTTTGGCGATGACTTTTGCGTTGTCACCCCTCCTGCCCCATCTCAACTCCGTCCATGAAAAATTCGATAAAATTCTCGGGTGGTTGACTTGGGTGAGAGATCCAATCGTCCTGCTCTGGAATTTTCGGTTGATCGAATCAGGAAAACCAGTTTTCGGGCTTGAACCACACCCATCCGGGTCACTTTGTCGTCACCGGCTTTTTCGGGGTGCTTGCCGTGTGGAGGGAGGCGAGGCTGATGGAGCTTGGCCCCCCGAGGCCGGCCAGCCGTTTTGATGAGACGCAGCCACGCCGCGGCTGGTGTCGCCATGGAAGTGTTCGTGGAAGAGCACGGAGAGAAATGGTGAAAGTTCTGAATGGCGGGACACGTTGGCGCACCGGGGCTGGTGAAGATGGGAACCGCCGCATGAGTCGGAGCGGCGAAATGCGCCCGAAGAGCCATTTTTGGGCGTTCCTGCGCGTCGTAAAAGTGGAAAAGTTATGGTTTGACCCCTTTTCCATTGCTGGCGGCGGGATGAGGCCGGTGCTGCCGGAGGGGCTGGGGAAATGCTAAATAATAAATTATAAATGCTGAATGCTAAATGCTAAATGAAGAAGCGGGGCAGGGAATGGTGAATCCGGCCTGCGTGAATGCGCCGGAGCGCTCCTTTTCCGCGCTTGTCGAAAGGGAGATTCCCTGCTACGGTTCAATTATGCATGTCGGTGACGAGATTCTGGATTTTGTGGTCGGACAGATTCCGGCGAAATTACGCGCGAATATGAAAGCCCTTGATGGAACTCGCCACCGAGTCTGCGGCAATCTGGTGTTATGAGCATGGTTGAGATTATCCAAGAACTGCCCAAGCTGACCCCGGAGGAACGCGCCATCGTTCTGCGGCGACTGCGGGAGCTAAATGGGCCGGACGAGGCGCTTTTCCTGCATGAGGCCGCCGAGTCCATGTTCCAGGATATGGATCAACAGGAGGCTGCTGATGCCCGCCGCAAAACCGGGTGACGTCTGGATAGTTGATTTGGGCATGGCGGCTAAAGTCCGTCCCTGCCTGATTTTGACACCGCAGCCCGGGAGCAATGAATTGGATGTTTTCACCGTGGTCGCTCACACCACGTCGCGCCGGGGCAACCGATGGGAGGTCGGGATTTCCAAGCCGTTCCTTGCCGAGCAAGGCGTTTTTGACATGCAGCGTGTTGCGACCGTCGCCAGCGTCAAACTCGAACGGAAACTCGGCGAACTTACCACCGGCGAATTGGAAGGCATCCTCGATCGTTTGGCAGAACGCCTCGGAATGTAATATCGGCAAGAACATGCGCCCGTTGTTGGCGGGTGGATGAGGCCGGTGCTGCCGGAGGGGCCGGGGAAATGCAAAATGCCAAATGGAGAAGCGAGGCCAGGGGATGGTGAATTTGGAAGAGTGAATGGAGAAAGTTCTGAATGGCGGGACACGTTGGCGCACCGGGGCGGGTGAAGATGGGAACCGCAGCATGAGTCGGAGCGGCGAAATGCGCCCGAAGAGCCATTTTTGGGCGTTCCTGCGCGTCGTAAAAGTGGAAAAGTTATGGTTTGACCCCTTTTTTTTCTGATCCATAAAAACTCATCAACCGCGATTTCGCCGTCTGGATTTAGCGCCAATGTTGTCAACTGTAACTTAACTGTGCGTGGAGATCCATAACGCGATGACGTAACTTCTCAAAAGCAACGCAGTGAGGAGCGCGCCGATACCGCCTATAATCTTCTCCATTTGCGAACCTCGTTTGAAAGTTATCACGCAAAGTATTATGCCAGTCAGTATAAAGGCCGCACCGACAATCCAACCATAGAGAGGAATCGGGATAGCAAACCGCTCTCGCCCTCCAGGATCGACATGAATGAATGACATTTGGGACTGAAGAAAGACCATGCCGGCAATGGGCATGGCGCAAACAAATACGGCCCTGGCCATTGGGAGGTGTTTTAAAATAGCGCTCATAAGAACTGCGCTTCGTGTGGATTTGTCCACCCATGCACAGCGTGGGCCTTTTTTGTGATTTTCCTCCTGCTCCAAAGTTTTGCAAGTGCATTTTCAGTCTGCCTCTCGGCTTTTTTCTGGCACAGGTGAAGCCCAGGCGGGAAATCCCGGTCAATAATGTTGAGTGGAAAACCCGCGCCGCCTTGGCTGGCACTGCAAAAAGGCGCTCCACTCAACATTTTTGAGCACTGCACATTAGTCAATAATTAGAAGCTCCGGGTTGAGGTAACGGCGCAGGGTTCGGTCCTGCTGGTTAAAGGCTTCGTCTTTCATGAAATCGCGCACCAGGTCAAAGATTGAGGGGTAGAGCGCCTGTAAGTTCATTTTGATGGCTTCATACCCCACCGCCTGGGCGAGATGCGTATTCCCAACGCCGGGCGGTATGGAGTATCGGGGCCAGGGGCAGAAAAAAGTCAGGCCGGTGCCAGGCAGGTCGCGCCGGCGTTCACCTCATCGGTCTTGCCCGGCGGCGCGCGCTTCGTCTTGGGCGCGTTGTCGCGCCGTCATTCTCGAACGGCCGGACGAATTCGGCGGGGAATCGTCGTCCGATGCCGTCATGGGAGTGCGCCAGTAGGCGTGGGATGATTCAAAAGCAGCCGGAATGACCGCGACAATCTTGTAAGCCTCGAAACAGGCCGCGCCGAATAAACCGAAAAACGACAGCACAAATCCCCAAACCATGAGCGCGTCTGCCAAAGATAGTCGTCGTCGCGGTTGCATATAACGCCATTAGTAAATCACAATTTCCACCGCCAGGCAACCTCAAAGCGAAAGCAACTTTGCGGTTGGGCGCATCTTGACACTGCTGCTCGCGGAGTGCGGCCGTCCCCGGCCGCAGCAAGTCGGGTTTTTTTGGGTGCGCAGGAAAATCAGCGCCGCGCCGTGTTTTCCATGTTGCTGCGCCCGAGGACGGGCGCACTCCAGTAGCATTCCTGCCCTGACCCCGGTAGCGCGTCAAGATGCGCACACTTGCGGTTAAACGGTGGCGATTCCAGGCCGGCGCGACACAAATCCACAGAGGGCGAGCTGCGGGGGAGATTAAGATTAAGATTAGGATTAAGATTAAGAAGGAGGGGGTTGGCCGGCGCCGGGGCGCAGGGAGCGCAGGGCCAGGGCAAAAAGGGCGAAGGCGAACAGGGTGCCAGCCAGGACCAGCAGTCGGGCTGCCACGGAGGCGGCGGGCACAATGGAAGCCTCGAGCCGGAGGTTCAAATCGGCCCACGGTTCCACCGCCACGGCGCGCTGAAAGGTGAGGACGCGGCCTTGATCGGGAATGCTGGCGCGGATGCCGGCGGGGTGGCTGACGGCGGCGTCCTGCTGCTGAATGAGTTTTTCCGCCAGGCGGGTGAAGGCGGCGTTTTCGTCGGCGCTGTTGTTGTCCAGAATGTCTTTGGCGTCCTGCTGGGTGTAATTCAGCTCCGGGCGGCTGCGCAGGTCGCGCAGTTTGCCGCCCAGCGCGCCGGCGTCGCCCGCGGCGGCGGACTGGCGGGCGTTGAGGCCGATGAGGGCCTGCTGCAGCTTGATGTTGTGCAGTTGCACGCGGGCGTCCTCGTTGAAGGCGGCGTCGTGGGTGGAGAGGCCGAAAGCGGCTTCGAAGGCGCGGCGGGCCTGCTGGGGATTGCCTTTGACCAGGGAATTGTTGCCCAGATCGAAGAATTCGCGGGCCTCCTCGGTACGGGCGAGGCGGAGGCTGTTTTGCGTCTGGAGATAAAATTGCGGGTCCAGCGCCGCGGCGGGCGACCTGAGTTCCTGGGCTTGCAGTTGGAGGGATCCGCTCCAATGCTTGAGCTGCCATTTGTCGCCCAGGCAAACGCGCCAGGTGATGTTTTCCAGGGGCAAATCGAATTTGGGCGCGAGCAGTTCCAAGTTAAGCGCGCCCGCTCCCGCCAGGCCGGTCCGGCATTCGTAGAAGACTTCCACGCTGACCGGCTTGTCGCCATGCGATTGCTGCTCCAGGGGGATGAGAATGTTGGTCTGTTCGCGCCAGGGCCAGACGCCGTTGTCGTTGACGAAGGCAAACCAGAACCCGGCGTCCTTGGGCAGGGTGAGGCTGAGGAGGCGCTTGTCGCCGGGCAGAATTTCCAGGCGGGCCTGGGTGAGCATGACGCCGTCGTCGGAGATGACGGAGTTGAAAGTAATATTGTTGACGTGGGCGGGGAGGAGCTTGGCGGCCTGATGGCGCTGGAGTTTCAAGGGGAGCTGGAAGGCCGGATCGAGGAGCTGGCAGGTGATGTTGGCGGAAACGGAGGCCAGGTCCTTTTCGAGGTTGCGCGGAATGCTCTGCCATTCGGCGATCTGCAAGGCGGTGGGCAGGTGGTCCGCCGTCACCTGCAGGCGGGGGTCGGATTGCACCGTCACGAATCCGCGCTGAGAGTTGACTTCGGCGGCTTGAACGCCTGCCAGGGTCGCCTCCGCCGCCTGGGCGGGGATGGGCGTTTGATAAGTGGCTTGCAGCAGGTACTGGCCGATGACGCGGCGGTCCAGTTTGACTTCCCATTCTTGCAAGCCATTGGTGATGGCGTTGGTCATCTTGAGGAAATCGGAGACCTGCTCGCCTTGGAAGCGGACGCTTTCGGCGTTGGTGGGAAGGAAGACGCGAAAGGCCCTCAGTCCGGCATTCTTGATCTGGTAGAGGAGATTGGCGGTGATCTTGAGCTGGGCTTCGCGGACGGCGGCGTGTTGCAGGCTGGTGACCTCGATCCACGGGTCCACCTGGTCAATGTCCAGGGTGAGGTTGGAGGGCACCTGCGAAAGGCTGAAGGCGAGCACGCCCTTTTGGCGGATGCCGGATTTCTGCGGGTCGAGTTGGGTGTAGCCTTCGCGGGCGGCGGCCTGCAGGCCCATGCCTTGTTCGGGGACAATCAGCAGCGTGCCGTGTTGCTTGTTGGCTTCGCGCAGGACCACTTGGGGAACCTTCCAGCCCCGGGCGGTTTTCACGCCGGGGCCGGCCAGGGTGATGGCAAAATCCTGGCGGCCCAGGGTTTTGCCGGAAAGGTGCAGGGTGATGACGCGGCCGGCTTCGGTCTTCGCTTCCGTCCATTGGCTCAAGGCGGCGCCGCTGATGGAATCCACGTCAAAATTTGTCGGCATGAGAAAACTCAGGTTGAAAATGCCCGCGCGGGTGACGTCCACCGTGAAACTGTCCGCCAGGGTGGTATGGTCCTCGCCCAGCGACAAGGTGTCCCTGGTTTCGACGCGCACATCGGGTTGCACTGCCGAGGCGTTGAGGGAGAGGCTGGCCGTGGCGTCGGCGTAACGGAAGGCGCGGCGGAGAGTCAGTCCAGGGATTTGACCGCGAAAGGCGGAGGCGGCATCCATGGGGAAATCCTCCAGGTTGATGGGAGACAGGGAGTTGGCGGTGACGGTGTCCAATTGCACTTCATCGGTGGTGGCGATGCCGGCTTCGCCGACGATCTGACCCGCCGCGTTATCCACCGTGACCAAGCCCAGGGATTGGGCGAAAGGCAGCGGGCCGGTGGCGACCTGCGACCGGATGAGCAGGGCAAAAGGCCGCGACAGGGCCGGGTTCAAGGCAACGCGCAGCTTGCGCGTGTCCGGATCGAAGCGCCAGGCGGGCGCGGGCGCGGCGGCGCCGTTGGGCGGTTGCGCCGGATCAATCACATCGGTGACGGTGGCGCCGGGCGGGACGTTGAAAGTCAGTTCCGCCAGTTCGCCCTGGGCCGGACGAATGGAAACGGCGTGCGCGCCTTCCACCACCCCGCCGGAAGGGACAAAAAGTTGCGCCATCTCCGCGTAAAACACCGGTTTCTCCCGTTTGACATCGCGGCTGCGCGGCCGCCAACTGATCGTCCCGTCCGCCGGCGACAAGATCAGAGTGGCCACGGTGTTGGTGGTGGCATGGTCGCATTTAATGGAAACGGCCTGGGGCGAGAGCACATCCACATCGAGATTGACGACGGTGAGACTGAGGCGGTTGATCAATCCATAAGGCGCCGGCAGGGCGAAGCCGGCTCCGGCCTGGTCGGGCGAAACCCGGATTTCGTATTTCTCCTCGATGTCAAACACGCCGTTTTCCTGAGCCACAATTTGCTGCGAACATTTTGAGCCGGCCGGCCCCGGCTCCAGCTTGAGCGAGCGGGCCGGAAACTCGACATGAGTCAGTACCGCTGGCTCGGAGAGAAGCGGGAGGGCCTGGCCCTTGAGAGCCTGCCAGCGAATTTTGGCCGTGGCCAGGGCGAGTTTGTCTTCCACGCGGATGGTCTGGGTGACGGAGTCAGGAATCGCCGGGGCCGGGATGAGGGCGGATTTGGCCGGTGGGGCATCCGCGCCCAGCACCAGGCCGTGGCCGGCACTCATCCAATAAATGCCGGCGGCCAGCAAAGCAAGGGTGGCGGGCGCGGCGCCGCTGGAGGGCGCCATTGGGGCCGCCGCCGGTTTGCGCGGCCAACGGGAGAGTTGGCGCAGAGCGGGGAGCAGGACGCCGCACAGCAGAAACGCCGGCAGAATCCAAAAAAATGCGGGCGCGCCGTTCGGAAATCGGAGCGCGGCCCAGGCGAGCAGGGTCCAGCCGCCAACGGAAGCGGCGAGTTTTTGCAGCGGCGCGCCGGCCATCCATGCGCCGGCCCAGAGCACGAGCGCGGCCAGCGCGGGCCAGCCCCAGCCCAGGACCGCCGCAACCGTCGTTTTGTCGGCGACGTTGGACACGGCGATCTGCAAGGCGCTGCCCGGGCGCTGCACCGGCGCGAGAAAGGTGAGGCCGGCGGGCACCGAACCCCGCACGGTCCCGGCCAGTTGCGCCAGTTGCGCCACACATCCCAGAACAAAGGCAAACGCGATCAGTCCCAATATGACGATGCAAATATGCGCCTGGCCGTATTTGCAAGCGCCGGCGCGCGCTGCCCAGCGCAAAGCCAGCGCCAGCGCCAGCAATGCCAGCAGGGCACAAAACAGCACCTGCGCGGTCCCCGTTCCGCGCCCCTCCCACAGGCGCGTCAATTGCGCAAAACCCGACACGTCCAGGGCGGCGCGGGCCGGCAGGAGCGAGCCGCGCTGATAGACCAGGCGCCGGCCCGGGTCCGGCGCAAACTGCCATTCCGCGAGCATGACCGGGGCGTCGGCGATGGGGGCTTGGACCGTGACCTTTTCAGGATCCCGGGACTGGGAGGCCACTTTCAAATCCAATTCCAGCACGCCATCGGGGTCGCCGCTCTGCGGCAGCGGCACCAAACTGGCCTTGCCGTCGGAGACGGGAACGGCAGGAGCGCCGTTGATGGAAGCGGACCACAACTGCGCGCCATCGGGAACGGTCAGGCGGAAGTTGGGGTTGCCGCGGTTCTTGATGAAGTAGCGCACGTCGGTCAGCGCCTGTCCCTCCTTGGAGACGCGGGTCTGGAAGGAAGCGCGGTCCACGATCTGGCTGACCGAATCGCCCTGGGCCAGCGGCTGGAGGGCGAGTTTCAAATTGAAGGGGCGCGAGGCGTAGCGATAGGCGGCGAGAATCGGCGCGTCAAAAAAGAGGCGGTATTCGGGGGGCACTTCCGCCGGCTCCAGCGGCAGCAAGCCGGGGGAAACCTCGGTGGGGTTGACCTGGAACTGATAGGCGCTGATGACCAGGGTGTAGCCCTGCTCGGATTGGGCGTCGAGGGGACGGGCGCCGGTGAAGAGGAGCGTCTCGCCCTGCCTCTTGAAAGGCCGGTCGTAAGTGGCCAGCAAGGTGTAGGGGCCGGCCACGGGCGTGTGCAATTGCACGACATAACCGCCGTTGGTCCTTTGCCAGTTGCGGATGTCTTTTCCCGTGAACTCGACGTTGTAATACTCGTCGGACAATTCCACTTTGAACGACGCCACCGGCGCGCCGGACACCACATAATTGAGGAGGCTGCTGCCGTAGGCGATGCCTTCGCCGATGGAGAACAGATGGAGGGCGTCGGCTTGGACGGTTTGCGGCAGGCGCTCGACTTGCAGGGTGGCCTGCCAGGCGGAGTCGGTCGCCGAATCGGTCAGGCGGAAGGCGGCCTGAATGCCTTCCAGTTTTCCGGGGAAGAAGGCGGTGGCGATGTCGGTCAGCCCCTGGGTCTGTTCCGGAGTGATGCGAAATCCCGGATCGGCCGACACGCCGATAAATCCGCGCACGGATTTGGCTTTGAGAACCTCGAGGCGGGGCAGCGTCCAATGGGCCTGGCCCAGCCCCTGGTTGCGCTCGAGGCGCAGTTGCACCAGTTGCCGGCCGGAAACCGGCTGGCCATAGACCAGCCGCAGCTCGGCATACGATTCGCCGGGCGGCTCGGTCGGAAAATAATCACTCAAACCCGAAGCGTTGATCCGGGTGAAGGAGTAGCCTTTGGGGACCCTGAGCAGCAGTTCGCGCAACGGGGCCTCGCGGATGTCCAGCTCGAATTCGGCGTCAATCACCAGTTCGTTTTCGCCGTGGTGATAGGCCAGCCGCTCGGAAACGGCCAGTTCCGGCAGGATCTGGTCCGCCCGAATTTTCAGCGAGAAATCCGCGCCGGCAAAGCGATAGACAAAGCGCTGGTTGCCCGCGGCGCGGAAAATGGCCCGGGTGGCATCGCTTTCGGGGAATTGATCGGGGGAGATTTGGGACGCGCCGCTGGCCTGGGCCACCTCCAGCCGCACGGCCCCTTCGTTGACAATGCGGAAGTAACCGGCAAAGCGGGTGGCATTCTCCGGCCGCAATTGCAGCACGTCTGCCGTCTGCGGAAAGGCCCCCAGCGGGGTCTGCGTCTGCACCAGGATGACGCATTGGTCCTTTTGCGGTTGATTAAGCTGGATGACCAGACGGCGGTCGGTGGAATTGGGGACCGGTTCGGGGGGATTCCAGGCCAGCACCTGATCGCCCTGCACGCGGGTGACTTCACCCTCGCCGCGCAGCAGCAGGGTGACGCGGTTGAGTTCGCCTTGCATGACCTTGAAATTGAGCAGGGCGGTCTGGCGCATCAGGCCGGGGAGGACGTTGACTTGCGACCACATCTCGGCGGAAAAGAAAAGTTTGCCTTCGGCTTCCGGCGGAACTTCCTTCCAGGAAAATTTGACCGCGCCGCTGGCGGGCAGGTAGCTGAGGAAGTCGCTGCCGCTGCGGTCGGGCCGGGCCGCGCCGGGAAATTGGAATTGCGTCTCCGCCGCCAGTCCCTGGAGAACCACCGGTTGCAGGACGCTGGGGGCGACATGAAAATCCAGCGCGTTCCAGCCGTCCACCTGCCGCACGGCGGCGCTGAACCGGACCTTGACGGGAAAGACGCCGCGCCGGTCAAAGGCCAGGTAGAAGTGGTTGTGGTCGGCGCGGATGTGTTGGTTGCGATTGGTGTCCATGGCGGTGAGCGCGACCGGGCCGGAGAGCAAATCGAGCGAGCCCCCCCTGGCGTCCTCGACGTGCGCGGTGGCCGTGAGGGTGAAGTCAGCCAGGTCGCCGCTGAGATTGCCCACCAGTTTGAAATCCGTCAGCGTGACTGCTGCCAGGGGAGCATCCGCCGGCTTGGAACCGGCGGCTGCAACACAGCCGGCGAGCAAAAAAGCGCAGAGCGCAACGAGGGGAGTTTTCATATATTTGACTGGTTGCTCATGTAGCGGCGGCCTATGACCGCCGCACTTGCCATCTCATTTTCCGAAAAACATTTTTGACAGGATAAACAGGATGGACGGGATGAAGTTGCGAATTCTTCTTTTCCGTATCTGCGTCCATCTGCGTGATCTGCCCGCGCCTCTGGCGCACTTTATCGTGTTGTTCCATTCTGCAATTCCGGATTCGGGTGCGGGTGGCGGCGGTGGGACGCAGAGAGTCTGGAAAGTGTGTTCGGCGAGGGCGCCGAACACCGCACGCGAGGGCGCGCGCGCTCCCCAACCAATTGCAGAATGCGTATTGAAATCTCATGGTCATTTGCCTGAAATGCTCTTGGCCTCGCGGAGCATGGTTTCCAGAAGCTTGGGGCGCTCGTCGGCGCCGTAGATTTCCGGCACGCCGCGCATATAACCCAGCAACTGGTCCAGCGTGACGCCGCCGGCATAGGGACTCGTGGCCAGCCATTCCGAAAACGCGGTGGCGGCCGCCGCCAGGCGCATCGCCGGACTGGCCTGATCCAACGGAACCGCCGCGCCGTCGTAAGGCACGGCCCAGGCGTGTTCGTAGTAGTCGGCCGTGCCGGGCGCGCGATAACGCACATACACCGTGGCAACCGGGCCCTCGCCCGCCGGATTTATTTCCACCGTGTAAAGCGCGTTGCCGGATTCCGCCGCGCCGATCTGCGCCGCCTTGACGGTGTTGTCGCGGAATTGTTCCTTCTTGAGCTGGTCCTTGGCGTAACCGATCTGGCGCCAGGAAATCACCCGGGCCGGGTTGAACTCGACCTGCACCTTCACGTCCGAAGCCGCGACACGGAGCGCGCCGGCCAGTTGTCCGGCGAACCCCGTGGCGGCCTCCTCCGGCGTATTGATAAATCCGTAACGGCCTCCGCCGGCGCGGGACAGCACTTCCAGCAAATTGTCGCTGTAATCTTCCCAGCCGACGCCGAAACAATCCAGCGCGATGCCTTGGGTGCGGCTGGCCTCGACTTTTTTCTTCAGATTCTCCGGGTCCACATCGCCCAGGTTGGCCGCGCCATCGGTGAGGAGGACGACGCGATTTTCGCCATTGGCCAGGTAATGGCGGAACACGGCTTCGTAGGCGAGCCGCATCGCCTCTTCCAGATTGGTGCCGCCTTCCGGGGTGAGGGCTTCCAGGGCATCGGCCAGTTCGCCGGCCTGGCTGCCGGACACGCCGTCCGCCCACAGCCGGGCGGTGCGCGCGAACACGACGACGCTGAGCTTGTCCTGCGGCTGCAATTGGGTTGCCAGCACGCGCAGGGCCTCGCGGATGATGGCCACCCGGTCGGCTCGTTCCATCGAGCCGGATTTGTCGAGGAGCAAAACCAGGTTCAGCGGGCGTCCCGCCTGGCGTCCCAGCGCGGCGGTCTTTACGGAGAAACGGAGCAGGTCGCGATTGTGGGCGAAGGGCCAGCCCGCGCGTTCCCAGGCAAAGCCGATGGCGGCGCTTGCGGCGGGTTCGGGATCGCGATAATCGAAGGCGTTGATGAACTCTTCGCTCCGCACGGTGGACGCATCCGGCAAAGAGCCATTTTGCAGGCTGGCCGCCGCCAGCTTGAACGAAACATCGCTGACGTTGAGAGAGAAGGTGGAGAAAGCATTGTCGCGGGCCTGGACTTCCGGCTGCGGCGTCGGAGGCGGAACGGCGGGTTTGAGCGGCGCCGCATCGTCAAACTGGACCGCAGCCTTGAGGCGAGTTGTGGGGGGCGGTGTAGCAGAGGCGACAGGGGCGGCGGGGGAGGAATTGCGGATTGCGGATTGCGGATTGCGGATTGAAGCAACGTCGGTGTCGCCGGTGATCAAGGCGGGAGTGGGGAGGGCGGCAGGGGCGACGGTGGCCGCAACGGCGGCAGGGGCGGCGGGCGAGGAATTGCGGATTGCGGATTGCGGATTGCGGATTGAAGCAACCTCGGCGGGGCTGGCGATCAGGGCGGGGGCGGGGGGTGCGGCAGCCGGGGCGGTGGAGGTGGCGGGAGCAACGTCAAATTGCGCCCTGTCTGCGTTCCTGAAAAGGGTACCGAGAACGGGAAGGTCGCCCAGGATCGGGGTCGCGTTGGTCACCATTCCCAAATTCTGGGTCGAACTTAGCGTTCCAGAGAGCTGAGCGTGGGCCGGCGCGGCTGCAATTCCCTGGTCCTGATCCGAGTAAGTTGCCGCGGCTTGGCCCGGAAGATAAACCTGGCTCGCGGCCTTGTCGGCTGTGGTGAGTTGGATTTCCTTGGCGGCGAGAAGCCTTCGAGCGGCATCAGTCGGGGCTGCGGCTTTCACGATTTCCTCGACAAGGCGTTTTTTTTCCTCAGCGCGGGCGGCTTCCGCGTTCGCTACAAGACGGCCCGAAAAGTTGGCGGCGTGACCGGTTAATTCTGTAGGTGCGACGGGGGTCGCCGCGGGAGGTGGCTGAAGGCTCCGGGTGCGTTGGACCGTCTCACGCTCTAAGCTCTGTTCTGCCGCAGCCGGGACGGCGGCATCCGCCTTGTCCTTCGCCTCCTTCTGGACGGCGCTCAGGACATCCTCCGAAGCAACGCGACCCTGCTGGCGTGCTGCCGGCGCCGCCGCGGCAACTGGAGTGTTCGGGGCGCTGGTTATGCCGGAAGAACCAATCGCAAAAGTGAAGTCGCCGCCAAAACTGCCTCCTCCACCGCCTCCTCCTCCAGCTCCGCCGCCGCCGCTGCCTCCACCACCGCCAATCCCGCCAGCGCCACCAATGCCACCACCGCCAAAACCACCGCCAAAACCACCGCCTCCAAACCCAACGCCCGCCTCTTCGCCAGGCTCGCGAAGGCCGGTCGTCCCGCTGCCACCGAGGCCAGCGGTGCCGCCGAGGCTGCTGGACGGGGTCATGCCTTGCGCGCCCGATTGCATCCGCATGAGCAAGGCATTTTGCTGGGTTGACGCGCTGGATGACTTTTCATTTTGCTTGACCAGGTCCGGCAGCGGAGCCTGAAGATCCAATACATCGGCGAACACCGGTTGAAAAGACTGACCCTGCGCCTGGTCGGCCGGGTTCGCGGCGGGCTTATTATTATTGGCGCTTGCTAATTGGTTTACTTCTGTCGGAACCCCGTTTGTGACATTGATGTGATCGGCCGCGATCAGGCTGAAAACGGGGACATTCGTTCCAACGTCGATGTAACCGACTGGGCTCAAACTGTAAACTTCGCCATTGGTTGTACCTCCCGTCCATGCGTTACCGGAAGCATTTCCAGCAACCGTCGCTGGTGTATTGGACCGATCCAAACTCTTGGGGGCTTGTGCGACGGCTTCGTTGTTTTTTTCCGATGTGATGTAGATGACACCGCCTGAAATCGGATCAACGGTGAAGGTGGTCGGCGCGACCCGCCCTTGTTGTGGGTAGGTATCGCTCGCGCCGACGGCGCCACCACCACCGCCGCCACCATCGCCTCCACGACCCCGACCAAATGAGGCGAACGGGTTGTCTGCACCGAGTTTGCTGAAATCCTTGTTCACCTCGATTGGATTGAGGCTGTGAACCGGAATAACCTCTGTCACCACTTGGGAGTCTCGTGTAATATCCTGAAAAGAATTGGTGATGACGTTGACTGGAGTCCCCACGTTATTTTGGGCATCCGCAAGGCGCATGATGGTCAGAGTGTTGTTGTCTCGAAGGGCCGTTAAGCCGTGATCGGCAAGGACCTTGTTGTAAAGGGGAACGATTTCGTCCTTGTTCAGCGGCTTGTCGCTCACCAAGTCCACCGTTCCACCAACCTGGGTGCTGGCCTGGCGGTTGATGGTCAAGCCCTCTGACTCCGCCAACTGAGCCAGGGCCTTGTCAACGGAGACGCCGCGCAAATTCAGGGTCACGCCCTGATCTGCCGGGCCGGTGTCGCCACTCTCCTCGGTTCGTCCCATGTAGATGGGGGTTTTTGCCGGCGGCGTGGCCGAAGAGCGGACGATCGTGTCCATCATCCCCGAATTGGCGACGTCGTACGTGCGGAGCTGGGTCTGAGCGCCAGGCTTAATAGCAGGGGCAGGGGACCGGGATGCCGAAGGGAGACGAATGGAATCGCTGGCATCAAGCACAAATTGGGTAATTGGGGACAATTGCTTTCCACCGGTCAGGCTGCCGGAGAACTGCTCCTTGAGCTTCGGAACCACTATTCCTGCCAGCGCGAACAAGATTGCGAGCAGTGCCGCCAACCTGACGACATAGGAAATCCTCGCAACCCGCGGCCGTTTTGCCTCCGGCATCGGCACCGTTTTGAAATGGGCCAGCAGGGCCTCGCGCCGCGCCGGGCTGAGTTTGAGCGGGGCGGGTTGCTTGGAAAGTTCGCCGGCGGAAGTGGCGGCGGTTTCGCGCACCAGGGCCAGCGTCGCCTTGAGCCGCTCGTGCAGTCTCGCCAGCGCGGCGTCCTGGGAAATCATCTGGCGCAAGGCGGCGGCTTCCTCGGCGGTCAGTTCGCCCAGCAGCAAGGCCGTCACTTTGGCCTCCAGCTCGGCGCGGTTATCGGGGGGCAATTCGGGGTTCATGTCAAACCTCCATTCCTAATCGTAATCTGGTTCCTCGATATTATCAGTGGAATGCCAAATGACTTTGGGGCGTTTGCTTTGCTTTTGGCAATCCCAACGGGATTGCATCTTGCAGCCCAGGGTTGCGAGGAACGAGCTACCCTGGGTGAGATCGTAGAAGAATCACAACCCTGCAAGGGTTGAATCTGTTCCCCAAGGCTTTGATATTCAACCCCTTCAGGGTTGTATAACTTGAATGCAGTGACCCAGGGTAGGCCTCTAGGAATCGGCCAACCCTGGGCTGAGTGATTCAATCCCTTCGGGATTGCAGGACGATTATGGGCAGCAATTTGATGAACAAGCCGTTTCGTTTCCACTGAAAACAGCGAGTAACCCTTAACCTTAATCAGGGGCAATTCCGGTTTCATGGCAGCACTCCATTCCTGGCCAGTTCGTCGGCCATGCTTTTCAGCGCGCAATGCAGGATGTAACCCACATTCCCGGTCGTCAGGCCGGTGCGCGCGCTGATTTCCTTGTAAGAGAGGTTTTCGTTGAATTTGAGCCGGACCAGTTCGCGGCTGCGCGCGTCCAGGGTTTCCAGGGTGAGCCGCACCAGGCCGATGCCCTCCATGCGAACCAGTTGCTCGTCGGGGAGCGGCTTGGGATCGGCCGGATCGCACGCTTCGGCCCGGCCGTCCGCGCTGCCGGCGTCCAGCGAAACGATTTTGCCGGCCCGGCGGCGCTGGTTGAGGGCGAGGTTGTGGACCGTCCGGTAAAGCCACCGCCGCGGCTCGCGCACATCGTTAAACTGGGCCTGCAATTTCATAAAGGCTTCCTGCACCAGGTCCTCCGCCGTGCCCATCCCGCCGGCCAGGCGCAAGGCATAGCTCAACAGGGGCGATTCGAGGGCTGCAAACAACTCCTCAATCGTTTCGCATCCGGGCCTCGCTTTGGCCTGGTCTGGTTGCATTAAAGCCATGCTGGCGATTCCCGACAATCGGGTGCGGACCATCGGGCCGGCCCGGCGTCCGCCTGATATTGGGTGGACACCATGTTCACTCCATACGACACCGTGGGCTACTCTTTCTTAGACGGAAAAAAAGGTTTGTTTGTAACCGCTCATTTTTGGGGCAGCCTCCCCTCCTCGTAATCTTAATCCTGATCTTAATCTTAATCTCCTTCGTGCCACCGGTTAAACTTCCGGCTCTTATGGTCGAAGCAGGGATTTATTCGGATTAAGATTAAGATTAGCCTTCACGCAAAATTTTGGCGGGCATTGGGACCATGAACCCGCCGCTGCTCGACGGACCTCCGTGGAACAATTCGGGTCCGTCTGCTGTTCCCTCTCCGCTCCCATCCGATGGGAGGGGAGAGGGTTAGGGTGAGGTGAGGGATCATGGAAAGGATTAAGAATGGGATTGGGAGCCGGAAACTGGCCCCCAAAATGGCTTGCTTATCGCCCCGGCGCGGATTACCCTTGTCAGCGTTCCACAACATTGAAAAAAACCAGTTATGATTTGACCGGGCAGACGTGTGACGCCCTCGAGCCGGCTTCAACCCTTCCCGGACGCAGTCGTCCAAAGAATGTCTTATGAAAGCGATCGTTCAGCCGCGTAGTATTCAAGTTCTGGTTCTCCTCGGCGCTCTGCTGGCCGCCACCCCCTGTTATGCGCAGCCGCCCTTTTTTATCACC
Source organism: Verrucomicrobiota bacterium (assembly GCA_049513975.1). Classification (GTDB taxonomy): domain Bacteria; phylum Verrucomicrobiota; class Verrucomicrobiia; order Limisphaerales; family Palsa-1400; genus JBEKOF01. The sequence goes on along the minus strand of JBEKVM010000034.1, from coordinate 6,125 downwards.
GTACCGACCAACATGACCGCGTTGCCCGGCGACAACATCACCCTGTCAGTCCTGGGCGGCGGCGCCGGCCCGCTGAGTTATCAATGGCTTCTGAACGGGGTGATGATTGCCGGCGCCACCGGCACCAATCTCGCCCTGATCAACGTGCAGCCCTCCAACGGCGGCAGTTACAGTGTCAACCTCCAGTCTCCTTTCGGCGTCACCAACTGCACTCCCGCCGTGGTGGTGGTGGAGAACGCTCCTTTGGAGATGAGCGATGTCCTGAATAACGCCCCCACCTACACCGTCAGCCAAATGGTCGGCCTGGACAACAACTCCAATGCCGTCCCGGAGCCGGGCGAACCAAACCATGACGGCAAAGGCGGCCAGCACCCCCTCTGGATGCTCTGGCAGCCCAAGAGCAGCGGCATCGCCACCTTTTATAGCTTGGGCAGCGGCTTTGACACAGTCCTGGCCGTCTATACCAACCCCGTCGCGGGCGCGCTCTATATCTCCAACCTCGTCGCGGTCACCGCCGATGACGACAGCGGCCCCTATCTTACCAGCAGCGTGCAGTTTAACGCCCTGTCCGGCAATAACTATTATGTCGCCGTGGACGGATGCGGCCCGCTGGCGGCGGGAAATATCGTCTTGACATGGTCGCTGGTTTCCGCGGCGGGGCCTCTGCCGGTGATCGTGCAGCAGCCGCCCTGTTTTGTGGCGGCGCTCGGGGGATCGGTCGCGTTCAACGTCCAGGTTAACGGCGGCACCAACGCCCAAGGCCAGCCCTACCCGGTGACCTACCAGTGGTTGGTGGACGGCGTGCCCATCCCCAACGCCAACACTTCGAGCCTGCAGCTTCAGAATGTCCAGCCCGCCAACGCGGGCAATTACGTGGTCAAGGTCAACAACGGGTTCAGCACCGTACAGAGCGTGCCGGCCTTTCTGCAAATCAGCACCGTCGCCCCGGACGGCTCGGCGCAACCGGTTCAAGCCACGTATAAACTGGGCGACCAGCTCAGCCTGGGCACGGCCCAGCCGCCGGCAGGCCAACTCCGGCACAATGACGGGTTTGGCAGCGCCCCCGTCACCGGGCTGTCCGGCACCCACTATTTCAGCACCACTTCCACCCCCACCACCGCCGCCTGGTTCAGCATCCTGGCCACCAATAACGGGCCCCTGCTCGTCACCACCGAAGGCAGCGGTTTTTCCAACAGTTTCACTCTTTACAGCGGGCCGGCCAACGCCATTTCCATCAATCAGTTGACCAAATTGATCAGCTCCATCACCAATGGCTACGAACTGACCAGCCGCACTAATATCAACGCCGTCTCCAACGTTACCTATTACGCGGAAGTCTTCGGCAACGGCACGGATTCGGGCAAGGCGACCTTGAGCTGGGCCTTCAACTACAGCAAGGCGATTACGCGGCCGCCCGCCGGCTCGATCCTGACCACGCCGGGCGCGGCCTTGACCAACACCCTCGACCCGCCCGACGCCGCGCTCTGGTCCATCAACCAGACCACCATCCCCGGACCGGCCGGGACGAACGCCACGCAGCCACCGTTGCAGAGCGCCATTTACGGCGTTGTCAATACTATGAATGGCGCCGCCACGCGGGACCTGGTGTACCAGGATGTCTTCAGCGACGGCATGAGCGCCGCCATCCGCGGGGGCAACGTCACCATCACCTATGGTCCCAACAGCGCGGCCCGCACCATCTACATTGAATCATCCACCTCCGCCGCCGGGCCTTGGTCGGTGATCAAAACCCTCTCCTCCGGAGCGGGGGGCGGGACCATCACCGAAGCCATCTCCGGCAGCGGGAAATTCTACCGCTACTCCCTGACCAACCCGTGAAAACCTGCCTGATTTGGCTCCTCGCGCTGGCCGGGGCGGCGCCCCTTTCCGCCGCCGACACCAACGCGCCCAAGCGCGACACGATCTTGTTGACCTTCGCGGGCCAGGTGGACGTGGCGCCGGCCGGGACCACCGCCTTTGCCCCGGGAAAAACCAACCAAACCCTCCAACTGGGCGACCATCTGCGCACGGGGAAAAACAGCCGCGCCACCCTGCGCCTTTCCGACCTGAGCGTGTTGCGGGTTTATGAACTGACCACGCTGGAAATCAAGCCTCCGGCAAAAGCCAAGGCCAACGAGGTGATAGACATCAAATCCGGCGCCACTTATTTTTTCAATCGCGACAAGCCGCAGGAAACGCAGTTTCAGACGCCCTCGGCTTCCGGAGCCATTCGCGGCACGGAGTTTTTGCTGGAGGTGGCGGAAGACGGCTCCACCCGGGTGAGCTTGTTCAACGGGGAAGTGGATTTGCAGAATGCCGCGGGCGCCCTCACCCTCAAGAGCGGCGAGGAAGCCGTGGCCGCCCCCGGCCGGCCCCCGGCGCGCACCGCCGCCATTGTCAGCACCGCCGCAATTCAGTGGTGTCTTTATTATCCGGGCGTTTTGCGGCCCGGCGACCTGGATTTGGGCGGGGCCGCGAATAATTTGCAGGATTCGTTGCGGGCTTATGGCAGCGGCGATCTGACCGGCGCCCTGGCGGCGTATCCGCCGGACCGGACGCCGGCCACGGACGCGGAGCGGCTTTATCGCGCGGCGCTGTTGTTGAGCGTCGGCAACATCAACGATTCGCGACGGCTGCTGGAAGGCATCCCGCCGGATGCGCCTCCCGCCGGCGGCGGCGCTTCGCCCCGGCGGCTGGCCCTGGCCCTGCAACGGATGATTGCCGCCGTTACCTTGCAGAGCGCCACCAACCCCGCCGTGGCCGGCACGAAGGATTATTGCGCCACCGAATGGCTCGTGGAATCCTACTGCCTGCAATCGCAATACCGGCTGGCGGAGGCGCTGGCGGCGGCGCGGCGCGCGGTGGAGCAAGCGCCGGATTTTGCCTTCGCCTGGGAACGGGTGGCGGAATTGGAATTCAGTTTCGGCCGGGTGGAGCCGGCGCAAAAGGCCTTGGAGGAAAGTTTGCGCCTGGCGCCCCGCAACGCGCAAGCGGTGGCGTTGCGCGGCTTTCTCCTCGCCGCCCGCAACCAAATCCGGCCCGCCGTGGAGGAGTTTGATCGCGCCATTGCCCTGGACGGCAGCCTGGCCAACGGCTGGCTGGGCCGGGGTTTGTGCCGTTTTCGCCTGGGCGACACGGGCGGCGCGCTGGCGGACATGGAGGTGGCGGCGGCGGTCGAGCCGCAACGCGCTCTATTGCGCAGCTATTTGGCCAAAGTGTTTGGCGAAGCCGGCGCCAGCGGATTGGCCCATCACGAAATCGCCCTGGCCCAACAATTGGACCCGGGCGATCCAACCTCCTGGCTTTATGGGGGGCTTCTCCTCTTCCGGGAAAATCAGGACAACGCCGGCATCCGCGACCTGGAAAAATCCCTCGCGCTGAACGAGAACCGGGGATTGTTCCGCTCGCGCCTGCTGCTGGACCAGGATCAGGCGGTGCGCAACGCCAATATTGCCACGGTCTATCAGGCCGCCAGCCTGGCGGATTTCAGCCTCCAGACCGCCGCGCGCGCGGTGGATTCCGATTACGCCAATGCTTCCGCGCACCAGTTTCTCTCGGAAAGCTACGACGCCCTGCGCGACCCGCGCCAGGTCAATCTCCGCTACGAAACACCGTGGTTTAATGAATTGCTCCTGGCCAATCTCCTCGCCCCGCCCGGCGCCGGGTCCTTGTCCCAACACGTTTCCCAGCAGGAGTATTCCCGCCTGCTGCAGCAGGACGGCGTTGGCGGCATGATTGACACGGGGTACCAGAGCACGGGCGATTGGACCCAAAGCGGCTCGGTCTATGGCAATTTTGGCAAGACTGATTTTTCGCTGGATGGAATCTATGACACCTTCAACGGCAACCGCCGCCCAAACGACGATGTGGAAGAGCACACCATCTACGCCAAGCTCCGCCAGCAGATCACCGCGCAGGACACCCTCTTTTTGCAATTGATCCAATACCACAACAACTCCGGCGACACCCGCGATTACTACGATCCCGCCAGCGCCAGCAAGACGCTTCGTTTTAGCGAGAACCAGGAGCCCAACGTCTATCTGGGCTGGCATCGCGAATGGTCGCCCTGGAGCCACACCCTTTTCATGGGGGCGCGTTTGGAAGACAAGACCACGCTGGCGGACTCCTCGGCCTCGCTGCCCGTGCTCTCGCTCGCGGGCGGCGCGCCGGTTTTTGCCGCCGCCGTGCCCTTGTTCAACCAGACTTACCAAAAGGAATTGACCGCCTACTCGACCGAATTGGAACAGTTGCTGGAGTTGGACCGCCATACCCTGGTGGCCGGCGGCCGGGCGCAACTCGGCACGGTGGACGCCACCTCGCGCGAGGCCATCAGTCCCCTGGCCTTCCCTCCCACTTTTTTTGGCACCGCCAATCCCGCCCTTTCTTTTGCGCAGGAGAGCGCCTCCGCCCGCTTGGATCGTTACAGCCTCTTTGCCTATGATTACTGGCAGGTGGTTGACCCGCTCCGCCTGGTGGGCGGCCTCGCCTACGACACCGTCACCTATCCCAACGATGCCGATACTCCCCCCATCGCCACCGGCTCGCGCCACCGCGACGCCCTTTCGCCCAAGGCGGCGCTGATTTGGGACGTGACAAAAACGGAGCAGTTGCGGGCCATCTACGCGCGCTCGCTGGGCGGCAGCTACTACGACACCAGCATCCGGCTGGAGCCGACCGAACTGGCCGGATTCATCCAGACCTATCGCAGCGCCATTCCTGAATCGGTGGAAGGACAGGTGCCCGCCTCCACCTTTGAGACTTGGGGACTGGCTTTGGACAAACGATTTCCAACCACGGGAACCTATTTGCTGGCCAGCGTGGACGGGTTGTCGCAACGGGGCGACCGCCTGACCGGCGTTTTCAACTACTCTCCCCCGGCCGCCGCGGCGCAGTTGGGTGAACGGCTCAATTACCAGGAAACGGCGGCGAGCCTGACGCTCAACCAGTTGGTGGGCGGAGAATGGGCCTTTGCTGTCAAGTATTCCTTCGCCTTCGCCCGCCTCCTCGATTCCTTTCCCGCGCTTCCTCCCGGGCTCCCCAACGACGGCGCTTTCCTCCCCCGCCAGGATGTCCACGGCTTGTTGCAGGAACTTGACCTTCAGAGCCTTTACAACCACCCAAGCGGGTTTTTCGCCGGCGCGCAAGGCCGGCTCTTTGCGCAAAACAGCGGAGGTTACACGCCGGGGCTGCCCAGCGACAGCTTGTGGGAACTGGACGCCGGCGCGGGCTGGCGCTTTTTCCAACGCCGCGCCACCCTGCGCCTGGCCGTGCTAAATCTGCTCGACCAGGATTACCGCCTCAATCCGCTCAACCTCTATCCCTATCTGCCCCGCCGCCGCGCCCTCGACCTGAGCCTCCATGTGGAGTTTTAGAACTTGCCTGTTTTTGGGTGGACGGCGAAAGGTAGGGCGGGCAGTCCCATAAGCGCTAACCTAAGCAACGTTGTTGTGCAAACCCTTCGGCCGGCACCCTGGAAACGGACGATTCCCTCTCCCCGCCCAGCGGGGAGAGGGCCAGGGAGAGGGGATTGATCTGCGAGCCAACATGGGCCAAGCTGTGGCCCGTGAATCCGATCAGCAACGCCCGGCGCCTCCGCCGCGACCAGACTCAGGAGGAGAAGCAATTATGTCGGGCGTTGCGGGCCGGGCGCTTCGCTGGATTCAAGTTCCGCCGTCAACATCCGGCCGGAAAATATGTTCTGGATTTTTATTGCCCCAGCGCGCGCCTCTCGGTGGAGTTGGATGGCTTTGAGCATGGCCATCCCGTGCAACGGGAACGGGACCTGGCCCGCGAGCAATGGCTGGCGCAAGAAGGCATTGAGGAACTGAGATTTTGGAATCATCAATGGCGGCGCAATCAGACGGGAGTTTTATTGGAGATTTGGCATGCGCTGCATCGGCGGACTGGTTGCGTGGTGGTGATGCGTTTGACGGGGAATCATCGTTTCGTTCCGCCTGGCGAAGGCCAGTTAAGCGAGCCTCCCGTCAAATCGCCGGTCTAACCCCAGACCTCAGTAAAAGCCGAGTTTTGAGTTAATCTCGATCGCAACTGGAATTCCCGTTTTTTTCGATGTCTCCGTTACGGAGAAGGAGCAGGCTCCCCCTCCGTTATGATCACATTCACAG
>JBEKVM010000033.1:0-93594 GCA_049513975.1 Verrucomicrobiota bacterium | reverse complement strand
CCGCCGGCTGCTCCTGGAATACAGTGAGGCGCCAGTGGTGGAAGCGGCGGCGGCGCCGGCGCCGGGACGCCGGAGTGAAATAGCCACCGAACAAGCAGTGGTGTAAGAGGAGTGGAGTGCTGGAGTGATGGAGAGCGGGGAAGTGGAATCGCGGTGAAACTAATGGAGGTATAATATGAGTGATCAACCTAAAACAGAGCTTTCGACCTGGGAGCGCAGCACAACCCGTCGTTTTCTCCGCTGGCTGTTTAGCCGGCGTGTGATTCGGCGCATACTGATTGTGCTGGCGTGGACGGTGACGATCCTTGGTTTGTTTTATGGCGAGGAAAACTGGCGCGGGCGGCACGCCTGGAACCAATACCGGGAGGCCGCCGCCGCGCGCGGTTTGTCGCTGGATTGGAGCGCTTACATCCCAAAACCAGTGCCCGATGATCAGAATTTCGCCGCGACACCGTTCTTCAAGACATTTTTTCAAAACGACGGTTCTGTTGTACTTACGAACGACCTCTGGTTCCGCGCTTGCGACCATATTTCCGAGACCAACAACACGAAATACAAGGGCCACCGGCATTTTACGGACCTGGCGGCGTGGCAAAAGGCTGCCGCCGCGCTGCAAAGCGGCGAATTGAAGCGTCAACAGGAATTTGAAACGGATATAACCGACCTCGCCGCGAGGGCGGCGGCGGCGCCGGCGGTTCTGGAAGGAATGAATCCCGACGCGGCGGTGTTTGCGGAACTGCGCGCCGCCAGCAGCCGGGAGTATTCGCGTTTTCCGGTGGTTTATGACCTGGACAATCCGTGGGTCACTTTGCTGCCGCATCTGGCCAAGATCAAGCAGACCGTGCAGCGCTTGAACTTGGAAGCTTGTGCGGAACTGGCGGCGGGACAGACCGACCAAGCCCTGGCCGACGTCAAACTGGGTCTTTCCCTGGCCGACTCCATCAAATCGGAGCCAATTCTAATCTCATATCTGGTGCGCGTGGCGAGCGTTCACATTGCCATTCAACCGGTTTGGGAAGGGCTGGCCGAGCATCGTTGGACCGACGCTCAATTGCAGGAACTCCAGGCGCGTTTCTCATCTTATGATCTTCTGGCCGACATGGAACAGTCTCTCAAGGAGGAACGAGCGGTCGGAACTCTAACTGCGGATCTGATAACGAAGAAGGGGCTTGTCTATGTCGAGGGCATCGGTTCTTTTGATAACTACCGTAATTACCAGGAGCCGTTCAGAAAGGTGTTCTTCTACGTGATCGGCAGGGTCATGCCCTCCGGATGGTATGACCGGGAGAAATTGAATTACAACAAGGTTTTTGATGCGCAGTTTGAAGGGGTCGTGGATCTGACTGCGAAAACCGTTTCCCCTCAAAAGGCCGCGTTGGATGCGGACGAAGTGGGCCGCCAGATATATGGCAAGTATGGGCCGTCCGACGCCGGGATCCCCCACAAATTTTTCGAGTTGGATCGCCAAGCAAACGGCGAATCTTCGGGGAGTGCGGCACTCCATGCCATCCTGCACCACCTTGTCATGGCCAGGTTGCTTCTGCCGGCCCTTAGAAATGTTCCCGCTAAAGCCGCCGCCGTCCAGACCGCCGCCAACCAAGCTGCGCTGGCCTGCGCGCTGGAGCGCTACCGCCTGTCCAACGGACAATTTCCGGAAACACTGGAGGCGCTGACGCCGCGGTTCATTTCCCGCGCGCCAAATGACGTGATTACGGGGCAGCCTTACAAATACCGCCGCACCGATGACGGGAAATTTATACTTTACTCGGTCGGCTGGAATGAAAAGGACGACGGCGGCGTGCCGGGCACAACCCTCTTCGATCAGACGCAAGGCGACTGGGTGTGGTCCTATCCCGCCAAATAATGCGTGCGGGTCATCTCGCTTCGGAGCCGGTGGATTCAATGCGGTAGAGGTGGGTTTTGGTGCGGAGGAAGAAGGCCCGGCCGGCCACGGCGGGCGAAGCCATGAAGCCGCCGGCCAGGGTGTTGGTGGCCAGGACTTCGCAAGCGCGGCCGGGTTTAAGAACGGTGGTGACACCCTCCTGATTGAAGAAATAAATCCGCCCGTCCGCATAAACGGGCGAGGCCTGGTAATTGCCGGGGATGCGCTCGGTCCAAACCACTTGGCCGCTGGCGGTCTCGAAGCAAGAGATGATGCTCTCCGCCGCGGCCATGTAGAGGAGGTCGTCCACCACGATCGGGGAGGAGAATTTGCCGATGTGCGCCCTTTGCTTCCAGACGACATGGGTGTCGGTGACGTCGCCCTGGCCGTCGGTCTTGACCGCCACCAGTTCGGTGCGGCTCATGCCGCTGACGAAGAAGGCCAGACCGCCGTCGAAAACGGGCAGGGGCGCCGGAGAAAAGTCGGTGTTGTGAGTTTTCCAAATTTCCTTTCCGGTGCGCGGGTCATAAGCGGTGGCGGCATTGGCGTCGGCGCTGAGCAGCATCGTTTTGCCGGAGGTGGTGACAATGACCGGCGTGCTGTGGGCCTTGTGCATGTCCCCTTCCTTCAGATTCTGGCCGGGGGCGGCGTGGGCGGTCCACCAGGAGGTGCGGTCGGTTTTCCAGACGGTGTGGCCGTCGCTCTTGTCCAGGGCGACGGTGTATTGGAGGTCCGCGCCGTCCATGGTGAGGATTAAGAGGTTGTCGAAGAGCACGGGCGAGGAAGAGGGGCCGCGGTAATGAGAGCAGGGGAGGTCCTGCCGCTGCCAGAGCACTTTCTGCGTGGCGGTGTCCAGACAGGCCGTGCCATAACTGCCGAAAGAGACGTAAACCCGGCCCGGCTCAATGACGGGGGAAGGGGTGGCGTAACTGTTCATGGGGTTGCCGGCCGCCGCCGCGCCGAGCGACTCGGGCGTGTCACAATGGAAAAGTTTTTCGTTGCAGAGGATTTTTCCCGCATCCGCGTCCACACAGAGGACGAAGAAATCATGGCCGTCCCCGGTGGCGGTGGTGAGCCAGACCTGGCCGCCCAGGACGGCCGGGGTGGACCAGCCGCGGTCGGGAACGGGGGTTTTCCACTTGACGTTCTCCGTTTCGCTCCAATGGAGCGGGAGGCCGGCCGGCTGGGTGTCGCCCGGGGCCTGGACATGCCCGTTGCTCCACGGTCCGCGGAAGCCCGGCCAGTCCGCTCCGGCCGCGGGCAGGGCGGCGGCGAGGAGGACGACGCTCAGGCCGGCCGGGAGCGCGTTCTTCTTGACAATGCCGCCTGTTTTGCGGCCAAGGAAATGCGGATGTGTCTTAGGGCACATCAGGCAAGCCTGACACGGCCGGAGGCGAAAGTCAAAGAATCAGGATTTTTTTGCTTGCGGCGGCCCTGGAAAGGTTCCAGTTTTGCTGCCATCCATGAAAACGGGGATGCAACTTCAAAAACCGAACCAGGAATATATGCGCAAGACAAAAAATACGATGCCGTGGGCGGGCGGGCTTATCATTTCGGCGCTGGGGTGTTTGCTGCTGGCGGGCTGCCAATCCTCCGCCCAACCCACTCCAGTTCCACAGACGCCCGCCAAAATGCCAGTCGCCGCCGCCCCCGTTGCCACGCCCGCGCCCGCCGCGGCCGCGGCCGCCGCCCCTGTGCCCGTGGCGGCCGACCCAACCAAACCGCAACCGATTGTGCGCATTAAGGCCGGCACCACCGCGCCGTTTAAAGATGCGGAAGGCAACGACTGGCTGCCCGATCAGGGGTTTGCGGACGGGGACACGATCGAGCGAGCCGCCGACCTGAAGATTCAAAACACGAAAACCCCCGCGCTCTATTTGACGGAACGGTACGGCATGACTTCGTTTAGCTACCCGGTTCGCAACGGCAAATATGTGGTCAAGCTCCATTTCGCCGAAACCTACGAAGACATTTCCGGGCCGGGCCAGCGGGTTTTTTCGTTTAACGTGCAGGGGCATGAGTTTAAAGACGTGGACGTGTGGGTCAAAGCTGGCGGGGGGTTGCGGGCCTACGTCGAAAGCGTGCCGGTGGAGGTCACTACCGGCAAGGTGCAGATCACCTTCGTGGCGAATGTGCAAAACCCCGAAATCAACGGCCTGGAGATCATTCCGCAACCTTGAGGCGGGCGCCGGGACGGACCAGCCGATGCCGGCCAAAGGGCGGACCACAATTCTTTCTGCCACCCATCGGTAACGTCCAGGGGCCTGAACAGGGACGCGTCCGCGTGGTGAAAAAGAGAATGGCTTGACCGGCATGATAGGATGGCCGGCGTCACCCGGTGATCCGTCGCGACTACATTGTGCGCATGATTGAGGAAATGGGCCGTGCTTTGGCCCAAATCCGCGCTTTGCGGCAGGGCGGGCGGGCGGAGGCGGCGCGGCAGATGGTGGATGCGGAATGCGAGAAGCTGGCCGCGATGGGAGTGACGGGCATCGTCGGATTATCCGAGACGGAACTGCTGGCGCGTGTTTCTGAAGGCCAGTATGCGCAAACAGTGCATCTGCGGACGCTGGGGGTGGTGAGTTTGTTGCGCGAGGCCGCCGAGATCGCCAGCGGCGAGGACCGGACGGAGGAGGCCCGTGAGATTTACCTGAAGGCACTGCACCTGCTGCTGGGAGTCTTGTCGCAAGACGATCCGGCGGGATTTCCTGAGTTTGTTCCGGGGGTGGAGGCCATGGTCACCGCTTTGCAAGACGAGCCGCTGCCGGTTCCAACCCTGGCCATGCTGATGCGCCATTATGAGGCCACGGGCCAATTCGCGAAGGCCGAGGACGCGCTGTATTCGATTCTCGACGGGGCCGGCGCTGATCCGGAGGTCGTCGGATTTGGCCGGGCGTTTTACGAGCGGCTCTTGAGGCGGAGCGATGCGTCCCTTGTGGCAGGCAACCTTCCCAGAGGCGAAGCGGAAGAGGGACTTAAGGAGTTGAACCGGCTCTCCCACAGCGAATCAACTTAGCGTTGTGACAGGCAATAAAGACTATGCCGGGTGCGCAGGAACAGGTCCTTGTCCGTCAGCGCGAGAGAGGCGTCGGAGTGGTCGTCCGCCACTTTGTTGACCGCCAGCACCTCCGGCTTGGGGCCTTTCTTGAGCACGACGCACGCGCCTTCCCGGCTCAGGACGTAAACCCGGTCCCGCGCCGCCACCGGCGAGGCATAGACCCCGTGAACCCCCGCCATCTCATCATGCTCGAAATAAGCCTGGCCGCTGGCGGCGTCGAAGCACGAAACGATGGCGTCGTTGCCGGAAATCACGTAAAGAAAATTATCGGTCAACAAGGGCGAGGGCACGTAAGGAGTGTTCTGGCCGTGGCTCCAGACAATGGCGTCGGTGCCCGTCAGATCGCCCTGCCGGCCCAGGCGGACGGCCTGCAAGGCGCTGCCTCTGAACCCGCTGGTCAAATAGACGATGCCACCCGCGGCCACGGGGCTGGGAATGGCGTTGGCGGTTTGTCCCGAGCAGGACCAAAGCTCCCTGCCGGTGGCCAAATCGTAGGCGCGAACTTTTTTGGTGGCGTTGACGATGACCTGCCGCTGGCCGTTGTATTCGACGATCAGAGGCGTGGACCAGCCGGTGTCTTCATCGCGCGGGGTCCGCCACAGTTCCCGACCGGAAGCCGTGTCCAGCGCGGCGATGAAACCACCGCCTTCCTGGTCCCAATTGACGACGACCGTGCCGCCCGAGAGGGCCGGAGAGGCGCCTTCGCCAAAGCCCATTTTGGTTTTCATTTTGCCGAAATCCTTTTGCCATTTTGAATTTCCATCAAAGTCATAGCAATGCAGCCCGCGCGAGCCGAAGTATGCCAGGAGCAGGCGGCCATCGGTGACCGGGGAGGCGGAGGCGAAAGTGTTGTTCTCCTGCCGCCCCTCGTGCGGCGCTTCCTGGCGGGCGACCCGTTGCCAGAGGATTTTGCCGCTGGCGCGGTCCAGGCAGAGGACGACGAATTGGTAACCGGCGGCCGGGGCCTGCGGCGCGGCGGGCGCGGCGGCATTGGTTGCGTTCGGAATGGCCGCCAGGAGAAAAACGCGGCCGCCCCAGACGATGGGCGTGGAATCGCCCTCTCCCGGGATCATGGTTTTCCACTTTACGTTATTGGTTTCGCTCCAAGTCACCGGCGGGTCCGAGTTGGGCGCGTCCCCCGTCGCGAGCGGCCCCCGCCATTGCGGCCAGAACAATTGCGCGTCCGGGTCGGCCGGCGCGGCGGCGTTGGCGGCGAGACAACCCGCCAGCGCCGCGAGCAAAAAAAGAAAATGGGATCCAGCCGTGAAAAACGGACGGGCGGGCGCGGCGGCATTCATATTATTATAGACAACAACTGCTTTGATGGCCCACCAATGCCCCAAAACCCGCCCGCCGGCAAGCCAATTCACGCGTGGAGGCGATCTGCCATGGAGCGTCAGATTATGCGGGACAGACTCGTTGCCTTCTAATTCGGGAGTAAACTCGCGGAGCCTGCGTCTAATGAGACATGAAAACAAAAGACCTTCTGATTATCGCGACCGCGGCCCTCGGGACTGCCACCCTGACCGTGGCGTTTCATGCCAGCCCGCTGATCTCCGGCAACGACGCAAATCCCCTGGCGGCGACCATCGCCAAACCCAAGCTGACCGCCAACGGCATTGAGATGACGCTCTCGGCGGCCAATGGCCGGGAGTTCAAGGCGGGCGATCAACCTGCGTTTGAATTGCAGGCCGTCAACACCCTTGGCGAGCCTTCGGAGGTTGCGATTTGCGCGACCCTGTCCGCTTTTACCGTGGGCAGTCCGATGTCGCGGATTGGTCCGATCCCGTCCGTGCTCTGGCACGAAGAGCTGGCGCTTAAACTGGGGCCTAACGAAACCAAAGCACTCACCCTTGCCGCCCGAACGAATCTGCCCGCGAACAGCTCCATTTCCGTCTTCTTGTCGCAAGCCGGCCAGACGGGGAAGGCGACGGCTGCCGGCAGTCCGGGGATTGCGTCCGCAGCACCGCTCATGCGGGGCGGGCTACCGGGCATTGTGGCGATGAGATTTTCCACCGTTCCGCCTGTGCCGGCACCGGCCTATGCCGACGCGGCCACGGCCAAGCCGACGGTGATTCCGGCGCCCCGTTAAACGCGAAGCTTTATGTTCCGCTGGCAGACAGCGCTGGGCGCAGTCATCGGACTGATGATTGGGTTTGCGGTCCTGGCATTGACGGGGAACAGTCCGAATAGGACCTCGGGGCCGATTCTTTCCGAGTGCGATGGGAGGATGCGCGAACTGGTGGTCCAATATGAGCCGTCGGCCAAGGAGGTGGTCGCTGCTGTTTACCGCGATTTTCTTGGCGCGCTTGATCCTGAGGTCACAGTGCATGTGGTCTGTCCCGACCGCCCGGCCTTCGAGGATTTTGTCTCGCTGCTGGGCCAAGTCCGATGCCGGCTGGCCCCGATTATAACGCATCACCCCATCACCACGTGGTCGCGCGACCGCTGGGTGGTGCTGACGCCGGAATCTGCGGCGGGCGCGGCGACGATCTGGAGTCCCCGCGGGGAAACGGCGGAGGAGATCTGGCCGGCGCGCGCGGGCGACGAGCGGGTGGGGCAGGACATCGCCGCGGCGCTGGGTTCGGCGGCCAGGGCGGTCCGCAGCGGGCTTTATTTTGACGGCGGCGATTTTTTGTCTGACAACGACAATATGTTTGTGGCGCCGCGGGTGCTGCAACGCAACCTGCAGCACACGGTGGGCAGCCGTGTGGAATTTCTGAGCATGCTGGCCAGTGCAGTCAAACGCCGGGTCATCCTGCTGGAGGAGGCACCCGACCATCACGCCGGGATGTTCATGGCCTCGGTGGGCGGGCACGTCATGCTGGTAGGCGATCCAAAGCTCGGGAGAGCGCTGTTGCCCGCTCAATTCCAGGCAGATAATCAGGCTGGGAGCGGGGAATTCATGGATCTGCCTGGCGGCCCGGATTTCACGGCGGCGACCCAACATTTGTTTGACGCGGTCGCCGAACAGTGTGCGGCGACGGGCTACCGGGTGGTGCGCATCCCCGTCGTGCCCGCACGGGATGGAAGAACCTACCTGACCTATGTCAACGTGCTCCTGGACCGCGTTGGGGAACGACGGATTGTTTACCTGCCGTATTACCGGGGCGCAGAGGCGCTGAACGCCGCCGCACAGGCGGTTTGGGAAAAACTGGGTTTTGAGGTCCGGCTGGTTGATTGCACCGCCACCTACCGCCATTTCGGTTGTCTCCACTGCCTGGTGAACGTGTTGAAGCGTTCGTGAGCCGCCCCGCGACGGGTTTGGCGGGCGGCCATCAGTTCATCCTCCATGTGAAAGGCGGAACCAGCGGGATGCGCCTGTTAGAACCAAGAATCCCCGGCTGCCCTCCGGGCGGCCTTCTTGTCAGAGTGACGGGATTTGTCCGCGAGCATCCGTTCTTTGGCCCGGCGACTCCGCTTGCGCTTCTGCCGGCGGATTTTCTCCACCCGGGATCGCTCCGCCGCAACTCGACCGGTCTGTAGCTGTTCAATTTTGTCGAGCAACAGCCGCCGGGCAATGAATCTATTGAGTCCCTGTTGACGGGTGGTCTGGCACTTGACTTGCAGGCGGGTGGGGCGGTGGAGCAACATGACGCAGGTGGCCGATTTATTAACATTTTGGCCGCCGTGTCCTCCGGATTTGACAAAGATTTCCTCGATATCGGACTCGCGCACTCCCAAGGCGGCCATGCGTTGGGCCAGTTGCTGTTCTTTTTCCGGATTCACAGGAAACGAATTCATGGCGGCAGCCTATAGCATTTTCAATAAAACTGTAGCCATATCACCTCGCCAGGATGCGATGAACTGGTTTGCCTCCTGCAGTTGCAATTTTATTCATACTGCTTTTTTGAATCATTCCGAAAGCAAGCTTGCCCACATTGCGAACTTTCAATGTGGGCAAGCTTTTTTAATAACGTGCCTGAAATGACACGTCAGACAAAACGCCTCGCCAGGATGCGATGAACTGGTTTGCCTCCTGTAGCTGCAATTTTATTCATACTGCTTTTTTGAATCATCCCGAAAGCAAGCTTGCCCACATTGCGAATTTTTAATGTGGGCAAGCTCATTTTAATAACGTGCCTGAATCTGTCGAGGAAAAAATGGGAGCATTTCCAATGACACGTCAGACAAAACGCCTCGTCAGGATGCGATGAACTGGTTTGCCGGCTGCGGCTACAGCTTCATTTAATCCGTTCTAGCCGAGCACGCCGGGAATCTCAAGGAGGCGCGCGGCTGCGGGCCGGCCTGCCGCGGCCCAAGAGGCGTCTGGTTGCGTTGTCGGGAAGAAGGATGTAGATATTGGCCATGCCACTATTAAAACTCGAAACTACAGTTGTCCTCGCAGAGGACAAGCAGCAAGCGCTGCTGGCCACTCTGTCCAAAACCATCGCCGAAACGATTGGCAAACCGCAGCAATACGTCATGGTAGCCATGAGCCAGGCCGCCATGCAGATGTCCGGCAATGCGGGTGACGCGGCCTTTGTGGACGTGCGGAGCATTGGCGGGTTGAGCGACGACGTGAACCGCCGGCTCTCGCAAAAGATCTGCAAGTTGCTGAACGAGACTCTCGGGGTCCCGCAAAATCGTATTTACCTCAACTTCACCGATGTCAAGGCGAGCCACTGGGGTTGGAACGGGAGCACGTTCGGGTGATGGCGATGGACCTGCCCGAGGCCAAAGGGACTTACGTGCTGATTGCCTGCGTCGCCCAAATGAAACGCCTGGAGATCGGGGGCCTGAGAGCCTGCGACATCGTGCCCGGCTATTACGCCTACGTGGGCAGCGCCTTTGGCGCGGGAGGACTCCGCGCGCGCATCGGGCACCACCTGGAATCCACGGCCGCGCCGCGCTGGCACATTGATTATTTGCTGGGAGTGGCTGAGCCGGTCGAGGTCTGGTACACGAGGGCGCAGCAGAAGCTGGAGCATCACTGGGCGGAACTGCTGGAAAAGGCGCCGCATTTTCGTGCGCCGCTTCGACGATTTGGTTCGTCGGATTATCACCGAAGCCGGTCGAGCCATCTGTTTTTCTCGAAGGGGAAACCCTCTTTCCAATGGTTCCGGCAGAAGGTCTGGGAGGACTTCGAAGGCGTTGAGGCCGAATTGCACCTGCCAGAACAGGCGTCACAGCACGGGGTGGTTTCCCCACTGCCGCGCTGAATCAGGCGGCGTTGAGCAGGGCGTGAACCCTGGGCATCCATTCGCTGACCGGGATTTTTTGAGGACAACGATCTTCACAGTCGTGGCAGGCCAGGCAAACGCCGGCGCGCGCCGCTTCCGCAACAAAAATCTGGTACTTGAAGCGCGCGCCGGGAACGTCTTCGTGGAGAAACGCTTCGTTGTAGATTTCAAAATTGCCCGGGATGTCCACTCCGTTGGGGCAGGGCATGCAGTAGTTGCACTTGGTGCAGGGAATGGCGGCCCGTTCCTGGTACTGGTGTTGCAAGTCTGCGATCAGTTTTCGGTCCGCCGCCTGAAACGAATGGCAACGGGCGCGCGACGCCGATTCCAGATTGGCTTCCACCTGATCCATGTCGCTCATGCCGCTCAACACCACCGTCACTTCGGGCTGGTCCCAAAGCCATTGCAACGCCCAGTCCGCCGGGGATCGCTGCACGGTGGCGCGCTCGATCACCTGGCGAAGGGACGAGGGCGGATGGGCCAGCCTGCCGCCGAGGAGGGGTTCCATGATCACGACCGCCAGACCGTGGGCGGCGGCGAGCTTCAATCCGCGGGTGCCCGCCTGATTTTCCGTGTCCATGTAGTTATACTGAATCTGGCAAAACGACCAGCGATCGAAGCCGTTGATAATGTCGGGGAAGCTCTCGTAATTGTCGTGGAAGGAGAAGCCCAGGTGGCGGATGCGTCCATCGCCAATCGCAGCGCCGGCCTTTTCCAGGAGATTGTATTTGAGGACGATTTGGCTCCAGCGGCTTTTATTGAGGGCATGGAGCAAATAGAAATCAATGTGATCGGTCTGGAGCCTGGCCAGTTGCTCGTTCAGAATCCGGTCAAAATCGGCGTCCTTTTCGATCAACCAGAGCGGGGACTTTGTGGCAATTTTCACCTGGTCCCGACGGCCGCGCAAGGCCCTGCCGAGAACGGTTTCGCTGCGGCCTTCGTGATAGATGTAAGCGGTGTCGAAATAGTTCACGCCCCGATCCAGAGCATGGCGGATCATGCCCACGGCTTGGGCTTCATTGATGTTTGGGCCGTGAGGATTTCCGTCCGCGGTGGGCAGGCGCATACAGCCAAAGCCCAGCACCGAGGCGTTCCAGTCCAGCTTGCCGAATTTGCGAAATTGCATGGTAGTTCAACGGTTTGAGGTTGAGGCCAAGTGAATTCATTCGCGAACATCAGCAGGCGGGCGGCGCCCGGCGTGCTGATGGATGGCCTCGCCCAGCCAGGCGATGGTTTGGCCTAGATCCTTCATGTTGCGCGAAGCCTCGTCGTCCTTGGCCACCTCCCCCTTGTCCAGGCCAAAGCCGAGGTTCCAATAGGTGGAACCGGGCACGATGGCGCCGGACATGAGGAACATGTGGTTCATGGTGTCAAAGGCGTGTGTGCCGCCGCCGCGCCGGACCGCCACCACGGCGGCTGCGATTTTTCCGCGGAACAATCCGCCGTTGGCCAGGGCCACCAGGCCGGAGCGATCCAGCAGCGCCTTCATTTCCGCGCTGACGTCGGTGAAGTAGGTCGGCGATCCGAGGATGATGGCGTCGGCCGCGGCCATTTTCGCGAAGCAGGGGTTGAAAAAATCATCCTTCTGGCTGCATCGGGAATTTTTCTTCTTGAAACACTGGTAACAGGCCTGGCATCCGCGGATGGGTGCGCCGCCGAGCTGGACGAACTCGGTTTCCCAGCCGGCCGCGGCCAGCGGGGCCAGCACCTTTCGCAAAAGCATTTCAGTGTTTCCGCGCTTGCGCGGGCTTCCATTTATGGCAACAGCTTTCATAATTCTAATCAATAATCATCCACGAATTAGATTTTCCGCTTGAATCGGGCCGTGTCAATGACGAACCCAAGTTAGGGAATGTCCTCACGCCGTGATTGACTGTTTCGCCGGAATGGTCAATCATGCCGGGGAAAGGAAAGCAGACCGATGAAACACCGAGTTTTGCCAAGCAAAGGAATCTTCCCCATGGTCATTTTGGCCGCCGTTTTGGCCGGCGCGGCCCCCCGCGCCGCGGCCCAGAGCACATCCGTCTCGCTGTCCGTGGACGGCAAACCGGCGCTGGCTCTCAAGGTTCCTGGGGCGGCCAAGGTCATTTCGACCAATGGTTACGTGAGAATTCAGACCACCAATCTGACCCTCCATGTCTGGGCGGTGCCCAATGCCAAAACAGCGAACGATGCCCTGCCGCGCACGGCGGAGATCATTAAGAGCGAGTTCCTCAACTTCAAAACCACCGCCACCATGGACCTGGACATCGCGGCCGCGCCCGCCAAGCATGTCACTGGTTCAGGCAACGAGGCCGATGATCGAGACCCAGGCAACGCGGAGGTAGTCCTTTTCGTGGCCGGCGGCCATGTGTTTGCCGGGTGCGTGCATGGAGAAGCCGACGACGCGGCCAAGGCGCGGGGGGCGATGATGGCGGTGTTGAAGACGGCGCAGTTGCCGCCCTGAGCCTCCATCGAGGCAAAATCTCAGGACGCAGCTCGCGCCGGCTTGCCGGCGCTGAATTGCAATGAATGAAGGACCCATGAAACACCGCATTTTGTCAGTCAAAAGAATCCCGCTCCTGGTGATTTTGACCGCTCTATTGCCCGGCGCCGCCCTTCGCGCCGCCGCCCAGCCCGCCTCCGTGTTGCCCCAGCCGGATATTTCATTCCGCAATGAAGTGCAACTCGCCATTGACCGTGGACTGCTCTGGTTGCAGTCGAACCAGAACAGCAATGGCTGGTGGTCCACCCCGGAGCACCCGGCCTTGACGGCCCTGGCGGTGAGCGCGTTCATGGGCAATCCCTCCCCACACGCCGCCGAGCGCGCGCCGGAAACCGTGGGGCGCGGTTACAAATTCATCCTGGCCAACGTCCGGCCCGACGGCGGCATTTACGACAAGGAGGACGAAAACTACAACACCTCCATCTGCCTGATGGCGCTGGTGGCCGCGCACAAGCCGGAGTATGACCCGGTGGTGTTGCGCGCGCGGCAATGGATCATCGGCCAGCAGGCCGGCGGCAAGGAGAACACCGGCTCGCCCTTTGACGGCGGCGTCGGCTACGGCAGCAGCGCCACCGGGCCGCACACGGACATGAACAACACCTATACCGCCTTGGAAGCCCTATATTACAGCAAGGACCTGGCGAAGGACAAGCCGATGGTTGGGGCCAAGGATTTAAATTGGGAGGCGGCCATCCATTTCATCGAGCGCTGCCAGAATCTGCCCTCGGTCAACAAGGAGCCATGGGCTTCGGACGATGCGGCCAACAAGGGCGGCTTTATTTATTTTCCCGGACGCAGTTCCGCCGGCACCCAAACCAACACCGCCGGGCGGGTGACACTTCGGTCGTACGGCACCATCACCTACGCCGGTTTTCTGAGTTACATTTACGCGGACCTCAAGCGCGATGATCCGCGGGTGACGGCGGCGTTCGACTGGCTGCGCGACAATTACACGCTGGAGGAGAATCCCGGCATGGGTCCGTCGGGCTATTATTATTATTTGCAAATGATGAGCAAGGCGTTGTCGGTCCATGGGGTGAACGAATTGCGGCTCAAGGACGGCACCACCGTGGATTGGCGCAGACAGCTCGTGTCGAAACTTATGAAGCTTCAGCAAACCGACGGATCGTGGCGAAATGAAAACGAGCGTTGGATGGAGCGCGATCCGGTGCTGGTCACGTCCTATTCGGTCATGGCGCTGGAAATCGCCTGGCGCGGACTGTAGAGAATTGCCATTGGTGACAGAATCATGGCCGGACAAGTTTAGAGCATTTTCAATAGAACTGTAGCCATAACACCTCGCCGGGACGCGATGAGATGGTTTGCCTTGTGTGGCCACAGTTTTCTTTGAACCGCTCTAATGGAAGTTCGGGCCGGTCTTAACAACGATATTCAAGCCATTCTTTTCCAAGGAGAAAAGAATGCGGGGGGAGATTTGTCTTATCCCCACACTCCCGCAATCTTCGTCCCGCAGAAACGGCATTTGCCGCCGGTGATGTCCAGGCGCGTGACGGCGAAGATGTCGCGTTCGACGATGGCTTTCCTGCAGTTGGGGCACCACGTCGTCCCCGCGCCTTCCAGGCCGGGCACGTTGCCGATATAGACGTAGCGCAGCCCCTCGGCGCGGGCGGCGTCACGGGCTTTGACCAGCGTTTCCACGGGCGTCGGGGTCAGGTGCGCGAGTTTGTGCTGCGGCTGGAACCGCGAAAAGTGCAAAGGCCGGTCCGGTCCCAACTCTTTGACAATCCAGCCGCACATCCGCCGGATGGTGTCGGGGTTGTCCGTGTAGGTCGGCACGACGAGGTTGATGACCTCAAACCAGACGCCAAGGCCGTTGAGCGTTTTGAGCGTGGCCAGGATGGCGGCGAGTTTGCCGGAATTGAGTTTTTTATAGGTGTCGTCGTCGAAGCCTTTCAGGTCCACATGCGCGGCGTCGGCGAACTGATACAGGTCGAGGGCCGGCCGTTCCTCGATGGAGCCGCAAGTGACGACGATGTTTTTGAGCTTGCGCCCGCGCGCCACCTTGCAGGTGTCCTGCGCATATTCGTAAAACGCCGTCGGTTCGGAGTAGGTGTAGGAAATGGAGGGGCAGCCCAGCGCCTCGGTCACGGCCACGACGTCTTCGGGAAACAAGCTCAGCCGCGACAATTGTTCCAGGGTGAGGCTGCGCGGCAACGGTGGTTTGAAACGAAGTTCCTCCCCGCGCGGGTCTTTGGTTTCCTCCGGTTTCTTCTGCGAAATCTCCCAGTTCTGGCAATTCAGGCAGCGGTAAACGCAGCCGGAGGTGGCGAGGGAAAAGCTCAACGTGCCCGGCATGAAATGGAAGAGCGGCTTTTTCTCCACCGGGTCAACGTGGAACGTGCAGGGGTTGCCATAAACCAGCGTGTAAAGCGCGCCGTCGTGGTTGACCTTGTTGCGGCAATGGCTGCGGTCGCCCGGCTCCAGGATGCAATTGTTCGGGCAGACCTTGCACTGGACGTTGCGGCCGAGCTTGAGGTAATGCCGCGCCTCTTTCACCCAGCCGCGTTTTTGCCACAGGTCCCAAAGTTCGCCCCTGGGCGCGTCGCCTTTGAAGATTTCGGCGGGGGCCTCGGAGGCGCGCCATTTGGCGAAGAAATCGAAAAACGAAACCGCGCCCGCCAGGCCGATCACGCCGGCCGAGCCAAGACCGATGGCGGCGCGACGCGAAATTCCTCCCGTCAAACCGGAAGGCCGGTCTCCGACCCGGCGCGGCTGGCCCTGTTCTCCGGGAGAGCCCGGACCGGAGGCCGGCGCCCCATAACCCGCCGCTTCACGACGCGATGTATCGTCGGGGTTCACGTCTTATCGCGATGTTTGATCCAGCCCCATCGCTGCAAGGCAAGATACATCGCCGGCACAACATGCGCCAGCACCAAAACAATCAACGGCAGGTGGAACATGCGGTGGAGCGTCAGCGCGGTTTTCACGTCCAGCAGTTTCGAAAAACCGTAGCGGCCATCCATGATGTAGCCGGTCAGGAGAAAGGCCAGCACCAGGGGCAGCAACAGCCAGCCGCTCCAGCGCACCGTTTTGAGGGAAATAAAGTTGATTTTGCTCATATCGCAACCTTTCTCATGCCGCCGATTGCAGCGGGGCGGCTTTGGGAGGGAAAGCCATCGCGCCGCCCGCAAGATTCAGCGCCGCCGTCAGCAGGCAAACGCCCGTCACGCCAATTAACGGAAGCAAGAGCGCGCTGGCCAGCAACGCGCCCAGGAATGCGCCGACAAAATCGGCCGTGTAAAGGCGCGACGCGCCCGCCAGGGTGCCGTCGAATTCCAGCCGGTTGGCCAGAGGGAATTGCATTCCCACCAGCGCCGCCAAAATCAAAGTCAGCAGCGCAATGGCCGCCTTGATGAAGATGAGCGACGCGGCCGTGTCCCCCAACCGGTTCAAGAGCGGCAATAAAAAGGCGAGCAGGATGGCGTAACCGGCGATGGCAAAGGCGAGAAGAGACAGAGGCGCGGCAGATGGAGTGGTGGAGTGATGGAGTGATGGGGCGGGCGCATTTTCCGGCTTCTCCCAACACTCCATCACTCCATTACTCCGTGATTTCACGCGCCGATTAGCCAGTAACGCCCCGAGGGCCAGACCGGCCATGAAGACGGTGACGATGATGCCCAGTTGATGATAGACCGAGCCGCACAGAACCTGGAACGCCAGCAGCAGGACAATCTCCAACGTCGTCGCCGCGAAACCCGAGGCGAAGAGGACAAACGCCGTGCCGCGCAGCCGGGCAAGATAGACGCCAAGCAAGATCAGCAGCAACCCCTGGAAAACGCCAAAGCCGTTTTTGAACTGACTCATCCAGTGGCGGAGATGATAAAAGTAAAGCACCGGGTTGAAGTCCCGGTTCAACGCCGCCGGCTGCGCGATGGCATGTTGCATGTCCGCCATCCGGTCGGCGGTCAGGGTCGCGCCGAGGTAATGCTGGTTCATCAGTTTGGTTTGGATGCCTTGCTGTGCGATTCTTTCTGCGATGCCGTCAAAGAGCGGGCCGTCAGATGCGAGAAAGAAGACCCGTCCGCCGGGAATGACCAGCACGTTGGAGAAGGATGGCTGCAATGACCGGCCCGCCGACGCCAGCATTCGCGCCAGTCCCGGACTGACGTAATTTTCATAATGGCCGAGCGAAAAGGACACCACGCCGTGCAAAGCAAGCGCCCGTTTGACTTCCGCCAGAAACTCCACGGTAAAGAACCGGTTGAGCTGCGCGGTGGAAGGTTCGGGCACGTCCACAATGACCACATCGTATTTTTCGGCGGTTTGCCTGACAAACAAGCGTCCGTCGGTGTTGATGACTTTAATCCGCTTGTCGGCCAGGCTTTCCGGCAGGTATTTCCGCCCGAACTCCAGAATCAACGGGTCCAGTTCCACATAGTCCACGCGGCGGACGTTGTATTTGAGGAGTTCCCTGGCCGTGCCGGAGATGCCGCCGCCCACCAGCAGGACCTGGCGGGCGTCCGGCCGCTGTGCCATGGCGTAATGGACGGCCTCCTCGACATGCTGGTCGTCACGGGTGGAGGTGAGCGGAACGCCGTTCTCGATGAAATCGAACTGGCCGTCGGATTCCGTGACGAGCAGTTTGCCGTAAGGAGAATTGGCCCGCGCCACGATGTGCTGGCGCGGATACTGCCACGCCGTGGAAACACCATCCAGGTCCACCAAAACGGCAGCCGCCATCACCGCGACGGCCAGAGCGCCCGCCATCGTGGCAAGCCATTTGTGTCCGGCGTCAGAGCTTATCGCGCCGGCCAGCAGCAGGTTCAACACGGCGGGATAAACCAGAATGCCCGCATGGTCGAGGAACCGGACCAGCACGAAACTGAACAGAACACCGCCAGCGATGCTGCCGATGCTGTCCGCGACATAAACCTGGCCGATGCCCGCAGCGCCCTCCTGGCGCGCCAACAACGAGCACGCCAGCGTCAGAACATAGCCCGCGATGATGCAATACGGCAGCAGCAGGACCAAAGCGCTGAGGACGGTTTCGCTGACGCCCACCGAGGCGCCGCGGACGAAAACGACGTTTCGCAAAGCCCGCAGGAGGAACACCTGCACCAGCGGCAGAACGGCCACCAAGATTTGCGCGATGGCCAGCACGGTCCGCGGATGTTGGAGTTGGCCGGAGGTCCGGCCCAGCCAGGCGCCGAGGCCCATCAGGAGCAGCCAGTTGCCCAGGGCCAAGCCCAGCACCAGTTCGTTGCCGCTAAACGCGCCGAGCAGTTCGCGCATCAGCGCCAGTTGCGTCATCACGCACGAAACACCCAGCGCCCCGACGGCCAACAGGACGAGCCGCCGTTCCCTCCTGACCGCCAGCATGATCGGCTTCCGGTCGGACATGCAACATTACTCCGGCTCCTGGAAGGCCTCGGCGTGGTAGATGGAGACGCTGACATTCCTGCCGCGCCAGTCGTCCGGCGCACAGCCGGCTTTTTGCGCGAGGTGGTTGAGAAATTCGACCTTGTCCGGCAGTTGCTCCCAAACCTGCGGCAGAAAGGTGGCCCCGGAGGGGCCGATGCGCAGCACCACCCCGTCTTCGCCAGGCTCCAACTTGTTCAGGAGGTCCTCCGGCGAATTGAAACTGAGCGGCTGCGGTTCCGTCAGCACGCTGATTTCGATTTTAATTCTATTCAACTCCGCCGGCCGCACCGGCTGGAAACGCGGGTCGCGGGTGGCCGCGTTGCGCACGTTGTCCACCACCGCCTGATAAAGCGCTTCCTGCGGGAGAATGTAGCCGATGCAGCCGCGCAACGCGCCAGCTTCGGTCAAGGTCACGAAGCACCCTTTGTTCTCCGCTAATCTTGGCGGCAGATCCCGGGGGTTGATCCCGGGGCCGGGCGAGTCGGCGTTGGTCGCGACGCGGATGAGGGTTCGGCGGGCGAGGTCAAGCAAAAAGGTCCGTTCTTTCGCCTCAAAGTTTTGCGGCGCCGGCTCGTAAAAGGCGATGGCCGCATAGCCGACCACGGCGCTTTTGTCACCGGCGGTATCCCCACTGTTGCGGTAATCCAGCAATTGCGGCTTCCAGCCTTTCTCCCGGGCCAGGTACAGGAGCGTCAAAATGGGCAATTTGCCGCAAGCTTCCTGGGATTTCATTTCGTCAATGTTCATGTCGCAAATCGCCTTGACGCAACGGTTGTCCAGTTTTTTGGCCTGCTCATAGGGGTAGTAATGACTCAGATCGGAGCTGGCCACCACAATGGTTTTGCCGTCAATCACCCCGGCCAAAACCTTGGCGGCCTGTTCCGGGTCAACGTTGCCAAGGACGACGGGCAGGATGGTGAAGTTTTTCAAAGTTTTTTGCAGGAAAGGAACCTGGACCTCGACGGAATGTTCCCAGGTGTCGGGCGTGTCCTGCCCGGCAGCCGGGGCGGGCTTGGATGACTGGGCCCACCACGCCGGCCGCTGCACCAGGCATTGCGGTTCCAGGACAAAGGGGTTGGTCTTGGCGAGTTGCTGCGCCTTGGCCGAGAGGGGGACGATTCCCAAAGGCGTTTGGTAAGCGTCGGTGTTCGCCACCGACGCGCCTTGAAACAGGGCATAGTGACTGGGGCCGAGGATGACGACAGTTTGAACATCGCGACCAGCCAGCGTTTTGTAGGCAATCGCGGCGGTTGGTCCCGAATAAGGGTAGCCCGCATGAGGGCAAACCAGGCCCCGCAGGCGCGGGATGTGATGGGCGGGCGCGCCTGCCAGCAAGGCGTCAACGGTTTTTGCAAGAACCGCTTGTTCCGCCGGATAAAACAGCCCGGCAACGGCGGGCGCGCGGACGCGCAAATGGCTGTTGGTTTGTTGCGCCGACGGAACACGCTGGTCGGTGCGCGGCGTTTCCGTCTGCGCATCACACCCGGAGAAAGGCAGCAGCAACGCGATCAAAGTAATCCCAAAGGCCCCTTTTCGTCTCATTCCTGCAGGCATGGCATTCCATATAACACCCCGCGCCAAAAGAAGTCAATGGTTTCAGTGGGCGTGACCGGGTTGACTTTTGCCGCTGTCACCAATGTTTAGGTGCTTGTTGGCGTTCCTAATTTCACTCCAAGGTGACGTGGAGTTTGTGTCCTTTTGCCAGTTGCAGTTCGGGGACGAAGGTAACAAGCACCCGGCCATCATTAAACTGGTTGCGCACGGGCACGTCGTTGCCGTTCCACTGGGCGCGCACCGAGGCCGGAGCGGCCTCCGCGGCGAGGGCGAGGGTATTAAGGCGCAGTTTGCCCCACTTGATTTCGAGCGCGGCGGTCTTTTGCGTCCCGGTTATCTTCTGGCTGAACGCGCCCCATCCTTCGGCGCTGGTAAAGGCGGCCCGGAAATCCTGGGGACTGACCCGCGGATCAAACTCCAAATAACCTTTTGGACCATGGTACTCAAAGCCACAGGCGGCGAGGTAAACGCCGTAACTCGCCATGCTGCGGGCGTAATGATCGCCGCACTCGACTTCGTTCCACGGATTGCGGCGCGAGGCGTGGTAACGATCATGCACCGCGCGCGCCACGGCCAGGCCTTCCAGCGTCAGGCCTTCCCGGATCATGTGCCCGGCGGCCTGATACTCGAATCCATTCATGCACTCGTTGAAATAGCCCGCCGCCCAGTCCGGGCCTTTGCCCTTGGCCTGCGCGTAATCCCAGTCGCGTCGCGGAAACGAGCACATCAGCAAGCCGGCCTCGCCCGCCAACGCATACCAGCGCCCCGTTTTGTAGGCCGCGCGATAAGGCCCGACATCGGGCGAAAAATTGTAGCGCCAAAGCGATTTCAGCGCGGACACAGTTTCCTTCTGCGGCAGGACGCGCGGCAGGCCGACTTGAAAGGCCCAGCTTTGCCCGAAGACCTGATCAATCTCGCAGCCGGTGCCGGAATTGATCGCGTCGAGATGTTTCGGGTCAACTTGGTTGATGAAATACTCGCCGTCGAACAGTTGTGCGACCAGGTTCTTTTGGCCCGTCTCAAAAACGCCGCGGCACTGCCGCGCGAACTCCGTGTCGCCGGCTTCCTCGGCCATTTGCGCCGCCGCCAGGAGGGCGGCGAGATAAAGCCCGCTCAACCACGCGACCGGTCCGAACCAATCGGTGTCCAGCGTGTTGTGCTGATTACCCTTGATGAGACCGTCGCCGTCGGCGTCCTTGGCGATGAGCCATTGCGTGGCCAGCTTGATCTTCGGCCAGTTGCGTTTGAGAAAGGCCGCGTCCGCCGACATCTGATGTTCGCGCAACGCGCGCAAAACCGTCCCGGCCTGGCCGTCCACGGCGGGGATGTTGTTGAACTCGCCCCGGAAATGAATCGCGCCGTCCGGCTGGAGGGCGCTTCCGAAATCAATTCTCTCCCGCGTGCCGCGTTCCAGATCGGGAAAAAGCCGCGCGGCCGCATGGGCGTAGTGATAAACGTGGCCGCAGGTTCCCTCGCAACAGCCAACACCTTCCCAACCGTAAAATCGTCCGTTGGCAAAACGGGAGCAAGTCGAGGTCGCAAGAATCGAAGTGTTGAGGAAGGTGCGATCCAGGAACCAGAACGGCAGCGTCGAATCATACCAGGTGTCGCGCCACGACCGGGTGTCGCCCGCCAGCCGGTCAAATTGGCCCGCGACATACTGCACGACCGCGTGCGCCGAAGGAAACCGGGAGGCGTAATGGCGCCCCGCCTTCTGCAAGGGGCCGCCCAGCGAGAGATTCGGAAAATGCCACGC
The DNA here is from genome assembly GCA_049513975.1 of Verrucomicrobiota bacterium. Lineage (GTDB taxonomy): Bacteria > Verrucomicrobiota > Verrucomicrobiia > Limisphaerales > Palsa-1400 > JBEKOF01. The sequence continues at coordinate 72,294 of JBEKVM010000033.1, read as the reverse complement.
CAGCACAAACGTCACCCGGGCCGATTCGCCCGGCGCCAGCTTGAGTTTGCGGCCCAGCGCGCCGGACAATTTTTCCGTGAACGGCGCCGTCCCGCCGGCGCTGAGCTGATCGGCGGCTTCGCCGAGCAAGGCGAGGGCCATCGTGCCAAAATCCGGCAATCCCTCCAGCGGCCCGGCGAAGGTGGCTTGGTCGGTGAAGACAATCTTCCCCACGCCGATGTTGCCCCAGCCGCCGGTGGCATCGTCGAGGATTTCAATCCGGGCCGTTTTGCCGGCGAAGGCGCTGACATCGAAATGTTGCAACGCCATCTGGTTCCTGTTTTCTCCAGACGCCGTTTGCACCGGCTTCCCCTCGACGAACAGTGTCAGTCCCAAGCGCGATGGCAGGCGCGCCTTGCCGCCGCCGATCCAGAAGGTGATAAAGCGGTGTGCGATGGTGAACTCGCGGCTGGTCAGCTTGCCGACAGCTTTGTCCTTCTCCGCCACGGAATCGCCGGGGGCGGAAGCATGCGAGTTGACCACGCGCGCCGTATCGCCGCCCACGTCGCCCTGATAGGATGGAATTTCAGATTTATGGATAGGCCCCCTGCCGAAGGCTGCGCCTTCGACCTTCCAGCCGTCATAAGTTTCCTTGTTCCAGTCTTCAAAAACAATGTCCGGCCGGCGCGCCGGCAGCGAGGCGGGCTTTTCCGCAGAGCAGAGCAGTGTTGTCAGGCCGGCCTCCCGGAGGACACGATTGCGCAACAGGCCGTCCTGCCAGCGGTTGTGCAGGCAAACGCCATTTTCCAATTCGCCGGAGAGCGTTGTCCCGACCGGGGCGGCGGAGGTGTTGCGCAGCGTGAACTGGAGAATTGTCGCGGGCAAACTGGAGTCGTCGGTGTTGAGCGGAATGAACGGCGAAAAGGCCTCAAGAGTCGCCGCAATGGGGCAGGCGGGGTCCTTGTACTGGACGGTTCCGATGGGATATTGCCCGCAAAAGCTCACGTCTGAAAAACCAGTGCGGTCCAGGGGATAGGTTTTCAGCGCGCCGCCGGAATCAATGCGCAGGGTGAAACCCTGTTGGATTGGGGAACCGGGCAGGGGAGGGTGGGCATAATGGGAATCGCCGGTGCCGGCATGCTGATTGAAAATGTCCCAATGCCAGAGTTTGCCGTCGCCGCCGAGGTAAAGCTGTCCGCTGGTTATTCCGCCCACCGGCATCCCGACATATTTCAGTTCCGCTTCGCCGCCATAGATGGTTGGTTCGCCCCGGGCAAAGAGCGACTTGACCCAGGCGGGATCCAGTTTTTTGTCGGCCGGAACCAGCTTGTCGAAATCGGACGCCTGAAATGGACCCGCCATGATCGGGATGCGGGAAGCCAGCAGCGAAAGCGCGCCGGCGCCGCCCAGGCGAATAAAATCCCGGCGCGGGATGCCAGCCTGGCGCCCACAGTTGTCTTCACAGTCACATTGATTTTTCACAGGTTGTTGACCATGATTTCATAAGTTGGTGTGCTTCCATCCGCAGCTTAAGCTTGCCGGCTTTCCTTTTCCAAGCTGAAACTGTTTTTCCCAACACTGGATTTCGGGTGACTTTGGCCCGCATGAAATCACCAGCGCTATCCGGATTGATCTGTTTACTGAAAACGCTCTGGTCTGCTTACTGAAAATGCTCTGGTCTGCTTGCTGAAAATGCTCTGGTCTGCTTGCTGAAAATGCTCTGGTCTGAACAGCCTAAAATTTATTCTGCCCGCATTGAAAGCTACAATGCGGGCAGAATAAATTAAATTGCCTCATTTGTCGAGAAGAATGTGGAGTCGGCGGTCCTGCGCCCGAATCATTAACCCGCATTTTTCACACCTCCAAACGCCGCGTGAGGGCACGCGGCCTGCAGGAGCCGCCGGAGGTGTTTGTAGGCCGCGTGCCCCCACGCGGCGCACTGTTTTGGCGCTTCCATCGGAGTGTGAAATATGCGGGTTAATAGCGGTTTCAAGAAAGCTCTATCAAAGCACATTGGGAGCACCGGCTGGAGTCGCGGCGGGCATCCGCGTCTCGATCCTGGCCAGTCGTTCTTCGATCTTGAGGACGGCGTCCGAGAGGTGCTCTTGCTGATGACGGCTGAATGCGGGGTGGTTGACCCACCAATCCACGCCGATCTCCCTGGCCTTGTCCACAGAACAGACCAGCAACCGAATCTGGATGGTCAGCAACTCGATGTCCACGATCTTGACCTTGATGTCGCCGGCGATGACGATGCCTTTATCCAATATCCGTTCGAGCAGGTCGGCCAAGGTGGCGCCACTGGTGGAATGTTCGATGTGTCGTTGCGGGGTCATGGGGATCAAAGCAGTTTGCCCAGCGGGCCAAGGTCGAGGTTGAGGTCTTCTTCCGGCAGGCCGAAATCTTTCCGCAGCCGCTCAATCTCCCGGGCTTGCTGCATGAGCGTCACGCCGAGCCGCTCAATCTGGGCCGGGGTGAGGGCGCCGCCCTGGATGCGCCGGAGAGCTTGACGTTTCAGGAGTTCGTGCAGGACTTTCATCAAGGTCAGAACCAATTGCCCCAGGCCATTTTTTTCCCGGTTGGAATCGGCCTTGGCGATGGCGCTGGCAAGGAGTTCGGTTTTTTCGCCAAGGCCGCCGCCAGGAAGCGAGCCGGTCCGGCCCTCCGACGCTAACGGCAAAGCGGCGCTGGGTGGCCCCTTTGCTGCCAGGCTGGCTGGCATTTCCTCTCCAGGCGTTAGTCGCGGGCCGCCGCGCGAATCCGGGCCAAGTTGCGGCCCGGCGTTGACCGGAACGGGTTCCCGGCCGCTTTCGATGGAAGTGACGACCAGTTGCAGCCCCAGGTAAATCAGGTCCACATCGGCCACCGACAACGTCACTTCGCCCAGCGCCACGACGCCGGTGTTCAGGACGCGATCCAAGGCTTCGCACAAGGAAATGTGCCGGGTTCGCTGGGGACCTAATTCACGCATGGTTCACGTCCTCTGTGGCTGGGGCGGCATAGAGCACCTGGCCCAGTTCGCCCAAACGGGCCAAACCGCGAGGCTCTCCGCGCCGATAAACCACGACTTGGGCCGCACTGGGGAAGGCCCGCTGAAACTTTTGTTCGAGGACCGACTCCCGGCGCCGCAGCGCGGAGCACAAATGGCAGTCGCCGGGCGGCGTGGCCAGATTGAGGAAGAGCACGGGCGCGTTGACCTGCATCCGCTGGCAGGCCGCCAACAGGTCTTTGGTTTCTGCCAAGGCCATGTCCGTGAGGATGGCCACGCCGCAGAGAGCGCATTGGGCCGGATCGGCCAGCAGCGCGCGCAGGCGTTTGAGGGCTTTGGACATGTCCACCAGCCGTTGTGACACTTTGGGCAGGCGAAAAACCTGTTTGTATTTGAGGAACAGGCCAAAAAAGACCTTCAGCCAGCAGTCAACCAACTCCGGCGTTTCCAGAAGCCGGATCAGATGCCCGGTGGGCGCGGAGTCCAGCACCAGGGTGTGGTAGTGGTTTTGCTCGCACAGGTCCATCACCCGGGTGAGAGCCATGACTTCGTCCAGCCCTGGCGGCGAAAGGTCCACGATTCGTTCCATCGCCGGCCGGTCAAAGACCAGGTCCATTTCGGGCAAAAGCGAGCAAAGGAAGGACTGCAACTCCTCGCTGTAAAGTTGCTTCAGGGCGCGAAATTCGGCGTCAGCGTCCAGCTCCAGCGCCGTGAGGCCGGGACAAATCCGTTTTGGCGCCGGGCCGACCGGAGCTTCCAGACAGTCGGCCAGCGAGTGAGCGGGGTCGGTGGAAAAAAGCAGCACCTCCCGGGCGGGCGAGTCCAGGGCCAAACGCACACCGGTGGCGCAGGCCAGGGTGGTCTTGCCCACGCCGCCTTTGCCGGCGAAGAGCAACAACGATTTGTCGCCGGGCGGGCGGGTCGCCCTTTCCACCCGCGGACGGTTGGTGGGAATAGCCGCTTCAAGACAAACCAGCATGCTGGCCAGTCGCGTCACACCTGCCCAAAACGCCAGAAGACCCCCGGCTCCGCAAACCTCTTTCGGATAGAGGGGCACGCCCCACAAGCAGTGGCAGGTTAAATCACGGCTGCTCAGGATCTCACTCAAGACGCGGTTTTGCTGGAGCCGTCCGTCAGCGCAAACCGGACAATCATTTTCCGGCAACAGCCGGTTGACGACAATATCGTTCACCGGCACCTGCGCGCCTTTCAATTCCGCCAGCAGGGAGCGGGTTTCGCTCAGGCTCATCGCTTCGGCCAGGAGCACAGGCACAAACCGGCTGTGCCTGGAATCCCGGAGCAAGGCTTCCATCTGTTTGACAGAGCCGGCCAGTTCCTCCAGAAAAGCATCAATCTCGTCGCGATTCACTGCGCCGCTGAACAGATTTCTCATGTACCGGTGTTTGGCCAGCAAGGCGTCCAAAGCTCCGAGCCAATGGTGGAGCAGCGCGGGCATGGCCAGCAGGCGGAGGGTGTGGCCGGTGGGCGCGGTATCCACGACGATGGTTTGGTAACGCCGGGCGGCGACCCAGCCGGCGATTTCCAGCGAAGCCATCAGTTCGTCCAACCCCGGAAGGGAAAGAGCCAGAAAGTGGCTGATGTCGGAGTGGTCGAGAAAGGTCCCCCGCGAGGCAATGGCGCAGAGCTTGGAGCCGTGCCGGGCTTTGAAGGCGGCCAGGCAGGCCTGGGCGTCCAGTTCGGTGACCTGCAAGTTGGGCGGCGGCATGGCTCCGGCCAGGCTGTCCATCACCGAGTGGGCCGGATCCGTGGATACCAGAAGAAAGGCGGCTTCGGGAGAGTCTCTGGCCAGTTGCAGCGCGGTCGCCGTGGCACAAGAGGTTTTTCCCACTCCGCCCTTGCCGCCGAAGAGCAGGAGTCTGAGCCCTTGGTCCGCCAGGAAGGATGGTGTCGGCGCGCTCATCTGGAACTCGTCCGGTTGGAGTCCTTTTCCCGCTCCTGAATCAAGTCCAACCGGTCGAGCAGCTCTTTCTCGCGAGCGTTAAATTCGGCTTCGGCAAGCCGGCCTGTTTCCAGCATCATGTAAAGCTCGCTCAAGTCGGCGGTAATGCGCTCCGGTTCCGCCGCTCGTTCTTGTTGGATGGCGTGATGGACCTGGCGGGCCGCCCAAACGGTGGCGCCGACAGGAAAGAAAAGGAGTTTGTCCAGGAGGAACATGGGGTAAACCGCTTCACGTTTGGCCGTTGAGTTTGAGGTCCATCTCGACGAAATTGTGCGGCGCCCACGGCCCGTTCAGATCGAAGGCGTAGTTGTTGTCAAACAGGTGGGCGGCCTGGAAAACCGCCCCTTCCAGTTGCATTTGCTCGTTGCGTCCGGCCAGGCAATTGAGATTGGCCACCTCGTTGACATTGCGCAGCGGCGACCGCTTGATTTCGGCGCAACAGGGCGCCAGCGCCTCCTCCAGCTTCTCAGAATGGGCTTCGCGGTCCTCGTTGAGGATGCGGTCGAACAGTTGCCCCAGTTCGATCCGGTCCTCCTGGCGGGGTTCGCGCTGGTTGCCCAGCAAACGGTCGCGCAAGACGCGCAGTTCGGGGTGAATATCAATGAAATACTCGAAGATATTGGGCACATCCCACTTCACGCGCAGGCCCATCTCGACCTTGCCGGCGACGCGCTCCAGTTGTTCCAAAATGACTTCCTGGTTGAGCGCCAGCAGCCGCCGGACCGCTTTCACATCGCCGGCAATAGTGCCGAAGGCCATCGGCAGGATTGTGCTGTCCAGCATCAGCCGCTCGAGGACTTCTTTGTGCGCCGCCAAGTGGGCGCGTTCCGGGCGCAGTTTTTGGCGGGCGCAATCGCTCACGACCGCCGCCACGCGGCCCTGGTGGACACTATACACGGCGGCGCCGTCAATGCCCGCCACATCGTAGCTGCGGTCCTTGCCGAGGGCGGCGATGGCATACAGGTATTCTCCGCTTTGGGGCGGGCCGGATTCGGAAGTCGTGTTCATAGCTCTGACTCCGTGGCGAAAGGGTCAATACTGGAATTTGAATCCGCCGGCATGGCCCGCCGCGGAGCCATCCCGGATTGGCCGGGAGGATTTGATCGGCCGCCGGGCGGGCCGGTCGGGCGCTTCCTTGCCCAGGCGCTGCAACAGGGCGGCTTTTTCCGAGGCCACCGTCTGGAGGCGGGTGTTGACGTTGTCCAAGCGGAGCCTGAGATTGTCGCGTTCCGTTTCGCGCCGGAATTTTTCCATCTCCAGGGCGGTGATGGCCATGTAGGCCTTGTAAGGGACGATCACCTGGTCCGGCGTGCCGGAACGGGTGCGGATGTCTTTGACGCCGCGAATCATTCGTGTTGGAGGAGGCATTCGCCGTTTCCTTTCTTGGTGGCCTGGCGCGGGCGCGGGCCGGTGGAAATGGGCGGGATGGCGGGGGCGTTGGCGCGCAGCCCGGCGAGCAACGCTTCCTCCACCTTCTGGGGCATGATGGAGCGGCCGTCGCGAGTCACCTTGGCCGTTTCCGAACTGAGGACATCCCGGCAGGCCCATTGGAAAATGGAATCCTCCGGCTGGGCATGCACGCCGCGCAAAGTCAGGACGCGGGCGATGGCGATGCAGGCGCGGATGGTCGGGCGGCTGTTGCTCACGCCGACGCGCCGGAGCTGGCGCACCAGGTCCACGATGATTTCGGCGTCGGCCCGGCCGATGCCGGAGCGGGCAATGGTGATCTCAATCTCCGTCTCCCGGTCGTAGTGTTCCAGTTGAATGGTAATCAAGCGGTCCATCAAAGCGTCCTGGGTCTTATGGACGCCCGCGTATTCTTCCGGATTGGAGGTGAAAATGGCGTGGAATTGCGGATGCACGTGCAAGTAGCCGCCGCCGGAGCGGCGCAGCTTGGGGAGGTTGAGGATCCGTTCGGAAAAAATGCTCAAGAAGGGATTGTTGGCTTCAGGCCGCGAGCGGTTGAATTCGTCGTAGATCAGCGTGTCCCCGTCCTGGCAGGCGGTGGTGAGGCGGTTCTCCAGCCAGAGGGATTTCATCTCCTCCTCGGTTTTGACCACCGAATGGATGTAGTTGTCAATGACCTTGTGCTTGCGGTAGCCGCTGTCCTGCCCGACGAGGTCCGAACTGCCGAAGTCATCGTCCCCGTGGATGAGCGAGACGGGCCGGCCCAGTTGCGCGGCGACATGAAAGGCCACGGTGGTCTTGCCGGTGCCGGCGGCGCCGGCGAAATGGATGGGATAGCCGGCCTGCAAATAGGTCAAGGCCCGCCTGGCGATCTGCTCCACAAAGGGCGTCGTGACAAATCCATTGCTGGGTTCGGGCAAAAAGGTGTCGGAGGCGGTTTCCGCCCTTTCGCTTCCGGGCGCTTTGGAGTTACGAACATTCATGCCGAAACGCAATTGTTATCATTGTTTTGCCCGCTCATGATCCTTCCAGAACACTTGGAATCGTTCTCGCCGGGAACTTCTGCATAAGCCATGCCATGCGCGGGCAGCAGTTGCCGCCGTGAGCTGGCCGTCCTGTTCACCGGGCGTTGCCCCCGTTTTTTGGATTCGGAGACGGCCTGCCGGCAGGATTTAGGGAATGGGTTCCCTGGCCCGCGCTCCCTATTGGCGGGACGATCCTCCCCGGTTCCCCGGAGTTGTCAGGGGGGGTTAACAGTCCGGCGAAAAAGCAAAGGGGGGCCGGCTCAAGGCCGGCCCCCGTGAAGAATCCCGACAATATCGCCCAAGTCCTGGCAAGGCGACCGGCTCAAGGCGCCGGCGTGACATTAAGCACGCGCGCGTTGTACGCTATGGCATCGCCGCTCGGGTCGAGGAACTCCAACGTCACCCTTGCGGTATCATGGGGACGCAGGACGTCGTGGTCGCCGAGGTGAACTCTGACATAGGGGCTGCCGAGGGGGGCAAGAAGCGCCGTCGTTCCGTCCGAATTGAGCAGCGTGGCATTGGCGCTGAGGCTGTCCAGCACGAGGAACAAGGGGGCGTGGGCCGGAGTGTCGCCGTTGTTGGTGATAAGCACCCTCTGCGAAACCTGTCCCGTATGGCGGTCCATCACGAAACTGTCGCCCGTCACCGCCAAGTTCAGAGGAGCGGGGATCGTCCCGGGCAGGAACAGGTCGCTCAGGTCATTGACGGTAGCGACGTAGTTGAAATCGCCGCCGGCGTTGGTCTCAGTCAGCGGGATGGGATTGTTGACCGCTGGCAGGCCGAAAATCTCCTCCATGGTTTTGAGGTCGGAGGAATGGTTCATGGGCACGGTGCTGGCGTAGGCGTTGCCCTTGGCCAGAGGCGAGATAATGATCTCAGGAAGGGTGAAGGCGGTGCTGTCACCGCCTTCAGTTTCATCCCACCAAAGGATAATGACCCCATTGTCCAGGTAGGCCTTCGACGCCATGATTTGCGGGACGACGGTGGCGAGGAAGTTGTCGGCTGCGGCAATGGCGGACTGGTCGCCGGTATAATGGATGCCCTGATAGGTGAAGCCGCCGTTGAGCGCGCTATGGGCTTCGTTATATTGATCGGGCGTGATCCAGTTGTAGCGCCCGACCGCGCCGGCGTCGAGGTCCAGGAAGAGCTGGGCGAGCGGATAGACATTCAGGAGGGCGCTGTCGCTGAAGAAGGCCATGGGGTTGTGTTTGACGGCGTAATTATATTGGGTGGTGCCGTTGTAGGGATTGACCGGGCCGCCGGTGCCCGAGGCGCTGTTAGTCGGGCTTGCGCTCAGTTCAACGTCTTCCTGGTAGTTTTTCCACGGGATGCCGGCCGCGTTCAATTGCCCGGTGAGATGAGGTGAATCGTTACGATGCCAAAACATCAAGGTGTTGCCATTTGCAGTCAAATGGCTGATGAGATGGGGTGAGTTATCATAGAACTTGTTGCCATTGGCGGGGCTGGGGTCGGCATCGGAGTGAAACCCAAAATCCGTCCCGGCTTCGGCCCAGACATAGTTAGGCTCGGAGGGATGGACGCCGATGCCGTCGTTGTAGTAGGCCGCGGCATACGAAACCTGCGCCGCATTCGCATTGCCCGGCGTCATGAGGCTGTTGATAAAGGGAGCAGCCGGATTGCCGAGAATTTGCTGCGGACTGGAAGCCGGGGTGGGCTGGGTCAAGTTGTGATTCTCCAGAGCGATCACGAAGATGGCGCCTGCTTGCGTCCGGTCACGGTCATCGCCCGCCCGGGCCAGATGGGCGGCGAGCAGAAGGGCCGTTGCGGTGGCGCCGATCAGCGCGGTTTTGCGCCCGAGCCTGCCGGGACGCCGACCGGAGACTCTCACTGTGCTGTTTGTGCTGTTTGTGCTGTTTAGCCGATTGATGTGCATTTTTGTCTTCATAGGTAACTCTTTTCTCATGTGCAATTTTGTTTTCTTATACTGGCCATTAACTTGCCGTATAAGCGCGCCCACTTAACCACACCCGTTCCGCGCGGGTCAACGTGACGATTGTAATAATTCGGTCACGGAAATGGCGGTCGAGTTACAGCCCGGTGACAGGTCCTGAAAGTGCAATTGGAAACGGCTTAAATGAAAATGCCAGATTGTCAGATGACAATCATCTGAGTCTGGCAGGAACGCATTTGGCAAAGGAACGAATCAGGAGCGCGGTGACGAACATTATTCAGAGGCCGCCTCCTCATTGATAATGAAAGGGCGGGGGATCCAGGGGTGTGTCAAGAAATGAAACGTTTTTGCCCCAGGTTTTCTTCATTGAGTTCTTGCTCGGCCGCCAAGCTCTTGTTTACAGAATGGAGTCATACCGTTTCCACTTTGCTTTTGCACTGTAGCGGCGGTCTGCGACCGCCGCCAATCGCCTTGGCAATAGTGCAGTTACGAACTGGAAACGGTATCAGGTGTCTCATCGGTTGGGCGGCCAATCGCTCCTGGTGAGAACGGCCTCAATGACCGATTAGTCCCTTTGCCGCTGTGGTGCGGCGCCCACCCATGCCACCCTTGCCACCCATGCAACCCTTGCCACCCATGCTACCCATGCCACCCATGCCACCCATGCCACCCATGCTACCCATAGAAGCCGGTCATTGAGGCCAAAATGTCTGGATAAACGGTGGCGACGCGCGGGTCCCACCGTTTCCCGCTGGTCCTACCGTTTCTTCTTTCTCGCTTTGGGGGCCAGCTCGCCGGAGGGTTCCTCGGCCCGAAAGGACGGCTTTGCGGCGGTTGGCGCGGACCCAGGCCCGGCGCTGGCGCCATGCCAGGCCCGGTGGGCGCCCGCGAGGTCCTCCCTGAAGTCATCCTGCAACTGGGCGACGGTTTGCCGCAGCCCGGTCACCGCTTCCTTGACGCGGCCGACAAATCCGCCCAGTTCGACCTTGGTTTGTTGGGCCATTTCGGATCGGGCCTCGCCGAAGCCGGCCAGCATCTGGCTGACCGCCGCCTGCGTTTGCGCGCGGGTCTCCGCGAGGTTGCTCATCAAATCCGCGCGGATGCTGCGCCAGGCGGCGATCTGGCCGCACAACCGCGTCATGTCATTGGATAAATTACTGCTCATGGAAAAACCTTTCCTGGTTTGAGGATTTCTGGTGGCGCCGTTGGGTCAGGCGGAGAATGGATTCCATTCCCCGCCCGACGCCGGCTGGCCCCTCCCGGTTTAGGCGGGGGCTGCCGCGGTCGCCGTCAGGCCGATGGCCTCGGCGTACTTCAAGTAGGTCTCGACTGAAGCGATGACGACGCGGGCTTCAATGGAAACCAGTTCGATTCCGACCAGTGAAACCTTGGCCCAAACATCAATGACGATGCCCTTGTCAAGAATTCGATCCACCACTTCTGCCAGACTCGAGGAGTCTGTTGATTTTGTGACTTTTGCCATATTCGTTTTTGTTTTTAATGTTTCCCTTACTCATGATCCTTCCAGAACACCTGGAATCGTTCTCGCCGCGAACTGGTGCATAAGTCATGCCAGGGCTTGGGGAGGAGGCGGCCCGATGGCCTTGCCGCCGCCGGCACCGGGCTGGCCGGCGGTTTTAAGATTGAGCAACGGGCCGCCCGGGAACCTTTGGGGAATTAGTTCCCTGGCCGGCGCTCCCTAGTGGCGGGGCGATTCCTCCCCGCCGCGCCCGGTCCGCCGGCGCCAAATCCTGGATGACGCGGAGGATTTCTTCATGCAGGAAAGGCTTGTTGATGCAGGCGCAAATCAGTCCTTCGGCCTGGGCCTGGGCCATGGCCGCCGCTTCCTTGGAAAGGTAACCGGAGACGATGACGACGCGCAGAAAGGGGTCCAAATTGCGCAAACGCCTGGCCAACTCCAGTCCGTTCATATCCGGCAGGGTGACATCGAGGAAGGCCAGTTGGAAGCGGTGAGCCTTCATCAAGTCCAGAGCCGCCTGGGCGGTCTGGGCTTTTTGACAAGGCAGCCCTTTGGAGGACAAAAGATTCTCCAAGGCCCAGCAGAGGTCCGGCTCGTCATCCACAATGAGGTATTCGTGGTTCATCGCACCGGTTGAGGGATCAGTTCTGGCTCAGGCCCAAGCGCACGGTGAAGACGCTGCCTTGTCCCGGCGCACTTTCCACCTCAATGGAGCCGGCGTGCTGTTGGACAATGGCGTAGCAAAGGGGCAGGCCCAAGCCGGTGCCTTTTCTGCCGTTGGACTCGGACCAGAACGGATCAAAGATGTTTGCCAGGTCCGCCGCGGCGATGCCGTGGCCGGTGTCGGCCACCTGGACAGAAACCTGATGGGGGGCGGTTGCGACGAGGACCCTGAGTTGGCCGCCGGTGGGCATGGCGTGGATGGCGTTCAAAAACAGGTTCATGAAGACCTGTTGCAGCAGGTGCGCGTCGCCCTGAACGAAGGGTGGCGCATCAGGCAGTTGAGCGATCACGTCTATGTTTTGAATTTTGGCCTGGTCGGCCACCAAGGCCAGGGTTTCTTTGAGGACGGCCAGGAGGTCCAGCTTGACGCGATCCCCGCGCTGCGAAGGGCGGGTGAATTTGAGGAGGTGATCAATGATGCCGGAGGCCCGTTGCATTCCCTGTTGCATTTTTTGGGCGCACTCGCGGCGGAACTGGGGGGTGATTTCCTCCTGCATGAGGAACTGGGCGGCGGAGGAACAGATGGCCAGAGGATTGCGCAACTCATGGGCAATGCCGCCGGCCATCACCCCCAGGGCGGCCAGCTTTTGGGCCTGGAGCAGTTGGGCTTCCAGCTTGCGGCTTTCCGCCAGGTTGCGCCCGACGGCGACAATGCCGATGGTTTGGCCCTGGTCGTCCATCATGGGGGAAAAGATCCAGGAAAGCGGAACCGCTTTGGCGCTTTTGCTCACCAAATTCCATTCCAGCCTTTGCGGGGTTTTGCCCGCTTCCCATTCGGAAAACGAGCGGCGCACGCCGGCCTGATGCTCCGGGGCGCAAAACGCCCAAAAGTGCCTGCCTTCCACTTCCTGCGGGGTGTAGCCGGAAATCTGCTCGGCGGATTGGTTCCAACTGAGAATCCGGCCCTCGGTGTCGGTGGAAAGAATGATTTCGCTGGTGCTCTCCACCACGATCCTGAGGTGGCGCTCCATGCGGCGGATGTCCTCGCTCAAACGCTCCCGTTCCGTCACGTCCTCCATCACCAGGATGGCAAACTCCACATTGTCCCGGTCGGGCAGGGGGAGGACGCGGTAGTAGTAAATGCGCATCAGCCCGCCCGGGGCGCGGTAGCTGATTCTTTCGCCGGTGGTTGGTTTGTTGGTGTCGAAAACGCTTTGAATGCGCCGAACAATCTCGGTGTGATCCAAAATCGCAGGCGGAAAGACTTCCGGCAATCGCCGGTCCAGCGTCTCTTCCCTGGTGCGCCGGCTTCTTTCCAAAAAATTCCGGTTGGCCAGGGTGATGCGCAAATCCCGCCCGACCAGCAACACCGACGAAGGAATCGCATTCAACAGCATTTCGTAAAGACTGTCATCGCCCTTCGCCTCCGCACGATCTGCGCTCATGGTTTTACCTCCATTAGGGCCTCTTCCCGCGCCGCCTCCGCTTCCAGGACCGGACAGAAACTGTAGGGAGGCCAGGGACCGGACACTTCGAAGGCCAGGCCGCCGCGATTTTGTTCCGCGTTGGCGTGCTCGATCCGGCCGCGAAAATCCGCCACCGCCGCCGACGGCAAGAGCAAAGCCCAATTGAGCACCATCTCTCGCGCCGCGTCCGACGTTTCCTGGGCCAAAATCCGGCGCGGGACAATTTCAGAGGCCAGTGGGTTCAACTCGAGCAAGAGGTCGCCGCAGACCCCGGCGAGCCGTTCGTCCAGGGCCTCCCGGGCCTGGATGCGCAGGCTTTGTTCCTGCAAGTAGGCCAGACCGGGCGACGAACCTGACGGGCCTGGCTGCTCTGCACGGCGGCCTGCCAGCCATTCCGCCTCCGCGCGCGCCTGGGGGTCGAGGAAGCCCTTCACCGCCCATTCTTCCTGGCCCCTCACGCGCTCCAGAAACCGGCCTATGGCGGCTCCGTGTCGCCCCATAAAACTTTCCAGGCTTGCCGTCGAGGAAAAGAGCGTCCCGAACCGCGCCGGCAACACCGCGCCCAGGCGCATGAGCTGCTCCAGGACGGCCTGGTGCCGGCAGGCCCGCGGGGCCAGCCACGCCACGTCTTGCAGATTCTTTTCACCTGTTGGACCGCAGAATTCAGATGGCGAAACCCGGCTCACGACCGCAGCCACTCGGCCGCTGCGCCGGAAAAATGGAGGGTGCGGTTCCTCCAAGCCGCCGCTGAAAACGCCGGCGCCAACCCCCGCTTCAGAGATGGCCGCGTCCGCGGCTTCCGGCACGAGGCCAGCCTGGGTGAACCCGTAAACGTAGAACACCTCATTGCAATATGCGTTCATGGCTTGGGAGAAACTTCCGCCAGCGCGGCCGCCAAGTCATCCGGCTCGATGAGCGCCTTGGCCGGGGTTGCCAGCGGGGGTTTGGCGGTGTCCGGTCCTTCGGCCAGCGCGACGGCGCGGCGCACCGCCCGGAGCGCGGCGCGGTTGCAGACGGAGGCGATTTGCGCGCCGCTAAAGCCCCCGCTCCTGGCCGCCAGCTCGCTGATTCTGACGTTGCGCGCCAGCGGCTTGCCGCGCAGATGGACTTCAAAGATCTCGCGCCGCTCCGGTTCCTCCGCGAGCGGGATTTCCACGACTTCGTCAAAACGGCCGGGCCGGAGCACCGCCGGATCCAGACGATCCAGCCGGTTGGTGGCGCCCAGCACCAAAACGCCTTTGAGTTCTTCGATCCCGTCCAACTCCGCCAGAAACTGGCTCAGCACCCGGTCGCTCACCGGCGTGTCCGAAGCCGCGCCGCCCCGGGCCGGCATCACCGCGTCCAGTTCGTCAAAGAAGATGATGCAGGGCGCCGCCTGGCGGGCCTTGCGAAAAATGTCGCGCACCTGCCTCTCCGATTCCCCGACATATTTGGAGAGCAGGGCCGGACCTTTGACCGAAATGAAATTGACCTGGCTTTCGGTGGCGATGGCTTTGGCCAAAAGCGTCTTGCCGCAGCCCGGGGGACCGCACAGGAGGATGCCCTTGGGCGGGCGGACGCCCGCTTGCGCAAAGAGCGCGGCGTAACGCAAGGGCCACTCGACGGCTTCGACCAGCCGTTCTTTGAGCGGGGCCAGCCCGCCGACGTCGCTCCACCGCACATTGGGCACTTCGACAAACACCTCCCGGATGGCGGACGGCTCCACCTCGCGCAACGCCGTCAGGAAATGGTCCAGGCGCACTTCCAGTTTGGCCAGACGCTCGTAAGGGATTTTCGCCAGGGAAAAATCCAGGTCGGCCAGGATGTCCCGCAGGCAAATCATCGCCGCCTCCCGGCAGAGCGCCTCCAGGTCCGCGCCGACAAAACCATGCGTGATTTCCGCCAGGCGGTTCATGTCCACATCCGGCTGCAAGGGCATGCCCCGGCTGTGGATTTCCAGGATGTCCAGCCGCCCGCGGCGATCCGGAATCGGAATCGCGATTTCCCGGTCAAATCGGCCGGGACGCCGCAAGGCCGGGTCCAAGGCGTTGGGAATGTTGGTGGCGCCGATGACAATGACATTCTGCCGCTGGTTCAACCCGTCCATCAGCGCCAGCAGTTGGGCGACGACCCGCTTTTCCACCTCCCCGGCGACCTGCTCGCGCCGCGGCGCAATGGCGTCTATCTCATCCAGAAAAATGATGCTCGGCCCCTGCCGCGTCGCCTCGTCGAAGACCTTGCGCAAATGGGCCTCGCTCTCGCCGTAGAATTTGTGGATGATCTCCGGCCCGCTCACGGCAAAGAATTGGGCCTCGGTTTCATGGGCGATGGCGCGGGCGATGAGCGTCTTGCCGCAACCGGGCGGACCGTGCAAGAGCACGCCTTTGGGCGCGTCTATGCCCAGGCGCTCGAAGATCTCCGGATAACGCAGCGGCAGTTCAATCATCTCCCGGATGCGGTGCAGTTGCGGCTTGAGGCCGCCGATGTCCTCATAGGGCACTGCCAGGCGGGCGCGCTCCTTGACCTCCGCTTTGCCGATGACCAGGTCGGTCGTTGGATTAATCAGGACCGGCCCGCGCGGCAGGGTGTTTTCCACCTTGAAATCAGCGGAACGGCTGCCAAACAAGGCCGCCCGAATCCGGTCCCCGGCCTGCACGGGCAAGCCGTCCAACAGGCTGCCGATGTATTGCAGGTCCCGGCCGTCGGGGGCAATGGTCAGCGGGGCCAGGCCGACGCGCTGGGCCGGACGCACGGTAATCTTCCGCACCTGGACAAACTCATCGAGGGCGGCGCCGGCGTTCTCGCGGGTCAGGCCGTCGAGTTGCACGCGGGATTGGCCGCGCAGTTCCTTGTAGGCCGGCATCACTTTGCAGACGGTGGCGCGTTTGCCGGCGACTTCGACGGTGTCTCCGGTGGCGGCCCCCAGCCGCTCCAAATCTTCCGGCCCGATGCGGGCCAAAGCCCGGCCGACGTCTTTGCCGATGGCCTCGGTCACTTTGAGTTTGAGTTGCGCGGATTCCGTTTTGTCCATAGGTCAGACTCCCTTCATTTGACGCACTTGATTTCCAGCACTCCGTTGTTGCAGGAGAGGACCATTTTTTCTTTGGGGTAACTGCCGGGCAAGAGCACCTCTTTGCGGTACTTTTTATCGCCTTTGGCCGCCGTCATCGTGAGCACGTCGTCCTTGACCTCGAGCCGCACGTCCGCGGCCCCGATCCCCGGCATCTCCGCCACAATCAGGAGGTGGTTCTTCTCCTCGAACAGGTCCACCACCGGTTCCCGGATTTCCTCCACCACCGCCTGGCCGGTTGTTTTGTCGGTGTGAATGTTGCCGAACGGTTCGACGCGCGCCGCCTGGTCGCCCAAGCCGACCTTGACGGTAAAGCCGTAGATGCCTTTAAGGCCCTTGCCGGCGCCGTGAATCTCGCCGCCGCGCCGCAGTTCGCCGCCCGTTTCCGCCAATTCGTTGAGCTTTTCCACCAAACCGGTTAATCCCGAGAGGATGCCGCCGACACTGCCGCCGGCTTGGCCCGCGGGTTCGTTTTTATCCGTGGTCTTTTTCTTCATAATGTTTCCTTGTTGGGGCTGATCCCATAGTGTTTGATTTTCGACTGAATCGTCTTGTAGTCCACTTGCAGGAGGCGGGCGGCCCTGGCTTTGTTGCCCCCGGTTTGACGCAAAGTTCGCAACAAGACTTCGCGCTCCACGACCGTCCTGCTTTGCGCCACGATTTCCTTGAGCGAAAGCGCGGGGGGGGACGCGCCTGGCGCCTTGGCGGGGGTGGCCGCGCGCCGCCATGCCTCATGGTTGTCCTGGAAAATATCCAGATCCTGTTCGGTCACCAACTCGCCGGCCAGGAGCACCGCCCGCCGGATGGTCGAGCGCAGTTGGCGGACATTCCCCGGCCACGGGTGATCCAGCAGCGCCCGCATGGCTGGCTCGGAAAAGCCGGGGACCGTTTTTTTCAATTCCTGGTTGGTCAAATCCAGGAACCGCTTGGCCAGGTAGAGCAAGTCCTCCTTGCGCTGGCGCAACGGCGGAATCCGCAGCGTGAACTCGTTCAAACGGTAGAACAAGTCGGCCCGCAACCGCCCTGCCGCCACGGCCGCATCCAAATCCTGGTTGGCCGCCGCCAGCACCCGGACGTCAATCTTGATCGGCTGGGTGCCCCCGACCCGGCAAAAGGACTTTTCTTGCAGCGCCCTGAGCACTTTGGCCTGCGCGGTCAGCGGCATGTTCAAAATCTCATCCAGGAAGAGCGTGCCCCCGTTGGCCTGTTCAAAGCGGCCCGGCTTGCGACCGGCCGCGCCCGTGAACGCCCCCTTTTCGTGCCCGAACAATTCCGCCTCAAAAAGCGTGTCGGGAATCGCGCCCGTATCCACCGGCACAAACGGGTTTTTGGCCCGCGGGCCGCTGGCGTGAATGGCTTGCGCCACCACTTCCTTGCCCGAGCCGGTTTCCCCGATGATGACGACGCTGAAGTTGGATTTGGCCACGCAGTTCAGGTCGCCAATCAGGCGTCCGATCGCCTCGCTGGGCCCCATGATTTCCGTCAGATCATGGCTGGGGCTGGTCTGACCGGCCAGTTGCTTGATCTTGAGGCTCAGTTGCCGTTGGGCCAGGGCGCGGTGGACCACCCGCAGCAGTTCCTGATGGTCGTAAGGTTTGGCCAGATAATCGAAGGCGTCCGCGCGCATCGCCTCCACCGCCCCGTGGACTCTGGCATGGGCGGTCAAAATCACCACCGGCAGATCCTCATCCAGGGCCTTGGCCTGCCGCAGAATTTCCAGCCCGTCAAAGTCCGGCAACTTCAGGTCCACAATCATCATGTCCGGCGACGCGCTGCGAAGTTGTTGCAGCGCCGATTTGCCGTCCAGCGCCACCAGTGGGACAAAACCCTCCTGCTCCAACAAGTGGGAGATCAACTTGCAGATGGCCTCCTCGTCGTCCACGATCAGGACCCGGCTTTTTCCTTTGCTCATGGGCATGGGTGTCCTCCCGGAGACGGCGGAAAAAGGGGATGGGTGACCTGGATATCGTCAGCCAGCCAGGCCTCCAGCGAGTGCAACATTCCCAAAAACAACAGGCCGATTTCACCCCGGCACAGGGTGTGGTTGATCCGCGCCGCGATGGCTTGGTCGCGCCGTTTGAGCAAGCAACCGCTGCTCTCCTGCTGGCGGGCCTGCCGGCGCGCCGCGTGCCCCGGGCCGTTGGCCGCCAGGGTTTGTTTGATCAGATGATACTCCTGAACCAGCAGGTCGGCCGATTCGGTGCCCATCAGGGTGGCGCCCCGTTCCCTCAAGCGCAGGAGCAGTTGGTGGTTGCGGCTGCCGGCCTTGGCCAGTTCCGAGACAATCTCCAGTTCCCGCCCGCACACCGGCAAGCCATCCTGATAGAGGCGCACTTTCTCGTAGGGCAGGTCGCAACGGTCAATCGCCTGCTCAATTTGCGTCCAGACGCCGTCTATCAAGTTCACGTTGCGCTCCCACCCTTTGCTTCCCAGCTTCTGCACGGTGATCGCTTGGATGGTTGGACTGAAGCTGCCCATCTCCGCCCGGCTGTGAATCACGGGGATGTGAATTAAACGCCGCCCTGACACGTTCGAATCCACCGACTCGGACGAACCCACTGAAGGTAAACCCGCCCTGCGGTTCCCTTCCATTTGCGCACCATTGCCCATGCCAACCATGCACCATAGAGGAATTCCGTGCTAAACGCAAGCAAAATCGGAATTAAAATCGGAATATCGGAATATGCGGTTTATTGCCCTTTTGGTGGATAACAAAGCCAGAGTGGCCCCGCTCGCCGCGAACCCCGCCCGCGATGAGCACGCGGAGCAGGCACAGTCATCACTATTATTCAGCCAGGAGCCGGGAGGTCATGGCGGAATGCCGCCGGATTGACATTGCCCCTGGTTGTTGCCAGCCTTCCCGCATGAACAAAACTTTCCCGCTGGCCCTGACCCTGGGCGCCGGCCTGTTTTGCGCCACCGCCCACGCGGCGGATTGGCCTAACTTCCGCGGCCCGAATCACAACGGCATTTCGTTGGAGACGGGATGGCTGGTCAAATGGCCGGAGGAAGGACCCAAACCACTATGGAAAGCTTCGCTGGGCGTTGGCTATGCCTCCATCACCGTCGCCCAGGGTCGGGCTTACGCCAGCGGAAACAACGATGCCACCGCGACACTTTATTGTTTCGACGCGGAGACGGGCAGCAATCTCTGGAAGTTTTCCTACGCCAGCGATCTGTATTCCGTCTATAATGGTCCCAAGGGACTGGGCGGCACGAGCGGTTCGGCCACCATTGACGGCAACCGGGTTTATCTGATGAGCGGAGACGGCTGCCTGTATGCCTTGGAAACGCAAAGCGGCGCCGTGGTCTGGTCCAACAACCTTGCCGGAGACCTGGGCGCGGCCAGGCCAAAATGGGGATTCGCCACGTCGGCCCTGGTGCAGGATAATTTGCTGGTGCTGGATGTGGGCGGTTTCGGCACGGCCGTGGACAAAGCGAGCGGCAAAGTCGTCTGGAATTCAAACAAGGCGGTGGCGGGTTATTCCACGCCGGTTCCCTGTTCGTTCAACGGCACGCCCGCCGTGGCCATACTTTCGGCGGACACCGCTTATGGAGTGGAGACAAAATCAGGCAAACAAATCTGGAGTTTTCCGTTTAAAACCCAGGACCAGCTCAACATCGCCGACGTGGTTGTTTCCAACAACGACTTTTTTGTCTCCGCCGCCTACAACCAAGGCGGGGTCATGGCGCGCTTGGATGGCACGAACACCACGCAAGTGTGGGCCAACCGAAGTTTTGCCAACCACGTCAATGCATCCGTTCTTATTGACGGCTATTTATATGGCGTGGCCGGCTCGGTCAATTTCGGCTCGGTCACTTTGCGATGCCTGGAATTCGCCACGGGCGCGCAAAAATGGAGTTTCCCGGGGTTGGGCGGCGGCGGATTCATCGTGGCGGATCACAAAATCATCATGTTGAGCGACAAGGGCGAACTGGTGGTCGGCGAGGTTTCGCCCGAATCATTCGCCCCCATTTCCCGCGCCCAGGTCATCGGCGCCAGTTGCTGGACCGCACCCACCCTGGCCAATGGCCGCATTTATTGCCGCAATAACAAAGGCGACCTGGTTTGTTTGGACGTAAAGAGGAATTGATGTGCCGACGGCGACGGCAGCGGCCGGGAACAATCGCAACCTTATTTTTTTGGCTCCCGTTTTTTCGGGGCCTCCTCGGCCTCCCGGCAGCGGTCGGCCAGGGATTGCAGGTTTTCCAGAAACTCCTCGCGCCGGCGCTCCGGCCATCCGGCCATTAACTCGGTTTGCAACTCCACAGCAATTTGCCGCACTTCCAGATATTTCTTCCGGCCCTCCGGCAAGAGTGAAATCCGCCAGGCGCGCCGGTCCTGTTCGTGGCGCGTCCGCGCGATCCACCCCGCCCCCGCCATGCGTTCCAGCAAGGAGGCGATGGTGTTGGGATCGCTGGCCAGCAGGCGCGTCAACTGGCTCTGCGTCGGTGGCCGCGCTCTGTTCTCCTGTAGCGTCCGCAGGGTGGTGAACTGGTCCGGCGTGACCCCCGTGTGGGCGATGCGCCGGCGAAAAGCCTGGTTCAGGCTGAACCAGGCGTGCCGGAGAAGAATCGGCAGACGCCGGCGCGCGGGCGCGTCAATCGGCAGGGAACTGCATTTTAATTTGGGACTTGCCATCTGCGCTGGATGAAATAATAATACGTATAAGTATTAGTTGCAAGTCCGGCGGAGTTGCGGAATATTCGCCGGGCCGCAGAAAGACCATGATGGTCGCCCAAGCCGGGCGCGGCAGTCGCAAGCCGTCCGGCCCGGCAGTTGTTTATGAATGTTAAAATCTCATTTGTCACCGGCGTTGCGGGCTTGGCCCTGCTTTGGCCCGGCTCCCTGCCCGCCGCCGACGGCTGGCTCAGTTGGCGCGGGCCAAATCAAAACGGCAACTCGCCCGAAAGAAATCTCCCCGCCGTGCTCGACGCCAAAGACACGCTCTGGACGGTGGACTTTCCCGGCATGTCAACGCCGGTCATCGCCAACGGCAAGCTTTATATCATGGGTTACCTGGGCGAAGGGCCGGACTTGGACGAGGGCGTTTCCTGTTTTGACGCGGAAACGGGGAAACTCCTCTGGCAACACCTCTACGCGGATTTTCTGAGCGACACCATTTACCTGCGCTACGCCACTTCCAGCCCGGCCATTGATCCCGAGACAGGCAACGTTTATATCCAGGATACTCAGGGGATTTTCGCCGGTTACACCGCCGACGGCAAAAAACTGTGGGAACATTCCATGATGGAGGAATTCGGGCGGCTGACTTTCCCCAACGGGCGGACCGCCTCGCCGGTGGTGGATCAGGATTTGGTCATCACGCGCGGCATCACGGCCAACTGGGGCGGGAACGGCCCGGCCTCGGACCGGTTCTATGCCTTTGACAAAGAAACCGGGGAACTGGTCTGGACCTCCAGCCCCGGCGACCGCCCCAAGGACAATTCCTACTCGCATCCCATCCTCGCCTGGCTGGATGGCAGGCGGGTTTTGTACGCGGCCACCGGAGACGGCGCGGTGATCTGCGCCAATGCCCGCACCGGCGATCCGATTTTCCGCGTCCCACTTTTCAAAGCCGGCATCAACTCCTCGCTGCTGCTCCAGAACAACGAGAAAATCATCGCCATCTACGGCACTCCTTACGAGCCGGGCCAGATGGTCGCGCTGAAAATTCCCCACGTCTCGCCGACCAATTTCACCGACCCGGTGATCGTGGCGCGCGCCCAGGTGGAACTGTGGAACAATGAAATTCGCACCTCCGCCAGTTCGCCCATCCTGGTGGGAGACCGCGTTTTTGTGACCAGCGAAGTGGGCGACCTGGTGGATGTGGACGCCTCGACCGGCAACGTCTTGTGGAAATTGAAACTGGGCAACGAACAGCGCAATTCCTCCCCGCTTTATGCCGACGGCCGCATTTACACCCCGATTTTGAATGCCCCCGGCACTTCCGCCGCCGTGGGCGAGGAGAGCGCCACCGGCGGACATGGCATCCTCTACGTCATCGTGCCGGACGACGCGCAAGGCAAAATCATCTCGCAAATGGTGCTCGACGGACGCTGCTACGGCACGCCCACTGCTTACCGCGGCCGAATCTACATGCAAACGACCCGGAAAATTTATTGTTTCGGGCCGGCCAAAGCCCCCGAGTCCCCATCCGAACCCAGCGTCGGGGAAAAATGGCCCGCGGCCGGCCCCGCCACGCGCTTGCAAGCCATTCCCTCCGAAATCCTCATGCAACCCGATGGCATCGCCAGCTTGCGCATCCGTTCCCTGGACGCCAACGGTTTGACGGTGGAAAACATCGGCGACCCGCAAAGAATCGAATGGGCTTCCTATGTGCCGCCGACGGCGAAGGTGAAGTCGGTGATGAAAGCCACGTTCAACGAGCAGGGGGAGTTGATCGCCGCTCCCGACAAAATTCCCTCCGCCGGGGCCTTCATGGCCAGGATGGGGGATCTGTCGGGCGCCATCCGCGGGCGCGTTTTGCCGGGCCTGCCGATCCGGGAGAATTTTGACGAGATGACCTTGTCCGAGACCACCACCAATGCCCTGGAGCCGCCCACCAAATTCGCCTATCCGCCCCTGCCTTGGATCGGGGCCCGCTTCAAATTTGAGGTGCGGGAAAAGGACGGCAACAACTGTCTTGTCAAGACGATTGACAACCCGTTTTTCCAGCGGGCCATGGTTTTTATGGGCCAGCCCGGGCTGAAGAATTACACCATCGAAGCCGACGTCATGAGCGAGGGGAACAAACGCAAAATGTCGGATGTCGGGCTGATCAACCAGCGTTACCTCATCATGCTCAAAGGCAATGAAAAGAAATTGGAAATCACCTCCAATCAGGAATTGCTCAGCCAAGCCGTGCCCGGGGTGGAGACGCCCTTCGCCTGGGAGCCGAACGCCTGGTACCATCTCAAAACGCGCGTGGATGCCGCGGGCGACGGCTCGGGCATCGTCCGCGCCAAAGCCTGGAAAAAGGGCGACCCCGAGCCGGACAAATGGACGGGCGAAGTTGCCCTCAAGCACGTCAACGCCAACGGCTGCCCCGGTCTGTTTGGATTTTCGCCGCAAGCCCAGCGCGTTTTTATTGACAACATCGCCGTCACCGCCAACTGACGTTATTTTAAAGGACCCACAAAACACATGAAAAGACTGTCAACTCTCTCCGCGACCTTGGCCCTTTGCGGCCTGGTCTGCTCGGCGGCCGATTGGCCCCGCTGGGGCGGCAACGATCCGGGCCGCAACATGTACACCCCGGAAACCGGCCTGCCCGACCACTTCGCCAGCACTAACCACGCCAGTGTCAAGTTCAAGCCCGGCACCGAGGAGATCGAGACCAACAACCTCCCCAACGTCAAGTGGATCGCCAAGGTCGGTTCGCAGAGTTACGGCAACGTGGTGGTGTCCGGCGGCAAAGTTTTCATAGGGACCAACAACGAAAATCCGCGCGACCCGCAGCACCAGGGCGACCGCAGCATCCTCATGTGTTTCGATGAAAAGACCGGCGAGTTTCTCTGGCAGTTGGTCGTGCCCAAGCTCGCCTCCGGCAAGGTCAATGACTGGGAAAATCTGGGCCTCCTTTCCTCGCCCTGCGTGGAGGGAAACCGCGTTTATCTGGTCACCAGCCGTTGCGAAGTCATCTGCCTGAGCACCGACGGCATGGTTCCCGGCAAAAATGAAGGCCCTTTCACCGAGGAAGCCCAATACGTGGCCGGGCCGGGCAACCCGCCGGCCAAAATCGGCCCGCACGACGCCGACATCATCTGGCGCTACGATATGATGGATGAATTGGGCGTCTTTCCCCACAACGCCTCCAATTGTTCGCTGCTCATCGTCGGCGACAACATTTATGCCTGCACCTCCAACGGCCAGGATTGGGGCCATGTGAACATTCCCTCGCCCTTCTCTCCCAGCTACATCGTCATCAACAAAAAGACCGGCAAGCTGGTGGCGGAAGACAATGCCGGCATCGGCCCGCGCATTTTCCACGGCCAATGGACTTCCCCCTCCACCGGCCTGGTCAACGGCAGACAATTGATTTTCTTCGGCGGCGGCGACGGCATCTGCTACGCCTTCAACGCCACGCCCGAGAAAGGCACCGGCGCGCCCATCGTCCCTGTCGTCCCCGGCCCCCCCGTCAATCGTTTCGAGGACAAAGACACCGATTACATGAAAAAAGTCTGGTGGTTCGACTGCAATCCCCCCGAACGCCGCGCCAACGATCCGGTCCATAAATACCCGGCCCCGGACGGCCCCAGCGAAATCAACGCCACCCCGGTCTTCTGGCATAACCGCATTTACGTCTGCGTCGGCCAGGACCCCGAGCACGGCGAAGGCATCGGCAACATCTCCTGTATTGACGCCACCCAGACCGGCGACGTCACCAAAACGGCGAAGATCTGGAGCTACGACAAAATCCACCGCAGTCTTTCCACCGTCGGCATCACCCCCGACGGGCTGTTGTTCGCGGGCGATTTTTCCGGCTTCGTCTATTGCTTCGACGCCGAGACTGGCCGGCTTAATTGGCGGCATGACATGAAATCGCACATGTGGGGATCCACTTTGGTGGCCGACGGCAAGGTTTATTGCGGGGATGAGGACGGGGACTTTGTCGTGTTTGCCGCCAGCAAGGAAATGAAAATCCTGAGCCAGGTCAACCTCGGCGCCCCCGTCTATTCCACTCCCATCGTGGCCGACGGCGTCCTCTACGTCCATTCCAACACCCACCTTTTCGCCTTCTACAACCACGACAAGACCCCGTTCCTCAGCGATCAGAAACCGGCCATGAACCTTGATTTGAACCCCGCCAACAAATGAAGAAATTCCTCTTGTTCCTCCTTATCGCGCTGGTCTATGGGGCGCACCAGGACCTGTGGAATTGGAACAAAGCCGAACCGCTGGTCTGCGGCTTTCTCCCGGCTGGCTTGGCCTACCACGCCGGCTACTCGGTGGTCTGCGCCGGCCTGATGGCGGTGCTGGTCAAGTTCGCCTGGCCAAAACATCTGGAAGCGGAAGAAGACAGGGGCGCGGACAAAGACTCCGGCACTGGTTCATGATCCCGGTCATCGTCATCTTCGCTTACCTGGCGGTCATTGCCTTCATCGGCAGCATCGCCTACAAACGCGGCAAGGACAACACCGAGGATTTTTTCCTGGCCAGCCGGTCCATCGGCTCGATGGTCTTTTTTCTCTCCTTCTTCGCCACCAACATGACCGCCTTTGCCATTCTCGGCAGTTCGGGGCAGGCCTACCGGCGGGGCATCGGCATCTATGGGATGATGGCCTCCTCCTCCTGCCTTGTCATTCCGCTGACCATTTTTTTCATCGGCACGAGGCTGTGGGCGCTGGGCAAAAAATTCGGCCACCAAACCCAGGTTTCCTTTTTCCGCGACCGCTGGGAATGCAACCACATCGGCACCGCCATATTTGCGTTGAGCGCGGCCATGCTTGTTCCCTACATGATCATCAGTATTATGGGTGGAGGCACCGTTCTCCACGACATCTCGGTCAACCCCGAAACCCATGACTCGCTCATTTCCTACCCCCTCGGCTGCGCCACGGTGGCGGTGGTGGTGACGGCCAATGTTTTTTTCGGCGGAATGCGGGGCACGGTCTGGGTCAACATTTTTCAAACCATCCTTTTCCTCCTCTTTGGTTTGGTCGCGGTGGCTGTCATCAGCCATGCCCTGCCTCTGGGATTTAGCGACTACATCGGCAAGCTGGCGGGGGATGAAAAGAGCCGGTTCCTCGTCACGCGCGAGAAGATGCCGCCCCAGGTTTTTTGGAGCTACACGTTGATTCCACTCTCTTCCATCATGTTTCCCCACATGGCCATGATGTGCTTTTCCGCCCGCCGCGTCACCGCGTTCAAGCGCACCGTCATCGCCTATCCCATCGCCATCATGGTGATCTGGCTGCCCTGCGTTTTTCTCGGCGTGATGGGATTCGCCGCCCTGGGCAAAATACAGGACCCCGACGGGGTGCTGCTGCGTTTGCTCCACGATTACTCCCCGGCCTGGCTGGCGGGAATCCTGGGAGCGGGCATCATTTCGGCGGTGATGGGTTCCGACGCCCACCAGGTCCTGGCCATGAGCACCATGTTCACCAAGGACGTGTTCGCCCATTACGGCGGGAGGGAAAGATTCGGCGAACACCGCGCCGTTCATTTTGCGCGCGGCTTTATCGTCGTCGTCACGTTGATTGCCTATTTGGTGGCGCTGCGGCTCAAGGAGAAACAGGGAATTTTTGAAATCGCGGTCCGGTACGCCTTTTCCGGTTTCGCGGCCCTGTCCCCCGTCATGGTGGCGGCCCTGTTCTGGAAACGCAGCACCAAGTGGGGCGCGCTCGCCGCCACTTTGTTCGTCGCCGCCTTCCTGGTTTGGACCGCCCTCATGCAATCCGGTCACAAAGCCGGGGACGTTCTCTGGCAGATCGGCGCGGGCAAGGATGCCCTGAAGGTCTTTTTCCTCAATCCCACGGGCGACGTGGCTTTTTGCAACGGTTACATGACCGTCGTCCCGATGGTCCTCGGCTCCATCCTGTGCGTGCTCTTTTTTTCGCTGGCCACCCGTCCGCCCGCCCGGGCCACCATTGATAAATACTTTGCCACCACCGCTTTCCCCACTGCCACTTGATTTAAACCATGCCTCCCGTTGATTCAACCGCCGTCCAAGCCGCCCGCGAAGCGCTCGACGCCCACGTCCGTGACATCATGCGGTGGCATTTCTCGTCCGACACCGGCTGCCCCTTCTGGCTTGATTGGGCAAAGAAGTCCGGCTGGAATGCCGCCGCCGAGATCAAAGGTTTCGCCGATCTGCAGCGCTTTCCCCATTTCCAGGACGAATGGTTGCGCGATTTGCAGCCCGAAGTCTGGGTGCCCAAAAAATTCCAGGGCCGCCCCTTCAACATTTTTGAAACCGGCGGCACCACCGGCATGCCCAAACAACGCATCGGCTGGGACGACTACAAGGTGGATTACGAGGAATTCTCCGGCAAAATCTCCGACGCCCATTTCCCCCGCGGCGGCGCCTGGCTGATGGCCGGCCCGACCGGGCCGCGCCGCCTGCGCCTGGCCATCGAGCACCTGGCCAATTTCCGGGGCAGTTCCTGCTATTTTATTGACCTCGACCCGCGCTGGGTCAAGAAGGTGCTTGGCGAAAAGAAATTCGACGCGGCCCGCGCCTACATGGAACACATCGTGGACCAGGCGGTCATGATTTTGAAACACCGCAAAGTCAGCGGGCTTTTCACCACGCCCAAATTGCTTGAGGCCATCGGCGAGAAGATTGATTTGTGGGAAGCCGGCATTCGCGGTGTTTTTTGCGGCGGCACCAGCATGGCTCCCCAATACGTCCGTTACCTGGTGGAGGAAGTTTTGGAAAACCGCATCGGTTTTTATCCGACTTATGGCAACACCCTGATGGGTTTGGCCGCCAGCGCGCCGCTGCGCCCGGAAGACAATTTTTCCATTACCTATTATGCTCCGCAGCCGCGCGCCGTTTTGCGCGTGGTCAATTCCGAGGAGACCGCTCAAGCCGTTCCGTATGGACAATGGGGCCGCGTCGAGCTGACCACCTTGACGCGTGAATTTTTCATGCCGCGTTTTCTGGAGCGCGACGAGGCGTTGCGGCGCGAACCGCGCCCGCCTTATGCCTGGGATGGCGTGGCCGAAGTGCGTCCCTTCGGCGCCATGGAGAAAAACATCGTGGAAGGAGTTTATTAGAAAACTCCCATTCTCCATGCCCTCCCACATCCCAGTTCTTCGCCGCGGACGCCCTTATGAAAGTCTTGATAAGTCGAATGTCACCGACTGCCGCACCGGCGCCGTCCTCGCCACCGTCAGTCAGGTCAACGCCGGAATCATCCGCAAGGATTTGGGGAAATTCTCCGAATCGCGCGCCGCGCTGAAAAATTTTTCCGTGACGCAACTCCTCGAAATTTGCGCCAAGGCGGCGGCGCAATTTCTCCACGGCTCGCTCCCGCTGGGCGGCCAGGGCGAAACCCAGTCCCCGCAGCAATACATCGAGACACTCTCCGCCACGAGCGGTTTGCCCCAGGTCATGGTGCGCCGCAACATGGCGAAAATTCACGGCGTGCTTGTCAACATGAAAACCGTCCTCAACGGTTTGACCCGCGGGCTGGATCCGGCCGTGCTCGACGGCGCCGTGCGCGAGCAATTCGGCGCGCGCCTCAGTTTTTACCCGGCCAGCCAGTGCCTCGGCCTGGTCATGCCCAGCAATTCCCCCGCCGTCAACTCGCTCTGGCTGCCCGCCATCCCGCTGAAAATCCCCGTGGTCATCAAACCGGGCCGCGAGGAGCCGTGGACGCCTTTCCGCCTCATCCAGGCCTTTGTCGCGGCCGGTTGTCCGGTGGAGGCGTTTGGCTTCTACCCCACCGATCACGAAGGCGCCGCCGAAATTTTGCGGGGCTGCGGACGCGCCCTTCTTTTCGGTGACAGCAGCACCACGGCGGCTTACGCCGGCAATCCCGCCATTCAAATTCACGGGCCGGGCTGCAGCAAAGTTCTGATTGGCGAGGACGAAATCGAGCGCTGGCCCGACTTCATTGATCTCATCGTCTCCACCATTTCCGACAACGGCGGACGGAGTTGCATCAACGTGTCCGCGGTCGTTGTCCCGCGCCATGCCGCGGAAATCGCCCGCGCCCTGGCGGAAAAGCTCGGGCCCGTTGCGCCTTGCTCTTGCAGCGACGACCAGGCCCGGCTGGCCGGCTTCGCCAATCCGAAAATGGCTGAGTCTATTGATGCCAGCATCGAGGAAGGTTTGAAAACGTCCGGCGCGAGCGACATAACCGCCGCCTTTCGCGCCGGCCCGCGCAAAGTCCAGTTCGAAGGCGGAACCTATTTGCGGCCCACGATCGTGCTCTGCGATTCTTTCGCCCATCCCCTGGCCAACCGCGAATTCCTCTGCCCGTACGCCAGCGTCGTCCCCGTTCCCCAGGCGGAAATGCTCCGGCAAATCGGGCCGTCCCTCGCGGTCACCGCCATTACCAAAGACCCGGCCTTCATCGAACAACTTTTGGAGTCGCCCCTCATCGAACGGCTCAACCTTGGCCCGATCTCCACCCTGAACATCTCCTGGGACCAGCCGCACGAAGGCAACTTGTTTGATTTCCTCTACAAACGGCGCTCCCTGGACATCGCCGCATGAACCGCCGGCCCGCCAAACTCCTGGATCGGCTCGCGGACAGCGCCGTCTTCGCCCCCTTCGATCACCAACCCCGCACGCGCATCGTCTTCGGGAACAACATGGCCGAACGGGCGGGCGAACTGGCCCGCCAAATCGGCGTCAAAAAAGTCCTTCTGGTCACCGACGCCGGCGTCGTCGCCGCCGGTCATGCGGAGCGGGTCCGCCGCTCCTTGCAGGGGGCGCGCGTGCAAACAGTCTTGTTCGACAAAGTGCGGGAGAACCCATCCACCCGCGACGTGGGCGTCTGTCTCTCTGTCGCCCGCGCCGCCGCCATAGACGGTTTCGTCGGATTGGGCGGGGGCAGCAGCCTTGACACCGCCAAGGGCTGCAATTTCCTCCTCACCAACGGCGGTCGCATGCAGGACTATCGGGGTGTGGGCAAGGCGGCCCGGGCGATGCTTCCCTTGATCGCGATTCCGACCACCGCCGGCACCGGCAGCGAGTGCCAGTCCTTCGCCCTGATTGCCGATGAAACCACCCATCAAAAAATGGCCTGCGGCGATCCCAAAGCCGCCGCCCGCATCGCCATTCTCGATCCTCTCCTGACCCTTTCCCAACCGCCCCGCGTCGCGGCCTGCACCGGCATTGACGCCCTCAGCCACGCCTTGGAAACGGCCGTGACCAGACCGCGCAATCCCATTTCCCTGGCCTATTCACGCCAGGCCTTCCGCCTCTGCTGGTCCCATTTCCCGCGCATGCTCAAACGGCCGGATGATTTGGAGGCGCGCGCCGGCATGTTGCTCGGCGCGGCCCTGGCCGGTCTGGCCATTGAGAACAGCATGTTGGGCGCGGCCCATGCGGCGGCCAACCCACTGTCCGCTCATTTCAACATCGTGCATGGCCAGGCCATCGGCCTGATGCTGCCGCACGTCCTGCGTTTCAACGGCCGCAACCCCGCCGCCGCCCGTCTCTATGCCAGCCTGGATTCGTCCAACGCCGATCACCTGGCGGAAAAACTGGAATCTTTGCTCGACCTGGCCGGCCTGCCGCGCTCCCTCTCCCAATGCGGCGTAACCCATTCCAGCATCCCCGTGTTGGCGCGTGAAGCCGCCCGACAGTGGACCGCCGCCTTTAATCCGCGCCCCGTCGCCGCCGCCGATTTTGCCCGGTTATTCGAAGCCGCTTGGGAAAACACCAAATGACCGGGGGCGCGGGTCAGCATTCCTTCTTTCGGCATCCACGGCGGGGCGTTCACTCCTCCGCTTGGCGCTTCTCCGCCCTTGCCTATTTTCCCCCGGACGCCTTGTCCGCAATCTCCAGGGTGAATTCCGGCGACATCTTGCTGTCTTCCACTGCCGCGGAAATCGCGTTTCGGGAGAAATCGAATTGGAACCGGTAATGTATCAGTTTCTGGTCCGCCGGCACCGGCACAAACGTCTCCCAGCGATCCTTCACCACCAACTCCGGGCTCATCTCGTATTTCTCGAAGCCCACCACCACCCAAGGCTTGAGGCTCTCCGGGCGGATGGTTTGTTCGGTGGTCCGCCAGGCCGCTTCCACATGGTAAGTGCCATCACTGTTTCGGGCCAGGCGGCTTGGAGTCAAATTGATGATGGAAGAACTGCAGCCGGCCAGCGCCAGCGGCAACACGAGGAGAATAAAAGTCTTTTTCATCTTTGGCATAATTTCATCGGGTGACGGGAACACCAACCTCATCCCCACCGCCCTGATCTTGATCCCGCTGCCTTTCCAATTCAAGGGAAATACAACAGGGAGCGCGACGCTTTCCCTTGACCGCCACAGGGGCAAACCTTACAAGTCTCCAAAACGACAGCTTCGCATGACAGAAAGCGTCAACGGCGGCCCGCAAGATGATCTGGCAAAATTGCAGCGCCAGCCCCATGTCGTGGCTTCCTGGCACGCCGCGCAACAACATCTGATCCAGGGCCGCCACGCCCTCGCCTTGAACAGTTAGCGCAACTTGGTCAAACAATTCCCGGGCGTGGCCGGCTTGTGGATGGAGTTGGGCATCGCGGCCGCGGGGGAACTGGATTTCGCCCTGGCGCGGCAGGCCTGCGGGCGGGCCGCGGCCTTGGCCGCCGCCGATGCCGATTTGCTCGTTTCCATCGGTCAACAATACCATCGGCTGCGCCGCCTGGACGAGGCCTCCGCCTGCTTTGCCCAGGCTGCAGCGGCGGATCCTTCCTCGGTTCATGCCTGCCTCAGTTGGGCGGCGTGGTTGGAAAGGGACCGGCGGCTGGACGAAGCGCGGGAGTGTGTCGAGGGCTGCCTGAGGCGGCATCCGCATGACGCCCAGGCGCTCTATTTCCGCGCTTTTCTCTGGCATCGCCAGGGCCGCAACGGGGAAGCGGAGACGGCCTTGCGCGATTTGCTGAAAAACAATCCGCCGGACCCGAATGTAAAAATTTCGGCCAGCCATCTGCTCGGCGTCGTGCTGGACTCAACCGGGCAATACGCGGAAGCAATGCGTTTTCTGCGCGACTCGAAGGCGCTCGTGCGGCAAATGGCGGACACGCCCTCGCTGGAAAAGATGTACGACAAGATGGCCGGCGCGCGGCGCGGGCTGCTGGCGGCGCTGACACCGGAGAGCCTCCGGCGCTGGCGCGAGGAAGCGGACACCGCCCCCTGCGCGCATCCGCTGGCTTTTCTGGGCGGCCCGCCCCGCAGCGGCACGACTTTGATTGAACAAGTGCTGGGCGCGCACCCGCAGATTCTTGTTTTTGACGAACCGGAATCCTTCGCGCAGGAGGTGTTGAACAAGCTGGCGCCCATGCCGCCGGCCAGGGCCCTGACCTTGAAATCCCTGAACGCGCTGGGTTCGTCCGCGCGAGCCGCTTTGATCGGGCGCTACTGCAAAAGTCTGCTGCGCCAAATGGAGGAAGGGCCGGGCGGCAGGTTGCTGCTGGACAAAAATCCCTCCCTGACCGGCTCGCTCCATGTCTGGCTGCGCCTTTTTCCCGCCTCGAAAATAATCATCACCTTGCGCGATCCGCGGGACGTCGTTATCAGTTGCTTCTTTCAGAATCTCACCCTGACCGCGGTGAACGCCAATTTTCTCAGTCTCGGCAGGACGGCCAAATTCTATTCCGACTGCATGGATGCCTGGCTGCGCCTGCGCGAGGTGGGCGGCTTCGGGTGGATGGAAACGCGCTATGAAGATATTGTCAATAATCTGGAAGGCGAGGGACGGCGGCTGACGGATTTCCTCGGAGTGCCGTGGCATGAGTCCCAGGCGAAGTATTACGAGACGGCGCGGCAAAAATTCGTTTTTGCGCCGACCTACCACGACGTGACCCAGCCGGTCTATCAGCGCGCCGTGCGGCGCTGGGAACATTACGCGGAGGCGCTGGAGCCGCTCAAGTCCGCCCTCGCTCCCTACTGCCGGGCCTTTGGTTATGCGGATTAAATAAAGCGGATCCATTTCCCTTTGAGCTTGGGTTCGTGTTTGAGTTTCCAGATTGCCCGAACGTAGTCAGCCTTTGGAACCTCAACAGCATAAACCATACTCCCTTCAGTCGCGCTCGAAATGCCTATTTCAGAGAGACTTTCACCCACAATCTGACATCTTTCGGCAGAATTTACCCACGCTACCGTCACGCAATCAATTCCTTGTATGATTACCTGTGTCCTTTCTACCCTTTCCCTTTGTGTCTCGCAAGCGGAGAGCGTCAATAACATCAATGCGAAAAATGGGAAACACCTCTTGATAGAGAGTGAAATGGATCGGTGTTCGGACATGATTATCGAAAAGGTTATATTGTGCAGCGCAGCACCGACCGGGCCGCGAGCAGGAGTGCTTCGGCCTCCGCCCCGGTGCCGATGGTGATGCGCAGAAAATCTTTTGTTTCGGGGTAATCGAACCAGCGGACCAGGACTTTGCGCTGGCGCAGTTTTTGCAGCCAGGCTTCGGCGGGGAATTTTGGCGGGCGCGCGAAAATGAAATTGGTCTGGCTCGGAAGGACGGCGAATTCCAATTTGACCAGATCCTCCGCCAGGCGTTGGCGCGTGGCGATGATGCGCTTGAAACCGCGCCGGTAGTACGGCAGCTCCGAAAGCGTGGCCAGCGCGGCAATCTGGCCCAGGCCGTTCACATTATAGCTGTCCCGGATTTTCTGAAGCGCGGCGATCAAGTCCGGGTGGCCCACGAAATAACCGATGCGCTGGAAGCAGAGCGAGTAGGCCTTGGAAAAGGTCCGGGCCACGAGGACGTGCGGATGGCGCAAGGCCAGCGCGAGCGCATTTTCTTTGGCAAAATCCACATAGGCTTCGTCCAAAACGACCACGCCGCGTTGGGCGCGGCACAGTTTTTCCAGTTCCGCCGTGGCGTACCCGCGTCCGCTGGGCGCATTGGGCGTGGTGATGAAAGTGAGCGCGGCCTGGAAATCCCACCGGCCCGCCGTCAGTTCGGCTATCGGCGGAAGCCCGAAATCCGCCGCGAGCGGGACCGGATTGCGGCGCGCGCCGGCGATGTCCGCCAACACCGGATAGAGGGAGTAGCTGGGCGTAAAAAATTGAACCACCGCCCGTGACCGCGGGTTGGGCGGGCAGGCGCTTTCCGGCTCGACAAAGGCGCGGGTGGCCAGGGCGAGCAATTCATCGGAGCCGTTGCCCACGATGAGGTTCGCCGGCCGGCAATGGTGCAACGCCGCCAGTTTCGCGCGCAGGGGTTCCGCGGTCGGATTGGGATAGAGGCGCAGCCGTGCGTCCGCAGCGGACTTGATGGCGCGGAGCACTTTGGGGGAAGGCGGATAAGGGTTCTCGTTGGTGTTGAGTTTGACCAGGCCCTGGATCCTGGGCTGTTCACCCGGAACGTAGGCACGGAGACGGCGCACGATGGGCCGGACATACGATTGTTGACTGCGGGAAGGGGTGTCCATGGGAGCGGGTCCGATGAATTATCGTTTCCGAAAACGAATTTCGGCGGAGCGTCCGTGCGCGTCCAATCCTTCCAATTGGGCGAATTTTTGGACGGTTTTCAGCGCTTTTTTCAGGGCGGGTTTTTTGTATTCGACCAGGCTGGTGCGCCGTTGAAATTGGTCCACGGTCAAGCCGGCGAAGGACGCGCCCGTCCCGCCGGCCGGCAAGGTGTGGCTGGGGCCGGCCACATAATCGCCCAGCACGGTGGGCGAATCGCCACCCAGAAAAATCGCCCCCGCCGTCGTGATTTTCGCCGCCAAATCCGCGCCGTGACGGCAGATGATTTCCAAATGCTCCGGCGCGAGACGGTTGGCCAGCTCCACCCCCTGCGCGAGGCCGGCGACCTGGATGAGCCAGCCGTTGTTGCGCAGGGCGCGTTCAATGAGTTGGCGCCGCGCCAGCCCGGGCAATTGGCGGGCGATTTCCTTTTGCACGGCGCGCAACAACTCGAGCGAAGGGGTCACCAGCCAGACCCGCTCGTGCCCCGATCCGTGTTCGGCCTGCGCCAGCAAATCGGCGGCGACGAAGGCGGCCTTGGCCGTGTCATCCGCCAGCACGAGCAACTCGCTCGGCCCCGGCAGCAGATCCATGGCCGCGTAACCGTAAAGCAGGCGCTTGGCCGCCACGACGTAGGCGTTGCCCGGCCCGAAAATCTTCTGCACAGGGTGGATGGTTTTCGTTCCCAGGGCCAGGGCGGCGATGGCTTGCACGCCACCGATGCGGTAAATTTCCGTCGCCCCGGCGCGGCGGGCGGCGTAGAGCAGGGCGGGGTTCAATTGCCCGTGGCGATCGCACGGTGTGCAGACGACGATCTGGCGGCAACCGGCCACGCGCGCCAGCAGAATGGTCATCAGCGCCGTCGAAACCAGCGGGGCCATGCCGCCCGGGATGTAAATCCCGACGCGAAAAAAGGGATCAAACTTTTCGCCCACCGTCGCGCCGTGCGAGTTGCGCATGGACCAGCCCCGGCGCAGGGACCGTTTGGCGAAGGCCTCGATGTTGGCGGACGCTTCCGCCACCGCCGCGCGCAGCGATTCATCCGCGCGCAAGGAAGCGGCCATCAATTCGGAGTGCGACACGGCGAATTGGTCCGGTTCCAGGGTCGCGCCGTCGAAGCGCCGGGCAAACTCGCTGAGGGCGGCGTCGCCGCGTTCGCGCACGGCCTGAATGATTTCGCGGGAGCGCTGCTCGATGACCGGATCAAACAAGCTGGAGGAAGCGATCAGGCGGCGGCATTGATCGCTGAAATCCGGGGCCTTGAGGAGCAGGACATTCATGAGGCCGCCAAGTTAGAGGAAGGGCGCGCGAAAGTCAAAGGCAGCGCAACTCGATTAGGAGAGATTGAGATTGAGATTAGGATT
The DNA here is from genome assembly GCA_049513975.1 of Verrucomicrobiota bacterium. GTDB lineage: Bacteria > Verrucomicrobiota > Verrucomicrobiia > Limisphaerales > Palsa-1400 > JBEKOF01. Next base: position 36,914 of record JBEKVM010000033.1, on the reverse strand, counting down.
AAGATTAGGATTAAGATCAACCATAAGCCGGTTACGCCGGGGCGGGGGATTCATTCTGGAGGAAGGTATGGGATTTAAATTTGCGGACGACGAAGATAAACAAGACAGACGCCGTCAGCATCAAACAAGTGTAGAAAACGTAGTAGTCCACATAGGAAAAAACGAGCCGCCCGTTGTGTTCGTTCAACTCGTTGACGGCGGCGGTGAAAAGATTGCCCAGGGCGAACGGGCAGAAAAACAACGCCATGACAAAGGACTTCATTTTTTTGGGCGCCTGGGCGTAGGAGAACTCAAGTCCGGTGATGGAGACCATGACTTCCGAGGGTAATCATAAAGGCGGGCACCATGAGAAAGAAGCCGATGGAGATTTTGCGCAGAGGCGTGAGGGCGAAGAAGCGGTTGACCACCGGGTAAATCACGTAGGAAAAGAGCGGAATGAAAAGCAGGATCAGGATCGAGTTGATGGCCTGCAACTGCGAAGGAATCCAGTCCCGCCCGAGCCAGTGCAGGTCCATCCGGCCGGCCTGTAGGACCCAGGCGGACGAACTCTGGTAGTAGAGCGCCCAGAAGACGATGAAAAAGACGTAAAGCCCGGACAACCGGAGGACAATGCCCAAGCCAGCCGGGCTTAACGCTTCGGTCAGAACGGTTTTGCCGCTGGGCGGCACATGAACAAACTTCCGGCGTCCGCTCCAGAAAATAATCGTTGCCATCAACATCAAGATCCCCGGAACGGCAAACGCCAGATGAGGGCCATAAGTCACGAGCAGGAAAGGAATCAACAACTGGGAAAACGTTCCGCCAAAATTGATGGCGAAATAAAACCAGCCGAATACCCGCGACATGAGATGTTGGTTGCTGGCCCCAAATTGGTCCCCCACGTTGGAGGAGACGCAGGGCTTGATGCCGCCCGCGCCCAAAGCGATCAGCGCCAGACCGATGAACAATCCCAAGCGGGTCGCGTTCAACGCCAGCGCAAAATGACCCAAACAATACACAACGGAGAGGACCATGACCGTCTGGAACTTCCCAAAAAAACCGTCGGAAATGATCGCCCCCAAAAACGACATGAAATAGGTCCCGAAGACAAAAAAATGATACGCGGCGGTCGCGTGCGAGTCCGACATCGGGGCCGGTTTTCCGTGGGTGTCCAACAACCCGAATAGGGGGAGAGTCCGATGCGTTCGATCGTCAAAGACCTGTCCGGCCATGAACGCGGTCAGAATGGCGTTCATGCCGTAAAAGCTGAACCGTTCCGCCGCCTCGCTGATGACGATGTAAGGAATGCCCGGCGGCAGGCGGGTCGTTTTGACCGGGGCGGTGGCGTAGCCGTGCCGGGCGGCGGACTGCAAGAACTTTTCCTGGATGTCCGGCTGGCTCAAAATTAGTGGTGACAGCCGCAGCCGCTGCCGCAGGAGCCGTCGCCGGCCAGGTCTTCGGCCGAGGGCACCGCGCCCAGTTCGAGGGTCTTGCTGACGTATTTGGTGATCTGCTGCTGGAGCCGGTGCATTTCCTCCTGCGCCTCGACAAAATCCCTGGCCACCGGATTGGCGGTAAAGGTTTCGCGCTGGCGGTCAAAGGCGGCGATTTCCGCGCTGGTGAGGGTCAGGCCCTCGTGTTGTTTATTGTGAAGCTGCTGGCCCAGATCGCTCAGGCACTCGTATTGGGACTGGGCTTCGGGATCGGCCAGGAAGGCTTCCACCCGCTGGCGGATGCTGTGGAATTGGGGTTGCTGCACGATGGTCTCGCACAGTTCGCGGGTCTTTTGCACGATGGCGTCCTCGGTCTCGATATTTGTTTGCATATTGTATGTGAATCACTGGTTGCGACTGCCGTCAATCTGCCAGTACTTCCGGCCCTACGCCAGCGAATAAATTTAGCGCCGATAAATTTAGCGCAACCACGCATCCACCGCGGGTGACAATCTTCCGGCCGCCTCCGCAGCGAGGAACGCCGCCAACGCCCCTGCCACGACATCCATCGTGTAGTGCGCCCGCAACACCAGCACGAGGAGCATTTCTCCCAGCGCAATGGACGCCGCGACGGCCCCAAGCCACGCCGGACCGAAACAGGCCGCCTCAATGGCTCCGAGCACGGCCACCGCGGTGTGGCCGGAGAAGAAGAAGTCATTGCCCACCGAGTAAGTCACGAGCAGCGCAGGGAACCCCGGGTTTCGCCAGATCATGCCGGGTGGCGGCGGCAGGGTGCAGAGGCCCTGGCAGAGTTGCCGCAAACCGAAAAGGATGAGGATGGCCAGAAAGGGCGCAAAGGTGGAGCCGAAGATGGCCGCACCGATGAGCGAGAGGCCAAACAGATCAATGAAGCCCGAACTGATGATGAGGGCCGCGTTGGCGGCGCGATCATGGGTGGAGAAGTAGCGGTTCCAGCGCGCCGTCAGATCATGGACGACATCGCCGATGCCCTCCTTCGGCGCGGACTTGCGCGCGATCAGCGACTGGGTCCAGAACCAGAGGACGAGGGCTCCGGCGACGACGCCAGCGCGAAGGCCAATGGCGGGCCAGTGCAACCCTGCAAGGATAGGTGCCATGGTGTCGGCTTTCAGGCGTCAGGCGCGCCTCTGGGTTTTGCTTTCCTCAAGCATGATTTCGAGCTGCCGCCGGAGTTCGTTGGAAATGGGGTCATTGTCGGCACTGCGATCCCGTGCCGGCGTTGCTTCGATGGCTTGGCCGACGGAGATGACGGCATGAAGCGGCGGATGGGGGCGGGCGGCATCGGTCAGATCTTCCTCGTAACGTTCCACGGTTTCCAGCAGGCGCTCGGGCGTTGGGGCATCGGCGAGGTAATCACCCGAGTAACAATGCAGTTGCTGGGCGAAATACAAGTCCGCCAACTGCCGCCACCGGCGCGCGCGCTCTTCCTCGGTGAGTTCGCCATGAACCATGTCGGGCAGGATGGCCGTGCGCAGACGCTTGATCCGCGTCATCGGATCAGGCTCGCGGCGTCCTCCGGTCCATTCCTGCTCGAGCGGTTGCAGCAGATGATCCAGCAGATGGGCGAGCCGTTCCCTCAGTGCGCCGGATTGGGTCGCGCCGAGGTATTCCATTTCCTTGAGCGCCAGCAAAGCGTGTCCGGCTTTGACAATCCGTTCGCGCAAGGGCAGATGACTCTGCGGCTGCCAGGACAGACGAGCTTCGATTTCCTGCAAGACCGGCGCAATGGTTGCTCCGAGGTCGCCTTCGAAAAAGTAGCGGACAAAAACCGGATGCATCACGACCTTGCCAGGCTGCGGAGAAGCGCCCCGTTGTTTGGCCGCCGCACGCGCCAGAAACGCCACCCCCTCCATCAGGTTCATCAGGCGGTCGTTATTGCGGGTGACGAAGCCTTCTGGAAAAACGACCAGGGGAAAGCGGGTCTCGGCCAGAATGCGCGTGGCGCATTTGAGCGATTCACGATCCAATCCTTCCCGGTAAACACTAAATCCCCCGAGGCGGGGCAAGAGGAAAGACTGCGCGCGGCTTTGCATGAAGAGATGCCAACTGGCCATGACATGAAATGGCCGGCCGACTTCGCGCGCCAGCAGCCCCAAAACCGCGGGATCAGAGGGCCGGCAGTGGTTTGAGGCCAGCAACACGCCGCAGCCGGCATTCAGAGAATCGGCCAGGCGCTCCGCCCCCACGCATTTCCACGAAGTGATGCCGAAACTCTTTCGAAGAAACGCGGGCAGATACCACTGGATGATCCGCCACCAGAACGGGCTGAAGCGCGGCGGCACAAAGCGATAGGTTTTGGCAATGACGACGTTTTGCATGACTAGGAGGCGATCCGCGGGCGGTTCATTTGCCCGATTCTCCTTTGGAGAACTGCGCCGCCAGTTCGCGAATCTTGCGCAGGTCCAATTTGCCGGTGCCGAGGATGGGCAAGGCCTCCAGGTGATAGAACTGGTCGGGGCGCGGCTTCCAGAGATTGGGCAGATCCAGTTGCGGCAGCTTGGGGCAAAGCTCCGTCCATTGGGCTGCCGTCAGCTTGTGCAACACCACCAGCCGCTCCCCTTTCTTTTCGTCGGGCACGCCGGCCACGACAAACCATTGTTCCGTCGCTCCGGCCAGTTCGTGCAGTTTTTCCTCGACGCGAATATGCGGGACCATCTCACCGCCGATTTTGCTGAAGCGGCTCAGGCGATCGGTGATCTGGAGGAAACCGTCCTCGTCCAGCGCGGCGATGTCGCCGGTGACATACCAGCCATCGCGCAGCACTTCCGCGGTCTTGTCGGGGCGGCCGAGATAACCCCGCATCACATTCGGGCCGCGCACGAGCAGCAGGCCCGGTTGGCCCAGCGGCACGGGTTGCCGCGTCTCCGCGTCCACGATGCGCACGCAAATGCCGGGCAACGGATGGCCAATCCTGCCGCGCTTGACCCCAACCTGGCGGAAACCGGCCGAGCGAAAATCATGCGTATTGACCGCCACCGCCGGGGCGCACTCGGTGCAGCCGTAGGCCTCGAAGGGCCGGACGCCGAACTGTTCCTCGAACGCTGAGGCCAGCCGTTCGGGCAGCTTTTCCGCGCTCACCGCCACGACACGAACGCTGCCGAACTGCTCCGGCGTGCAGCCGCGCATGTAAAGTTGCAGAAACGTCGGCGTGGCGAGGAGAAAGGTCACTTTGTAATCGCAGACCAGCGGGCCAATCGCCCTGGCATCAAGCGGACTGGGGTGATAGACCGCGCCCACCCCCAGCACCACCGGCAGGCAGAGTGTGCCGGTGAAACCGAAGGAATGGAAAAACGGCAGGACGCCCAGGAAACGATCCCGTCCGTCCAGGCTGAACACTTGCTCCATTTGCTCGATGTTCGAACCGATGTTGTAGTGGCTCAGCATGACACCCTTCGGCTCGCCCGTGCTGCCGCTGGAAAAAATGACCGTCGCCAAATCGTCCAGCTCCACTTTCTTCGCGCGCCCCAACGCCCGCTCCAACCAGCCCGCGGGCAACAGCCAAGCCATGAAAAACGCCGCGAGTTTTTCACCCGGACCCGGACGCGCCGCGCGTTCCTCGAGATAAACCGTCTCGCACGGCACGGTGAGCTTCACCTTTTCAAGAAACGCTTTCGAGGTCACGACGGTTTTGATATCGCACTGGCGGATGCAGGAAGCCAGGGCTTGCTCCGAGAGCGTGTAGTTCAGGTTCACCGGCACTTTGCCGGACAACATCGCCGCAAAATTCGCCAGCGCGCCCGGCACCGAGGGCGGCAGGAGCAGCCCGACCTTTTCCTGCCCGGCCCAGACCATTTTCAATCGCCGCGCCAGAAAGACCGCTTTGACCAGCGCCGAACCAAAGCTCACCTTCGGCGACTGCGAGTCGGCCATGGCAAAGCGGAAAGGATGCCGCCGCGCCGAGAGCACAAAGGCGCGCTGCAGCGGGTGCATCCGCCCGCGGCGATGACCCCACGCCGAGGCCAGCAATTCCTGCACGGCCTGGCGCACCTCGGACGCCGTGGCGCGCGGCGGCATGGGCGGACCGAAGCTCACGGTGACCGGATACGGAATGCGCCGCGGCCACTTCCAAACGAAACGCCGCTTCTCGAAACTGAAGATGCTGCCCCACACGCCGTCCAGCGCGACGGGCACGATGGGCGCCTCCACGTCCTGCATGATCTTCTCCAACCCGCGGCGAAAGGGCAACAACTGCCCGATCCGCGTGATTTGACCCTCGGCGAAAATGCAAACCACGTCGTCGGCGCGAATGGCCTCGCTGGCCGTTTGCAGCGCTTTGAGCAGGTCGCGCGGCCGCTGCGCCGAGGAGATGGGAATGGCTCCGAGGATGCGGGCGAACGGCTTCACCCAGGGCAACTCGTAAATCCCGGCAAACATCACAAACCGCACGCGCCGGTCCGTGGAAGCGATGAGCAGGAGCGCGTCCACGAAGGAAACGTGATTGCAGACAAACAGCGCGCCGCCTTTCTCGGGAATATTCTCGCGGCCGAGCACGCGCACCCGGTAAAGCGTGCGGGTGAGCAGCCAGAGACCAAACCGGAGCACCGCATCGGGCAGGAGCCACAAAACGTAAATGGCGCTGACGAGCGTGAGCGCGCCGCCGACGAGAAAAATCTGGCGCGGATTCAGTTGCATCGCCTGCGCCAGAAGCCAATGGACGCCCGACGCGAGAAAAATCCCGACGAACGAAAGCAGGTTCGCCGCCGCGAGCGTTTCGCCCTTGGCCGTTTTGTCCGGGCGGTGTTGGAGCAGCGCCGAGATGGGGACGATGAAGAACCCGCCCGCGAAGCCGAGCAGGGCGAGCCGCACCAGCGCGGCGTTCACGGACAAATTGTCTTGCGCCAGCGAGGCGGAGAAGACGGAAAGGCCCAGCGCGCCGAGCGGCACGAGGCCGTATTCGATTTTGCTGCCGGACAAATATCCCGCCGCCACGCTGCCCAGGCCGATGCCGAGCGCGAGGGCGACGTTGAGGAAACCGATTTTGGTTTCGTCCACATGCAGCACGTCCGCGCCGTAGAAAAACAAATTCAGCAGCAAGAGCGCGCCGAGGAAGTTGAAGTAGGTGTTGCCAACGGCGGCGAGGAACAGCGGACGATCCTGGCGCCAGAGGCGGATTTGCGCCCACACTTCGCCGGGGAAATTCGCGCTGAATTTTTTCCGCGGGTTCGCCGCCGGCACGCGCGAGATGGCGAGGCTGGTGGCAAATCCAAACAGCGCGAGGGCGATGAGGATGACGCCGGACATCCATTGCTCGCCGCGAAAACCCCCGGCCATGAACGCCGCCGCGACCGTGCCCAAAATGATGGCCATGAAGGTGCCGAGTTCCAGCACGCCGTTGCCCCACGAGAGCTGGCGTTCGGGCAGCAGTTCCGGCAGCAGGCCGTATTTGGACGGGCCGAAAAACGCGCTGTGGACGCCCATCAAAAAGACACAGCCGAGCAACGGCCAGCAGGTTTGCAGGGATGCCGGCACGCCGGCGTTTAAGAGGTGCTGCTGCCGCGCGAAACCCGCCAGCGCGAGCAGCATCACAAATACTTCAAAGTTTTTGACGCCGACGGAGATCGTCCGCTTGCTGAAACGATCGGCGAGGAAGCCGCCGGCCATGGAAAACACAATGAAAGGCAAGGAGAACAGCGCGCCGACAAGCTCGCCAATCTTGTGCTTTTCGGCGAGCGACACATTCAGGCCGATAATCATGAAAATGACGAGGTTTTTCAGGACGTTGTCGCTGAATGCGCCCTGGAATTGCGTGACGATGAGCGCCCAGAAGCCGCGCTGCCGGTTCTCCGGCGCCAGGTCGGTGTCCGGTTTCATGATGGGAGCCGGGTGGCGCGTGCGGCGGTCAGTTTGGTAAGCGCCAGATGGGTTGGCACGTAGGCCAGCGTGAACAAAGCCAGAAACCAGACGACAAGATACAGGCCCGGCGGCATCCACTTCTGCGGATGGGCGTCATCGAGGCCAAAGACGTAGTTTATATTGCGCGGCCATTTCGGGTCCGCCTGGGTTGCGCCCGCCGGCGGCAGCAGGAAAAAGGCGATGAGGCACAATGCGCAAGCCAGCGCGGTCCACGCCTTCAAGGCGCGCCGGTCATAGCCCAGGCGGAAAACCAGGTAGCAGAGCAGGAAGGGAAGCCAGCCGTGAAACAGCGAAAGCCCGCGCAGGAAAAGAGAGAGCTGCGCGTCGAACATGTAGCCGGTCATGCCGGTCAGGTGCGAACCCACCAACTCCGCGCCAAAGTCCACGCACCAGAAGAACTGCGGAACGAGAATCCCAACCGCTGCCATGGAAGCCGGCAGCGCGTTATCCGTCCAAACGGCGAACAAGGTCAGGAACAAGGACGCGTCACAGAAGTAGATAAAATTGGCCGGTCCATAGTTCACCCAGTAAACCGGCACCAGCACCAGCATGAAGGCGGTGTAGGCCCACTTCAGCCACACCGGCACGCGCGGCTTGTCCAGGGCATTTTTTGACAACAGGGCTGCTTCGGGTATCACGCCTGAACTCACGCCTTCCATTTTGGCAGCCTGCTCATCGGCGGTCAAATTGATAAAAACAACTCCGCCATTGATTTGTACAATGCGGGGCGGATTTGAACTGACAGACCGTCGCAAGGGTCAAGCCGTACTATTGTCTTGTTCATGTTCTACGCAGCATCGGCATTCCCCGAAATCGAGTCGGGGCTCGACGGAGTCTCGCCCTACCGTTGCCGGCTCTCCCAAAGCTAAAAGACGAGGAATTTGAAGAGTTCCAGGTCGTCGCCGAAACGGAGGAGGATGCGGTTGCCCCCGATGGCCAGATTGCGGGGGCGTTGCTCGCGGTAGAGGCTCCAGAGGGCCTCGCCGGTGGCGGGGTCCATTCTGTAAAGACGAAAATAGACGGGGCCTTCGCCGGGCGGCTGGTTGAGGGCGTCGCCCAGGGCGGCGGCGAGGCCGGCGCCGCCCTGCTGCACGCTCTCGGAGTAGAGAAATTTGCCGGAGACTATGGTGCGTTCGCCGCGTTGTTCGGCCTTCCACAGGATTTTACCGGAGGCCGGATCCACCTTGAGGAGAACAGAAGGGATTTTTTCAAAGCTGATGGTATCCGCATACTTGATGTCGTCCGGGCCGGCGGCGGTGGAATCCACGTAGAGCATGCCCTGGCCGTCGAACTGGATGGCGCTGATGCCAAAACTGGGCAGACGCCAGCGCACCCCGCCGTCCGGCAGGGAGAAGGCGGTGAGAACGCCCTGATCAAAGAAGTAAAGGGTGTTTGTGCGTTCAGCGGCGGGCAGAAGGCGACCGGCCAAATCGCCGGTGGTGAAGCGTTCGCTGACCGGGTAGCTGAGTTTGCTGTCGAAGAGCTTTTGGTTCTGTTTGTCGAAAACGGCCAGAGTCTGGCCCGCCACCAGCAGGTCCACGGTGGAGAGGGGAAAGAAGGAGGGCGCGCCGGTGACTTCGCCCTTCCATTCCACCGGCTCTGATTCGATCCAGCGGCGCAGGCGCACTTCATAACGGCTCTCGTCCACCGGACGCACCCCGCCGGTCTCGCTGCGCTTGAGGTCGTTGAAAATTTCCTCGCCAATCACGCCGGCGCTGGACCCGGCGGTGGTTTGGCCGTTGAGCTGCGGCGGGCCGCGGGGCTTGATGCTTTGGACGTAGGAGACTTTGGCTTCGAGCAATTTGACGCGCAGCTCGACGAGGTTTTTTCCCGCGGCAAAAAACTCGCTGCTCATGGCGTTGAGCGGTTTGTTGAATTTTTGCTCCTCCAGAATTTGGGCCGTCAAGACGGCGGCGGTGGGCAGCACGTTGGGCGGCAGATCGTTGGGCAGGGTCTGTTTTTCCTTGCGCGGGACGGTGATTTCCTGGGTGGAAACCGCGCCGGTGGCCAGTTCGATGTGAAGGGCAATGCGCCGCGTCTCGTCCGGGGCGGAGACGACGAGGAGGCTGGTGTCGGCGGGGGTAAAGCTGACGAAGCGGCCGGCGATGGGGATGGTTTGTTTCACGGTGCCGGTGGCTTCGTCCAAACATTTCACCTGATCTCCCAGGCAAATCCAGAGTTTGTCATGGTCGGCAAAAACCGGCGGCGCGCCCAAGGGGGAGGCGGCGTCGGACAGCCTGGCGGACCAAAGGACTTTTTCCAGGGAGAGATCGCGCAAGCTGGCTTCATTGGCCGTGGCGATGAGAATTTTGCCGGGTCCGAGGAACTGGATCTGAGCTGGGGTGCCGCCGGGCAATTTGAGGGTGGCGGCCAGATGCGGTTTGGAGCCGGCCAATGAATACCAGGCCCAGGCGCCGAGGCCGGCGGCCAGGAGGATCACCAGTCCGACGATGAGCCGCGCGCCTTTGCGATGGGCGCGTTGTTCGGCACGGCGTTTTTGGGCTTTGAACCCGGCGAGATCGAGTTTTGGCGCGGCGGGCGGTTCCGGCGCCGGAGCGGCGGACGGCGGGTTTTCGGAAGGTGTCTCGTGGAGGCGCAGGCGCGGGGCGTCCGGCGGAACGGCGGAGCACCTTTTGGCGATGATTTGGTTGGCAGCCGCGGTGCCGTCGGCGTGGCAGGCGGGGCACTCCACCGCCCAGGGCATCCGGCCGTTGCACGGCTCAACTTCGAATGAGTAACGGGTCCCGCACCCACATTCAATTTTGATGTTCATGGCAGGGGATTCAAGAGGGTGACGCCTGGCGGAACGGGCAAGTCCCGCGGCGCGTTGGCGCCGGAACTGAGGGCCTCGCCGTTGCCAAGAAGAAGATTGCCGCCGTCCTTGTCGTGGTTGTTGGCCGGTTTTTTGCCGTCGGGGGAAAAGAGGGGCTGGCCTTTGGTTTTGGGCAGGTTGTTGACCTGCCAGTCCGACAGGATGACTTCGTCGGCGCTGTGGCTGGTGGAGCGGCCCATGTAATAGGCGTAACTGATGCGGCGTTTGGCGAAGGATTCGCCCTCGGGCAGCGGCTTGTCGCGGCTGCCGGGGCAGATGAAGATGGCGGTTTCGGTGGTGCCGCGGGGCACGAGCAGGCTGAGCGGCCCTGCTGAAATCGCGGCCTCTTTCAGGAAGGGAAAGGTTCCATGATTATCATCGGCGTAGAGGGTCATTGCCAGATAGATGGTCTGAAGATTCTTGCGGCACAATTCCCGGGCGGTGCGGCGGCGGGAGACGGACAAACGGCTGTCCAACATGGTGGCCAGGATGATGAGGATGACCAGGACGCAGAGGAGTTCGACCAGGGAAAAGCCGCCCTGGTTGTGGGGCGCTTTTCCAATTCGTGAAGGCGAATCCATGCCCTCAACAGAGCACGAATTTCGCTGAAAAAACAGTTTTAATTATTTCGTGGCGACCGCAAAAACCAGGTTTTGGTTGTTCGCCGAGATGGTCTTCCCGGCTCGCCAGGGCGGGAGAATGGGGTAGTCTTACAACCATGAGCATGTTCAAAGTCAATGTCATCGCGCGCAATCCCAAGCGCCAGGAATTGGCCACCAAGCCGTTGGAGGCTGTGGTGGACACCGGCTCGGAACTGACTTGGGTTCTAGCCGAGGTTTTGAAAGGCGCCGGCATCACCCCGCGCCGGAAGCGGATATTTGCCATGGCCCCGCAGCAGAAGGTCGAGCGGGAGATTGGCTACGCCATCCTCAGCGCCGAGGGCTACGAAACCAACGATGAGGTGGTCTTTGCGGAACCCGGCGACATGACCTTGCTCGGGGTGAGAACTTTGGAGGGGTTTGGGGTCATGGTGGACCACATCGGCCATCGGTTTGTGGCCACTCCAACAATTGTCGCCGGGGCCGCCATGTGCCAGTGCGAGTTCTTGCCGTAGATGATTTTTTATTCCCTCCGTTGCCTCCTTCCATCCGTTCGTTCCAGGAAGAACAGTTTTAATTATTTCGCCTTTTTGGCGAAGACAATTCGTGGGGCCAGCATGTCCACGGCTTGTTGCATGGCCTGGTTGTGAGACGGATACTGTTCTGGAGCGAATCGTCCGGCCGGTTCGTAAAGGTGAAAGCGGAGATGGCAGCCCGCGGCATCGGCGGTGGAGGACAACTGGCCGGCCACGAATTGGTTTTCGACCTTGGGCGCGGGGTTGGGAAGCGGTGTGGCGATGAAGAGGAGAGGACAGCGGATGTCGGTGGCGCCTTCAAGGGTCAGAGGGATGGAGATTTCAAAGGGGGTGGTTCGTTTTTCGACGGATTGATCGAGCAGAACAGACCGCTCAAAATACAGCGGCACACTGCCGCCGATCTCCTTTTCAAAGGCATGAAACCGGCCGCGGGCCAGATAGGTCAGTTCCACCAGCAGGGGAGCGTGAGGGTCGTCCAATCCGTCAATTTTAAAATTCTGAAGTTGTTCGGAAACGCCGACAAAGAGATTGACGACATAAGTGCGGCGGCTGGCGGCGGGGATGGCGCGGAAGTAGGCGCGGTAGAGGCCGGCGTGCAGCCCGTGAAAGGTGACCGTTTCCCGGATGAGCGCGTCGGTATTATTGGTCAGCTCCACGGACCTGTTCATGTGGATAACGCTGCCGTTGGCGGGGTAGGCCGGAATTCTTTCAAAATGCGGATGGTCGCCGTCCAGAATCAACGCCTCCCGGCCCGCCAGCCCATAACAGCCGGCGCTGAGATCAAACGACTTGACAGTGCAATCCAGGAAGACATCGGCGCCCGGCTGGGGGATGCAGAGGATCATGTGATCGAATTGGTCCAAGGAAGGCAGGTCCGGCCGCACCGGGGCGGCGGTGTTGAGCAGGGCCAGAAAAGACGGGATGCCGGCGGCTTTGAGCATCTGCATGGCCAGGGCGGCATGGTCCTTGCAATCGCCGAATTTGTTGCGCACCACCTCGGCCAGGGTTTGGGGGTTGCGGGCGCGCCGGCCAAATTCAATGGCTTTATAGGTGTAATTGGTTTGGATGTCATCGGCGATGGCCGCAATTTTTTGCCGGACGGTGGCGCCGCGCGCCGCGAGTTGCTGCGCCAGCTCGGTTTGTGCCGCGGGCAGTTCCAGGCGGTCCTGAATGGCGGCCAGGTAGTTTGTCACCAGTTCGGGCCAGCCGGCCCGGGCGTCGTTCAGCCAAACCATCGGCACATAGTCGTCGGTGGCCGGCCGGAGCGGTTCCCACCGGCTGACCGGCGGCTCCGCCTGCCGCCAGAGCAAGCCATGATCCACCCTTTCCGGCACGAGGTTGCTCGAACTGGCAAAGCGGACGGCATTGGTGTCGCCGGCGTAATACAAGGCCCGTTCCTGAACGGGAAAACTGCTGGAAAAAGGGCAGGGCAAAAAAGCAAATTCCTTCAACTGCCCCAAGGCGCGGCGCGTGATGGTCACGGTGAGATTGAATCCCGGCTGCAGGCCGGCCACGGGGATGTTCAATACTTTCTGATTGTTCGCCGACGAACTGGAGCGGTCATCCAGGACGTAATAATCCCCGGTTCTGCCGGTGCTGACGGGATTGCCGGCGGAATCTTTGACCGCAACCTCATTGACATAGACCTCTTCATTCAAAGGGCTGAAGGAGGCTTGAAAGGTGCTGAAGGCGGAGACTCCCGTTGGGGAGAGAACGTGGGCCAGGAAATAATCAGTTCTTTTATATTCCCGGCCCTGCTGATAGGAGACGGCCGTGATGACGCGGGTGTAATACGCCCCTTCGTCGCGGGCAAAATCGGCGGACGGAGCGGGCGGGTCGTTGGTGAGTTCGCGCGGCAGCGCGACGGGATCAAGCGGCTCTTGAATGGCGACATTGGAGCCTTCGCCGAGCAGCCCGGCAATAACCTGGAGATACTGGCGCGCCCCGGTGTCCGAGGGCGCCTCTTTGAGGGTATGTTCAAAGGACTCCCTGGCTTCCCGGTACCATTTCAAGCCAAACTGCGCCCGGCCTTTCAACGACCACGCGGCCGCCGAAGACCCGGATTGCCGGATCATCTCCTCGCTCAAAGGCAGGGCCTCGCTCGGCCGTCCGGCTTGGATCAAAGCGTCGCCTAGGGACAAGGCCAGGCCGGCGTGGAAGGGGTTTTTTTCGTGCTGCGCCCGCAACAGGACGATGGCCTGGTCGAACTTTTTGGTCCGTTTGAGCAAGGCGGCCTGGAGCAGGCGGAGGTCGGCGGAGTCTTCCTTCCGCAAACGCGATTCGATGGCGGCCAGAGCCTTGTCGGTCTGGTTCTCCTGGGAGAGCAGACTGATGTATTCGCTGAAATGATCGGCGTCATTGAAGCCCGCGGAGAAAAGTTTTTCGTAGTTCGTCAACGCCGCATCCATCCGGCCGAGGCGGCCTTGCAGGAAGGCGCGATTGGCGGCCAGTTTCGGTTGGGAATCCACATATTGGGGGTGCAGTTCCAGCTCCTCCAGGGCGGCGGCATAATTGCCGGATTGTTTGTAGGCCAGGGTCAAATTCTCCAGAAAAGCCATGTTGGTATGCAGGCCATCCAGGGCCACGGCCTGCTTAAAAAAGCGCGCGCTCTCGCCATATCTCTCGGCGTTGTAGTAAGCCAGCCCGATGCTGTTGATGGCGAGGCGTTGGGCGCGGATTTCCCGTGGGCTGAGCCTGACCGGATCCGGGGGCGAAAGGGGGCGCTGCAAAAACTCCACCCGTGACATCGCTTCATCCAGAACGGCGTCCCGGCGCGGATTTTTGGATTCGACCCAGGCCTGCACCAAGTAAGCGCATCCGCCGCCTTGCAACGCTTTTAAACGATAGGTGTATTCTTTTGTTCCCGTGGCGTTTCGCGTGAAGGTTGCTTCGACGCCGTCCAGCGTTTGCTCGTGAATTTTGCGGGAGTTCTGCAGCGCATCCGCGCCGTTGGCCGCGGCGAAAAGACCGCGATAAACCGCCTCCGGCTCGGGCATCAGATCAAACAAGGATACGGCGGTAACCGTCAGCGCGGCATCCTGCCCGTGCAACATGCCAAAGGAGGCCAATGCAGAATCGGTGTCCAATTTCGGCCAGGCGCGCCAGCCGGAATTGGCGCAATGAACCCGGTAGCCAAAATTGGTTGACGTAAAATCTTTCGTCAGGCTTCCCTCTGCCGGGGGCGGGTGGAGCTGGTAATCCACCAACTCAAAACGGCTGATCATATCCTGCGCCGCGTTCAGCACCTCCCGGCGCTGGGTTAATCGCCCCCAAGTCGTCAATTGATAGGCCCAGCCGTTGGTCGCGCAAAACCATTGCACGTAAAGAACTGGCCGGTTTTGAATGGTGCATTCGGTGTGAACTTCCACACCGCTCAATCGTTCGTATTTCCGCGGTAATTCTTCTCCGGGATGGTAAGACTCCGCCAGGCTCTGCATCCGGGCACGGGCCAAGTCGGCCAGGTCTTCGGACGAAGTCGTTCTATTGGCAAGTGATTCAGCGGTGATGGCAAACCATGTTTCCGGATACCCGCGCGTAAAGGCGAGGGAGGCGTCGGGGTTGATGGCTTTGGCGTTGGCCTGCACCCAGGGACGGCCGGGCGCGGCAAACCTGAAATTCAAATAGTAGAAACTGATGGTCTGACCTTTGGAGGGTTGCTGTAATGGCGGATGCGGGCTAACATAGACGACCATCCCGACCAACATGGCCAGACTGCTCCAGACGATTGCCCAAACCGCTTGAGGGCGTCCTTGGGTAAATCGCCCGTTTGCATGAGCGTACTGCACCAAACCAACTATGGCCAGAATGATGGCTACAGCGGCAATTCCCCATTTCAAAACTGAGGTGACGAGGAGGAATAACGGAGAGGCAAGGTTGAAATGGAAAAGCTCGTTGGCCGCTATCCCGATCGGAAAGACCATCAAAAACAGGGCGAGCGACAACACGCACGGCGCATTGGCCGCCGGGCGGCGCGAAATGGCCAGGCACTTCAACGCGCCGAGCAATGCGCCGAGCAAAAACAAAAGGTCAGCCACCAATCGGCCGATCAGAGCACCTATCGAATTCGGGTTATAGTCGAAGAACATCGCGGGGGCGGATCAAGCTTTGGTTTTTCGGAAGCAGAATGCCATCTCTCACCTCCTCAGTAGAACGCGAATGCGGCCAGAAAAACAGTTTTAATTTTGAGTCCGGTTCCGGGGCATTCTCGTGTTCGCTTTTTGCCGCGCGGGGGAGGTCTATTGAGACTTGCCGTTCACTGTGCTGCTCACTTCCCCGGTTTTCAGCCGCGTCTTCAACTTTTGGCCGGGGGCGGTTTCGGCGGCGGCGCGGAGGATGCGGCCGGTGGCGGCGTCCAAGGTGATGGAGTAGCCGCGGGCCAGCACCTGCTCCGGGCCGAGCAGTTGCAGGCGGGCGGCGAGCGCGGCGGCGCGCTGGCGCAGATTTTGCAAAAGCAGCAGCGCCTGCCCGCCCAGGCGGCGTTGCCGGCCCTGGAGCCATTCACGGCGCAGCGCCAGCATCCGGCCGGGACGGAGGCGGGCCAGCCGCTCGCGCCGGGTTTGCCAGGCCTGGCGCAGTTTTTGCAGTTGACGCCGCGCGCAGCGCGAAACGGCCAGTTGCAATTCGTCCGCCTGCTGGCGGCGCTCATGCAGTTGGCGGCGCGGATGGACGGTTTGGAGGCGGCGGGTCAATTGCTCAAAGTGGCGGCGCTCGCCCAGGAGGCGGCGTCTCACCCTTTCGCCCAGTTGCGCCGGAACTTGCGCCACCCGGCGCGCGCCGGCAAAAACGCCCTCGGTCAAAACTTCCGCCGCCGCGCTCGGCGTGGCGGCGCGCAAATCCGCCACGAAATCGCTGATGGTGAAATCAATTTCATGGCCGACCGCCGACACCACCGGCAGGGCGGAATGGAAAATGGCGCGGGCCACCGCTTCCTCGTTGAAGGCCCAAAGGTCTTCCAGGCTGCCGCCGCCGCGCGTGACCAGAATCAAGTCCAGCGGCGCGGGGGATTTTTGCGACCATTCGTTGAGCAGGGCAATGGCCGCGGCGATTTCCGCCGCCGCGCCCGCGCCCTGCACGGCGCACGGGGCCAGAATGATTTCGACCGTCGGATTGCGCCGTTGCATCACATGCAAAATATCGCGAATGGCCGCGCCGGTGGGAGACGTGACCAGGCCGATGCGCTGCGGAAAGCGGGGGAGGGGACGTTTTCGGTCCGGGGCAAAAAGCCCTTCCGCGCCGAGCTTTTCTTTCAGTTTTTCAAACGCGGCCTGGAGCGCGCCGACGCCCTGCAGTTCGATGGCCAGCACCTGCAATTGATACTGTCCGCGCGGTTCATAGACGGTGATGTCGCCCTTGAGAACCACCTTGCGTCCATCGGCCAGCGCGCCGCGATTGGCCACCGCGTCGCTGCGAAAAAGAACGCAGCCCAACTGCGCGCTCGCGTCTTTGAGGGTGAAATAAATGTGCCCGGACATTTGCTGGCGGAAATTGGTGATTTCGCCCGTGACCCAAATCTGGCCGACTTGTTTTTCCAGCGCGCGCCGGATGTCCGCCGTCAGCTCGCTGACGGAGAACACGCGCCGCGTCGCTTCTGGAGGAAAGAGTTCTCCGCCAAAATCCCATTGTGAAGATTGTTTAGGCATGGTCAGGCAGCGGCTCGGAAATGCGGCGGATGCTCAAGGCCCGGCCGGTGATGGCATCAATTTCAATCAGCGCGCCTTGCAGGAGGATGCGGCCTTTGGCCACGTCGAATTTTTGCGGGGTGTTGGCGCGGAAGCGCTCGATGATCGGCTCGATTTCGCGGCCGAGAACGCTTTCATGCGGGCCGGTGAAACCGGCGTCGCTCAGATAGGCGGTGCCGCCGGGGAAAATTTGCTCGTCGGCGGTTTGCACATGGGTGTGGGTTCCCACCACGGCGCTGACCCGGCCGTCCAGCATGCGGGCCAGGGCGATTTTTTCAGAGGTCGCCTCGGCGTGCATGTCCACAAAAATAATATGGGTGATTTTGCGCAGATGTTCCGCCTCGGTCTTGCCGCAGAGAAACGGATTGTCCAGCGGGGGCATGAAGGTGCGGCCCTGCAAGTTGAGCACGGCGACGGGGGGGAGCTTTTCGGAATGCCAAATTGTGCTGCCCTGGCCCATGACGCCGGGCGGATAATTGAGCGGGCGCAAGAAACGCGGTTCGGTTTGCAGCAGAATGGCCACTTCCTTTTGATCCCACAGATGGTCCCCGGTGGTCATGATGTCCACGCCGGCGCCGAAAATTTCGTTGGCGGTGTTGACGGTGATGCCCGCGCCGCCGGCGGCATTTTCGCCATTGGCCACCACCATGTCCAGCCGGTGGTCCGCGCGCAATTTGGGCAAGAGCTGTTTGACGGCGCGCCGCCCCGGTTCGCCCACGATGTCGCCAATGAAAAGAAGGTTCACCGGGCAAGGTTAAACGCCCGCCCGCCGCTGGCAAGCGGCAAACGGCAGGGTTTCCATCCTAATCCTGCTCTTAATCTTAATCCTAATCCTAATCTTAATCCTCTCTGTGAAATGAAGGAGATTAAGATTAAGTTTAAGAGAGACGGGCAAACTCTCCCCTCGACATGGCGGGGCGGATTGGGTAAATACTCCGCCTGTGGCCGAGGGTCATCCCAGTGTGTTGTTGCTGATACCTGCTTACAACGAGGAGGATCGGATCGAACCGGTTTTGCGCGGCTACGCGGAGTATTTCCGCAACAATTATCAGGGCAAGTTCCAACTGGTGGTGGTGCTCAACGGCTGCCGGGACAATACTTTGGGCGTGGTGCGGCGGGTGGGGGCGGAATTTCCCGAAGTCAGCGCGCTGGAATTTCCCGCGCCCATTGGCAAAGGGGGAGCGCTGATCGAGGGGTTGCGCCTGGCTCCGCGGGCCGATTTGATCGGGTACGTGGATGCCGACGGGGCCACGGCCCCGCCCGCGTTTCTGGACCTGATCCGCCACACGCCCGGGGCGGATTGCGTGATTGGTTCGCGCTGGCTGGCGGGGGCGGTGCTGCACCAGATGCAGACGGGGCGGCGGCAATTTGCCAGCCGGGTTTTTCACCGCATCGTGCAGTTTTTTTTCGGCATGAACATCCGCGACACGCAATGCGGGGCCAAGGTGATGCGGCGCGCCGCCGTGGAAAAAATCCATCCCTCCCTCTGCATTGCCGACATGGCCTTTGACATCAATCTTCTTTACTTGCTCAAGCGGGCCGGTTTCACCGTTTTGGAAGTGCCGACGGAGTGGACGGACAAGGTAGGCTCCAAGGTGGCGCTGGGCCGGACTTCGCTGACGATGCTGCTGTCGGTGATTCGATTGAAGATGATTTATTCGCGGCTCAATCCGCTGCGGAAACTTTTCGCCCCGGTGGAAAACTGGCTGTATCGCAAACTCAACGCGCCGCCGCCGAACCCGGATCCAAAACTGCGTTAGCCGGCTTGCGCCAGGTGAACCAGGCCGCCACGCCAAAGAGTAAAAGACAGAAGCAGCCCATGATTTGGATGATGACCTTGAAGGCGCTGAAGTCGTCCGGCATCGCCACCAGCCACGGCTTGAGGGCGATCAGGGTCAGCACGTAAAGAATCGGGACCGCAATGAGCCAGGGCGTGGCGGCGAATCGTCCGCGGGCGAGCAAGTTCTGGATCAGCGGATAGGCCAGGGCGAGGGGAACCAGCGCCCAGATGTACCACGGCACTAAAACAGCCGCCCCGATTTTATCTGGAAAGAGAATGGCGAGAGGCAGTTTGGGAAACAGCGTGCATGCCGTCGCGGCCAGACCGGCAAAAACTCCCGTCACCGCCAGCGTCAGGACCAGGGCGTCGCTCTTCCTGGACAGGGCCAGACTCCGGACAATCGTCGGGAACATCACGGCGGTGATGGGGGCGATGAACTGGGTCATGGCGAATCCGATGAACATCGCGCAATTGTATAACTGCACGTGGGTGGAATTATGAAAGGCGCTTTTGACAAACAAACTGTCCACTTGAATGGACATGAAGACATAGGCGCCCATGCCCAGGGTGAGCGGCACACCCCAGCGGAGCCAGGGTTTCCACGCAAAGGCGGCCGGGATTTTGGCGCTCCAGACATCCCGGGTCTGCCAGACGGCGATGATAAGCACCAGGTATTGGGCGATGAATACCGCCCACACCCCTCCGGCCGCTCCGCCGTGCAGCCACTTGACGAGCAAAATAAAGGTTCCCAGCCGGACCATGCCTTCGAGCGTCGCGAGCGAGCCCAAGGGACCAAAGCGGTGCAGCCCCTGGAGCAAGCCTTTGAAAGTCGGCCCCCAGACGACGGCGAGGACGGCCAACATGGTGACGCGCACCGCCGTCGGATCGTTGACAGCCAGGGCCGCGGAAAATGGCCGGGCAAGAATCAAGACCAGGCCGGCCACGCACAGCCAAAAAATAAAAGTGGTCCGGAGCAGGGCGCGGACCGACGCGGTCAATTCCCCCCTGGCTTCATCGGTCAAGGCCGCCGCGGCCTGCTGGGCAAAGATGGTTTGCAAGGCCGCCGAAGGCACCGCCCCGAAGAGCATGAGCAACCGCAGCAGCGCAATAAAGGTGTTGCAATCGGATTCTTCCATGACATGGCCATGCAGAGCCACGATTTGAACTCCGGCCATGAAAATGCCGCCGACAAAGGTGGACACCACCATCCACCCGCTTTGGCGGAAAAAGGAAGATTGGCTGTGGGAACTCATCAGTTTTACGGCAGCGACCGCAAAAATTTTGCCAGCAGCGCCGTCGCCGCCTCCAGGGAGTTTCGCGCAATCCACTCCTCCGCCGTGTGGGCCTGCGCGATGTCCCCCGGCCCGAACACCACGCTGGCAATCCCGGCCCGCGCCAGCACCGCGGCGTCGCAGAAATAATCCACCCCCGCCGCCTTCTTCTGGCCCGCCAGGCGAAAGAATTGACGCACCAGCGGCAGCCGGCAATCCGTTTCCAGGGGCCGGCAGGCCGCCTGCTTTTGGTCCGCAATGGTGACGCGCAGTTTCCGGCTGCGAAACAGGGCCATCATCTCCGCCCGCACGGATTGTTCCGTTTCCCCCGGCAAGGTGCGGCGGTCCACACTGATCCGGCAGGCCGCGGGCACAATGTTGGGCTGCGTCCCGCCCGCGATGACTCCGACGTTGACGGTGGCGTGACCCAGCACCGGATGCCTCCGGCGGCGCAGGCGCCGCGCATAATCGCCTTCCAGCAGGCAGACCACTTGCGCCATTTCATGGACGGCGTTGCGGCCCAGCTCGGGCCGGGCGCCGTGGGCCGATTTGCCCCGAGTCGCCAGCTCCAGCCAGAGACTGCCTTTGTGGGCGGTGACGATGCGCAGCCGGGTCGGCTCGCCCACGATGGCCAAATCCGCTTTGCAGCCGCCGGACGCCAGGGCGCGGGCGCCGCTTTGCCCATGTTCCTCGTCCACCAGGCCGGCGAAAACAATTTCCGTTTCCGCCGGGCGCGGACCTTGTTTGGCCAGTTGGCACAAGGCGGTGAGCATGGCCGCGACGGAGCCTTTGGTATCGCAGGCGCCCCGGCCGTAAATCCGCCCGCCTGCCAGCCGCGGCACATATTGTTCATCGGCCGTTGCCGGCACGGTGTCCAGGTGCGGGGCCAGAAGGAGACGGTGGCGGGGTTGGCCCGTGGGGTGAAGCGAGGCGAGCAAATTGGAACGGCCCGGCTGGACGTTTTGAAAATGCGTCTCCAATCCGGCCCGGGCGGCGGTGGCCGCTAAAAAGGCAGCGACCCGGCCTTCGCCGGCGCGCGGATCGCGGGCGGGCAAAAACGCCGGGTTCACGCTGGGCAGCGCGATCAGATCACACAACAATTTTTCGGTATGGGTCATGCCACCGGCAACCGCCGGCAAACCGGCCCCATGATGGGATTCAGATTCCAAATGTCAAACCGGCGCATCGGGCGGCGGCCTCATAGAGATGGCCATTGATAAAAGGTTTTGACAGGATAATCCCGGCGGATTAGCATTTGCCATCAAGGTTGTTTCATGAACTCGAAATGCTCCTTGTTAGCGGCGATCTTGGCCGGCCTGGTGGGCGCTCTTAATCCCATTTTTGCCCAGACTTGGATACCGGCTGCCAACGCGCCCCTCACCAACTGGTCGTCCATTGCGTCGTCGGCGGACGGAACGCGGTTAGTGGCGGCAGCCGGATTGATAACCGCCCAGCCTGTATGGAGTCACATCAACCCGGCTGCACCCATCTACGTATCAACCAATGCCGGGGCCACCTGGACGAATACGACCGCGCCAATCTCGACCTGGCAATCGGTTGCTTCCTCGGCCGACGGCACCCGGCTGGCAGCGGTTTCGGCGTACGGCTTGGTCTTCACCTCAACCGATGGCGGCGTCACCTGGGTCTCCAACAACGCTCCGATGGGGACTGCCTGGGATGCGGTAACTTCGTCCGCTGATGGAACCAAACTGGCCATTGCCGGGAGTGGCAGCGGCATATATTTCTCGCCCGACGGAGGAGTCAACTGGTGGCTCTCGGATGCGCCCACTGCCGCTTGGGGTTGGACAAGTCTGGCCTCGTCGGCGGACGGGACACGCATGGTCGCGGCCCAACCGGGTGATTACCAGAATGTGCCTGCCGACGGGTCAGTTTACATATCCACCAATGCGGGGATGAACTGGACGTTGACCACCGCGCCCGCAGCGAAGTGGTTTTCGGTTGCTTCCTCCGCTGACGGGAGCAGGCTGGTGGCGGCGTCCTTTCATACTAACACCGGTAGTGAACCGGGGCTGGTTTATCTTTCGACGGATGCCGGGCTGACCTGGGCGCCGGGCGGTGCGCCGCCGGAGTATTGGAACAGCGTGGCGAGTTCGGCCGACGGAAGCAAATTGGTGGCGGCGGGCAACGGCGCGCTCTATACCTCGGCGGATTTTGGCGCCACTTGGACGCCCTGTAGTGTGCCATATCTTTATTGGCGTTCCGTCGCTTCCTCGGCCGATGGCAGCAGGCTGGCGGGTGTGGCCAACCAGGTATATCTCTCGGCCTCCAGCCCCACGCCTTGGTTGAACTCGACCCTCACCGGAGGCAACTTGATGCTGTCCTGGACTTTGCCAGCAACGAATCTGGTGCTGCAGCAGAATTCCGATCTCGCCACTGCGAACTGGACCAACGTGACCGCCAACGCCACGCTCACGACCACAACTCTGCAGTACCAAGTCACCATCCCGCTGACCAATACGCAGTGCTTTTACCGGCTTGAAAGCCGCTGATGGGAAAACACCGTGGATGACCTCTCCGGGATGAGTCAAGCGCATATCGGGCGAAGCTATTGTTTGACCCCTGCGACTACAACAAATAAAATCTGTATTGCCTCGTTGCCACTGCTGTATTATACTAAGTCAATGAATGAAACGTTGACTGTCCGGCTGGGCAAAGAACTGGCGGACGCCTTGCAGACGGAGGCGCGCGAGAGCGGCCTGGCCAAAGGCGAAATCGCGCGGCAGGCCCTGAAGGCGCGCCTGGGCCAAAAAGGCGGATTGCCGGTAATGCGGCGATACTTTGGCGTGATGGGAGGACCTTCCGATCTGAGCACCAATAAAGCCTACCGGCGGACTTGGAACAAAAAGCCGGCATGAGACACATTTTAGATGCAGGGCCGCTCATCGCCGCGCTCAACCGCCGGGACCAGCACCACCGGTGGGCATGCGACACTTTGGAGCGCATCGGCCCGCCGTTTTATTCCTGCGAGGAGGCGGTGACGGAAGCTGCCGCGATGACGGGCCAGCCGGCCGCCATCGTGGATATGATTCAGGCCGGGGAAATCATTCTTAGCTTTGATCTGTCGGAACAAACCGCCGGTGTGTTGGTGCTGCTCAAGAAATACGCGGACCGCGATATGGATTTGGCCGACGCCTGCATTGTCCGCATGACCGAATTGATGACCGACGTTCTTGTGCTGACGCTGGACCGGACGGATTTCGCGGTCTATCGCCGCAATGGCCGCGGCCTCATCCCGGTTGTGGCACCGCCGCAGTGAACTATTTGTTGACATGTGGCGAAAAACCGCTCACTGCTATTCCTTCATCGAAATTCGTTATCCCTCCTTCCCGCCCAAAATAGACAAGATAGCTATTCTTGCCCAGGCCGAAGTCAAACGAGAACATAAACGAATTCGTGGCACCGAACGGATTTAGCCACGCTTGCGCCTCTTTTAGTTCGCTCCAGTTTAGGTCAGGATGCTTATTCTTGATCAATGTCTCAGCCTCTTGTTCATAGGCAGCTATAGGGCGCCAACGCCCTCCTGCCTCCACAAGGACTCGGTCATCGTTTAGAGAGTAAGTTTCCGCTGAACTAGACTTCACTGGCAGTCGGGCACAACTGCAACTTAAACATAAACCACTAAAGACAATAATCCGCATTATACTTTTCATATTAAAGCCACGCTAGGACTCGGGCAGACCGGCATAACAGGGGCCACTGTAACTTTGATTCTTTTCCCGGCTTGGTTCTCATTTGTCTTGCTCCAATGCTGAAGCCGGCGGCTGAAGCTAAAACCAGCCGGCGCGGTATTTGGCCTGGATGAATTGGGCGGCTTCGGGATCGTTGACGGCGCGCATTGCCGGGCCGTCCCATTGCAGCTTTTTGCCGGCGCGGAGCGCGACCACGCCGGAGAGAACGGTTTCGGTCAGTTGCCCGGCGAGTTCAAAACTGGAGTAGGGGGCGGCGGTGTCGCCGGTCCGGCAGGCGGCCAGCCATTCCTGCATGTGCCCCCGCACCCGCGGCAGGGATTTGGGGATGCTGGCCGTTGCGGGATGGTTGGTGATGCGCGAGACTTCCTTTTCATCGTGCAACTGGATGAAGCGCGCTCCCGCATGAGGATCGCCAAAGGTGAAGCCTTTGTCACCAAGAATTAAGACGCCGGCATCCGGCATTTCTCCGAGGAAATCGGCGAGCGTCCTGGGCATCACCTCCGCCGGCGGCAGCCGCCCGCCGTCATGCCACCAAAGGGTCGCCGCCGGCAAGGCGCCGCGCGCGGGGAAGTCGAAGCGGATGCGCACGCCCCGGGGATAGCTGGCGGAGATTTCGCCCTGGACATCGGCTTCGATTTCTGTTGGATAACCCAGGTTCAACGCGCGGAAAGGGAGGTTTAAGCCGTGGCAGCCCCAGTCCGCCATGGAGCCGCCGCCGAAATCATACCAGGCCCGCCAGGCCTTGGGATGATAGATGGTTTTTTTGTAGGGATGGAAGGAGGCCGGGCCGATCCAATTGTCCCAATGCAGCCCGTCGGGCACGGGGTTTTCACCGGTGGGGGCGGCCTGGCCGGGCTGGAAGGAGCCGCTCTTGGCCACCCAGACATGCACAGTGCGGACTTGGCCGATGGCTCCGCCTTGAATCAATTCAATGCCGCGGCGCATGGTCTCGGTGGCGCTTCCCTGGTTGCCCATTTGCGTGGCCACCTTGGAGCGGCCGGCCCGCTCGCGCAAATCGCGCACTTCGGAAATGGCGTGGGCCAGGGGCTTTTCGCAAAAAATGTGCTTGCCGGCGGCAAAGACCGCCTGGCAGACGGGCGCGTGCCAGTGGTCCGGCGTCGCGATAATGACTCCGTCAAGACTTTTTTCAGACTCCAGCATTTTGCGGAAGTCAACGTAGGAGTTGGGATTGCCCAGGGTGGCGGCGGTGGCCTGGCGCGCCTCCGCCATCATTTTCTCGTCCACATCGCACAGGGCCACGATGTTGGCCCCGCATTGCAGGGCTTCCTTGAGCCGGGAAAGCCCCTGGCCGCCCAGGCCGATCATGGCGATGTTGAGTTTGGGTGCGGCCTGCGCCCGCAAGAGCGACGGCCCGGGCCAGGCGGCCGCGCCGGCGGCCAGCGCGGAAACTTTGAGAAAGCGGCGGCGGGAAAGGGACTGATTCATTTGGTCGGCGGCCCGGCCAGTTGGGCGCAGGTGGCGTTGAAGAATTGCAGGGACTGGGCGATCTCCGGGCTGGAGTTTGTCCAGTGGTATTCGTATTCCACGCAGATGGCGCCGTGGAATTGCTGGCGCTTGAGTTCTTCCAGCAGGCCCTTGGAATTGCAGACGCCGGTGCCCCACGGGACATCGTGCGTGTTGGGGTCCTTCTCCGCCAGGTCCTTGAAATGAACGGCCAGGATGTGCCCGTCGAGCTTCTTCAGGCATTCCACCGGGTCCAGTCCGGAACGAACCCAATGGCCCACATCGGCGCAGGCGCCCATGAGCGGCCCGCGGTCTTTGATGGCGGCCAGGACGAAGGCGGGATCCCAGTATTGATTGGGTTTTCGATGCTCGTGGATGGCGACTTTGATGTTGTATTCCTTGCACAGCTTTTCCACCACATCCAGCGCATCGGGATTCGGCTCGGCCACCAGGATGGGAATTTCCCACTTGCGCGCAAACTCAAAGACCTTGCGGCTTTGCGCCTCATTGGGCGGCAGTTGCACCACGCCAATGTTGACGAAGGGCCAACTGATCCCGGCGGAAAGCATTTTCGCTTTGATCGCCTCCATGTCCTTGTCCGCCACGTTGACCGTGGTGACGGGGTTGGTGCCGGACAGCAGGACGCTACCCGAAATGCTCATGTGTTTGATGCCCAGCGCGGCGGTCTTGTCTATGGCGTCAAAGATGGTGAACAGGCGGAAAGTGTAGGAGTGCATCGCCATGGTCCAGCCCAGTTTTTCGGCGTCCGTGGGCGAGGTGGCGTCGGCGGCGCGCAGCAGGGAGAGGCTGGCGAGCAGGGCAAGGCAGGCGAGAAGGCGTAATGTTTTCATGGCGGGGTTTGAGTTTGATGGGTGTCAAACATTGGGATCGGATGAGATTAAGATTAGGATTAAGATTAGGATTAAGATTAAGAGGGTGGGGGAATTGGTGTCAAACCTTGGGTTCCCAACCGGGCGCGTAGTCGCGTCCCCAGAGTTTCATGGCTTCGGCGTCGTTCTGGATGTGGCCGTTGCGGCTGTCCAGGTCGAGGGCGCGGCCGGTGCGCCAGGCGATGTTGCCCAATTGCAGCATGGCCACGCTCTTGTGGCCTTCGCTGACCGGGGCGGTCAGCGGCGTGCCCAGGCGGATGGCGTCCACAAAATTTTTGAAATGGAGGGTGTCCATGTCGGCGCCGGTGGCGCTGATGGTGTTGGTGGGATCGGCCACCACGCCGCTATTAAGCTGGAGAAGCGGCTTGCGGGAGTTGTCCATTATTTTGCAGTTGTCGCCCTCCAGCAAGGCCCAGCCGCCGGTGCCGTAGATGACCACCCCGCGTTCCAGCCCTTCGATGGGTTGCTTGTTGCAACTGTGGCCTTCCCACGTCATGGTTTTGCCCGCGGCGAAATCCCAACTGATGACCTGGGTGTCGGGTGTTTCCCAGTCGTCCTGAAAGGCGTAACGGCCGCCGTTGGAGGTGACGCGGGAAGGAAAATCCAGGCCCAAGGCCCAGCGGCAGACATCCACTTCGTGGGTGCCGTTGTTGAGGGCCTCGCCCGTGCCGTAATTCCAAAACCAGTGCCAGTTGTAGTGAATGAGGTTGCTCATGTAGGGACGGCGCAAGGCGGGACCCTGCCACAATTCATAGTCGAGCCACTCCGGCACCGGCGCGGGCTTGCCGTGGCCGATGGATTTGCGGTCGTTGACATACCAGCAACGGCCCAGGTAGGCCTTGCCGATCATGCCGTCGCGAATGGCCTGGACGGCAGCCTGGGTGTTGGGAAAGGAGCGGCGCTGGCTGCCCATCTGGCAGAGAAACTTGGTTTTCGCCGCCGCTTCCACCAGCAATTCCCCTTCGCGCGGGTTGTGGCTGCACGGCTTTTCCACATAGACGTGTTTGCCGGCCTGCAACGCCAGAATGGCCATGGGCGCGTGCCAGTGGTCGGGCGTGGCAATGGTGACGGCGTCAATGGTTTTGTCTTCCAGCAGCTTCCTAAAATCCTTGGTGCCTTTCGCCTCGGTCTTCTGCAGTTTGGCGGCGGCCCTCAGGCCCTTGGCGATCGCGCGGTCGTCCACGTCGCAAATATGGGAGATTTCCACCCCTTTCAGGGCGAGGAGACAATCCACATGGGCCAGGCCCCGGCCGTTGGTGCCGATGACCGCGGCGGTGATTTTATCGTTCGGCCCGAGGGTGCGTCTCATGGCGGCGGGGGTCTGCGCCAGGGTGTCGGCCGACGAGCCGAAATAACCGGCCACGCTGAGGCCCAGGCCGGCGGTCCCGGCCTGCTTCAAAAACAAGCGGCGATTGATGGCATCCTTCATAAAGTGATAATCCTCATGGCTTTTGGGTTCAGGCAGTTTATCCAGACGGCGCAGTTGCGCAATCTGAAATTGCCAGATTTCCGCCCAATGGGTGAGAGACAAAATGCTTCAAATTGGGCGACAACGCCTGTGTCTGGGCCAAAGCGGAACTGGCGTTCCGCACTCCACGACGCTTCGCGCGCACGACTCGCCGCCCAACCTCCGCCAGGTCTTGGAGTGCGCGCGCGACAGCGCCGCTTTCCCGCTCGCGCCCGCCGTTTTCCAGGAACCGATAAACCAACCTCACCCTCCTCGCCGGAGATGCAAACGCCACGGAGAATTTTGTCTCGCACCTCCGCCAATTGACGGTTTTTTGTAGTGTCGAGCCTGCGGCTCGAAATCGGCTCGCGGCGCCGACCTGGAGGCCGCGGCGGCGCAGCCTTGCCTGGGAAGTGGCTAAAGACTGAGCCGGAACAATGCAATTGGAACCACGGATGGACCCGGATAGACACGGATGGGGCAGGGCGGTCATGGGTTTTTTTCTGTGCGAAGCTGGCACCACCGACCTGTGGCCGGAAAGCGTCCGGAGAAACCCGCTCTTCTGTGCGACTGAATCCGTGTTCATCACCTGTTCATCTGTGGTTCTCTTCTGCTAATACCCAAGCGAAATGGTAAAGTATGGGAGTGACGGATTGGCGGGGCAGGGTGGTTCAAAAAAACACCTTGATTAGGCTTGATTGGGCTTGACTGGGCTTGACCGGAAAAGCTGATTTTTTGGCACAAGCACTTCATGGACAGGCACTTGAGTTGATTAGCTGTAAAAAGGCTCATCCTCCTTCGCTGAAAGCTACGGAGGACAGGAAACGCGCCGGGAACCATAAAGTACAGTGAATTGGTAATGTATGGAATCGTTCCCGATGCAAACGCGGGACTGAAGCTCACCGACTCCATATTGACCGTCCTTTTCACGTAGGAAAGATTAGGCTTTAAGCGCGCTTTTGTCAAAGGGAAAATGCGGAAATTAATAAAGCGTCAGTGACGGTTGGGCCGGGAAATGTAGGGCGGGCACTCTGCCCCGTGCGCCGTATAGCCTTGGCGAAGGCGCATGCCCGCCGTCGGGCATCGGCAGAGGAACAAACGTCGTACTACCGTCGTGCGGCGGGCAGAGGACTGCCCGCCCTACCACCCACGACAGTCGCATTACCTGGTGTAGCGTCGAGCCTGTGGCTCGACCATCGGCGCGCAGCGCCGGCACTACGACAATTTAATCAGGCCAAGGCTTTATTTTGGCTGGCCGGTTGCCGGCGGTTGCGGCGGGACGGACTTCTTGGCGAACGGCATATCTTCTTCAGTATGAACCGGATTGCCGGCAGGATCAATAATCCGCGCCGTAATGAAGACCATCACGTTCTGGCTCTGCGCGTTCGTGGACCGCTTCTGGATGGCATCGCTTTCCTGCATGGGGCCCCCCAGGACAACGGTCTGCCCATCCCAAACACTTATCGTCGTGGCCGCCGAAAAACTGCGGTAACGGGGCACTGGCCCCATGGTGTTGGTGGGAAGACCCGTTTGCAGACTGGGGACCACATTGGATTGGGGCGCGGATTGAGCTGCCTTATCGAAACCGAGGAATTCCCGCAAGGAGGCCTTTAGGACCAATTGGATGGTAAAGCCATTGCCTGAAACGGTGGGAATAACGTCTATGGCCGGGCCGTCGTCGAATTTGTTGGTGGTGTTGCCGGGTGCGGCGGCATTTCTTCCTGACGGGATGTTGGTGACAATATCCAGGCTCTCAGTTACGGCCACATGCGCCTGTCGTCCGCTCTCGGTGGTTATTCTGGGCATGGAGAGGATATCCGCTCCGTCCCGTTGTTCTATGGTCTGGATGGCCAGGCGAAATTGCGGGTCGGTCAAGATACCGGTGAGGGCGGGCAGGTCGGTGCTGGCGGTGGCACTGGCTCCGTTGGTAATCGTTGTGTTTGCCAGATAAAGGCTAAAGCCAAGCCCTTTGGTGTCCCCCGGTGGGACCGACGCGAATTTGATGTCAATCTGGATTTGCGGCGGAACCTTGTTGATCAACTCTATGGCCCGTTCCAGTTTATCCAAATCCTGCGCCGTGGTCCGGACCAGGATGTCGCCGGTACGTTGATTGAAAAAAGCGAACGCGCCATTATTGGTCAGGTTAATGCCTTGGCTGCCGAAGTATCGGGTGACCAGGTAGTTATCATTAAATGTGTAGTTGGTTCTGCTGGTATCAGGCCCAGTACCAATACCTCCTCCAATACCTCCAATTCCTCCGCCAATCCCGCCGCCGCCGTTAAGACCGCCACTTGCGGCATTGGCCTGACCGGCGGGGATTTGCGGAGACATTTCTTCCATTCCTCTTACGAAAACCTTGGGGTCAACATGAAACATCCGCGTTTGCTGCGCAGCCATCTCCGGCCGTTTGACGAAAAACCACACGGCGTAATCGGCCACCGAAAAGTCAATGGGCTGGTCGGCCACTTGGCGGATCGCGTCCAACAGTTGCAACAAGGTTACGTTTTTGAGGGGCGGAGTGATTTTTATGGTGATGGTGCCGGGGTCAATAAGCTCTCCTCCCGCGTTGGCGCCGACGCGCGGGTTGAACAAAAAATTGACGCCGATGCGGTCAACGTCATTGGAGATGGAGAACTTGTTCAAGGCTCTCAGCACTTCACTCAACGGCAGGCCCTGTTCAAAACCGTCCGGCAATTCCTTCAGTCTGAGGTTCTGTAGTCTGCCAATGACAGCCTGGTACCCCTGGGTCGTGCCAGGACTGGGCATGGTGAAGGGCTGAATCCTGCTTGCCAGCGCGGCGGTCGCCGGGGGTTTGACGAAAAACCACACGGCGTAATCGGCCACCGAAAAGTCAATGGGCGAATCGGCCATTTGGCGGATCGCGTCCAACAATTGCAACAAGTTCACGTTTTTGAGGGGCGGCGTGATTCTTATGGTGATGGTGCTCGGGTCAATAAGCTCTCCTGCCGTGTTGCCGCCGGCGCGCGGATTGAACAGGAAATTGACGCCGATTTGGTCAACGTCCTTTGAGTTGGAGAGCTTGGTCAAAATGTTCAGCACTTCACTCAGAGGCAGTCCTTGTTCAAAACCGTCCGGCACTGCGCCCAGTTTGATGTCCTGTAGTTTGCGAACGATAGTTTGGCGGCCATCGCTTGGGTTGGGAGTGGAATTAGTGGCGGGGGGGTTGGAAATTCCGCCGGTCTCTGCGGCCACGGAGTCATCAGCTTTGGCTGACTGGAAAACGGCCGGGATAGGCGCGGGCGGCGGTTCTGGTTTTTTAGCCGGAAGCGCGGAATGCCAGACGGTCGAGGCGGGCGAGGCGTCCCAGGATTGACTCAAGCTCGCCTGCAAAGTCGGCTGCTTCAAGGCATCGCGGCTTTGCAGACAGCCGGACAGACCAATGGCGGCGGCGGAAATAGTGATGATGACACCAAATCGTGCGGCCTGAGCGCGCCAGCCATAGGACGGTTGCCGCGCCGTGTCCGCCAAGCGGAGCAGACGTTGCACCCGCTCCGCCAGATTGGAACGAAAACCGCCGCCTTCGACGCCCATCCTGCTGGCGCCGGGCAGTTGGGTCATTTGCTTGCCCAAGGTCACCAAGCATCCAGCCAGGGCACCGGGGCCGTCGGGGAAAATCAGGGCGGCTTCGTCCGCGGCCAGTTCGCTGGCGCGATGGAGGCGCCGCCGCGCCCACCAGGCTTGCGGATGCCACCACAACGCCGCGCTGCTCACGTCCGCCAGCAGATACCAGAGGGGATCGTGCGACGCCAAATGGGCCAGCTCATGCGCCAGCATGGCGTCCTGTTCGGCGCGGCTGAATTTGGCGGCGAAATCCACCGGCAGACCAACGCTGGGCCGGAGAATGCCAAAGGCAATCGGGCCGGCCAGGCCGGGAGATTGGAGCAGGCCGATTTTTCGGCGCACCGCCAGTCGTTGCAGGATGGCGGCGACGCGGTCGTTCAAATCGCCGTGGGCAAGTTGGGGCCGGCGGTGGCGAAGCGAAATGAAAAGAATCTGCGCCGCCGCCACACGGCCCAGAATGACCAAACCGCCCCCAAGCCAGAGCAGGCCGGGCCACCAAACAGGCCGGACGATTTCAGGTTTGACCACGGGCGATGGGACGGTGACCGCAGCGGGCGAGAAGGAGCGCGGCGGCGGTGGCGGTGGCAATGGCGATGGCGCGGCTGCCACGGGGCCGGTCCGGAGCACGAATTTTTGTTCCGGGCGCGCGTGGCCGAAGAGAAAAGAGGCCAGGCCGCGGCCAAAACCGCTCAGTTCGGAGGCGGTCAAAAGCAAGAGACAGACGGCCGCGCTTTGCCACAAGGCGCGCCGCCAAAACGCCGCGCGGATCAGCCGGTCCAGAAGCAATGCAACCCCCACCACGCAAGCCGCCTCCACCGCGAGGTGGACGAGGAGCCGCGTCCAAAATTGCAAATCGGGCGTCATCATAATTTCCTTTTTTGTTCGGCGATAAGTTTTTCCAGCCGCTCCAACTCCTGCCGGCTGATGTCCTGCGTTTTGAGCAGGTGGGCCACCATGTCGGCGAGGCTGCCCTCGAAAAGGCCCTCGATGAAATGCTCGGACATGTTGCGCGCCACCACCTCCTCCTGCACCTGGGCGCGGTAGAGAAACTTGCGGTCCAGCAGGCGGTGTTTGACCAGCCCGCGCGCCTCCATTTTGCGCAGCATGGTGGCGATGGTGGAGTGGGCCAGGCCGCCGTCGGGCGAGACGGTTTGGTGGACCTGGGAGACGGTGGCTTCGGGGCGGTCCCAAAGCGCCTTCATAATTTTAAGCTGCAGATCGCCGAGGCGATGGATCCTTGGATTGCTCATAACAGTTACCACGGTAATACTAACCCGGTAACAGTGCAAGGGAAAAATGCGGATTTTTTTGTAATGCCCAATACCCGGCGGCGGCCGGACCGGGCCGGACTGAAAACACCGCCCTTGTGTTCGGGCGAAGGTCTGCTATTTTTAAAGGGTCGTTGACAGTGAAATTGCCCATGCGGCAACGAAAACTGAAATCTAAACATTAACACGCAAAAGCTATGGCATACGTATTACCTCCCCTCCCCTATCCCAAAGAAGCCCTTGAGCCGCACCTGGATGCGCTCACCATGGAAATCCACCATGACAAACATCACGCCGCTTACGTCAACAATGTGAACAAGGCCATCGCCGGCAAGCCGGACCTGGAAGGCAGGACGGTCGAACAGTTGATCAGCAACCTCAAGGCCGTTCCGGCGGAGATTCGCACCGCCGTGCGCAACAACGGCGGCGGCCACGCCAATCATTCGTTGTTCTGGAAGATTCTCGGCCCCGGCGCGGGCGGCGCCCCCTCCGGCCCGCTCGGCGATGACATCGCCAAAACCTTCGGCAGTTTTGCCGCGTTCCAGGAAAAAATCGAAACCGCCGGCGCCACCCGCTTCGGCAGCGGCTGGGCCTGGCTGGTGGTCCATCAGGGCCGGTTGGAAGTTTGTTCCACCCCCAACCAGGACAGCCCCCTCATGGGCAAAGGCGTGGCCGGCTGCGAAGGCCAGCCCATTTTTGGCGTGGACGTTTGGGAGCACGCCTACTATCTGAAGTACCAAAACCGCCGGCCCGATTATCTCAAGGCCGTCTGGAACGTCGTCAACTGGGCCGAAGTGGCCAAAAATTACGCCGAAGTCAAAAAGTAGTCCGGCGCGCCGCGGCCTTTTTTCGCCGTAAATTTCTCGCGGGCGTTGACAGCGCCCGTCGGAAACGCCCATAGTTTATGCCGGCCTGCGCCAGTTGCCAGCGCCGGAAGAATGCTTTTGCGCGCCCGCCAATTTGAATATGTCTTTCCCGGCCGCGCCCTGCTCATGGGCGTGGTGAATGTGACCCCGGATTCGTTTTCCGACAGCGGTGAATTTTTTTCCACGGACCGGGCCGTGGCCCGCGCCCTGCAACTGGCCGCCGAAGGAGCCGACTTCATTGACATCGGCGGGGAATCCACCCGGCCCGGAGCCAGGCCCGTCCCGGAAGCGGAGGAACTGCGGCGCGTCATTCCGGTGATCGAACAATTGGCGGGCAAGCTTGCCATTGCCATTTCCATTGATACGATCAAGCCGGCGGTGGCGCGGGCGGCCTTGCGCTCCGGCGCCAGCCTGGTCAATGACATCGCGGCCAACCGCGAGGACGACGCGATGTGGCGCGTGGCCGCCCAAAGCGGGGCCGGCTATGTCTTGACGCACATGCAAGGCACGCCGGAGAACATGCAGATTAATCCTGTTTACAAGAATGTGGTGGCGGAGGTGAACGAGTTTTTTGGCGGGCGCCTGGCCCGTCTGGCGGCGTGCGGCGTCCCGGCGGAGCAGGTGGCGCTGGATGTGGGGATTGGTTTTGGCAAGCGGCTGGAGGATAATTTGCAATTGCTCGCCCGTCTGCGCGCTTTTACAAAATGGCAGCGCCCGCTCGTGCTGGGGGCCTCCCGCAAATCGTTCCTGGGACAAATGTCCGGGGTCTCCTTGCCGGAGCGGCTGCCCTCCTCGCTGGCCTGCGCCTGCTGGGCGGCGCAGCAGGGCGCGGGGATCATCCGCACCCATGACGTGGCCGCGACCCGGCAGGCGCTGGGGTTGACCGGGGCCTTGATGCAACGGCAAATTGATGCATAGCATTTTACATTTCATAAATGACGGCTGGCGGCCCGTGCTGGAAATTGCCATTCTTTCGGTGGCCATTTATTTCAGCCTCAACTTCGTGCGCGGCACGCGCGGGGCTCCGGTGGTTTACGGCTTTGTCCTGCTCCTGCTGAGTTTGACCCTGCTGGCGCAGGTGTTGCAACTGGAGGTGTTGAACTGGCTCCTGCGCTCCTTTGTCGCCTTTGCCGCCGTCGCCGTCCTCATTATTTTCCAGCCGGAACTGCGCCGCATTCTGGCGGAGCTGGGCACCCATCCGCTCTTTAACGCCACCCGCGAACAACGCCAGAACATCGAAGTCATCATCCAGACCGTGGAGCGCCTGGCCGACGTGCGCATCGGCGCGCTCATCGCCATCGAGCAATCCATCCAATTGCAGGAAGCCACCGAGTCGGGCCTGCTGGTGGATTGCGAAGCCACCCCGGAAATGCTGGAAACGATCTTTTTTCCCAACAATGCCATTCACGACGGCGGCGTCATCATCCAGGGCGACCGCATTGCTTATGCCGCCTGCATTTTCCCCTTGAGCCAGCGGCAGGACCTGGCGGCCTCGCTGGGCACCCGCCATCGCGCCGCCATCGGCCTGTCCGAACAAACCGACGCGGTGGTGGTGGTGGTGTCGGAGGAAACCGGCTCCATTTCCCACGCCTACAAGGGGCAGTTGGTGCGGGGCGTGAGCGGCGAACAGTTGCGCGCCTTCCTCTCCTCTGTGCTCCTCCAACCCGGCAAGCCCCATAAAATCTTGAAGTGGCTGCAGCCCCGCGCCTCCGAACCGGCCCGGGCCGGCCTGGCCGCCCCCAAATTGGAGAACAAATAGCCATGTCCCTGCGCCATCTCATCTTCCACAATTTCTGGCTCAAGATTTTTTCCATCGCCTCGGGCACGATCATTTGGATGGCCATCCATTTCAGCATGGACCATGATCTCACCCTGAGCGAGCCGTCCGCCAGCCAGCATTTGGTCAGGGAAATCATTACCGTGCCCATTTCCATCTTGCAAGAGGAGGGGGATGCCCGCGCCTTCACCCTCACTCCGACCAACGTGCTTCTCACCGTCCTGGGCGAGGCCAAAACTCTGCACGGCCCGGAAGGCAAGGAAATCAAAATGTATGTGGACCTGACCGGCTATCGTTCCAGCACCGCCACCCAGGAGGATCTGCATCCGGACGTTCCGCCCGGCATCCATGTCGTCGAATTCAAACCCCACACCGTCACCGTCCAACCCCCATGAGCCAACCCAACAAGATTTTCGGGACCGACGGCGTCCGCGGCACCGCCAACATCGAACCCGTCACCGCCGAAACCGCCCTCAAGCTGGGCCGGGCCGCCGCCCACGTTTTCAAGAACCTGGAAATCCAGTCCCGCGGCCGCGGCAAACACAAAATCCTCATCGGCAAGGACACCCGTCTTTCCGGCTACATGCTGGAGAACGCCATTTCCTCGGGCGTCCTTTCCATGGGCGTGGATGTCCTGCTCATTGGCCCTCTGCCCACCCCGGGGGTCGCTTACGTCACCCGCAGTTTGCGGGCCGATGCCGGCATTGTCATCACCGCTTCGCACAATCCCTACGCCGACAACGGCATCAAATTCTTCCGCGCCGACGGCTACAAGCTGGATGACGTGATCGAGGAGCGCATCGAAAAACTGGTCTTCAGCGGCGAAATCAACACCATTCGCCCCACCGCCGACGCCATCGGCAAGGCCGTGCGCATTGACGACGCCCTGGGCCGTTACATCGAATACGCCAAAAGTTCCTTTCCGCGCCATTTGACGCTCGAGGGCCTGCGCCTGGTGGTGGATTGCGCTCACGGCGCCGCCTACAAATCCACCCCCTGCGTGCTCCGCGAGCTGGGCGCCGAAGTCATTGTCTATGGCGGCAAACCCGACGGCACCAACATCAACCAGGATTGCGGCTCCATGCACCCGCAACATCTTTGCCAGCGGGTCCTCCAACACAAGGCCCACCTCGGCCTGGCCCACGACGGCGACGCCGACCGCGTCATCTTGTGCGATGAGCGGGGCCGGTTGGTGGACGGGGATGACGTGCTTGCCATCATCGGTCTGGAATCCCTGGCCCGGGGAACATTGCGCGGCAAAACCGTCGTCGCCACCGTCATGAGCAACGCCGGCCTGCAGGCCGTGATTGAGAAGGCCGGCGGCAGGCTGCTGCGCACCGCGGTGGGCGATCAAAACGTCCTGGCTGCCATGCTCAAGCATCATTACAATTTGGGCGGAGAACAGAGCGGCCACATCATTTTTGCCGATTACAGCACCACGGGCGACGGCCTGATCGCCGCCCTGCAAATCCTGCGCGTCATGCAAGCCAGCGGCAAATCCCTCTCCCAATTGGCCGCCTGCTGGACGCGTTTTCCCCAAATCCTGACCAACATCATGGTGCGCGAAAAAAAACCGCTCGAGCAGGTGGACGGCCTGCCCGCCCTGTTGCGCCAGGCCGAAACCGAACTGCAATCCCAGGGCGGCCGGATTTTGCTGCG
Source organism: Verrucomicrobiota bacterium (assembly GCA_049513975.1). Classification (GTDB taxonomy): domain Bacteria; phylum Verrucomicrobiota; class Verrucomicrobiia; order Limisphaerales; family Palsa-1400; genus JBEKOF01. The sequence continues at coordinate 271 of JBEKVM010000033.1, read as the reverse complement.
CTACTCCGGCACCGAGCCAAAAGTGCGCCTGCTGTTGGAAGGGCCAAAAGCCCCGCTGCTGAAACGCTGGAACCAGAAGATTGCCAAATTGCTCCAAACCCAACTGGGCGCCTGAGCCGACGCGTAGGTCTCAGTCCCGCATCGGACGTAGGGGTCAGTCCCGAATGGCGCTTAGATAAGAGGATTGTATTCATCTTGACTGTTTTCAGTTGGCTTGGCGGTAGGCGTTGCGATGTGGGATTTCGATGAATTGATGGCGCGGCTGGGTCAG
>JBEKVM010000032.1:0-48418 GCA_049513975.1 Verrucomicrobiota bacterium | reverse complement strand
AAAAGCCGGTGAAATCGAGTCAAAAGAAATTTTTGTTTTTCTTGAACGCAAACCCGCTGCCGCCCGTCTCACTTCGATACCTCAACAGGCAAAGTCAAATTCCATTCCGACAGGCTGCTAGCTGGGTCAGAATTCAAATCCCGATTCCGATGGAATCAATGGCCGGAATGGTGGATTTGGCAGCCACGTTCTGCTTCGCCACTCCGACGGACCCGCAAGACCCGCTCAACTATACTCGCAGCGGGTTGGAAGTTCGTTTTCGTCCGCACGATAAGAAACGAAAAAACGCTAAAAAGTTGCATGCGGATTCCAGTCACTTCTTCCAAGCTAAGGATGTCTTCGCCGATGAGGGCGATCTGCGTGCCGACGCACACAAGTGGGAAACAACGCTGCATAAAGTCCGTTCGATGCGGGGCGCTGGCCTTTGCAGTCCGGTATTCGATGTGCATTACAATGCCCGGATCGGAGGCCGCAATTCTACGCACGCCGACAAGATTCCATACGCGCTTGTCATCACCGTGCGTTCAAAAAAAACCCGAGGTTTGTACGATAAGATACTTCAGCGTTACCCAACAATTCTGGAGGCTTTGAAACCGACCGTCGAGATACCAATTCGCACATAGAAGTTGCCTTTTGAATGAGAAAATTAACCCCTAGTAGGAGAGACAAAAAATGAATAAAAATGAAGAACATGCCGGCGATCTTCGGAGAAGACTATTGAATTACTTTCACCCCTCCCTCGTTTCGGATGAGGTTTTTTTGTGTTATCATGGCCGACGGAAAGCAGTTCTTTCCAATCCATCCCTTCCACGTGACCAAACGAAGTGCCGTCCGCGCTTCCAGTGAGAGTAACCAAACCAGAAGCAACCGGCTGTAACCGGTGGACGGCAGAAGGAGAGTAACCGTCAATTCATCAGATGCAAGTTCATTCCCCACCCTCGACCTGCTTGAGCGGCTGGGCCGGGAAATGCCGGAGGTTTTCGAGCAGGCCCAGGTCGTTGGCAAATGGGTCTGGCTGGAGTTCAATGTCGCCCCGGTCAAACCGATCCGCGACAAACTCAAGGAACTCGGCTTCCATTGGAAGGCCGGTCGAAAATGCTGGCAGCACCCATGTGGGGTTCCCGCAATCCGTTCCGGGGCGACCCCCGGTCGTATTACCCGGTGAGGCCAGCCGCACCCTCCTCGTACATCCGCGCGAGGTGTTCCGGGGGGCGGTCATCGCCAGCGCGGCGGCAGTGGCGCTCATGCACGACCAACGCCCTCCCAAAGCCCTTCGTCGCGTCCTCTCGCCGATCACGCTCTGATGGGTGCTGGAAAGGTGAACGCGCCTGTTCGTGAAATTCGCGGATCTCCGGCCCCAGTTTTGGATTCGCCATTCAGGATTGACCTCGCAAGGCAAAGGCAGAAGGATGAATTATGAAGGATGAAGGAACAGCCGCTTCGCCGGATTTGAAGGCGCGCACGAAGAATCTTGCGCTGCGAGTGATTCGGATGTTTTCGGCCCTCCCGAAAACGACCGAGGCGCGGGTGCTGGGAAGGCAGCTCTTGCGTTCGGGCACTTCCGTCGGCGCCAACTACCGCGAAGCGCAACGGGCCCGCAGCAAAGCCGAATTCATTGCCAAAATCGGTGACTGCCTCAAGGAACTCGACGAGTCCGCCTACTGGCTTGAATTGTTGAGCGATGGCGGCATTGTTGCTGCGGAAAAACTCTCCGCCCTGCGCGACGAGTGCGACCAACTCCTGGCCATCTTCACCACGATTTCCAAGAACTCGAAGTCCCCCCCTTCATAATTCATCCTTCATCCTTCATCCTTAAATTCAGCCTCCATGCACAATCCCAATTTACACCCCGCCCTGCGCGACGACTGCGGCCAACTCCCAGGTCCCCCCTTCATCCTTCAACCTTCAACCTTCAACCTTAAATTTCATCCTTCATCCTTCAACCTTCAACCTTGATTTCCCCCCTTCATCCTTCACCCTTCAACCTTAATTTCCATCCTTCAACCTTGATCTTTCCTCCTTCATCCTTCATCCTTCATCCTTCATCCTTAAATTCAGCCTCCATGCCCCCCCCCACTTCACGCCCCACCCGCCTTGCCTTGCTGCTTGCCTCCACCACCCTGCTGTTGCTCTCCCCCTGCCTTTCCAGTCCCGCCTCGGCGGAGGTGGCCGACAAGGTTGACTGGCCGGCTTTCCTCGCCCGCCACGACATGGTCTGGACCAGGCCGCCGGACAGTTGGGGTTCGGGCGCCTTCATGGGCAATGGATTGCTGGGGGCCAATGTCTTCGCCACCAACACCGCCGCGGCCGCCGGCGGCCCGTCCCTCCACTGGCGCATCGGCCGTTCCGACGTGGTGATGGGCAACAACCGCATTCCCGTTGGCGAACTGGTGCTCAAGACCGCCGGCACACTCCAGGGCGGCCATTTCCGCCTGGACCTCTGGAATGCCGAACTGACCGGCGAAATCCAGACCAGCCAGGGCGCAATCAAAATTCGCAGCTTCACTCACGCCGATCAAATGGTGCAGGTCATCGAACTCCAGCCCACAGCCGGCGAAAAAAATTGCCGCTTCGAATGGGAACCCGGCCTGGCCGCCGATCCCCGTAAAATCTATCAGAAGACACCGATCCCGGAGAACGAGAAGAACCCCGACCCCCAGTTCAGCGAGTCTGCCGGCATGCATCTCAGCACCCAATCCTTGTTCACCGGCGCCCAGCACGCCACCGCCTGGACCGAAGTGGCCGGCCAGGACGGGTCGCGCCTGGTCCTGTTGAGTGTCGGGTTCTCCATGGTCGGCGATGCCCGGCCGCAAGCCCTCGCCAGCGTCAACCAGGCCGTTGCCACCGGCCTGGACAAACTGGCCTCCACCCACCGCGACTGGTGGCACCAGTATTGGCCCGAAAGCTTTCTTTCCATCCCCGACACGCGGCTGGAATCCTTTTACTGGCTCCAGATGTACAAGCTGGCCAGCGCCACGCGCGCGGATCGCATGCCCATTGACCTGAACGGGCCCTGGTTTAACACCACCCCCTGGCCGAAGATTTGGTGGAATCTCAACATCGAGCTGACCTATTGGCCGGTGCTCACCGCCAACCGCCTGGAACTGGGCGAGCCGCTTTGCAGGATGCTCGACGACGGCAAGGCCGCCCTCGCCGCCAACGCCAGACAATTCGCCGCCGATTCCTACGCCCTGGGCCGTTCCTGCGGTTACGACCTGGTGCGCGCCGCCGACCACGAGATTTGCGATCTTCCCTGGGCGCTGCACAATTATTACCTGCTCTACCGCTACGGCATGGACGACGCCAAACTGCAACGCCTCTTGCCGCTGCTCAAGGGCAGCATGAACTACTATTTCCACCACATGCAGGAAGGACCCGACGGCCGCCTCCATGTCACCGAGGGCTATTCTCCCGAGTATCCCGGCCAGCCCGCCCCCAACCCGGACTGCAACATAGACCTTGCCCTCATCCGCTGGGGCTGCCAGACGCTCCTCGCCACCTGCCAAAAGTTGAAGCTCAACGACCCGCTCATTCCCAAATGGAACGAAGTTCTGGAAAAACTCGTTCCTTATCCCGTGGATGGCAATGGCTTAAGGATCTCCGCCGGCATGGCCTTTGCCGAGTCCCACCGTCATTACTCGCACCTTCTCATGATGTATCCACTTTACATCATTAACCTTGAGCAACCGGAGAACCGCGACCTGGTTGTCAAATCCCTCAACCATTGGATGGGAATGCCCAAGGAGCTGCGGGGATATTCTTACACCGGCGCCGCTTCCATCTCCGCCGTCCTGGGGCGGGGTGACGAGGCCGCGGCCTGGCTCAACAAACTGCTCGATGAAAAAATCCTGCCCAACACCCTTTACACCGAGGCCGGCCCGTGCATCGAAACGCCCTTGTCCGGCGCGGCCTCCTTGCACGACATGCTCCTGAGCAGTTGGGGCGGGAAGATCCGCGTTTTCCCCGCCGTGCCGGCCGCCTGGCACGACGTCACCTTCCACAATCTTCGGGCCGAAGGCGCCTTCCTCGTCAGCGCCGTGCGCAAGGAGGACAAGCTCCAATTCATCCGCATCCAGAGCCTGGCTGGCGAACCCTGCCGCGTCGTGACCGACATGCCTCATCCTTCCGCCCCCGGCTTCCAGCTCAAGCCGTTGGGTGATCGCGATTACGAACTGGACCTCAAGAAAGGCCAGACCGCGATCCTCACCCCCGGCGGGGCCGCCGTCGCAGGGGCCATCACCCCTGTTTCCCCCCAAAAAGCCCGCGAGAACTTCTATGGCCTGCATTAACCCGCCGCCGCCAAAAAATGACGCCCGTGGCACATCTGCGCCCTGTTTTTTACCGTGGCTTGGCGCCGCGTTTGCATTAACTTTCCCTGCCGATGTACTTGGGATTTTACAGTTTTTACAAACACTACAACCGCAACCGGATGCTCGATGACCCGACCGGGCCAATCGGGGACGACATCATGTACGGGTTCTATTTCGCCGGACAGCGGCTGCGCCAATTGGGCCACCGGGTCGCCACGCTCGACATGGATGACCTGGAGAAATTCGACGCTGCCATCTTTTTCGATCATCCGACCTTGCTCGATCCTTATTTCCGCAAGCTGCGGCGCATGAAAGGAAAAAAACTTTACCTGTTCCTTTTTGAGAACCCGGCCAACCGCCCGGATGAATACTGGCGCTGGAACTTGCGCGATTTTGACAAGGTCTTCACCTGGAACCCGCAAATGGTTGACCACAAGAAGTTCTTCCAGTTCTGGTATTCCATGCGGGTGCCGGCGCCGTTTCAAATCAACCGCGCGGAGAAGACCAAATTCTGCGTGACCATCGCCAGCCAAAAATACAATCCGCATCCCCGGGAGCTTTACACCGAGCGGGTGCGGGCCATCCGCTGGTTCGAAAGCCATCACCCGGAGGACCTGGACCTTTACGGGCAGGGTTGGGACCGCCGTTACTTTACCGGGGGCCTGGCGCGGTTGAATCTGCTGCTCCTCAAAATTTATCCGCGCTTTTTTCCCAACTCCCTGCGTTGCCGCCGCTTCCCCTCCTGGAAAGGCGCGGTGCCCGTCAAAAACGCCGTGATGCGCCAATACCGGTTTGCCCTTTGCTACGAAAACGCGGTGTTCCCAGGATATGTCACCGAGAAGATTTTTGACGGCTTTTTTGCCGGCTGCGTGCCCATCTACCGGGGCGCGCCGGATGTGGCCGATTTCATCCCGGCCCGCGCTTTTATTGACATGCGGAATTTCAAAAACTACGACGAGCTTTACCGCTATCTCAAGGCCATGCCGGAACAGGAATACGAAGCCTGCCTGGCGGCCATTGAAGACTTCGTGCGCGGCGACCGGATCAGGCCCTTCACCGGCGAAAGTTTTGCCAACGTCATGCTGCAACAAATCATCGAACCCGGAAAAACCGCGTGAACCCGCCCCTGGTTTCCATCTGCACCCCCACTTATCACCGCCCCCTGCTGCTGGAGCGGGCCATCCGTTCCGTCCTGGCGCAAACCTGCCAGGATTTCGAGATCGTCATCACCGACAACAGCGAAAATGCGGAGTCCGCCGAAGTCGTGCGCCGCTTCAACGACCCGCGCATTCGCTATTACCACAATGGCGGAAACATCGGCAACTTCAACAACATCAAAAAAGTCGCGGCCCTCGCCCAGGGCAGGTATCTCGTCGTTCTGCTGGATGACGACCTCCTCAAGCCCAGGGCGCTGGAATTGATGCTGGCCGTGTTTGGGAAACATCCCTCGGTCGGCGTGGTCATGGCCCCGATGGATTTGATTGATTCCAACGGCCGGCGCATTTTTCCGCGCTTTTACCTCGTGCGCAAAATGCACTACCGCTACCGCTTTCAAGTGGGCGACGGCTTCGTGGATCGCGCCAAAGTGCTCAAGGAATTCCTCGTCCATGATTATCCCTGCTGCGTTCCCAGCGGCATCATGTACCGCGCCGAAGCGGTGCGGCGGGCCGGCGGGTTCGACACCAAAAGCGATTTCGCGCTGGACCTGGATTTGGACATGCGCATCGCCATCCATCATGATTTTTACTACATTGACCAGATTCTTTCCTCCTTTCGTTACACGCCCATTTCCCTGACCTCGGCGATGCACTCCTCGGGCGCCAACGTGGCCGTCTTTTACTACATCACCCGCAAAATTCTGGCCGATCCGGCGGCCATGAAGTTGTTTCCCCCCGCGGAACAAAAGAAATTGGCGCGGGACAGCCTCTTTTTCTGTTCCTGCCGGGCCTTGCTGCTCAACGGCATGGCCGGAGTGCGCGCGCGCAACTGGAAAATCATCACCCAAACCCTTCGCCTGATATTCCGGGAGGACCCTTATTGGTGGAACAAAATTCGCCTGCCCTGGTTTGTGGCGCGCGAAATCTGTCATTCCTTCGTGCCGCCGGCCAAACCGTTGCCCAGGGAATGAGGTCCGCCTCAGGCCGCCTTGGCGCGGGCTTTGGCATGGAGCCTCCGCCCCGGCCGGACCTGCCCGCGGGTCAGCCGCGCCTGAGAGCGCTCCCGCTTTTGCAGGAGATAGCTCGGCGCGCCGCGCAGGCGCCGGTGATAATTCAGGCGCGCCCGCATCCGCTCGCGGGCCTTGATGGTGTGCTTGAGGCAATAGACGCCAAGGGCCGGTTTGCCGCAGGTCAGGCAAATGCCGTGCGCCTTTTTTCGCAGCATGTGAATCTGTTGCCGCGACATGGGGGCGCCATCGGCCTTCGTCATGCCGGTGAATCTGTCGCGGATTTTTTTTCTGCTCCAAGTTGTTTTCATGACTTTGTTCAATAACTGTGCCATTCACTGTAAACTACTTTTGTCTGAAACGCGAGCGCGGTTCTCAATTATTTTAATCCGCTCACGTCGCCGGGATGTAACGCTGCAGCAGGAGGGCGAGGACGAACCAGAGCAGAAAAAGGCCGGCCTGCGGCCGGGTCAGGTCCGCCACCGCCAGCAGGTCCACCAGCGTAATGCCGGCGAGCAATCTGGCCACGGCATAGCCGACCTTGGGCTCCGCGCGCCAAAAGGCGTGGCGCAACGCCCAGAGCATCCAGACCACCAGCACCAGCGAAAGAACGTTGCCGGTCGGCCGCGTCAAGCCGTCGTCACACAATCCGGCCAGCGCCAGCGGCGCGGCCAGGAAGACGCCCGGCCAATACGGGGCCGGCCCGCGCCCGCTTTCCTTGCGCGCCAGCCAGCTCAAACCCATGACGTAAGAGGCCAGGGCCAGCCCGCACCACAACACAATGCCCGTCACCCCATCCCGCGCCAGCGAAGCGGACACCAGATAGAGGAGCAAGCGGCAGGCCCCCAGCAGAACCGGCGACGCACCCGCCCATTTGTGAATGAGATTGTAAAGAAGAATGCAGCCCGTGAGCAGCAACGTGAAGACCGCGGTGGTTGTGCCCGCCGAAATCAATCCGGCCGCGCCCAGGGCCAGCAGGGAAAACCCCCATTGCCAGGTTTCTTTTTCACTGATCGCGCCCGAGGGAATGGGCCGGGACCGGCGGTTTTGCCGGTCGAAGTTCGCGTCAAAAGCGTCGTTGAGAAACATGCCGCCGAGGTAAAGGAGATTTGCCGCCAGCGAGAGGCGAAGCCATTGCCACCAAGGCCCGCCGCCGCCGAGCCACCAGCCGGCCAGGCAGTTGGACCAGACGGTGGGCAAGTTGGAAACGCGCCCCAATTGCAGGAGCGTCCGAGATTTGGATGGCGGACGGAGCAGGTTCACAAGGTGCGGCGGCTCACGCCAGGCGGCGCTGCCGCAGTTCGCGCAAGCACCATTCATATTCGGCCGCCAATTGGTCCACCACGCTCCCGCTTTTCAAGGCGGGCGGCAAGACCCCCCAGGTGTAGGTTTCCATTTCCAGATGGGAACACAGAGGCGGGTTGACTTGCAAGGCATCCAGCACGCCGAGCAGGTGATCGGAGGTGGTGTCGAACCATTCACCTGGCGGGGTGTGGAGGGGAAGGTGGAAATGAACGCGGGCTTCCACCCATTGCGGATTGCGGATTGGGGATTGCGGATTTAAGAAAACATCAAGGTCGCGGCAGCGGATTAGCCCGCCGGCCGTGTTGCGGGCGACCACTTGATGCAGGTAAATGTCGTCGGCAAATGCGGCCAATTCTCCAATCCGCCATCCGCCATCCGCCATCCGCAATTTCAAGGCGTTGCTGAGATGAATTTTGCTGATCCTGACCCGGTGACTTTGCAGAAGGGCCAGGGCCTGCGCCGCTTCCTCAAATTCCACCGCCAGATGGCAGGTGTCGTAGTTGACCCCGAGAAACTCATCCAGGCGCGCATCGCCGGGATGTTCCGCGCGCAGGCGGTCGAAGAAATCCACCGTTTCGCGGGTGGTTTCGAGCAGGCCCAGCGGCTCCGGCTCCAAGCCCAGATGCAGCTCGCGGCGCGCGCGCGCGGCCGCCTCAGAAATATGTTTGACGCAGGCGTGGAGATGGCCGCGAATGGCGGCGAGCTGTTCCGGTGCGGTGATGAATTCCTTGAACGAACCCGGCAGGGTGCTGACGCTTCCGGCCACCCCTTCGGGCAGCAATTGGGCCAGCAGGTCGAACAGCCGGTTGGTGTATTCGAGGCGCTCCGGAGATGTCCAGTCGGGCAAATAGACCCGCTCCTTGACGCGCCCGCCGTGAAACCGGCCGAAGGCAAATCCGTTGATGGTGAAAACGTAGCAATCATGGCGCTCCAGCCAGCGGCGAAAACGCAGCAGTTCGGGCGGCTCGCTCAATTGGCGGGAAGCCTGGTCGCTCAGGCGCAGCCCGATGGCATAGGGCCGGCCGGGGCAAACGCGCGCGCGCACCGCCAGGGTGTATTGCTCCAGGGCGGCCAGGGTTTCCGGCCACGTTTCCGCCGGGTGAATGTTGGTGCAGTAGGCGAGATGATGGCCGCGGGGAAGGAGCATGGGAAACTTGAAGATTTCGGAAGTGTCCTAATTCGAACCCTGATTGTTTCGTCTTGACAGGGACCACCACAGCATGGCCAACAGCGCCAGCACAACCGCGGCTGAAATCCAAACGCTGACGTGCCGCACTACCCCGGTCAGCATCACGGTGCCGGCTCCATTGGTTACAATTACAATATTTGTCATTTTGTTGTCAGCGCTTTTAGTCCATCGCCAGTTTGAATTTGGGCGATTGGCTGAGGAATTTCAGCGGGTTGCCGTGCAACATGCGGTCCACCGCGGCGGCGCTGTGGCCGCGCCGCCGCATTTCCAGGGCGGCGCGCGGCACGGCCAGCGGCACGCTCACGCCCCAGTCGCACGCGCTGTTCATCCAGAGCCGCTCCGGGCCGTAAGTTTCGATCATGTCAATGGCCCGCGCCGCCGTGCATTTGGATTCCGGGTAAAGCGTCATGCCGGCCCAGAAGCCGGCGTCCAGCGCCAGCCTGATGGTGTGTTCCTCGACATGATCAATGATGACCCGGGCCGGATTGATCCGCCGGTCGCTTTTGATCGCGTCAACAATGAGGCGGGTGCCCTTGAGCTTGTCTTCCAGATGGGGGGTGTGAACCAGGATGAGTTGCCGGCAACGGGCCGCCAAATCCACCTGCTGCTCGAACACCTTCAATTCATTGCGGCTGTTGCGGTTCAAGCCGATCTCGCCGATGCCGAGGACATTGGGGCGATCCAGGAATTTGGGAATTATTTGTATGACCTCCGCCGCCAGCTTCAAATCCTCGGACTCCTTGGGATTGAAGCAGAGCCAGGCGAAATGAGGCAGGCCGAATTTGGCGGCGCGGCGCGGCTCATGTTCGGTCAACTGGCAAAAATAATCATGAAAACCCTCGACCGATCCGCGATCAAACCCGGCCCAAAAGGCCGGCTCGCAAACCGCCTCGCAACCCGCCGTGGCCAGGGACAAATAATCGTCCGTCGTCCGGCTGACCATGTGGGCGTGAGGTTCAATGAAGCGCATGTTTTTTTAATTTCGGATTGCGGATTTCGGATTGCGGATTTTTTGCCGCGAGAGAACACAAAAGAGCGCAAAGGAAAGGCCTTTTGTCTCTGGGTTCCTTGCGTTCTGTTGCGGCAGATGCTTTTTCATGCGAATTGCTGGTTGGGAAGGTGAGACCTCCTCAAACCCTAATCTCATTCCATCCTCTATCCTCCATCCGCCCTCTTCGTTTTCTTCCCCGGCCACGCCCCGCAGGCGCTTTTGTTGCCGGCGGCTGGGATGGGCTGGGTGGTGGGATCGCTGAGACTGAGGAGCACGCGCCGGGCGCGGTCGGGACGGCGGGAGCGCAAGCGGCTCAGCGCGGCGCGGAAGGATCTGAGGCGGAAATCATCCGTCCCGTCCGCCCGTTGCGCGCGATCCAGAAAGGAGGCGACATCAATCAACTTGGACCGCGCCTCCACAAAATAAAGGTCCAAAACTTGCCGGCGTGTCATAGTTTTCAAAAAATAATCAAGCCGATGGCAGCGTACAATTTCCGCAGGCCACTGGCAACGACGATGAATGGGAAGAAAGTGGAGTGATGGGGCGCAGGAAATGCAGAATGCAAAATGCAAGGCCTCGGCGAATGGACGTGAAATTGATCCATTGGTGCGGTGCGGAGAACATAAAAGAATGCTTTGATTTGGCTTGATTAGGCTTGATTGACCTTGCTTGGGAACGACCCATTTTGAGTGTAAACGGTTCATGGAAAGGCACTTGAGTTGATTTTCGGCGAAAAGGCTCAAAACGGGCGGTAGGAGGCATAATCGTGGTGCCGGGATCATAATGTACACTAAGTTTGTAGAGGATTGAATGATTCTGGAGTGGCGGAGTGTTGGAGCGATGGAATGCTGGCACAGACGCAAGAGAACAGAAGCAAACGAAGGAAACGAAGTGGCATGGAAGCCGGGGATGACGAATGCAGCGCAGGGGAATACCGTCCTGGTCCCGCTCCCGCCGCCGTCTGATTCCACTGTCGCCATTCCCGTCCTCACTATGTAAAATTTAGCATATAATGGCGGGCTGTCAAGGGGCCGAGTTTGCATGGGCGCAGACGAATCAAAAGTGGCGCGGTTGGGTGAGGCGGGACGCCCCTTTGCGAAAGCGGCGCTGTCGCGCCCGCACTCCATGACCTGTCGGCACCTCGGCCGCGCGCCCTGAACGCGAAGCGTCGTGGAGTGCGGGACGCCAGTCCCGCTTTGGGCTGGAATTCGGGAAATGCCCGGTCCCTCTTTGCGGAAACGACCCTGGGCTTAAACCGGATTGGCACAAGATGAACGAGTGTTTGCCGGTTTCGTGGAGAACTTGCTGCGCCCGTCGTGAAGAGAAGGATTATATGCGAAGAGGAGCGACCTGTTTGGGAAGACGAGACCTGAGCCCGCGGGGGCGCGTGTGGTCCCCGGAAACAGGAAAAGGCGGCGGAATGATTGGGGATGGGGTTGCGGGCCGGGGCTGAAGATGGCAGTGTTCGGAGGGCGGGAAGACTGGTCCGGCTTGGCGAAAGCGGCGGAGATTGGAACAATAGAATTGCTTTCGCCTTCACGGCGGGGCCGCCACACTCCAAAACTGAGGCGTGATGTGAAAAACTTGCTGAAGGCATTCTATCTGCTGCCGGTGGTTGTCGTGCTGGGCGTGGTTCTCTGTTTGGTGTGGAACCGGGCCAAACCGCCGCCCGTGCATGTCATGTCCGGGCGTCCCTTTGCCACGACGCCAATCACCAATCTGACGGCCAATTTTTTCACGTCGGAGAGCCATTTAGGCCCGGCCGCCAACGATGTCTTCATTGAGTTCCGCGACGCCGGCGGGAGGCTGGTGGATGTCGGGGATGTCAGATTTGAACTGGTTCTGAGCGGGCCAGGCTCGATCCTGCACAGCATTTTCAAAGTCCTGCGCACCTCGACCCCCGGGCAGTATCGCGTGACCGTGCAACCGCAGATCGTCGGGGATTGGCAGGCCAAACTGATCATCATCGGCCCCCCGATCCACGCCGAAGCCGGCTTTCCCGTGACGGTGAAGTGAAAGTCCGGCGCTCGTAGAGCGCCGCTACAGGATGGTGAAAGCAGCTTCCCTCCGAAAGTGAAGTGAAAGGCTTCAGGCGTGTCATAATGTCCCACTAGAACTGCGTCTGCATTTTTGAATAAGAGACATAATGACACTGTTCGGGGTTCTGTATGGATTCTACGATTATTCTCAAGTGACTGATAATTAACCTATTAAACAAGAACGGCACGGCAAGTGATTGTTTGGCACGGCATTGGCTGCATAAGGATTCAGTGGAAAACACGATTGCGATTGAAACTGAAAACGAAAAATCAGAAAGGATTGATTATTTATGACACTGACAAGATGGCAACGACCTGATGGATATGGCGTGGCTCCGTGGGGCCGGAGTTACACTCTGCCAGACGATTTGAGCCGACTGCTCCAATCGTTCGGCAGCGTCTTCGGCTCGCCTTTGGACGCCAGCCTTGAAACACAATGGCCGGGCGGACGGCTGCCTGCGGTGGATGTCCACGACGGCAAAAACACGGTGACGGTCAAGGCGGAGCTTCCCGGGATGAAGAAGGAGGACATTGACGTCTCGCTGCAGGATGGCGTCCTGACCCTGTCGGGCGAACGCAAGGGCGGCCGCGATGAGGCGAATGGCGGGGTGTCGCGTTCCGAGAGGTGGTTTGGCCGGTTTGAGCGGAGCATCAGCCTGCCTTACGCGGTGGAGGCCAAGACGATCAAGGCGACCTACACCGATGGCGTCCTGACCATTGAACTGGCCAAGGCGGAAGAGGCCAAGCCGAAACAAATCAAAATCGAATTCAATTAACGCAGGCTAAATCAACCGGGCCGGCGGCGGGGGAAAAATCCCGGCCCGGCCCAATCAACAAAAAGGAAACATTTATTTATGAGCACAGTTGTCAATAAGAATGAAGAGCAGGCGGCCCCGGTCCAGCCCGCGGCGGCCGAGTGCGAACGCGAATACATCCGTCCGGCGGTGAACATCTACGAGACGCAGGAAGGCTACGTCCTGGAAGCGGAATTGCCGGGAGTCAACAAAGAAGGCGTGAGCGTCCATTTGGACGGGAACCTGTTGACGGTGGAAGGCCGGCGGGCGGCGCCAGCCCAGCCGGAGGGCGGGTTTTTTTACCGTGAATCCAGCGGGGCGGATTTTCAACGGGTCTTTGAAGTGGACCCTGCGATTGAGGCCGGGAAAATCAGCGGGCGGATGGAGCAGGGCATACTGACCCTGACGCTGCCCAAAGCGGAGGCGGCCAAGCCGCGCAAAATCGCCGTTGCGTAAAGCGCGGGACCTTTCAGTGGGGATTAAAAAGCACGAACCCGGCACGCCTGAGCGTGTCCGAGGTTCGTGACTTTCTCTTTTTAGCTTTACTTATTTTGCATCCTCCCGAGGGTGACAGAAACCGGTGGATGATGAAGAAACCCGGCGCGGGCGGGAGCGGAGGGCGGGAGGGGATTTTATGCAAGTATTTGAATTCAAAGCACTTGCAAATCAGCCAGCCTCACTTTTTGTGGCAGCGGGTGGGATTGGCAAGACCATGAGAACACTTAACGCCGCGCCGATTATTGCCGTCATTTGAATAGACATATCCTGTCGTATGAAATCGCGCCCTTGTTTTTTTAAAGAAAACGGGGATAGTGACAGTTTAGACAAACATGAAGACCGGCCTGGTCATAAATGAGGATCGCGAGTTTCGGCGTGCCGTGGCGAGTTGGTTGAAGGAACGGGACTGGACCGTTCTGGAAGCCGAGGAACGCGGGACGGGCCTGGAATTATCCCGGCAACATCCTCCGCAACTGGTGCTGTGCGATTTGCTCAAACCGCGCGGCAACGGGCCGCAGTTTTGCCGCGATCTGCACCAACTGGACCCGGCCAATCCGTGCGTGATTATTGCCACCGGCAACGGCTACGCCCCGGAACGCTTTCATTCGCTGGAAGCCGGGGCGGACGAATACCTGGCCCGCCCGCTGGACTTTGAAAAGTTTTCGGCCATCCTGGCGCGGCGTTCCGGGGCGCCGCCGGCGGCCGCGGCGGGGCCGGGGCCAGCGCCGGGAAGCGCGCGGCTCAAGTTCTGGGGCGTGCGCGGCTCGATCCCCACGCCCGGGCCGGGGACGGCCTATTACGGAGGGAACACGGCGTGCGTGGAAGTGCGGGTGGGGGAGGACATCATAATACTTGACTCTGGCAGCGGCATCCGGCCGCTGGGCCGGGCGCTGGCGGCGGAATTTAAGAGCCAGCCCATTCACCTGAGCGTGCTGATCACCCACACCCATTGGGACCACATCCAGGGATTCCCGTTTTTCATGCCGGCCTACGATCCGAAGAACCAGATCACGGTGGTTGGATTTGAGGGGGCGCGGCAGGGATTGCAGAGCACGCTGTCGAGCCAGATGGAAAGCCCCTACTTTCCGATCACCATGCATCAAATGCCCGGGCAGGTATCCATCCAGGAAGTCAAGGGGCTTGACTTCAAAGTCGGGGCGGTGCCGGTGCGCGCGCAGTTTCTCAATCATCCGGGCGCCTGCACGGGCTACCGGCTGACGACGCCGGGCGGGGACATCTGCTACCTGCCGGACGTGGAACTGAGCCAGCGGCTGCGGGCCAACCCGGAGGAGCCGGCCGCCATGCTGGATACCGAAGAACGCAAATTCGCCAGCGAGCAGGACCTCAAAGTCGTCGAATTCATCCGGGACGCCGAAGTGCTGATCCTGGACTCGCAATACAACGCGGCGGAGTACCGGGCACACATCGGCTGGGGCCACAGTTGCGCGGAAGACAGCGTGGCCTTCGCGATCCAGGCCAACGTCAAGCGCCTCTTCATGTTTCATCATGATCCCGACCACGACGACGAGGAGATTTCGCGGATGGTGGCGCGGGCGCGGCGCACTGCGGCGTGGCGCAATTCCCCCGTCCTGGTGGAAGCGGCCCGCGAGGGCTTTGAATTAGTCCTGCATCCCGCCGGCAAAAACCTTTGATGTTTGCGGCCAAAGCGTGCAAGCTTTGGGCGCGCGACCCATCCCGGTGAAAGCAGAGGGGCGGGAAGCGCCCGCGCCCCGCGCATGAAGACCGCCTTGCTAATAGATGAGGACCGGGTGGTCCGAGAATCGCTCGCCCAATGGCTGCGCCAGGCCGGGCTGGCGGTGATCGAAGCCGCCGATGGGGAAACGGGCCGCGACCTGGCCCTGACCCACAAACCGGACCTGATCCTCTGCGATCAACTGGCCCCCCGCTGCAACGGTTTCCAACTCTGCCGTTTTCTGCGGGCCCGGCCGGGGCCGCATACCCGCGCCCTGTTTGTCCTGACCACCAGCGGCGGTTACGGGGTGGACCGGCACGGGGCGGTCGAAGCCGGGGCCGACGAATATCTGGTCAAACCTGTTTTGGAGCAGGACTTGGACCGGCTGCTGGAAAAGTTCCGCGGCAGCGGCAACACTACCGTCTTCCTGCCGCGGCCCGCCAAAAAAGGCCCCGGTCCGTCCGCCCCTGCCGGCCCCGGAGCGATCCCGCCCGGGCCGGCGACGGTCCGTTTCTGGGGCGTGCGCGGCTCGCTGCCCACCCCCGGGCCGTCCACCGTCCATTATGGCGGCAACACATCGTGCGTGGAAGTGAGGGCGGACGGGCAGTTGATAATACTGGACGCCGGCACGGGCATCCGGGGACTGGGGCTGAGCCTGGCGGCGGAATTCAAAGGGGTGCCGCTGAGCATGACGCTGCTGATCAGCCACACGCATTGGGACCACATCCAGGGACTGCCCTTTTTTGACGCGGCCTACAATCCGGCCAACAGGCTGCGGATCGTCGGCTACGAAGGGGCGCAGGCGGGCCTGCACACGGCGCTTTCCAGCCAGATGGAAAGCCCATACTTTCCGGTGGGGTTCCAGCAACTGCCGGGGCACATCACCATCGAGGAAATGAAGGACGCGTCCTTTTTCATCGGCCCGGTGGAGGTGAAAACAATATTTCTGAACCATCCCGGCGTGTGCGTCGGTTACCGGCTCAACACCAGCGGGGGCGCCATCGCCTATCTGCCCGACAACGAGCCATTTCAGCGCTACAAATACCACACCGGCCAGCCGGAAATCGCGGGCTCGACGGAATTTCTGCGCTACGCCCAGCGGATGGACGAGCGGCTGGCGGACTTTATCCGGGGTTCGGAAGTGCTTATACTTGACTCGCAATACGATCTGGCCGAGTACCAGAGCCGCGCCGGCTGGGGCCACGGCTGCGTGGACGACGCCGTGGCCCTGGCGGCGCAGGCGGAGGTCAAGCGGCTTTTCCTGTTTCATCACGATCCCTCCCACAACGACGAGAAGATCACCCAGATGGCGGAGTGGGGCCGGGCCTTCGTGGCGACCCTGCACGTCACCATGCAAGTGGAGGCCGCCCGCGAGGGCCTGGAAGTCGTCCTGCAACCCGCCCCGAAATAGGGGAAGGCCTCCCTGCCGGGTGCTACAACATCCCACCGCGAAATGGATTCCAGCAATGCCGCCTTTCACCTGGCCATGGGAAGATTCGACGCGGAAAACGCGCGCGATCCGAACATGGAAGAGGTCCGCGGCCTGGCGCGCCCGCGCGAGCTGCTTTACGCGGAGCGGTTGAGCGAGTGGGTCCTGAGGCTGGCGCCCGGCGCGTCGGAAACGCTCCGCCTGGCCGCGCGCTGCCAGCATATCTGCCGCTGGATGATTCCCCGCCAATCCCGACCGATGACGCGCGCGGGTTACCTGCGCTGGCGCAATGATCTAAAAGAATTCCACGCCCAAACCGCCGCCAAGATTCTGCGCGAGGCCGGCTACGGGGAGGACATCATCCAAAAAGTGCGGGAGCTGAACCTGAAGAAGAATTTTCCGGGTGATGCGGAAAGCCGGGTATTGGAGGACGCGCTCTGCCTGGTTTTTTTAGAGTTCCAATTTGCCGCGCTGGCGGGCAAGATGGGGGAGGACAAGATGATCAACGCCGTGCAAAAGACCTGGCAAAAGATGACGCCCGCCGCGCAAGCCCTGGCGCTGGCGCTGCCGCTGGGGCCAAAAGAGAAGGCGCTGGTGCAGCGCGCCTTGCAGGGCGCCGCCCTCGCCGGCGCGTCCCCGTCCGCCGCGCCGGCCGCGGCAAAGCCCGGCGAAGGCGGGTCCACCCCGTCCACAACCTCCACCGCGTAGAGGCATCGTCCATTCCCAATTCATGAAATTATCAAAACCAAACACGGCCAATGCCTGCGTCCGCCGCTGGGTTGAAGAAACGGCCAAACTTTGCCAGCCGGACCACATTTTCTGGTGCAATGGCTCCGCCGCGGAGAAAGAAATGTTGACAGCGGAAGCGGTGGCGCAAGGGGTATTAATCCAGCTCAACCAGGAGAAGCTGCCCGGCTGCTATTATCACCGCTCCGATCCGTCGGACGTGTCGCGCAGCGAGGACCGCACGTTTATCTGCACGGAAACGGCCGACGAGGCGGGGCCGACGAATAATTGGGTGGCGCCGGCAGAGATGTACCGCAAACTCAAAGGCCTGTGCGGAGGCGCGATGCGCGGGCGCACGCTCTACGTGGTTCCCTACCTGATGGGACCGCCCGGCTCGCCGCTGAGCAAAGTGGGGATCGAGTTGACGGACTCGATCTATGTGGTGTTGAGCATGAGAATCGTCACGCGGATGGGGCAGGCGGCTTATGAACATTTGGGGGCGGGCGAAGATTTCAATCGCGGGCTGCATTGCATGTTGGACCTGGACGCGAAGAACCGCTACATCGCCCATTTTCCGCGCGACAACGCCATCATCTCCACCGCCTCCAACTACGGGGGCAACGTCTTGCTGGGCAAGAAATGTCTGGCCTTGCGCATCGGCTCGTTTCTGGCGCAAAAGGAGGGCTGGCTGGCCGAGCACATGCTCATCCTGAGCGCGCAGTCGCCCGACGGGGAAAAGACCTACGTGGCGGGGGCCTTTCCCAGCGCCTGCGGCAAGACCAACTTCGCCATGCTCGTCCCCCCGCCACATTTCGCCGGGTGGAAGGTTCAAACCATTGGGGACGACATCGCCTGGATGAAACCCGGCCCGGACGGACGACTCTACGCCATCAATCCCGAAAACGGCTATTTTGGCGTGGCCCCCGGGACCAATGCGGAGACCAACCCCAACGCCATGGCCACCATTTCGCACGACACGATTTACACCAACGTGGCCTTGACGCCGGATCTGGATGTCTGGTGGGAAGGCAAGACCAAAGCGCCGCCGCCGCAATTAACGGATTGGAAAGGACAGCCGTGGACGCCGGAAAGCAAAACGCCGGCGGCCAATCCCAACAGCCGATTTGCCGCGCCCATGACCAACAATCCCGCCTTTGCGGCCGAGGCCAACGATCCCAACGGCGTGCCCATCAGCGCGATAATCTTTGGCTGCCGCCGGGCCACCACCATGCCGCTGGTCTATCAGGCCTTCAACTGGATTCACGGCGTCTTTATTGGCGCCACCTTGAGTTCCGAAACCACCGCCGCCGCCACCGGGGCGGTCGGCCAGGTGCGGCGTGATCCCATGGCCATGCTGCCGTTTTGCGGCTACAACATGGGCCATTATTTCCGCCACTGGCTGAAGATGCGGAAACAACTTTTGGATCCGCCGCGCATTTTCCACGTCAACTGGTTTCGGCGCGATGGCAACGGGAAGTTTCTTTGGCCCGGATTCGGGGAGAACATGCGCGTGCTCAAATGGATTGTGGACCGATGCCACGGGCGGGCCGACGCCCGGGAAGCGGCGCTGGGCTGGGTGCCCGGCCCGCGCGACTTTGACCTGGGCGGCATGGACCATTTTGATGCGGCCAAACTGGCCAAAGCGCAGGAGATCAATGTGGAAGAATGGCGCCGGGAATCGCTGGCCCACGACGAGCTGTCGTTCAAGCTCCACTCCGACGTTCCCAAGGAACTGGCCTACCAGCGCGAACTGCTGGTGGCGCGGCTGTGATTCGATGCCAGCGCGTGACAATCTGAGGAAGAACAGACAGAATCATGGCGGGACAGAATCATATAATAGTTGACAAGAATCCCGGAATTCTGTCCCGCCGTGATTCTGCCGCCTTTTTCCTTGGACATCCATCTCGCTTGAATTAATTCGCAATTGCCATTAATCCACTTCACCGCAAGCCATGAGCGAACCGGAAGAAAGGACCCGCATTGACAGACTCTATCGAGCGAAGCGCCGCCATGCTTCTCCGCGCGCTAGGGGGCCGCGAAGCAAGCAGGATGACGAAGCCTGGGAGCGCCGGATCGCTTATCCACAGGTTTGGCCGCGTCTCGACGCCTTCCTGCGCGACGAGGCCGCCGAGCGCGACTCCCCGCTTAACCCCAACGATCTATGAAAATTGGCTTGTTAGGCGGGTCGTTTGACCCGGTGCATCTGGGGCATCTGCTGGTGGCGCGCGCGGCGCGGGAAGAACTGGGGCTGGACAGGGTCTGTTTTATTCCGGCGGCGCAATCACCCTTCAAACCGGCCGCAACCCCCGCGCCCGCGCCGGAACGCCTGCGCTTGTTGCGGCTGGCGCTGGCGGGCGAAACGGGAACCGAAATTGACGATTTGGAAATCAGGCGCGGCGGCGTCTCCTACACCGTGGACACGCTGCGGCATTACGCGGAAAAATACCCCGGCGCGGAGTTTTTTTATATCATCGGCGCGGACCAGACGGCGCAGTTGCCGCGGTGGCGCGAAGCCGGGGAACTGGCGCGCCTGGCGCAATTTGTGGTCGCGCCGCGTCCGGGGGAAGGGCCGGCGGAAGTTCCCCCGCCGTTTCGCGGACGGGCCTTGCGCGGGTTTGCGCTGGCGGTGTCCTCCTCCGAGATCCGGGCGCGGGTCAAGGCGGGGCTGCCGGTCACGGGCCTGACGCCGGCCGTGGTGGCGGAGGCCATTGCCAACAATCGGCTTTATCTTTGAGCGCCATGGGGTTAGGGTAAGGACGAAAAATGGAATCCAAGAAACTGGCGCTACTGTGCCGCGACCTGGCCGAAAATAAGAAGGCCGAAAACACCGTCATCCTCGACGTGCGGGATCTTTCCTCCATCACCGATTACTTCGTGATCACCTCGGGGGGGACCGAACCGCACCTGCGGGCCATCGTCAACGAGATCACCGACCGGCTGCGGGAGGAGCACGGGCTGGCGCCGCGCGCCATTGACGGGGAGGCGAGCGCGGCGTGGCAGGTGATGGATTACTTCGACGTGATTGTGCATGTGATGCGGACGGACGTGCGGGAAAAGTACGACCTGGAAGGTTTGTGGGGCGACGCGGGCAGGCTGGCGCCCCGGCGGGCGAAAAAGCGCAAGGGGAGGGGGAAGGGCCGGGCCAGGGCCACGGCGCGGGGAAAAGCAGCGGGCAAGAGGAAGGGGAAGACGGCCCCCCCCGCCTAATATTTCGACTTGACAAATGCCGGTCGCGGCCCCCGCCCCAAGGCAGGCTGGCTCCCTCCTCCGGGCGGCCCGGACTAGGGCTGCTGTTCCTTGGCGGGAATCTCCGCCGCGGCCCTCACCATGTCGCTGAGGACTTTGCTGAACTCGTCCAGGCCGGTGGAGGGGATGATGACGTTGTCACGGCGGCCATTGACGTCCTCGGTGATGCGCAGGAACCGGCCGCGGGGATTTTCCTTGAGGGTAAAGATGAAGGTCTTGCGCTCGATCTGGATCTTTTCCGTTTTTAAGGTGTCCTCGTTGACCGGGGGACGGGGAGGACCGGCGCTGTAGGACCGGTATCCCTGAGGAGATGGGCGTTCGTTTGAGATCATATCTGTATGTGTTTCACTGTCACTGTCTGTCTGTCTGTGCCTCTTCTGCGCCCGCAAGCGACGCGCTCAAATGTCAACTAACCGTGCTCAATGTAGTTAATTGGCTACATCTTTACGTTACACTTTATTTATTCAATTTCAATGGCGATATGTCAACCCCGGATTTTGTCCAGGTTCAGGTTTCCGAACCGCGCGGGATCGCCCGAACGGCTGACCCGCCAGAGATAAATCAGAAGCCCGCCAATCGTCACCAGATTGCCACATTCCGAAGCCCCATGCCAAGCATTAAATGCGAGTCTGGCCTGGTCTTGCGCGGGCTTGGTGACGCTGTAATACATCTGATGGTGCAACTCCTTGAGTTTAGGCTGCATCCATAAGCCGCCGGCCAGCGACAGTCCGATCAAGAGTGCGAGCATGGCCAGGTTGCGCTGGAAAAGCGGCTTGCCGCAGTAGAGCCATTCCAGCGCCAGATGCGCCAGGCCGAGGGCGCCGCAGCAGTATTGCAGGATGAAAAAGCGGGCGAGAACCATCTGCGCGGCCAAGCCGACAATGGTCGGTCCCTTCGGCGGCACGAGGTAATTTTTGAGTTCATCGGAAAAAAGGGCGGGCAAACCGATGATGAGAAAAACGGCCGCGCCCAGCCACAAAGCGGCGTTGAGAACGCCGAGGTATCGCAAAAAAGCTGTCACAGAGCCAGCGTAGCGGGGGCGGGTTTAAAGTTCAACGGTGATTCGCGCTTGCCACGCCAGCGGGCACGGCTGGCTCATGAACGGGAACCTCCCTTGTCTTCTCCCTCTCCCCCACAGACTTGTGGAGGAGAGGGCAGGGGAGAGGAGGTTTCCCACTCTCTCCTCCGGCCCTTCATGAGCCAGCCGTGGCCGGCGGGTGTTGTCTTCCACCAAGCCATCCGGCTGCAAGGAAAGTTTGCCGGCGCGCGACCCGGCGCGGGGAACGGCCGCGCGGAAGACCGCCGGAAGTTCCTTGAACAGGGCTTACGTGGCCCAGCCGAAGGTCCGGGCCAGGAGGATCAGGCCGTAGGCCAGCAGAGCGGTGGCGGGAATCGTCATCACCCAGGCCCAGAGGATGCGTTCGACTAATTCCCAGTTCAAGGCACTGAAACGGCGGGCGCAGCCCACCCCCATGATCGCCGTGGTGATGGCATGGGTGGTGGAGATGGGCAGGCCCAGTTTGCCGGTGACCAGCAGCAGGGTCGCGGCGGTGGTCTCGGCGGCAAAGCCATGCACGGGACGCAACCGGACCATTTTGCGGCCCAGGGTCTGAATGATGCGCCAGCCCCCGATGTAGGTGCCCAGGGCCATGGCCAGGCCGCAGGACCATTTCATCCAGGTTTTGATTTCGAAATCCGGGCAGGACAGAAAATTCAGCCAATGGGGCAGTTGCCGCAGGCCGCCGTTTTGGGTGGCCACAAAGCAGGCCAGGGCCATGATGCCCATGGTTTTCTGGCCGTCGGCGAAGCCGTGCGACCAGCCCATGTAGGAAGCGCTGACCAGTTGCAGCTTGCCAAAGAGGGCATCCACCAGACGCGGACGCAGGGAACGAATGATGACGAAGAGGAGAGTCATGACCAGCATGCCCCCAATGAACCCGATGACCGGGGATGCCAGCATGGGCAGGATGACTTTGTGATAGAAGGCCGTCCACTTGACGACTTGCCAGTGGTTGTGCGCGGAGGCGAGGGCGGCGCCGATCAGTCCGCCGAAGAGGGCATGGCTGGAACTGGAAGGCAGTCCATAATACCAGGTGAGCACGTTCCAGGCGATGCCGGCGAGCATGGCGCAAAAGACGGTGCTGGTGGTGATGAGCTGGGATTCAATCAAACCGGCTCCGATGGTGGTGGCGACGGCCACGCCGCAGAGGGCGCCGAGAAAATTGGTGATCGCGCCCAGGGTCACGGCCTGGCGCGGGGTCAGGACCCGGGTGCCCACGACGGTGGCGATGGCATTGGCGGCATCGTGAAAGCCGTTGGTGTAGGTGAAGGCCAGCACGGCCAGGTTGACCAACAGGAGGAAAAGAACCGGTTCCATGCGGGCCTAGGAATGCTTGAGGACCACGTTGTCCACGACATTCCCGGCGTCGCGGCAGCGGTCCACCACCTTCTCCAGCAACTCGTAAAGATCCTTGGCCATGATGACGGTCAGGGGCGGATGCGGGGCGCTGTAAAGATCGGTCAACAACTGCAGCACCAGCTTGTCGGCGTCGCCTTCGATGGTCTGCAGTTTTTCATTGGCTTGATTGACCGCTTCGAAATGGGACTTTTCCAGCTCCTGGATCATGAAGGCGACGGTATCGGTGGCTTGCTCGACCAGGGCGATCTGGCGGGAAAAATCAATGGGGCCCAAATGCGGGGCGCAGACAAGATAGCGGCCGGCAAATTTTTCGACGGTCTTTGGGACGCGATAGAGGGAGCGGGAAATGGCCTCGATGTCTTCCCGATCCAGGCCGGTAATGGAGGCGCGGGCCAACAGTTCGGTGATTTGCACGGTGATCTGCTTGTCCTTGCGCCGGGCGGCGGCGAATTGTTCGAGGCTGGCGTCGGGCGCGGCGTTCCGCATGATTTGCTTGAGCGCCTGGACGCTGGCGCGGCCTTCCTCGGCGCTGGCTTGCAGCAGCCGAAAAAACTGGTCATCCTTGGCAAACCACTTTTGAATGGAAAACATATCGCCGCCTTGTATAACGAATTGTGACCTGATTGTCACATTGTATTAAAAATGCTCACGCTCGAATTCCTGGCCCAATTGGCCCAGACCCACCAAGAGGCCCTGGCCGCCTCGGTGCGGGAGTTTTCCCTGGACGGGGAAGCCTTCCGCTTCAATTCCGAACCGGCCATCATGGGGGTGATCAATCTTTCGCCCGACTCCTGGTATCGCGAGAGTGTTTGTCTGACGGCGGACCAGGCCGTGGCGCGCGGCCGGGTGCTCCGGGCGCAGGGGGCGCGCCTGATTGATGTGGGGGCGGAATCCACGCTGGGCCAGGCGGCGCGCCTCGGCGGCGCGGAACAGAAAAAAAAGCTGCTGCCGGTGATCCGCGGGCTGGCGGCGGAGAAGATTCTCGTCTCGGTGGAAACTTACCAGCCCGGCGTGGCCCGCGCCTGCCTGGAGGCCGGCGCCCGGGTGCTCAATTTCACCGGAACAGAAAAGGCGGCGGAAGTGTTCCGCATGGCGGCGCACCATGCCGCCGCGGTGATTATTTGTTATGTGCAGGGCCGCCATGTGCGCGCGGTGGGCGATTTTGCCTTCGGCGCGGACCCCGCCGCCGCCATGAAGGACTATTTTTCGCGCCTGACGGAACGGGCCGCCCAAAAGGGGGTGGAAAAAATTGTGATTGACCCCGGCCTCGGATTTTATTACCGAAACTTGCAGGACAGCGCGGTGCGCGTCCGGCATCAGATGCGGGTTTTTTTGAACACGTTTCGTTTGCGGACGCTGGGATTTCCGGTTTGTCACGCGCTGCCTCACGCCTTTGCCTGCTTTGGGGAAGAGGTGCGGGGCGCGGAACCGTTTTTTGCCGTGCTGGCGGCGCTGGGCAAGACCGATCTTTTCCGAACCCACGAAGTCCCGCGCATCAAGGCGGTGCTTGATGCCTTGAAAGTTTTTCCAACCAAACCATGAACTGCGCCGTGCTGCAAACCGATTTGGAACCGCCTTCGGCGGAGCAGCTCCAGAACGCGTTCCGCCAGGTGCCGGAGCTGACGGCGATGGATGCGGCGGTTTTGGGCAAGGATGCCTTTGGCCTGCTGGCGAAGGGTTTCGACCTGGCACAGGCTGCGGCGATGCAATCGGCCCTGGCGGCGCAAGGTGTGGCCACCGAAGTGGTGGAGGAGGCGGCCCTGACGGAACTGCCCCCGCCCAAGCCGTTGACCAAAGTGGAATTTACACCGGAGGCGCTGCAGATTGCGGATTTCATGGGCCGAATTGTTCCGCTGGAATGGCATGATATTTTGGTGATCGCCGCCGGGCGGGCGCGGCTGGTGGATTTCAAGCAGAGCTTTGAGAAAAAATTCGTGACGCAGGGAGCGGGCAGGCACTCCAATCTCAGGGTGGTGACGCACCTGGAGACCAAGGAAGTGCAGAACGATCACTGGCTGCTGGAAATCATCACCGGCGGGGCCGCGCAACGTTACCGCGCCATGGCGGACCAGCCGGAAGCAACTCTCCTCTTCCAATGTCTCGGCGAACGGCGGGGACGCGATCCGGCCGGAAATCTCACTCTGTTCGTGCAGGACCTGGCCAAATTTGCGCCGGCGGCGGTCCTCAATCATGGGGCTTTCTTCATGCGCGAGAACGGCGATCCGTCCTTTTCTTATCCGAGCCAGACCGCCTTTTACCGGGAAATCACCTGGCTGTTGTGGATGATTTCCTCCGGCCGCGCGCAGCGCCAAAGAGCAGTCAATAATACCAATACTTGACTACTTCCGGTCCACCACGCCCGGCGCGCTTTTTTGGCAGAGAAAGACGCCCTCCTCGCCGGACGGGGCGAGCCATTGTTCCCGCGCCTCGAGCTGGTGGAGCCGGAGCAGGGCGCGCATCCGCTCCGGCGTGTAGCGATAGGAAAAGAAGAGGCGGATTTTCTCCCCGGCGGCAAAGGCCAGGGGTTCCCCCTGGACGGTGAGGGCGCGGCTCTGCGTCAAGTCGAAATATGCGGCCACCCTTTTCCAGCCGGCCGCCGAATCCTCAATGGCAAAACGCACGCCGCCGTCTCCGGGCGCGAAGCCCAGGTCGAATAGAAACGCCGTCAGCCAGTCGCGGGTGAGCGCATTGTCGTAACCGGGAAGGATGCGCCGCATGCCGGCGGCGTAGTCGGGGCCGGGCGCAAGGTTGGCGCTGAAAAGCAGCCAATCCTCGCCGCGCACCAGGCCGGCCAGGCGGGGCAAAATCAGTTCCGGCTCGAAATTGGGGATCATGCCGAAAAAGGTGATCAAGCGCGCGGCGCGGGCATCGCCGGGCGGGCCGAAAACTTCCGGCAGATCATCGGCCGAGGCCAAATCGCAAACCAGGGGAGCGCACGGCAAATCTGCGACGGCCTCCCGGGCGGCCTGGCGGGCGGTCAGCGCCAGCGCGAGGCTGACATCGCACGGCCGGTAGGACACTTTCTTCCCCTGCCCGGCCAGGAGGCGCAGCAGGCGGGCGTCTTTCTGGCCGCCGCCGCAGCCCAATCCGATGACTTGGACCTCCGCCGCCGGCACCCGCCCCGCCGCGGCGGCGAAGGCGCGGTCGTAGATCGCCCGGCAGGCGGGATCGGTGCGGGAGGGCGAACAGGCCTCGTGCAGGGCGAGCCATTTTTGCGCCTGTTTCCAGGAATCGTAGTGAAACTTAGGGTTGACAGCGCGCGCGCGCAGGGAATGGAGCAGGTCGCGCCGGACATTTTCCGGGAATTGGCTGGAATGAATGGTGACATTGGCCAGGGCCATAAGTTCAGGGAAATGAACACTGAAACCAGCGAACTGGCAAATCTCTTCCGATTCCCATGGGCGCATCTTGCCACCGCCACCGCGCGCTTCTTCTCCCTCTCCTCCACACACTTGTGGAGGAGAGGGTCGGGGTGAGGAGGTTCCCATCTGTTTCATGGGCAGCGGTTCATGCCATGCACGGTGGTAATATCAAGATGCGCCCGATTCCCATTCTCAAGACTTTGGGGAATTGACTAAATGGCCTTGGCGCATAAATTCGAGGCGAAATGACGAGAGGTAAAATTCGGACGGCGATTGAGGAAGGCATTCCCTTTTTAATCAGAATGGCCGACGGTGAAAAATATAAGGTGGCCGACCGCTACCGCATTGCGCTGGGCCGAACCACGGTCATCGTGGTGGGCAAAGACGACATGCCGCATGTCCTTCCGCTATTGACCATGACTGGCCTCAGCTATTTGAAACCGGCGAAGAACTGAACTCGCGAGACGGGCAAGCACAACGATCTGCTCTTCTTTGAACCGGAGCCCGACGCCTGGAAACCAACGCCAGCCGTTTAATTCGCCGTTGAAAACGCTTTGCCATTGTTTCCCCCAGGGCATGGACGGTAGTGTCTTCCAGGTGCCGCGATGAAATTTGACCGTTCTCGATACGCTTTGGCCCTGCCGCTGCTCGCGGCGGTTTGTGCCGCGGCCGCGCTGGTTTTCTGGTGGGCGCAGCCGGATAAAAAGACCCTCTCCGAGCGCCTTCCCGGAGCCGATCAACCGCCCGGCGCGGAAGGCGCGGCGGCGGTCAATCCAATCCTGGCCGGCAAACTTATCCCAGGCCAAGCCCAGCCGGGCAATCTCCCCGGGTTCTGGCCCCAGTTCCGCGGGCCTAATCGAGATGGCATCAGCCCGGAAACCACGCCGCTGGCCCGCGCCTGGGACCCCGCCGGGCCGCGCCAGTTGTGGGCCGTGGATTGCGGGGACGGTTATGCGGGCGCCGCCGTTCAGTCGGGGCGCGTTTATCTCATGGATTACGACAAGGACAAAAAGCAGAACGCGCTGCGCTGTCTCTCCCTGGCCGACGGCGGCGAGATTTGGCGTTACGCCTACACCCTGCCTGTCAAGCAAAACCACGGGATGACCCGCACCATGCCGGCCCTTTCGGACAAATTCGTCGTGGCGATGGACCCCAAGTGCCATGTCCTTTGTCTGGACGCGGCCACGGGGGAATTGCGCTGGGGCATGAATCTGGTTTCCGAATATGGAGCGACCGTGCCGCTCTGGTACGCCGGCCAGTGCCCGCTCATAGAAAGCAATGCCGTCATCCTGGCTCCCGGCGGCCACGATGCCCTGCTCGCCGCGGTGGAGCTGGACACCGCAAAAACCCGCTGGCGCGCCCCCAATCCGCGCGGCTGGAAGATGACCCATTCTTCCGTCATGCCGATGGAATTCGCCGGGCAGCGGTTTTATGTCTATTGCGGCAGCGGCGGCGTGGCCGGCGTCTCCGCCAAAGACGGCGCGCTGCTCTGGGAAACCAATTCCTGGAAAATCAGCATCGCCACCGTGCCCTCGCCGCTCGTGCTCGAGGGCGGGAAGATTCTTCTGTCCGGCGGCTACAACGCCGGCAGTCTGCTCCTCCAACTCGAGGACCAGGGCGGCAGGCTCGTGCCGAAAACGCTCTGGAAGCTCGGTCCGGAAGTTTTTGGCGCGACCCAACACACCCCCATTTTCCACAATGGCCGCATCTTCGGCACGCGGCCCAACGGGCAATTCGTCTGCCTGGGCCTCGACGGCAAAGTGGTCTGGGCCAGCCCGGCGGTGGATTCCTTTGGCAGGTCTCCCTTCCTGCTGGCTGACGGCCTTTTCTTTGTGATGAACGAGGACGGCAAGCTCAGTTTGATGGAGGACAGCTCGACGCGCTTCCAGCTTCTGGCCCAGGCCCAAGTCCTCAATGGCGGCGAGGCCTGGGGTCCGATGGCGCTGGTTGGCGGCCGTCTCCTCGCCCGCGACTTCACCCGCCTGGTCTGCCTGGATGTTGCGGCGCCCTCGCAATCAAAATAAATCCGGAGGAAAACATGCGTCTTAAAAACTACAAAGACAATTTGCTGAAACGGCTGGAGGACCCGGCGTATGCCGCGGAATACCTCGCGCAAGTGCTCGCCGAAAAGGACAGCGCGGCTTTTCTGATGGCGCTCAAGGACGTGGTCGAGGCGGGCGGCGGCGTGGGCAACCTGGCCGGACGCATCGGAATCACACGTCCGAGCCTTTACAAGATTCCCTCAAAAGACGGCAACCCGACCCTGGAAACTTTGCAGGAAATCTTGGGGCCGCTGGGCTTGCGCGTCTCTGTGGCCTTGGATACGGCGGCTTGAACTCCGCCCCAGAACGCGGTGCCCGCCTGAAAGAATTCATGGAAGGCAACGGCTTCAATTAACGCCGATACAAGAACCCTGAATTTTTTCATAACTTTGCTTTTCTCTCGCAAAAGTGGCTGGGAAACACCCGCTTGCCGGCTCACCCTCGCGTTCTGATTGATTCGTTCCGAACACCGCCAAGCTCGCATGGGTTGGCCGGGGGAAGCAAACACGCCATACACTTGACACCAAGGGAGCAAGTAAAAAGGGGCTGAAAACGAAGAAACCTGGCAAAAGGATGAAGGATGAAGGATGAAAAAAGAAAAAGTCCGATTGGTCCGCTCCGTCCGCTCCGTCCGCTCCCTCCCGCTTTTTAGCGCCGCCCGCCCCGCGCCGCCGAATTGCTCTCCAGTTGCGAAACCTTGAATTGCAGGAAAGGGGTCACCCTTGGTTTGGTGCTATTTGAGCGATGTCCATCTTGAAAAAGCCACCTAAAAACGAACCAAACTATGGGTGATCCCTTTTTCGAAAAAGAAGTCGTATAGCAGCCCGTTAAAAAAGGCCCGGTGAGGCCACCGGGCCTACAACAGATGCAGGCTTTGCGAGGGCAATGTAGGCCGCGTGCCCTCACGCGGCGGGACTGGAGCCTTTTTTTCACGGGCTGATAGGGCCAAAATTCGGTTGGACTTCAATCCCAACATCCGTTGCGAACCGGGTAAACCACTCAAACCAAAATGAAACCCATCCTGTTCATCCTGTTCATCCTGTCAGGTTTCTGACTCATGTGACCCCTCTGCGTTGAACTCCTTCGGGTCCCGGCATCGCGGGCAGAAAGGGGTCACCCATAGTTTTGGCCATTTTTGGCTGGTTCGCGCTATTTGAATTTGTAGGACGCGTGCTGCAACATGTACTGGTAATCCGGGCCGGTGGGAGAAGTCCGCACTTGCGGCTGGTCGAAAACGTAGTCCGACTTGAGCACCGGCTTGAGCATCGCCTTGTCCGCCCAGGGGTGCGATTCGGAGTGGCCGTCGGCAAAACTCAGGTTGCACGCCCCGTTGTGATAACTGGCGGGGAGGTTGAACCAAGCTCCGTCCCCAGTCCCGTTATCCAGCACGCCCTCGTTGGCGAACATAAACCAGCCGTCGTTAATGCTGTCGGGATGTTCGTCAAGAAATACCAACAGCCTGGAGGGACCAGGATACACCAAATCAGACAGCTTGAGGTAGCTGACCCAATCAGCCTCCCAGTCTGCATTAATGCCGATGAAACCGTTCATGGAAATGCTGCGCAACCGGTCCAACAACTGTCCGCTGAACGGGGTGGCGGACTGGTCGGACGGGCAATGATAGACTTTGAAATTCCGGCCCACGTACGGCCCCAGGAGGGCGTCCGAAATAAAGTTGAGGTTCGTATTGTCATAGGTATTGGGTTCCCAGGCCTCCGCCCCGTCCAGCCAGCTCAACGACGGCGAAATCCTGGGCACGTCCAGTGGCACGGGATTGTCGGTATTGAGGACGAACTTATTCTTGTTGTCGTCCGCGTACGATTCCCACGAAATCGCCAGTTGCCTGATGTTCGACTTGCATTGCGCGCCCAGCGCCGTGGTCTTGGCCCGCGCCAGCGTCGGCAGCAGCAACGCGGCGAGAATCGCGATGATGGCGATGACCACCAGCAATTCGATCAACGTAAAGCCCGTGCCCGCCCGGCCCGCGCCGCGGCTGACGGAGGGAAGACCGCCCGGCGATGTTCCGCCGGATTGGGTTCCCGAGGCAGGTTTCATAAAGGCAGTATTCACATAACCATTGCTGATTTCCTGATTAAGCGCTTCATGGCATGCAGCCTCCACTGCCCGCGGCAAAAAAACAAGTGCTTTCTCATCCATTTCCCAGGGTGCATAAAAGGGGTCGCCATTGCATTTTGCATTTTGCGCTTTCCCTTGCGCTTTTCCGTTGACAAAACTGGGTTTAAATTCTATTGTCCCATAGTGAACATGGTAATGGCAAAAAGGGAAGGGCGGGCGAACAGGCGGGCTTGCCCCGCCGCAGCTCGCAGAGCGAAGGGGGGCGGGTTTGGGGCGGGCCGGCTTGTCCGCCATAGGCTTGGCGGAGGCGGAAGCACAACCTCACGGCATTTCCAGGAAGAATTTAATTCCCCAGTCCACATTAAAATAATGTTAACGTCATCCCCGCTCCAGCCTCTGCCACCGCCTCCAATCGTGTCTCATCGTGTCTCATCGTGCTTAATCGTGTCTAATCAAGGTAATTCTTGTGGACCGTGCCCATCAAGGCATTAATATTATATTAACATCATCATACCCAAAAAGTGAGATAAGCCCTGCGTGTGACAGGGCTTTGCCCGGCCCGCAGCCTCATTCCGCCTTGGCGGAAAGGAATTTCAGCGCGGCCTCGGTCCGCGAGCGCACATGCAGCTTGTGATAAACGTGCCGCAGATGCCAGCGCACCGTGCCGTCGGTCAGGCCGACCCGGTCGGCGATCTCCTTGTTGGGAAATCCCCCGGCCAGCAATTCCAGGATTTCCCGCTCCCGCGGCGAAAGCCCCTCCACTTCCGCCGCCGCCGCCACCGGTTCCTGGAAGGAAGCGATGACCTTGCGGGCGATTTCACGCGACATCGGCGCGCCCCCCTGGCGCACCTCGCGGATCGCGCCCAGCAGTTCTTCCGGGGTGCAACGCTTCAAAAGATAACCGCACGCCCCCGCCCGCAACGCCTTGAAGATGCGTTCGGTATCTTCATAAACCGTCACCATGATGATCTGCACCGACGGGAGCAGTTGTTTGAGCTGGGCCGTGCATTCAATCCCCGAAATGTCCGGCAACTGAATGTCCATCAGCACAATTTCCGGCTGGTGCTTCGGGATCATGCGCAGCGCTTCCGCCGCCGTCGCGCAGGCGAAGACGCACTCGCATTCCGCGTCCCCCTGCACAAATTCCATCAGGCTTTCGCGGATGATTCGGTTGTCCTCAACAATGGCAATTCGGGTCATAATTCTTCATCCTCAATGCGCCGGCAGATCGAAGCGGACAATGGTGCCCTGGCCCGCCTGGCTCTTGACTTCAAACCGTCCGCCCAATTTCTCCAGACGGTCCCGCATGTTGGCCACCCCGTCCATTTCTTCCGTCGGGCCGCCCGGAGGCAGCCCCCGGCCGTTGTCGGCGATGGTCAGGAGGATGTGTCCCTGTTCCACCTGGATGCTCACACGCACTTCCGTCGCGCCGGAATGACGCACCACATTGGTCAGCCCTTCCTTGAAGGCCAGAAACAACTGGTGCCGCCGCCGCGAATCCACCGCCTGGTCAACCGGCGTCAATGGCGCCTCGAAGCGCCACGCGATGTTGGCCAGCCCCAGAAAGCGCTCCGCATAAAGCGAAAAATAACTGACCATCGAGGCCAGGGAATCGTGCGTCGGGTTCATCGCCCAGACGATTTCATCCAGGGCGGTAACCATCTGCCGCGCCTTTTCCCCCATTTGCTCCAGATGCCGGCCCCGCTTCTCCACGGGCGCCGAGGCCGACCGCGCCCGCGCCCCCAGCATGCTGATTTCCGTCAGGCCCGAACCCAGTTCATCGTGCAGGTCCTGCGCGATGCGCGCCCGTTCCTGCTCCAGCGCGTGCTGTTGCTCCACCCGCTGCCGTTCCCGGATTTGGTCTTCCAGCTCGGCGGTGCGTTGCTCGACTTTGCGCCGCAGTTGCGTGATCCAGAGCACCGTCACCGCCAGCACGCAGGCCAGCGCCCCCAGCATGACCAGCAGCCTGGCCAGCGTCCACCACGGCGGCCGCGCCAGCACCGCGATGTCCGTTGCCGAGTTGAGCAGCAGCTCAAAAGAGGCCACGTCCTGGCTCCCGGGCCGGCTCCCTCCCAGGCTGGCGTAGGTCCCCGTCAACTCCAGCCGGCTTCCCGCCGGGATGCTCCGCGCCTCCTCCCCTTTGCCGGGCAGCCACGCCAAAAACGTCCTCAGCCCCACCCGCATCTCCAGCGCCTGTTCCTCCGCCGTGTTCCTTTGATTGACAAGCAGCGCCTCCACTTGCACCAGGGTTGAATCCAGGTCCGAGAGAATCAAATCGCCCGGCCGGGGCGTCCGCGCCTTGGGCAGGGCGCTGTGGCCGGTCTTCCGCGCCACCGCCTCGCGCAACACCGGGGAGGCGCTGCTCAATTCGGGAAAACCCGCCACCTCCACCCAGTCCCCCGCCTCCAGCCCGGTCGCACGCTTTGGGATGAAGCGCACCCCGTTGTTGCCGTCCATCATGAAACATTCCGGCCCGCGCACATGGATGATCTGGCCGGTGACTTTCACCCGTTGAAATACTCCGGCCTGGGGATCGAACAACAGCAGTTCCGACACCGTCTTGCGGGGAGCCGAGAACAAATCGGCCGGCGCCGGCTGCTCCACCGTCACCTCCGCCCCGTATATCCGGATCTCTCCCACCCGGACCCGGTGCGTCACATAATCCCAGGTGGCAAACAGACATCCCCGCACCCGGATCAGCGCATCCTCATACCGGGTCAGCTCCTCGGCACGGAGGCCCGTCACGCGCAGGTCTGTTTTGATCAGGCCATCGGGCGTCAGGAGATTGACGCCATCCGCCTGCACCGAGGTCAGAACACCCTGAATTTCCACATATTGGGCGTCCAGACTTCCGTTGTGCAATTGATCGCGGCTGGGATGGACCGGATCGGGCAGTTCCCCGAGGCCCAGGCCGCGCACCCGCCGGGCATACACAATCGGCGCAAACAAGCTCGGATCGGTCACTCCTTCAACCTCCAAATACTCCCCGATCCGCGGCGGGTGCGAACGGCTTTCCGAAAAATCAACAACATAAAGTCCCCGCGTCCCGTCCTGCACGGTGAACGCCTGGTGCTCCGGCAGAACCGACGTGATCACGCCCTGGATTTTGACCGGATAGCCGCGCTGCGCTTCCTCCCGCTTCAGACGGTGAACCTCCGCCGCCGTGACCAGCAGCGGCAGCCCCCCCGCGTTGGTTTCCATGCTTTCCCCAGCCTCCGCCGGCGTCGGCAGCAGCACGATTTCAGAGCGGTCGGGAACCAGTAAAACACCGGGAACACCCTGGCCGTCCCCGTTCGAGACGCTCTGGCAGAACCCCGTGGCGCGAACGCGGCGGTTCAACAGAATCGCGGAGGACAGCTCGGTGTCATTGCCCACCTCCGCCCGCATCCGTCCGGTTCCCGCGCTCAGTTCCAGCTTCAACCCGTCAGGCTCCTGACTCACAAATGTTACCTTTCCCGTCACTTCCACCCACGGGCTGTTCTCCCGCTCGCGCCAGGTTTGTCCGATGATCAACGGCTCCGCTTTGGGCAGCGCCGCCCGGCCAATGACCCTGGCCTGGAACGATGGTTCGCCCGCGAACAACCGGCTGCCGTCGTCCGATTTCAGGTAAAACCAGTAAAGGCCCGCCTGCGCTACTTCCAGGTATCCCGTGAAACAAAGCCCCACATGCTCCGGCTGCGTCATCACGCTCAGATCAAAGTTGTCCGTCACCCCGGTTCTAAGCGCCGGCAATTGCTGGAAATCAGGCAGGACCTGGCCGGAAACTCCGCAACATCGAAAATCCAGCCCGTGGACCCAGTTGCCGGCCCCGGTGGCGGGATTGGTTTGCTGCCGAAACAGGGCGGAGTCCGGGATTTTCCGGCGGGACAGCCCCGGCCCCTCGTACTGCGCCTCCAAGCCAAATCTCTCCACGCCGTTGAACCACTCCAGGCGGATCGGATTGCGTCCCGCCTTCAAATAAACCGCGCCGGATTTCTCCACCATCCCATGAACGCCGTCGTTATCCACCACCGGCCCGTTGGCCCCGAGCCTGAAACCCGGCCCCGTTGGCGTGATCGTCCCGTTTCCCTCCAGATGCACCCTTTGTCCCGCCGCCAAAGCCTGGCCCGCCAAATCCATTTCCAATTCCTCCGCGCCGGTGTCATCCTTCAAAACCAACTCTCCCCGCACCGGATTGGCCCACCAAACGTCCCCTTCCAGACGGAAGGAATAGCTGGCGTCCGGCGTTTGGGAAGCGAGCGCGCGGATCTGGCGCACCGTGTTCACTTCCGCCGAAGACGGACTCTCCGGCGTCTGAACGGCGTGCGCCCATGGCGCGCCCAGTGTGAATGCGCCATAAACCGCCACCCGCCAAGGCAGGATCAATGATGTTGCGCGCATGGAGCCAAGCATACCCTCTGCAAACAGCCTTCGCATTACCAATCTCGACACTTCCCAAAGGCGCCGCCCGGTGTCAGGCAAGCCAATGCGCCATGTTGTTACGAAGTGGGCGCCGGTTCATGGCCCGGACAGGGGCGCGGGCGGCAGATGACTCTGCGGAGCATTCGTCAGCGACAAACTGTCGAGCACGGAGATGGCTGGCGCGGGGCTGCCATCGGCATTCCACAATGCCCCTTCGGGCGCCCAGTAGAACACTCCCATGCCGCCGGGCGCGCGCTTGACGACGTTCACAAGGTCTGCCATGAATTGCAACTGGCCTTGCGGCGTTCCCGGCCACAAATTGTACTTTCTCCGCGTCATCAACTCGTCCCCGCCCGTCTTGGCATATCCCGTCTCGGCCACCATGAACGGCTTGTGATAGGCCTTGGCGCACTCCACCATGTTCTCCTGCAGCAGATCCGGCGTGCCGTGATAATTGGGATAAAAACTCTGCGCAATGATGTCATAGTCCACCTTCGCCTGGGTCAGGTGATCGAAATACCATTTAGTCACCGGCCAGTCCCCGCCGCAGTCAATGTGGATGACAATTGGCACCGGGCTGCCCGCGGCGGAGCGGACGCCGCGGATGCCCGCCTTGATCACGCGGATGAGGTGGTCCCATTGCCGGATGTCGTCGTAAGGCTCCGGCAAGGCTTGAATCCGGCCCGCATCCAGTTTGACGCTGGATGGGGGCACCTTGACGTGGGCGAAGGGCCAAAGGGTGCCCCCGGTGATTTCGTTGCCCACTTGCACCATGTCCGGCATCGCCCCGGCCTGCTTGAGTTGGGTGATGACATCCCCGCTATATTGCTCGACCCGTTTTTCCAGGGCCGCCATGTCCCGTTCCACCCGGTCTGCCGGCCAGGTTCCGTAGCCGGACACGCTGTTGGTCAGCATGTCTTGAAACTCCCGCAGACTCAGCGACTGATTGGTGTGGTCCGCGTCAATGTCCTGCCACGCCAGCGGTGTCTCCTGGTGCTGCGGATCGGCCCACGTGTCCGAATAATGGATGTCCAACAGAAACGTGGCCCCGGCGGCCTTGATCTGTTTGGCCAGCGGGATGGTGTTGGACAAGCTGTTGTTCGGAGCGCTCCGCACCGGGTCAACAAATACCCGCAGGCGGAACGCGTTCCAGCGGTGGTTCATCATGATGCTGATTTCGGTGCCCGGCTGGCCGTTCTCCTGGTAGCCGCCGGCGCCGCCCCGCCGGCCATTGGCCGCCGCCGCATTTGTGTCCGCGGAAACAGTGTTGCTTGCGGCAGTATTGGTGGCGGCATTTCCGCGAACCCGGCCCCCAAAACCCCGCCCGCCGCGCCCGCTGGCCAGGGCTGAGATGTCCGCCCCCAGCAGGAATTTCGAGCCGGGCGGCGCTGTTTGCGCGGGACCCGCCGTCGCCGCCAGCCAGGCACAAAGCGCCAGCCAAAGGACCAGCCGGGAAACTTCACACCCGCGCCCGAACCCGGTGGGTGGCACAGGCGGCAC
Source organism: Verrucomicrobiota bacterium (assembly GCA_049513975.1). Taxonomy (GTDB): domain Bacteria; phylum Verrucomicrobiota; class Verrucomicrobiia; order Limisphaerales; family Palsa-1400; genus JBEKOF01. Next base: position 12,234 of record JBEKVM010000032.1, on the reverse strand, counting down.
GCCTGTCCCGGTCGGCGACTCGCCGGCCGGAACGGGAGGCGAAATCCTGCTGTCAGGCGCAATTTCTTTGCCGAATGATTGTTGATGGAACATGAATTGATCGTCGCAAAAAACCCGTTCCCTGCCAAGCCTCACAAATGACGGGATCAGGACAGACGCCTCTAACCCCAATCTGCCGCGCCAGCATGGTGCCGCTGGAATGCGCCCGACTTGAGTGGCAGGGCCGGCAGTCCCACCCATGCGCCATAGCCTTGGCCACGGCGCATGCCCGCCGCACGACGGTTATGCGACAATGGTTCCTCTGCCAATGCCCGGCGGCGCAAACCGCCCCCCTCAGAACCATACCTTTGTGAGGCTAGGCAAAGCCGGAAAAGAGGGCAAAGTACGCCAAATAGCCATTGAAAACGCAGGCCCCGGCGTTGTCGCGACGTCGCGACCAGCGGCTGAACAATTAATGCGAAATCGGAATCATTGAGCCGGCATCCACGATACTTATGTTAAGACCAAAAAATGCTTCGCGGTTGCGACCGGGTTTTACGCTGATTGAATTGCTGGTGGTCATTGCCATCATCGCTATTCTGGCCTCCCTGCTGCTCCCGACCCTGGCCAAGGCCAAACTTGCGGCCAAGAGCACCCAAGACAAGTCAAACCTGCACCAGTGGGTCGTCGCCTTTGCCATGTATGCGAATGATAACAAGGACACCATGCCGGTTGGCTGGACGCCAGGGGTGCCCACCTCTGTGTGGATGGGTGCCTGCCAGCCTTACTTCAGCAACACTAATATCTGTCTGTGCCCGGCCGCCAACCTGTTTCGGTCTTCCCTTCCGGCCGGCACCATGTTTACCGACGATATGGACTGGACCTTCTACTCCTGGGGAATTATGGGCGTGGGTGCGTATCCGATTGAAGCTTGGGGTTACCAAGGGGAGATGGGCAGTTACGAATTCAATGGCAATTTGTACGGCACCAAACTTACAGACTTCAGCCTGCTGAACAAGACCCCGGTGTTTGGTGATGGCATGTGGGATGGAACTAATCCCACGCCGGAGGACGCGCCGCCCACATCACAAGGCTTTCAAACTGCCAACGGCTTGGATGAGTTCGCCCTCGCCCGGCACCCAGGATCCAAACCGGTCAACATGGCCTTCCTCGATTCGTCCGTCCGCAGCGTCGGGTTAAAGGAGCTTTGGACTTTGAGTTGGTATCAAGGGTGGATCAGCGCTCCTCCGGCCCGCTGGCCCGTCTGGATGAACCAATATCAATAGCGGCTGGCCTCTTTCTTGTTCCAAACCCATCAAACCAATCAATTCCAAATATGAAAAACTCACTGTCTCTCCTCCTCTTATTCGGCACTTTGACGGTCGCGACCGCCCAAACCCTCACCACCTCCAACCTCTACGTCGAGGACTGGGGTTCGATCAAACACCCCGGGAGTTTGAGCTTAAGCCAGGTGGGTTGGACCCCTGTTCTCCCTCCCGGCGCTGCCGGCGGCGGCCCCTACAGCGGCATTTTTAGCGCCCCCCCAAACTGCGTTTATTTCGAAGATATGGCCCCCGGGCAGTTCGGTATTTTTTACACGACCGACTCCAGCGGCGCCGGCGCCGACGGCGATTCCAGCTTCACCGATATTGACCCGACCGTGTTCACCAACAACCTGACTTTTACCATCGCGCGCGAGGGCACCTTCGCCAGCAACTATTTTGCCATTCAGGAAGGTGGCTCCTGGTACGTCTCAACCAACCTCCTGCCCAGCGGGAGTTCCTACCCCAACTTCCTCCCCGTCAGCATGCCTTATACCAACCTGGCCTCCTCCTGGAAAACCCTGACCATCAACGCCCCAGGCTCCGGCGTCACCATCGGTTCGACCCCGGCGCAGAATTTGTCCGGTTTGATCACCGGCGTCGGCATGGTCGTTGACGCCAGCTTCAGTGGCTGGGATTACAGCACCTTGACCATTTCAGCCAGTGTGCCTTTGCCCCCACCCTCCCAAGTGCTCTATTCGGAAGACTGGGGCGCTGCCTTCACCGCCGGCGGCGGCGCCGCCCCCACCACCCTGGCTGAGGTGGGCTGGACTGGACTCGGCATCGCCTACACCGGGATATTCGGGGTGGCCGCCGGGACTTTGGACGTTACGACCGGTGTGACTGCGTCCACTCGCGCCATGTATGAGTCCGCAGACACAGCCAACGCCGTCGGGATTGTTTACACGACCGACACTTCCGGCAATGGCGGCCAGGGCGACTCTTCATTTTCCGATATTGATCCAAGCCTTTATCCCTCGGGAGTGACCTTTAACCTGGAGTCCGAAGCCAGCGGCAATCCCGTCTTCCCCCCTGCGTATGTCACCAACTATCTTGCGGTTCAAGTCGGCGGGGCGTGGTATGTCTCCGTCAACCCCTTCACCAACAACAGCCCCAGCGTCCCGGGCGATGCCGTTTGGACCCAGAACTCCTTTCTCTATACCAATAACAACGCTGCGGCCAATTGGAATTCCCTGACCCTCGGCGCCTCCTCCGCCACCATTGGCGGGCTGGCCTCCGCCCCTTTGTCCGGTCCGATCCAGGGCATTGGCATCGTCGCGGCGACCGGCACTTTTTCGACTACCAGCACCGGTTATGGCATTGATCAAAACCTTCTTACCATTACGGCGGCGCTGACTATTCCGGCGGGTAACGTCGCGCCAAAGATTGATGCCCCGGGCTTCAGCCAGACCGCCTTTGCCACGGGAACCGCCTCCTTCGCGGTGGATGCCTACGTCGGCACACCCACCTTGAATTACACCTGGACATTTGATCCGGCTGCGGGCGGCGCCCCGGTTACTCTGGCCAACGGAGCCACCGGAACCGGCTCCTTTATCATCGGGGCCGGCAGCAATCTTCTCACCATCGTCAATCTCAGCTCCGCCGACGCGGGAACTTATTCGGTGGAGGTCAGCAACCTCTACGGCCAGGACTACAGCACCAACTACACCACCAACACCTTGACCGTCAATCCTCTGACCAATAATATTCTTTACGCGGAAACATTCCCCTTTGCCGGTCCCCTCCCCACCGCCGGGTCGCTGACCAACATCGGTTGGCGATCCACCACCGCCGGGGACATTCCCAACCGTCTGGACGAAACCGGAGCGGCCTATGCCTATGAAACCGGGGCCAAGACGTCCGCCTTTTACGCCGCCACCAACACGGATGTCGCCGGGCTGTCCGGAGTTCCCTTTACCGCCATCAATCCCGCCAATTACCCCTTCGTTTCTTTTCGCGCCACCATTGCCGCGCAGGCCAATGCCGGCAACGTCTCCATGTATTGGGGGGTGCAAATGGGGGGAAGCAGTTGGTATGTCAGCACCTCCGCCATCCAGTTGGGAGCCACCCCCGCCGCCTACACCACCTACGGCCTGCAATTCGACCCAACCGCCAGCGGCTGGAACACGCTCACCCTCAGCAGCAGTTCCGCCACCATCGGCTCCGCAGCCTCCGCCAATCTCGCCGGCAACATCACCGGCGCCGGCGTGGTCTTCGTTTTCACCGGCCTCGCTTTATACAGCCTGGACAGCTTTATGTTGGTGACCAATTCCACCCCGCCCATTCCGCCGAGCTTCCCCTCCGAGCCGAACGTGCCTTATCCTCAGACGGTCTATGCGGGCAGCGGAGTGGGTTTCAGTTTTACAGAAGCCGGCACGCTTCCTTTCACCAATAGTTGGGAGCTCAACGACAGCCCCGGCGTGTTCCAAAGCGGCACTCTTCTGGTCAATGGAACCAACTCCGACGGCTCTATCATTACTGGAGCAACCAACAGGGCCATCTTCATCCAGAACGTCCAGTCCGGCGAGGCGGGAGTTTATAGCGGCTGGGCCGTCAACGCGGGCGGCACCAACAGTACTGATTCAGGGACCGACGGATCACCCATCTTGACGGTCACACCCCCGCCGCTTGGCCTGATTTACAACGAATCCTTCCCGGTTTATTCGCTGCCGGCTGGGAATCTAAACCTGACCAATGTCGGCTGGACCCTCCAGGCGGACACTCCCGCCCGCATATTCAAACTGAACGGCACCGCCCCCGACGTCCAGTCAGGCACCTCGGCCGCTTATGCTTATGAAGGCGGCTTCACCAATGCCGTCCTTTACGCTTCCACCACCAGTGATACGGGTTACTCCGGATTGCCCTTCATCGCCTTTGACCCGGCAGATTACCCCGCCAACAGCATCCAGTTCAGCACGTCTATGGCGCAGGGCGATGGCGCGTGGACCAACGTCACCGCGTCTTTTGCTGTGCAGCAGGGCGGGCAATGGTACGCCATGGCCACTCCCTTGATTACGGCGAGCTTCACTCCCGCCATCGCGCTGCTTGCGCCTGGCAGTATTGCTGCCAATTATACCCTCCTTGGGCCGCAAACGTATAGCCCGGCCGCATCGCAGTGGAAGTCTCTCACCTTTGTCGGCGCCCAGGGCGTGGTCCTCGGCGGAACACCGGCCCAAAACCTGAGCGGGCCGATCACCGCCGCGGGCCTCTTGTTCCAGTACTTTGGCGCCGGTGGGAGCATCAACTTCAATTCCTTTAACATTCAAGCCACCGGTGCCGGCAACCTCGTCGGCAGCCTCAACATCGGCCCCCTCATCAACGGTACGGTCACTCTGACTTGGATTGGAAATCCGGCCGTCAACCTGCAGAGCGCCAGTTCGCTGACTTCCACCTTCGCTGATATTTCCAGCACCCTGGGCCAGCATTCCTATACCGTCAACGTCTCCGGTGTGCAGCAGCAATACTACCGGCTCGTCAAGCATTAAATTCACGGCCCACTTCACCTCAAGAGGCTGCCGGCCGTTTGCTCCGCCGGCAGCCTGCTTTGACTCGTCCTTTGTCAAAAGGATTCGATGAACGGGATGGCTTGCTATGAACAGACTTGACCCGCGCAATTTCGGCCTCGCCGCCTTCCTGGCCCTTTTGGCCGCGGCCGACGCCGGCGCGCAACCCCAGTCCGTCCTCATCACCACCCCGCCCCCTCCCCTCACCGCCGGTTTCAAGATGGGCGCTTCGCGCCGCCCGGACGGCGCCACCCTGACCCTGGACAGCCGCAGCCTGCTGCTCAACGGCCGCGCCTGGACCCCGGTCATGGGCGAATTCCACTACGCCCGCTACCCGGAAAAGGAGTGGCGCGAAGAATTGCTCAAGATGAAGGCCGGCGGCATTGACATCGTCTCCACCTACGTTTTCTGGATCCATCACGAAGAAATTGAAGGACAATTTGATTGGTCCGGTTCACGCAATCTTCGCCACTTCATCCAACTCTGCCAGGATACCGGCCTCAAGGCATTTGTCCGGTGCGGCCCGTGGGACCACGGCGAAGTGCGCAATGGCGGCTTCCCGGATTGGCTTCTGCAAAAAGGCTGGAAAACCCGCTGCAACGATTCCAACTATCTCGACAAGACCGCCCTCTTCTATGGCCAAATTGCCCAACAACTCGACGGGCTGTTCTGGAAAAATGGCGGGCCGGTCATTGGCATCCAGTTTGAAAATGAATACAGCGGCCCGGCCGAACATTTAATGACGCTCAAACGCCTCGGCCGCGAAGCCGGACTCGATGCGCCCATCTACACCCGCACCGGCTGGAACCAACCCTCGGGACCCATGCCCTTCGGCGAACTGATTCCTCTCTTTGGCGTCTATGCCGAAGGGTTTTGGGATCGCGTCCTCACCCCCATGCCCGCCGGCTACTGGAAGGGGTTTCAGTTCTCCAACTTCCGCATGGACGACGCCACCTTCAGCGAGGTGCCGGGCCGGGGAGGCTTCCAAGACCCCCCCGACGCTCCCCAATACCCGTACCTCACCTGCGAAATTGGCGGCGGCATGATGAACAGCTACCACCGGCGCATTCTTGTCTATCCCAAGGATGCGGAGTCAACTACCCTCGTCAAACTCGGCTCGGGCAGCACCTTGCCCGGCTACTACATGTACCACGGCGGCGTCAATCCGGAAGGCAAACTGACCACCTTGATGGAATCCCAGGGCACCGGCTATTGGAATGACATGCCCGTCAAAAACTACGACTTCCAGGCCCCTCTGGGCCAATATGGTCAAATCCGCCCGCATTACCACCTCTTGCGCCGTCTCCATCTTTTCCTCCACGAATGGGGTCCTTCCCTGGCCGAAATGCCGGCCGCCATGCCGGACCGGCGCCCGCTTGAAAAAGATGACTTCGACACCCTGCGCTGGAGCGCGCGCTCCGATGGAAAGAGCGGGTTCGTTTTCGTGAATAATTATCAACGTCTGCAAGACATGCCTCCCAAAAAAAATGTCCAGTTCCTGATCAACCTCCCTTCCGGTCCCCTCGTCTTTCCGCAAAAACCCCTTGCCATTCCGTCAGGCGCCTGCCTGATCTGGCCATTTCTTCTGGATCTCGGACACGGCCTAAGGCTGAATTGGGCCACCGCCCAACCCATTACTGCGGTGGACGACAGGGAGGGGCGCACGATTTTCTTCGCAGCCGTTGACGGCGTGCCGCCACAGTTCTCCTTTCCAGTGAGCGGACTGGAGGCAGAAGCGCTCTCCGGGAAATTGACCCGCCAGACCAACCAAATCATCGCCGCCGACATCAAACCGGGCCCCGGCGTGGCGCTGAAGCTGCGCGCCGTGGATGGTGCCCTCGTCCAGATCGTCGTGCTGGACGACGAACTCTCCCTTTCACTGTGGAAAGAAACCTGGCAGGGACGAGACCGCGTCTTCTTGACCCGCGCCGGATTGGCGCTCGACGGGCCTGATTTGCGGCTCACTTCCACCAACCGCTCCGACCTCGCCGTGAGCATCTATCCCGCGCCGGTCGCAGTTAAATGCGGCGGTGATGCGCTGGACAGCCAGGCCGATGGCATTTTTCAACGCTTTGCGCCGGTCGCGCCGCCCGCCGCGGACTGCGCCGCCTCCTTTCAAAACATCCAGCCGGCCGGCCCGCCCCGCGAAATTCTCCCCGGCAAGATTGACCGCCCCGTGGCCGCCGCGCCCTTGGACGCCGACTTCGGCCAAGCGGCCGTCTGGCGCATCCAATTGCCGGCCGGCCTTGATCCGGGCACGGATCCGATATTGCGCCTGCATTACTCCGGCGACGTCGCCCGTGTCACTTTGAATGGAAAACTGCTGACGGACGATTTTTACAACGGCAACCCCTTGGAAATCGGGCTGCGCCGTTATGCGCCGGAAATCCTTGACGGGGATTTACGGATCGCCATTCTCCCTCTGCGCAAAGACGCCCCCATTTATATGGCCCGCCAGGCCCGCCCCGATTTCGGCCGGGCCGGGAGCGTGGCCGGTCTCCAGCGCGTCGAAATCATGCCCCGCTATCAATTGCAACTCACCGCCCGCTGATTCGCTCTGCTGCGTCGCCTTTCAGCCCCGGTTGGAATTTGATCCCGGAGCCCGCGGAACCCGGGCAGAAACAGTATTGACAGATTAAGGGCATTTCAGTATTCGATCAAGCGATAAAAACGGGTGGTGAAGTTCGTGGCTTTCGGGTCGGTGACGATGATGTTCGGGCCGCTCACGGAGAATCCGGAGGTGATGGTTTGCCAGATATTGTCGCCGGGCGTGGGCAGGTTGGTGCGCCACTGCAGCGTGAGTTTGGTCAGATCGGCCGGGAGCCCCCCGTCGGAATCCTGGAAGATGAGTTGCAGGCCGCCGTTGTTGGGCAGAGCAACCGGGGACTGAAGGATCGGCGGGATGAGAACATGCACCACGGCCGCGCTGCTGGGCAGGCTCCCGGCGTTGTTGGCGACAACGACGAAGTAGGTGCCGCTGTTGGTGCGGACGGCATTGGCCACGGTAAAGGATGAAGTCGTCTGGCCGGGGATGGGCGCGCCATTTTTGTTCCACTGATAGGTTGGGGCCGGGGTTCCGGTGGCCGCGACTGTCAAGGTGAAACTGTTGCTTTCCGCAACGTCCTGGCTCAGGGGCTGGGTCGTGATGGCAGGGGCTCCGGGAAGGCTCGGAGACAGGCGTTCCCGGATGGAGCCATTGTAGTAATCCGAGATAAAAAGGTTGCTGGAGGCGTCAAACGCAACGCCGACGGGGTAGCGGAACCAAGCGTTGCTCCCGGTGCCGTCCTGGCCGTTGTAAATGCTCCCGGCGACCGTTATTAGCGAACTGCCCGGGCCGGGTGGTGTGAGGATTCGCAGCGAGTTGTTGCGGGTGTCGGCGATAATGAGGTTGCTGCTCGAGTCCACCACAATTCCCTCGGGGTAATTTAATTGGGCGTCGCTCCAAAGTCCGTCCACATTGCCGGCGCGATTGAACTGTCCCGCGATAACGCCCACCTTTCCGGCGGGGGTGATCATCTGGATGACAGCATGGCCCGAATCGGCCACATAAACATTGCTGGAAGCGTCCACCGCCACGCCGTTGGGCTGGCTGAATCCCGTGGCCAGGGTCGTCACCTGCCAGCCCGACGGTCCATTGGTCACTTTGCGAACCGCGCCATTATTGTAGTCGGCCACATAAAGGTTGTTGTGGATGTCCATCGCCAAACCAGCCGGAGAGTTGAACAGGGCGATGTTGCCCGCGCCGTCAACCCGGCCGGTTGCCTTGGGCGTGCCCGCGATGGTGGTGACCACCGCTCCGGCAGTCATCATGCGAATGGTATTATTGCCGGAATCGCTGATATAGACGTTGCCGCCAGCATCCGCCGCCACCCCGAAGGGATTGGTGAATTTCGCGCTGCTTCCCGGCCCGTCGTTCGTACCCGCGGAATAGGCCACGCCAGCGACGGAGACTCCGTTGCCCGATTCGCCGGGAATTTTCACGATGATGTCCCGCCCGTTGTCCGCGAAATAGACGTTGCCTGAGCCATCCACCGCGATCCCGGCCGGAGTGTTGTATCCGGAAGCCGCCGTCGTGATTATATAGGGCGGCAAGACATTCAGCGTCGCGCCAACGCTGGTGGCGGTGCCGGATGCTCCCGTGCTCGCCACCGTCACCGAGTAGGTGCCGGCGTTGGCCAATTGCACCGAGGCGATGGAGTAGGAGGCGCCGGTGGCGCCGGTAATGGGCGCGCCATTGGTGGACCATTGATAAGTGAGGGTTGGGCTGCCGCTGGCGGTCACGGAGAACACCACCGGGCCATAAGTCGCCACGATGGACTGGCTTTGTGGTTCCGCCACGATGAGTGGCGGGACGCCGGAGGGAGCGACGGCGATCATGCGCTCGCGAATGGCGCCATTGTAGTAATCCGCAATAAACAGATTGCCCAACGCGTCAAATGTCATCCCGACCGGCTCACGAAACAGCGCGCCGCTTCCGGTGCCGTCCTGGTAATTGTAGCTGCTCCCCGCCACGGTCACAATCGTGCCAAACGGGCCCAGCGTGAGGATTCTCACCGAGTTATTCCCCGTGTCTGCCACAAGGACATGGCCGCTGGCATCCACCAGAATTCCCTGCGGGAAATTCAACTGGGCGTCGCTCCACAACCCATCCACGTTCCCGGCACGGCTCAACTGGCCCGCAATGATGCTGACCGCTCCGCCCGGCGTGATCATCTGGATGACATGATGGCCCGAATCGGCCACATAAACATCGCCGGAAGCGTCCACCGCCGCCGCGCTGCAATGATAGAATCCGGTGGCCACCGTCGTCACCTGCCAGCCCGAGGGTCCGTTGGTCACTTTGCGGATCGCCCCATTGTAATAGTCGGCCACGTAAAGGTTGGTATGGCTGTCCATGGCCAGGCCGCTCGGGCCGTTGAACAAGGCCGCAGGCCCGGGGTTGTTCTCAAACCCGGCCGATCCCGGCACCCCGGCGATCGTGCTCACGACACCCGCAGGTGTGATCATGCGGATGGTGTGGTTGGCAAAGTCCGCCGCGTAAAGATTGCTGCCCGCATCCATCACCAACCCGTACGGGTTGTTAAATAAAGCCGCGCTTCCGATTCCGTCGTTTGTCCCGGCGGCGTTGTACAGGCCCGCAAATACCGTCAGACCGCCGCCGGACCCCGGGGAGTATTTCCAGATCACGTCGCGGTAACCGTCCGAGAAGAACACGTTGCCGCCTCCGTCAACCGCCACGCCCTGCGGGTAAACGATGCCATTGCCGCTGACCACGGTGTTAATGGCGTAGGCCGGCTGCACCGTCAGCGTGGCCCCGGACGCGGCCGGAATGCCCGTGCTATTGTTGACAGTCACTCCCACCGCCACCGAATACGTGCCCAGGTTGTTCAATTGCGCCGGGGTCATGGAGAACGACGCCCCAGTCGCTCCCGTCACCGGCACGGCATTGCTGCTCCATTGGTAGGTCAATGTCGGGCTGCCCGTTGCCGTCACTCCAAAGCTGACCGGTCCATAGGTCGCCACCGCCGTGCGATTCTGCGGCAAAGCAGTCAGGGCCGGCGCGACTCCAGAGGAGGCGAAAGGCACCCCGTGCTCGCGAATGGCGCTGCTGTTGTCATCCGCGATAAACAGATTCCCCAGGCTGTCAAACGTCATCCCGATCAGATTCCGAAACCAGGCGCCGCTGCCTGTGCCGTCTTGCAGTCCATAGTTGCTTCCCGCGACGGTGATCAACGTCCCCGCCGGTCCCGGAGTCAGGACTCTTAAGGTGTAATTGCCGCTGTCTGCCACAAGGATATGCCCGCTGGCATCCACCAGAATCCCCTGCGGGAAATTCAACTGGGCCTCGCTCCACAACCCATCCACGTTCCCGGCCCGGTTCAACTGGCCCGCAATGACGCTGACCGCTCCCCCGGGGCTGATCATTTGAATGACATCATGGCCCGAATCCGCCACATACACATTGCCGGCAGCGTCCACCGCCACCCCGCTGCAATGGTAGAATCCGGTGGCCACCGTGCTCACCACCCAGTTGGGTGTGCCGCTCACTGGGGCGACTTTCCGGATCGCCCCATTGTAGTAGTCCGCCACATAAATGTTGGTATGACTGTCAATGGCCAGGCCTTCCGGGCCATTGAACAAGGCCGCATTGCCGGGGTTGTTCTCAAAGCCGGCCGATCCCGGCACCCCGGCGATCGTGCTCACCACCCCCGCGGGCGTAATCATCCGGATGGTGTCATTGCCCAAATCGGCCACATAGAGATTGCTCCCCGCATCCATCACCACCCCGTACGGACCGTTGAACAAAGCCGCGCTTCCTATCCCGTCGTTTGTCCCGGAGGCGTTGAACAAGCCCGCAAAAACCGTCAGGCCGCCGCCGGTCCCCGGGGAGTATTTCCAGATCACCTCACGGTAATTGTCCGAGAAAAACACGTTGCCGCCTCCGTCCACCGCCACCCCCAGCGGGTTGGCAATGTTGTTTCCATTGATCACCGTGTTAATGGCGTAGGCCGGTTGGACCGTGAGCGTGGCGGTGACGTTGGTCGAAGGGTTGACCCCATTGGCCACAGTCACTCCGACGGCCACCGAATACGTGCCCAGGTTGTTCAATTGCGCCGGGGTCATGGAGAACGACGCCGCAGTCGCTCCCGTTACCGGCACGGCATTGCTGCTCCATTGGTAGGTCAATGTCGGGCTGCCCGTTGCCGTCACTCCAAAGCCGACCGGTCCATAAGTCGCCACCGCCGTGCGATTTTGCGGCAAGGCCGTTATCTCTGGCGCGACACCGGACGAGGCGACAACAACCGTGCGCTCTCGAATGGCGCTGTTGTTGTAATCCGCTATAAACAGATTGCCCAACGCATCAAATGTCATCCCGACCGGATTCCGAAACAGCGCGCCGCTTCCCGTGCCGTCCTGGTAATTGTAGCTGCTCCCCGCCACGGTCACAATCGTGCCAAACTCGCCCGGGGTGAGGATTCTCAATGAGTTATTGCCCGTGTCTGCCACAAGGACATGTCCGCTGGCATCCACCAGAACTCCATCCGGAGAATTCAACTGAGCGTCGCTCCACAGACCATCCACGTTCCCGGCCCGGTTCAACTGGCCCGCAATGATGCTGACCGCTCCCCCGGTGCTGATCATCTGGATGACATGATGGCCCGAATCGGCCACATAAATATTGCCGGACGCGTCCACCGCCACTCCCACGCAACGGTAGAATCCGGTGGCCACCGTGCTCACCACCCAGTTGGGTGTGCCGCTCACCGGGGCCACTTTCCGGATCGCCCCGTTGTAGTAGTCCGCCACATAAATATTGGTATGACTGTCAATGGCCAGGCCGGTCGGGTCATTGAACAAGGCCGTAGGCCCGGGGTTGTTCTCAAAGCCGGACGATCCTGGCTGCCCGGCGATCGTGCTCACCACCCCCG
>JBEKVM010000031.1:0-48590 GCA_049513975.1 Verrucomicrobiota bacterium | reverse complement strand
CGTAATCCGCGCGGCCACCCGGCAGAACCCTGACAGGATAATGCCGAGTAAAAGCTAACGAAACCCCTATGGATTGAGGATTCCCAAGTTTTACTCGGCATTACTCAGAACTCGGCATTAAAGGCATAATGCCGAGCTCGGCATAATGCCTTTGTCCCAGGCGTCTTCACCTTGTATGCCGAAACCGGGACCGACGGCGACCGCATTGCCAGAGAGCAGGCCGAGGCAGACCGCGCCCGCCGTGCCGCCGAATCCGCGCAAGCGCGTTTGTTCACTCCTCACAATTCCAGATGAAAACCTCTTATCCATTCCGTCTCCGTGCGGGAGATGTCATCCGCCTGGACGGCCAGCCGTGCCGGGTTGTCCGTGTCAGCGATTGTTCCGCCGTTGTGGCCGTGACCAAGCAGCCGCGCGAGTTCACCACCCTTTTTGGCGTGCGTGTCCGCATTCAACCCAAGCCTGGTTTGGTTCGTATCGGCGATGGTCCCCCTGGAGGAGGGGTGGGCTGGCCGGTGCGGTTTTTTAGGGACAATTAGGGACAAAAACCCTTCGGTTTTCTTCGCAAATACGGTTTGCTCAAAAAAACCGGAAGCGAAGCAAACCAAAGAATGACAAGGATTTAGCGCGTTTTTGAAAAGATTGGCGAAGACTCTTTTTTGGGTTCGAACCCCCCTCTCACGCCATGCCTCGGTGGTGCTTTCCTTTCGTGTTGACAACCTTAAACAATCTTGGAATTCGTTGGCCTTGTTGCCACTGGGTGTTGCCACTGGCACATGGATTTACGTAAGTGCTTGATAATGAGGATGGCGACCCTAAGGGGAGTCGAACCCCTGCTACCAGTGCGGAGCCTTTGAACCCATCATTTCCCTCGTAAAAGAAACTTTGCGAAACATCCTTGACATCCTCAAACGTTATTACTATTGTCATTACCAATATGGCATCACTATTCAAACATCCGAAATCGCCGTTTTGGTCAGCTTGTTTCAGACTGCCGGACGGCAGACGCACAACCCGCAGCACTGGCACCAACGAGCGCCGCAAGGCACTCCGCATCGCCAACGAATACGAAGACGCTTCCCGCGATGCAGCCGCCGGGCGCTTCATCGAATCTCGCGCCCGCAAGACCATTGCCGACATTTACGCAATGGCCCACCCGGAGCGCCTCGCCAGTTCAAGCCTTGGCGATTTCTTGGACGCCTGGCTCAAGCGCAAAGAGATTGAGGCCCGCCAGACCACGCATGTAAAATACGTCAGCGTCGTTTCGCAGTTCACCGAGTTCCTCGGCTCCAAAGCAGAGCGGGACATCAGCAATATCACGGCGGCGGAAATTACAGGCTTTCGCGATTCACTGGCAAAGCGCGTGACACCAGGGACCGTCAACGTCAGCTTGAAGATCATTCGCTCTGCTTTCGCCCAGGCGCGGCGGGATGGTTTGATTGACCTGAACGAAGCGGAGCGCGTGACGCTCCTAAAACGGAGCCAGAACCAAGTTGAGCGCCGCCCGTTCACCTTGGAGGAATTGAGGCGCATTTTGGAAGCGGCGGACGACGAATGGCGGGGGATGCTCATGTTTGGACTTTACACCGGCCAGCGGCTTGGCGACATCGCCGGCTTGACGTGGAACAACATTGATTTGCAACGCGCCGAGTTGCACATGGTAACGGGCAAGACGGGCCGCAGACAGATTCTCCCGCTCGCCAAGCCCCTCCTGAGCTTCGTGGAGGCGCTGCCCGCTGGCGATGCGCCGGACGCCCCTCTTTTCCCGCGCATCCACGACAGGGCCAGGCGCCACAAGCACGCGGGCAACCTGAGCAACGAGTTTCACGACATCCTTGTTTCGGCCGGGCTGGCAGCCAAAACGACGCACAAGGCGACCGGCAAGGGCCGCTCAGGCAAGCGGGTGCAAAACGAAGTCTCTTTCCACAGCTTGCGGCACACCGCGACATCGCTCCTGAAGGCGGCTGGCGTGTCCGACGCGGTGGCAATGGAATTTGTCGGCCACGATTCAAAAAGCGTCAGCCAGCAATACACCCACATTGAAACATCGGCTTTGAAGTTGGCCGCGGATAAAATGCCGGACATAACGGCAATCGCCGGGCTTGGAAGCATGAAGAAACCCTGACGGTGGAAAGGCGCTCAAAATGGAAAACCAAAACAGTCCAGAAACAACGAAAAGCAAGCGGCAGGGAAAGCGGCGGCGCTGGCCGAGGCCCGATTTTGAAACCCAACTCGCGCAGTTAGGTTATTGGTGCAGGTCCGTTCAAAAGGCGGTGAAGAAATGGAGTCCGATAATAGGTGAGCATTTCTGTCAATACTATATGTTGGATTGCGCCTTCTCAGTGCGCGTCGGCTCAGAGGCGATTGATGTCGAATTGAAAACATGGGGACATATTAGCTACGTCTTGGAGGTGCTCGCGGCACTGCATCGAATTCACAATGACGCCGAAAGTATTGAGCGATGGGTGTTGGAATTGGGAACAAGCGGTCACGAGTATGTCTGCAATCTGCCCGCGCTGCCCGGCTACAAGGAGCTTTTGAGTACGGCCAGACAGCGCGGCGGCTTCAGAACATGGAAACCGACCGAAAACGCCATCGCTCAGTGTGCGCGAAGGATGCGACTTACTTAGAATCATCCCAAGCCATTGATGTATAGAGGCTTATGAAAATGACAGAGAGGCATCAAACCAGTCATTTAGAGGAATTCTCTAGCGGGGTTACGGTCAGGCATGACATTAAAGTCAAAGACGATCAATGACACGGGCGGCAGTGCCGCACAGACACCAAGGCCCCTGGCCGCAAAAGCAGGGGAACTCCTTCAAGAACGAGTACGCGGCATGCCGGTGTGGATTCGCGCGCCCAAGAGCGGGGAGGAATTTTACAGCGGCTTTTCAAGAGCGAAACTGTACCAACTGGCAGGGGAAGGACATATCCGCACAGCCTCAATACGGGAACCCGGCAAGGTTCGGGGCACGCGGCTTTTTCACCTGCAAAGCATTCTGGAGTTCATCGCAAAGTGCGAGCTCCAAGGGGAAACGGAGACAAACTAAAAACCCCGGCAGCCGTTGCCGGCCGCGCGGGGCGTGAAAGTCTCAACAGCTTCACCATACCACAGGCGGGCACTGGCGCAAGGGAAAAACGCCCATGAGAAAACCATCTTTGGCCGAGGCCAAAAATAGGCTCCACATCGCCGATCTGTGGCACCTGTGCAATCTCCCAGGCGAGCCGCGCAAATCCTGCCGCTGCCCATTCCACGATGACCGCTCTGCGTCATTTTCGATTTACGCCGATGGGTTACGTTGGATTTGTTTCGCCGGTTGCGGCGGCGGGACGGCCGTAGATTTCGTGCAGCAGGCACGCGGCCTGTCGCAAGCCAACGCCTGCCGCAAATTAGTCCGGTTGGCCGGTGGCGGCCTTTTTACACCGCCCCAGCCGACTCGCCCGGCTCCACGGCCAGAACCACCAGTCGCCAAGGTTGATCTGCCCAATACGACGCCGGGCGGTAAGATGGACTGGCGGGCACTCGCAAGGCTCCGCAGTGTTTCCACAGAAGCCGTGGCTCTGGCGTCCAAGCGGGGACTGTTGCGATTTGGGAGGCACGCCGGCCATGCGGCATGGTTTGTCACCGATGGAGCAAGCCACAACGCCCAAGCCAGGCGCATGGATGGCCAGCGATGGGCCCAAATTGGAGGAAAAAAGGCATGGACCATTTGCCCGCGAGGAAATGCCAAGTGGCCCATTGGTGCGGACGCAACCGCGCCATACCGATCCGTGGCCTTTTGCGAAGGTGGACCTGATTTACTCGCCGCGTTTCATTTCATCCACGCGGAAGGTCGCGAAGACGACTGCACCGCAGTCGCAATGCTTGGCGCAGGGCTTTCCATTCACGATGAGGCTTTGCCCCGGTTCGATGGAAAACGAATTCGCATTTTCGGCCATTCCGACGAAAGCGGGGCGGGCGACAAAGCCGTCCAAAATTGGGCCTGGCAACTAACGCGCGCCGGCGCAGAAGTGGACGCCTTCAATTTTGCCGGACTTACCAAACAGGATGGGGTTCGGGTGAAAGACCTGAACGATTGCACTTCGATTTCCGCCGCTGATTTCGAGGCAAAGCGCGACGTTAGGAGAATGATGCCATGAGCGATTCAAACATTTACATACCGGATTCTGTTGACAGGGCTAAGGAGTCGGAGACCGCCGCAGTTTTGAAAGCAGAATGGCTTGCTAATTTTGGACGGGCGACCTGTTCGCCGGAAGGGCTGGCCCAACTCAATATCCCTCCACGCGAACCAATCCTCGGCGAATGGTTCAGACAGGGAGATTTGGGTTTCATCTTTAGCCCTCGTGGTTTGGGCAAAACATGGCTTGGAATGCACATTGGGCGGCAATGCAGCGAAGGAGGACAGGTCGCAGTCTGGAAAGTCCACAAACCCCGCCGGGTTCTCTATCTGGATGGCGAAATGCCGGTTGACGGAATGATTGAGCGGGACGCGGCTTTAGCCCGGGCCCCGAGCGAGAGGATGTTCTACCTGCAACACGAGGCCTTGTTCCATCTCACCGGCCAGGTTTTGAACCTGACTTCGCCCGCTGTGCAGGACGCGCTGATGGAACACTGCGCGAGCAACAGTATTGAAATCCTGATTTTGGATAATCTCTCCTGCTTGTTCAGTGGGATCAAAGAGAACGACGCCGACGATTGGGAAATGGTATTACCTTGGTTGCTGCGGCTGCGGCGGAATCGGATTGCCGTTGTTCTCATCGCCCACGCGGGGCGCAACGGCTTCATGCGGGGGACCTCGCGCCGGGAAGACGCCGCATTTTGGATGATGCAGTTGACAGAGGCAAAAGAGGCCGGTGAAATTCAAGCCGGAGCAAAGTTTGTTTGCCGGTTTGTGAAGAACCGCAACGCAAGCGAGGAGGAGTGTCCAACCTTGGAATGGCAATTCGTGAAATCGAAAGGTGAAACGAAGGCTGGCGTATCGTGGAAAAAGGTGTCCACTCACCAACTGTTCCGCCAGTTGATTGAGGATGGTTTGACCAGGGCGACGGACATCGCAGAGGAAATGGGCTTTTCGACGGGACAAGTTTCCAAATTAGCGAAGAAGGCTATTGAGGCGGGGTGGCTCGCGAAAGATGGGCGCGACTATAAACTCACCGGCAGACCGTAAAACCTCGTTTCCCGTGCAAGACCCTTAGCGTGGAAACGGGAAACGAATGGAAACGAAACTGGAAACGAACTCGTTTCCAGCATTTTCGACGCCTCATTTGCGATTGAAAGTGGTGCCGGGAGGAAACGAAGCAAGGTTCGACATTGGAAACCAGGAGGGCCGCGTTTTCTGCTCCTGGTTGCCTTGGACGCATTCCGAGCGGCGGTCGCGGGACCCAACAAGAATTCCACAAATGAGCTATTCTTTGGCCCTCTGCGCCTCCAATCTGGCAATCTCGCCGCGGATAGTCGGAAAGGAATCTTTAACCCATTCGTACACAGCCAGGGATGCAGTTTGGGGGTCTGAGGGATTACAGATCGAGCTGGCTTGCGCCGGCAATGAAAGATACAATTGACGAATCGGGAGCAACACGCTGCAGAACTTCGTTTCCTTTTCATCCGAGGAAATCACTTCGCGGTTCCGCACTTGCAGCTTAAACTCCATCAGGCTTGCACGCGCGGTTGCTTCACGGGCTCTGGCCTCTTCCAAATCGCCCTTCAGGGCACGGAACATCACAAGCGCGGGGATTTTGACTCCGCAACGCGTTTTGACATCGGCCAAGCGCAGTCGCTCCTCGATAATTTCCTGCTTTATAGCCAATTGAGCAGACCAAACAGACACCGTCGCCTCAAGTTTCATAGCGTATGATAGATGATTCGCCAAAATCAGTTAATTGTTCAAGCGAGCTACCCACCCCAGGACGACCGCTCAAACTTGCAATTTTCCTCACGGAAGCACGGAAGCAACGTGTGAACCAGGTCTTCCAATGCCTGGCGAGCGAGTTCCGGGTTTGCTGGATTGCAGCGCGCCGCTTCCAATGGCAAGGTCAAGAGTCGGTCACGCGCCGGCCCCATGATGGCCCGAAACGACGCCTCGATCTCAGCCACAGGAGCGAAATCGTCCTTTAGCTCCTTGAGCTTCGACTCGAGCAAATCCGCGCGCGCGTTTGCTTCGCGGGTTTTCGCCTCATGCAAACCGCCGCTCAATGCGCGGAACATGTCTGATGCCGAGATTTTCACGCGAGGTTCAACCTTAACACCGGCCAGTCTCAGCCGCCGCGCAAGCGTCTCCTGCTTTTTCCCCAATTCAATTGACCAACGATAAACTGTCGCTTCAAGTTTCATAGTAATCTTGAAAACCTACCCCATTTTCAAAAAACTGGTCTCATGCTCAGAGACCGCAGGTGCTTTGCACCTCGGTTTAAACTCCCGTCTAAGAGATTCCTTAGCCCCCCATGAGAAAGATGCTATAATTCCATCTTCTGTCAATGACATCATGCACAATTCTTACAACTTCCTCCTACTAACCGATCCTGTAAGTCCACCAAGCAATCGTAGTTAGGACGGTCAACCATTGGCGAATAGGATCGACCGAGTTGAACGCAATAAATCCGTCAATTGACGTATTAGGCAACGTCCGCCAAAGGAAAGAGACACCAATTAACGACGCGACGCAGGTTAACGCCGTCAATCCGCAACCCGGCCCGCCGCAATCGAACGCCACACCGCAACATCAGCCAACCCCCGAACCCAGGACTTTTGCAGTTGGACGTCTTCTGATGCTTCCAAATGTCCCACCACAAGGAACGCCCCACAACGCCGCCGATCGAGTCAGGCGCGCTTGCCGATGGAGCGTTCTCTTCGTTCCTTTGTCGTTGGCCGCGCGCGGTCCGCCCACGCTCTGGCCGCCCCCACGCCCGCGGCCAGCCTCGCGCCGTCCAGGGTGATCGAACGTCTTCCCCCGGCGCTCGGACGCTACACTCGCGCGCGTAGGAGGTCGGTGGTAATAGTTCGTTGGCCGAGAATTTCGGGCGTCAGGGTAATTGAACGGTTCTGGGCGCGCGAGTGTGGGCGGAAAGGAAACCCCCTTGCCCAATTTCAGTCAGCTCCCATTGCCCGGAAGTTTTCCCTTTGACCCAATATCAGCCAACCCTCATTGCCCCTGTGTTTTTTCCCCTTGACCCGAGGTCAGAATTACCCATTGCCGCCGGAGTTTTCTGTTTGACCCGTTTCCAACGATGCCAAGGAAATAAGGCAGCCCATCGCCCCAAAAAATGAAGCCCGATGCTCGCCCGTGTCCGCAGTCAGAGTTTCGCCCAGGATGAAACCGATGAAACGCGCCCGCAAAAATGAGCTTGAGCCGGGACGGCACAAGCCGCATTATCAGTACAGCCGGTTACCCGGCAAACCAACTGCGGCATGTCCGAACCAAACGACAATCTGCAATACACCTGCCCCAATTGCTCCAAGCCATGCTCGGTTCCAGCAGGCCTGGCCGGCCAGAATGTCACCTGCCCAAACTGCGCGTCGGTGTTCTTCGCCACGCCGCCTGAACCGCCGCCGACAGAGCTCGCCCTTCCGGAGCACCTGCCCTTTTTTAAACACGGCCGCCGGAAGATCCTCGAACAGAAGTTCGACGAATTGATGGCGGCCAGCGGACAGTTTGACGAAAACATCGAGCGGGAATTGGTCCAATTGACCGCCGAGCTTAAATTGGACGATTCCGAATGGCACAAGATCAGGCAGGAAAAATTTCTCCAGGCCTTTCAACCCATCCAAAAGCGAATCGAATCGGCCATGATGATGACCGACGACGATTTGCAGGCCATTCAAGACCTCGAGCGTAAATACGCCAGCCATCTAACGCTGGAAGGAACGGCACAGATTTTCCGGGCCATCTATTTGCTGGAAGCCAAGCACGAGTTGCCAGCACCCATCAGCACCAGCCTCATGCTGGACGCCAAGGAGACGGCCTATCATTACACCCCCGCGACCTGGCAGCAGAGCCGCAGCCACACCGCCGGATATTCAGGAGCTTCCGTCAGCGTCCCGACCGGCATCAGAGGAGTCAGGTTCCGTTTCGGCGGTTTCACGCCCATGCGAACCGAGGAGATCACGCCGCTTTCGACCGGCATTCTTTACGTCACGTCCAAACGCTTGCTCTTCAACGGGGAATCCCGAAACACCACCGTCAACCTCAGCAAGATCGTGGACGGCCACCTGTTTTCAGATTGCGTCAAGATCGACAAGAGTACCGGAAAGCCGGATTTCTTCACCATGAGCGCAGACCAGGGCCGCTACATTCTCGCGTTGGTCGGGGTGTTGAAAATTGGGGTAAAGAAGCGGCCAGTGGCAGAGCCAGAAGAGGCCGGGAACGCCGATGAGTCGCCGGAAGCCGCTTCCAACGACACATCGGCTGCAGACGGGGCCTGACTTCGCCAATTCAAGCCGGTTCCACTCCGCTCCATTCCAGCGCCGCCAGCGACCAGCGCCGCCGGCCCGCGCTTCCATTCCGCTCCGTTACACCACCTCAAATCGCCGAAGACAGGCAGGCCCCGTCGCCATGAGCGCGCAAGCTTTCGCCAAGTCCCCTCAGCCGGCAGGCCGCGCATCAGGGCCTTGCCGAAACTTCCGCGCTCACGTCGCCCCCAACATCAGTCCGACCTCTGCCGCTCCGCGCGAGCCGCTGGCCTTACGCCTGCCCGCCGCCCGCCAGGCGACGGCCCCCGTCTCTCCCGGCCGTCAGAAGTCGGCACAGCGCGGCCCCGCGACCCGGTCACGGCCACGGAATGGATTGGCTTCGCGCCGGCGTGGCACAGGGAGTGCAAAACCGTAACCTTCGCACAACACTCGTTTGCTGTCGGTTGCCGCCCCGGTGTCAGGGAACCCGGCGAAGCCACCCTGTCACCGGGTCCCCGCCGTCCGGCATGAAGGCCCCGACGCGGCCTCGCGGACTCAGCCCGATGCGGGCCAACATGTCCGGACGGCCCGGCAACCGAAGCAAACGAGGCATTGTGCGAAAGACGGGCGGGCGAGTCCTGTCGAGCGCCAGCCCGCGCGCCCAAGAACCCGCGCTCGCCAGGCACGTCCCGCTGCACTCCCTGTGCCACGCCGGACGCTCCGCCGCTGGAGGAAATCAGTGGCGGGGATGGGGAAACATCATTTCGCTGCGCTTCATTACGGGCAAATCGTCTGTGCCGCGCCCAAACACCCATCGCGCCATAGCCGATATGCCAGCGATTACCCAGCGCCAAGCCCGGCCACCCCAAAAGCCCTCGGCCAAAAACGGCCAAAATCCTCCAATCAATCTATTTGACCATCGGCCAGAAGGTGGCATAATCGCCCAGCCATGACGGGACAGCCAAACAACACAGGCTTACGTGTCAACATTCAGCGACGCAACGTCGCCGCTTCCAGAAAAGCAGAAAAATCCAAAGCCAATGCCGAGCGAAGCTGACACATGCCGCAAATTTATCGTGCCGAAGCTCCAGGCAGCGGGCTGGGACTCCGACCCGCATTCCATCGCCGAACAGCGTTACTTCACGGATGGGCGCATTGTCGTGCGCGGCAGCAGGGCCGAACGCAAACGGGGCAAGCGGGCCGACTATCTCCTCCGCTACACCCGCGACTTCCCGATTGCCGTCACCGAGGCCAAGGCGGAATACAAGAAGGCCGCCGACGGATTACAGCAGGCCAAGGACTACGCGCAAATCCTTGGCCTCAAGTTCGCCTATGCCAGCAACGGCAAAGATATCATCGAATTTGATTTCATCACCGGGTTAGAACGGCACATTAAGAACTTCCCCCCGCCCGATGAACTTTGGACGCGACTTCGCGCCGGCCAAAAACTCTCGGACGCTCCTTCCGCACAACGCCTGCTCACGCCCTTCAACCTCAGTAGCGGGAAGACGCCGCGGTACAACCAGGAAATTGCCATCCATCGCGCGGTTCAGGCTATCCTCAAGGGCCAGCGCCGCGTTCTGCTGACTATGGCAACCGGCACCGGCAAAACAGATGTCGCGTTTCAGATCGCCTGGATACTCTGGTCCTCTAGATGGAACGCCAAAAGCGACCCAACCCGAAAACCCCGCATCCTCTACCTCGCCGACCGCAATTTCCTGGTGGACGACCCCAAAGACAAAATGTTCTCCGCATTCGGCGACGCCCGTTGGAAAATTGAAGGCGGAGAGGTCACCCACAGCCGCGAACTTTATTTTGCCACCTATCAATCCATCGCCAAAGACGAAAACCGCCCCGGCCTGTACAAGGAATTCGCCCGCGACTTCTTTGACCTCATCATTGTTGACGAATGCCACCGCGGGAGCGCCAGCGAAGATTCCAACTGGCGTGAAATCCTCAAATACTTTGAACCAGCCTACCAACTTGGCATGACGGCAACGCCCTTGCGCCAAGAAAACAAGGATACGTATCTTTATTTCGGCAACCCCATTTACACCTACAGCCTGCGACAGGGCATTGACGACGGCTTTCTCGCCCCCTATCGCGTGCATCGGATTGTCACCCAATGGGACGCCGCCGGCTGGCGTCCAAGCCAGGATGACTTGGACCGTTACGGTCGCCGCATCCCCGACGGGGTTTACGGCACGCCGGATTTTGAGCGAAAAGTAGCTCTGCTAAAACGCACGGAAGCGATTGCCCGCCATCTCACCGATTTCCTGAAAAAGACCGACCGCTTCGCCAAGACCATTGTCTTTTGCGTGGACCAGGAACATGCTTCTGAAATGCGCGCCGCCCTCAACAATCTGAACGCCGACCTCGTCCAGCAATACCCAGACTATGTCTGCCGCGTCACAGCGGATGAAGGGGACATCGGACGCGGCCACATGGGGCGGTTTCAGGACGTGGAGACCCGCTCGCCCGTCATCCTCACCACGTCGCAACTCCTCAGCACCGGCCTTGACGCCCCCACCTGCCGAAACGTCGCCCTCGTGCGCCTGGTCAATTCCATGGTTGAATTCAAGCAGATCATCGGGCGAGGCACACGGGTGCGGGAGGAATACGGCAAGCTCTGGTTCAACATCCTGGATTACACCGGCACCGCCACGCGCAATTTCGCCGATCCGGCATTCGACGGCGAGCCGGCATTCGCCACCCAGGAGCAAGTTGACGAAAACGGGAAGACGACCGACACCGAGATCGAAGTCGCGGAAGAACCGGAGGACGCTCCAGACGAGGGCCGCGTGATCATTAACGACGCCCCGGCCCCCGGCATCACCGACGGCCCAAGCGCCGCCGCGCCGCGCAAATATTACTTTGACGGCGGCCAGGTGGAAATTGTGGCCGAGCTTGTCCACGAACTGGACCCGGACGGAAAACAACTCCGGGTCATTGAGCTTACGGACTACACCGCCGAAAAAGTCAGGACTCTGTGCGCTGGCCCGGACGAACTGCGGGCCCGATGGGCCGATGCCAGCCAGCGCGCGGAGATCATCCAGCAATTGGCCGAGCGCGGCATTGATTTCCAGCAAGTGGCCTTGCAAGCAGGCAAACCGGACGCCGACCCATTTGACCTTCTTTGCCATCTCGCCTTCAACGCGCCTGCCCTGACCCGCCGCCAGCGCGCTGACCGCGTGAGAAAGCAGCAAACGGCTTTTTTTAGCCGTTTTGCCCCAGAAGCCCGCGGCATCCTCAATGACCTCCTGGAAAAATACGCAGCCGACGGCGAACTCCAATTCACGTTGCCCGACGTGCTTAAACTTCCGCCCATTTCCCAACACGGCAACGTGGCCGAAATCATCGGCAAATTCGGCGGCACAGACCAACTCCGCAACGCCGTGAACCAACTGCAATCGCTGCTGTATGCAGCCTGATTTAGCTAATTTTAAGATTTCATTATGAAATCGGTTCGTAAAACAAAGAATCATTTCGGGATTCCTTATGCTTGGACTCCTGCTGATGAATCAGCCCAAGCAGCTCTTCAAGCCCAGCGTGCTGATACAACAAATCATCCTTGGCATAAACATTTAGATAACCATCCAAAAAACGATTTTCTCGGGGACTTGCTTTTTGCCGATGTAATCAAACCAGAGCAGGATTGGTGCGAGCGTCCCGATGAAGAACAGACTTTAGCATTTCTCAAGGCTGACGAACTACTTTTCAGAGAATGCCAGTTGCGCCTTACCTCTTCGCTACAGGATGGTCTTTTAAGACTAATACCAAACGGCATCTCGAGGCGCGGCGGGTTTCTATATTTCACGGATCGGTTGGACCGATGCATGGTCTACGACTATCGAATCCCGCACCATTCGCAGAAAGCCTCCAAAGCAGTTCCCCTTGTTGATATTCCCGAACCAGAGTTTCTTTATGATATTGCGTCGGCAATTCCCAATGCCGATGATGATGTGCGATCTGCGTTGAAAAATGCGCTTGTATATGGGCACAAGATTGTAGCGCATCGCAACACTTTTGTGCATGTGGATCGTCGTCGAGATGAAGGAAGAGCTGGACCATTCATCGACACGCTTATTTTGAATGAGATGCTGCACAAGTATGTGTACGAACACTTTGAAGATGTTGCTATAGAGCGGCGTTTTGAGAAAGCAATGGAGGTCGGAACTGGAAGTGGAATGCTCATCGCTGCATGTTTCCAAAACCTCTCGGGAATTCGCCGCATTGTTGCGCTAGACACGGTGATGGAATCGGTTCATTGCGCATACAGGAATGTGCTTGCCAACCACCCTGAATACAAAAAGGTCAAACCCAGCGAGTGTTTTGTATGCGGAAGATTCGATGCTGACACATGGCACAATTACGACGTAGTGCTGTGTAATCCACCATATATCCCTTTGAAACCAGGAGTGGATTTGAATACGAATGCCACAAGCGCTGTTGGTGGGACAGACCTTATGACTAGCGTCATTTCCGATATTCCACACCTTCTCAGTGATCGCGGATTTTTGTTTATGATTTTCAGTGCGCTTGGAGATCAAGAATTTAAGCAAGCAACTCGCACGGCGGGAGTCGAATACGAAAACCTTGGTCCGACGTCCGGGTTTAAGGTTAGGTTCGACGTCGAAGAGGTTTTTGCAGATAACGACTGGTTAACCTATTTGTGCAACGAACGCGGCCTCGCACATGAAAAGAAGCAATTTTTCCATACTCTTCGATGCGTGGCTATTCACAAATCGTCATCGCAGGGATTTGCTGACAATACTGGTTTATTGACTCGCATCAAACAACTAAACAATGCTTTCACGCTGTCACAGGAGACTGCTTGATATGAAAGATACGGCCATGTTGTGCTTTCGCGACCTCGTTACAGCGCCGGGTGATTCAATAGCGCAACACAAACGACTGATAGACGAATACGGACACTGTTGGTGGGGATGGTGGATGAAGCCCATCGAAGACGTTCCAAATGAATTGCTGCTCAAAATCGTTCGCGCGAATATAAATGGAGGAAGCCGAATGTTTTTGTACGATTGCGGCTTATATCGTTTATACAGCGTAAAACTCACTGATGTGGCAATATCGCCATCAAATTCAGGAATGTCTTCTCCCGGAATAGAGCAGACCCCAGAATACTATGTTCATGTGAAATGCCGCGCTTGGTTTAAGCTTGTGGGAATTGATTTGGTGCTCGATAGCAAAAAGCCGGAAGACATGGAGAAGCTACATCTCATAAAGTATGTAGATTTCCCGAGTTGGCGCCGTGAAGACACGCACGACGCATTTAGGGGGAAAAATGTTACCGATTTCGAGGAGTTGGACCAGATGGCGGTAACCCTCTGGCATATTGAAGTGCCTGTCAATTTATGATCACAGGTCGTGGGTTTGATTATATTGAGCCAGCCGTCAACGCCAGCAACTTGCCGAAGTTCGGCGAGCGAAACGATAGGATGTGAGATTGAAGCTATTACCTTGTAAAGGAAAGGACCGGCGCCATTGCTAGAGGCCCAGGGCCGACCGAAAATTTCCAGTTCGATTTGAACAGATTATGCCCGCCATGAACAGAACCGCCAATTCGGCAAAGATTTGATGCCTAAAGCTACGACACAACAACCCACCAGCGCCCAATCGCTCGGGGCGATGATAAAATCCGCGCGCGACATCATGCGCAAAGATAAGGGGCTTAATGGCGACCTTGACCGCCTGCCGATGCTCACCTGGATCATGTTCCTGAAATTCCTCGACGATCTGGAGATGCAGCGCCAGGGGGAGGCGAAGCTGGCAGCGAAGAAATTCAAGCCTGCCATCGAGCCGCCTTACCGCTGGCGCGATTGGGGCGCCCAGTCCGACGGCATAACGGGCGATGAGCTTATGGCGTTCATCAATCAGGAGGAAACGACGCTGCCGAACGGCAAGAAGGGGCCAGGGCTGTTCCGGTATTTGCGCACGCTCACCAGTAGCAACGGCGACAACCGCCGCGATGTGATTGCCACCGTCTTTCGCGGCGTGCAGAACCGCATGGTCAGCGGCTATTTGTTGCGCGACGTCATCATCAAGATCAATGACATCCATTTCACCGCCAGCGATGAACTGCACACGCTTGGTGCCCTTTACGAATCCATGCTCCGGGAAATGCGGGATGCAGCAGGCGACTCGGGCGAGTTTTACACCCCGCGCCCCGTGGAGCGTTTCATGGTGGCCGTCACAGACCCGCGCCTGGGGGAAACGGTGCTTGACCCAGCCGCAGGGACAGGCGGATTCCTTGTCGAATCGTTTAATCACCTTTCCAAGCAGGTCAAAACCGTGGCTGACCGGACCGTCTTGCAGGCAAAGTCGCTTTTCGGCTGCGAAGCCAAGACGCTGCCGTTTATGCTCTGCCAAATGAACCTTCTGCTGCACGGCCTGGATTCACCGCAGATTGACCCCGGCAACGCGCTCCGCTTCAAGCTCACCGACATCGGCGAGCGCGACCGCGTAGATGTGATTCTTACCAACCCGCCCTTTGGCGGGGAGGAAGAGAAGGGCATCCAGGGCAATTTCCCAGAAGACCGGCAAACTTCCGAAACCGCATTGCTTTTCTTGCAACTCATCATGCGGAAGCTCCGGCGTCAAAACCGCAAATCCCGGGCGGCCGTGGTTGTTCCCAACGGCACGCTGTTTGGCGACGGCGTATGCGCCCGCATCAAGGAAGAACTGCTCAAGGAATTCAATCTCCACACCATCGTCCGCCTGCCCAACGGTGTGTTTGCGCCCTACACCGGCATCCCGACAAACATCCTGTTTTTCGATCGGTCCGGCTCGACGCGGGAAGTCTGGTATTACGAACAACCATTGCCCGAAGGCCGGAAGAACTACACCAAAACTGCGCCAATCCAATTCGAGGAGTTCGCCGATTGCATCAAATGGTGGGCCAAGCGAAACGCAAACGGGCGCGCATGGAAAGTGCCCGTCGCAGAACTGCTCGCCAACAACTGCAATCTCGACCGCAAAAACCCGGCAGCAAAAGAAGACATCGCCCATGTTCCCCCCACCCAAGTCGCCGCCAGCATACTCAAGAAAGAACAACGTATCGAAGAGATCATCGTCAACATCCAAAAACAGCTTACAACGCCGCGCAAATGAAAAATGATTGGCCGATCTCGAAGCTCGGCGAAGTTCTGACCGAGCGGCACGAGTCACCTAAGGAGGATGATCTCGCATCGGGACGTGTCCGAGTCATCGAGAAAATCAGCTTTGACTCAGGGCGAGTACAGCTTCGCATTGATGGGTCAACAAAAACAGGAATGATTCTTGTGCGGCCTGGTGACCTCGTTTTGTCAGGCATCAATGCAGCAAAAGGTGCGATTGCGATTTACGATGCCGAGGAGACAGCACCTATTGCAGCCACGATTCACTACGGAGCTTACGAAACAAAGCCTGACCGCGCCGACGTCCGCTTCCTCTGGTGGATGCTGCGCAGCCATTTTTTCAGGGAAATTCTTCTCGAATATGCGCCGGGCGGAATTAAAACCGAACTGAAAGCCAGAAGATTACTGCCAGTCCCTGTTCCCCTGCCGTCGCTCGCGGAGCAAAGGCGGCTGGTGCAGCGGATTGAGGAACTGGCCGCCCAAATCCAAGAGGCCAGCACACTTCGCCGGCAAGCCTCCGAAGAAGCCGACGCACTCCTGCGATCCATTTTGAAGAACGACGATGAGGCACAACCAACTCCGTTGCGTGAACTGGTAAAGCTGCGTTCGCCGGATGTAGTCGTTCGCAAAGAGGATATTTACCAATTCGCCGGTGTTTATTGCTTTGGGCGGGGAGTATTCAAATCCTCGTGCAGATCGGGTATGGACTTTGCCTATCCCCGCCTGACCCGGCTTCGCGCCGGACAATTTGTGTATCCGAAATTGATGGCTTGGGAAGGCGCGTTTGGCGTCGTACCACCGGAGTGCCACGGATGCGTCGTTTCCACAGAGTTTCCCGTATTCGAAGTTGACGAAAACCGTGTGCTTCATGAGGTCCTAGACATATACTTCCGAACGCCAGCAGTCTGGCCGGACATCGCGGGCGCCAGCACTGGCACGAACGTCCGTCGCCGCCGATTGAATCCAGAGGATTTTCTCAACTACAAGTTGCCGCTGCCATCGCGCAAAACCCAGGTAACGCTACGGAAAGTCCATTCAGAGGTGGACGCGCTGAAGCGCCTGCAAGCCGAGACCGCCGCCGAGTTGGACGCCTTGCTCCCCGCCATCCTCGACAAAGCCTTCAAAGGAGAACTCTGATGTTCATCAAAAGTGAAGAAATCCCATATTTGAAAGAACATCCGAACGACGGGCGGATTCGCCCGTTCATACCGTACTTCGACGGAAGGGAATGGCATACCTACCATCTCCAAAATGATAAAAAAGTGGTAGAGATCAAACCCGTGAACTACATCAGTGGTCATTATCTGGCCGTAGCGCCAGCGTCAGCCAGCGACAGGGAAGTTCCGCTCCTGACGTTTCTCTTTCAGCGCTTTCCGACAAAGGAGATATTTGAGGCTTTTCACGTTCTGCGCGCGGACTTGGAAAACGCCTTAGCCATGCTCCACAAGCAATTCATACTCTTCCAGCATTTCGAGAGCAGCGAAGATGGTACTTACGCCAGAGTAGTGTCCACCGAACTGGAATATGCATTATTCAACCACCGTGCTGCTTACGATCTCCTTAACAGGTTAGCAATCGCATTCCTCAATCGCCACAGGCTCGCCAAGAACACAATGCCAGATTCATTCCGCAAAGTCGTTGAAAAGACCCTAGAGGAACGATTGAGGTACGGTTTAAGCACGCCACTGTCAGAATTCTACGAGGCAAAGAAGGAGAGGTTCATGCTGTTTCGATCAGTGCGAGACGCCATAGGCCACCATGGAGATTCAATTGAATTGGTCTTTAAAATGCCGAACGGTTTTGGGATAAGTGAGCACACCTTAGTGGGGAGGAAGCTTAAAGAGGGAGGGATCTGGGAACGCATGAAGCCAATCCCACAAGATGTCGGAAGCAGTTTCGCCTTTCTCTGTTTGCTCACGGATGACCTCTTTACGTGTTTAAACGATTTCACAGCAGCTTTCATTAATTCCTTTTCACGGCTACCGCCAGAAACAGCACCCAATCATAAAGTTTATGCTCGGACACGACTTTTTGAGCACCACGCCAAATTACAAGAGTATTTGGCCGATCCCTGGCGAATGGGAAAACGGTAGTGGATGAGCCCAACAGTGGCCACCGTGTCGCCAAGACTTGCCGGCTTTGGCTTCCCCTTGAAAGACTACGCCGCCAAACACGGCAAGACTTGGCTCCCCCCTTTGAGGCTCCCTTGATGAATTTCTAAATCCGCCGCTCCACTCCGCTTTTTGTTCTGTCCGCTCCCCGGCCCTTTCCCCTACGCGGGCGGCCAGCCCAAACGCTCCATTCCGCTCACGGATTCTGAAATTCACAAGCGAGCCGGGAATCCAGATAACGCGCGTCAGTCATGCTTCGTGCCCGCCCATCAGCCCGGCATGAAGCCCGCCAGCCGCGCCGCTCCGCGCAGAGTGTGAGGCAATTTGCCCGCCTGCCCGCCTCATTCCGGTTGTTTTCAAGTGTTTTTGCCGTGCATTCACTGCCTATCGCCCTCACCAGCCTGCTTGCGCCCAGGGGGCCGGACGTGGCGCCTTCTGAAGACTACTTCCACTGGCCGCCCTGTGCCGCAGGCTTTTTTGGTGAAGGGCGACAGTCCGAGAACGCACGCGCAGTAAAAAAAACACTATGAAAACCATTACAAATTCAGATTCAAGGCTCCAGAACCGGACCGCACAGCTTTTTCAGGAACAACCGCAGCAGATTGATTTCCGGCAGAGATTCCAGAACCGGGCACTTTCCACAGCGCAAGCCTTGGACATGCTCCGTCAGCAGGAGCCGCGCTTTTGGGAACTGGCCCAGGTAGTCGGCCAGTGGGTTTGGATTCAGTTTGATGAAAAGCAGCCGCCGCAGATCACCGCCGCCCTGTCACAGCTTGGTTTCCATTGGAACCGGAAGCGCCAGACTTGGCAGCACCCGTGCGGCCACTTCACCGCCGGTAGCCGCCGCGACCCCCGCGACAAGTACCAGACCTACTTCCCGGCAGACGCCAAAGCCGCCTGACAGGAGCCAGCCACCATGAACCGCCGCCGCCGCCGCCTGCCCATACCTCAGCACGAATTTCCATTCGCACCCGAGTTATTCAATCTCTTCACCGAAACCACCCAGGACGGCGACGGCCTCGCCCGCGAGCGTGCCGAAGCCGACCGCGCCCGCCGCGCCGCCGACTCCGCCCAACCCCGCCTCTTCACCCTTCAAGACCCCCAATAAGCACCGAAACCCCGCCGCGCCCGCCCTTTGGACGCCAACCAAATCCGTCATTTGACGATTTAAAATCCGCATGTTCCATCTTCTCAAATGAGCAAAAACGCAAATTTCCGATGCATCGGGCGAAACATCACCAGCCTTTCCAATCCCTCCCCCCACGCAATGGCACACAAGCGGCAGCCAAACCACCACATTTAGGTTTTCGTTGAGGTTCAGCCCAGTCCCCCCGCTCGCGCCGGGCCACGTCAGGAGGCGCTCATGTCGCTTGAGCGAAGCGACGCACGCATGGAATTACGCGAGGACGGCCTTCTTCGCTTTCAGATATTTCTCAATGGTTTTTATGCGAGTGATGGAATTGGAGCCGCGGACGGCGTTCGGCTTGACCAATTTGTAATGCACCAGCAATTTGCCAACCATTCCCACTCGAAGATCCGCTCCCGCCATGCGCCAGAGTTGACCGGCTGCCAAAGGTTGTTGAACAATGCGGCGAGGAGCCTGGATTTTCTTCATGGCCGATGCTGCGCCTTAACATTCGATTAAACCAGTTAAATCGCTTGAGCGAAGCGACGCACGCATAGAAAACCAGCATCGGCAATCGCACATCCGCAATCGCAATTGACGCCACGATTTCCGCAGCCTTACGCTTTCCCTACCACCAAACCATGTGGCGAAATGAAACCAGACCCCAAACAACACTTTCGCAATCTCATGGCAGCGGCAGGCTGGAGCCAGGCCGAAGCGGCTCGATTGCTCAACATGACGCCGTCAGCCGTCAGCCAGATCACGCGAATGAATTCACCCGTCAAGCCGAGTCCGACCGCATTGCGGTTTCTCGAGGTTTTGGTCGAAATGAAGCACACTGGCAAAATCGCCATCGCCGCATCCGCCCGCCGGCCAAGAGGAGGAAGCACCAAGAAATGGGAAATGGACCTCCTTGCCCACTTGCACCAACTGCCGCCATCCGCCCGCACCCAGGTCATAAAAGCCGTTATCGCGCTGGTCCAGACCGCCACTTGAAAACGACATCATGGCCTCCCGCCAGCACCGCGGCCAGGCCAGCCGCCCTTCATATCGCTTGAGGGAAATGACGCACGCATTCCATAAAGGCATCGCCACTCACCCGGGCTTTGTTGTGGCCGCTCCAGGTGGCCACGCCCGGATTTTCCGTTTTACGCGACGGCGTTTTACGCCACCGGGTGTCCGGTCGGGACGACGGGATGCCTCTTGCTCCGCAACAACTCCCAGCGAACGATCTTCCTCTGCCGTCCGGTAGCGATGGGCGACCAAGCCAAGATGACGGCGGCGTTGGGCGACCACCCCAAAGTAGCGGCCCAAAAGCCGGGCGATCTGCGTATCGGGAAGTGTGCCCAGTAGCTTTTCCTCCTCCGGTGTCCATCTGCGGCATTTTGGCGCGAAAGGTGGAATTCCAAAGCTGGCGCGACGCACTTCGATGGCGGCCACGGTGCGGTTAAGTTGGCGGGCGGTTTGCTCGTCGGACAAAACGCCCAGCAAGGCGTCTTCGGACGGAGTCCAAGCGCGATTCCGGGAGTTGAACTGCGCAATGCCGAGCCTAACGCGGCGATTCATGATGCCGCTCGGAGTGCGCCTCAGCCGCCGGGCCAGGTCGCTGTCGGACATGGTGCCGAGCAGTTTGTCTTCTTCAGGGATGTAACGCCGCAACAGAATACCCAAATTCGGGATGCCCGATCTTTCGCGTCGCGAACGCACTGCGTTGTAAGTGCGTCCGACGCGGGCGGCCACAACATTGTCTGCGGCGGTGCCTAACAGTTTCAGCTCCCATTCCTGCCAGGAGGGCGACGCGCGAAGTATCGGGGCGCCGTTTCGTTGCTCGCGCATCCTTCGCCGGCCCACCAGCCGCTCGATTTCTGGCGACGACTTGGAAGCCAGCAACTTTCTGGCGGCGTCAACAATAGGCGATTTTTTGGAAGACTTTGCCACGTCAGGTCCAAATCACGGATTCTTGGAAAGAGTCATATCACATCCGGCCAGCGCCAGCCAAACCAAAATCGCAGTGAACGCAACGCATGCAGGCGCCGAGGCAAAGCGCATCCGCTCACAAACGCCCCCCCGCCGAGGCAGCCGCGGCCCCTGTCTCGCATCCGGCAATGAAATCAAGAATGCTTTTGAGATTGAAAAGGCGACAACCGCGCAATTGTCCCGGTTCCCGGAGGGAGGCACTTCGGATTAGGTTCTTCCCGGCCAGTTCGTAGAGTTTCGGGCGGGTCAAGCCGGTGAAGCGTTCATGCCCAGTTTTTGGTGCCCGTACCCAAACCGGGAGAGGACCGTCCATTTCTGCCATCCGTTGCGCCATAGTGGGCGTGAGCCAGCCTTTTTTGGAGGCAGCGCCCTTTGATGCGGCAATCGCAACGCGGACTTCTGCCCCAGGTTTTACCCCGGTGGAATGAATCTCAATGCCACTGTTACTTAATTGATGAATAAGGGCCGGGGAGGGCGGCCCTGGCGGGCCGCCCCGCCCCGGCCCAGGATTCATCCCAACGTGTTTACCAGCTTTTTGAAAAAGGTGGAGTTGATGAATCCGCGCCCCAGGTTGCGCGGATGGCGACGATGCCGGCCGTTGATTACTTGTTTCCATGTCAAATGTTCGTGTTTTCGGCCCATCGCTTCATGCGATTGGCCTACAACATTGCGGAGGAGTTCAAAAACCTCTGTGTCGAAATTCAAAAAACGCCCGTAAACAATGGCGTTCTGTGGCTTTTGAACAGTT
The DNA here is from genome assembly GCA_049513975.1 of Verrucomicrobiota bacterium. GTDB lineage: Bacteria > Verrucomicrobiota > Verrucomicrobiia > Limisphaerales > Palsa-1400 > JBEKOF01. The sequence goes on along the minus strand of JBEKVM010000031.1, from coordinate 27,109 downwards.
CAAAACAGGTTCAAAATGAGATCAATTGCCACCACCAGATGCTGACGAACAAAGGATTGCCAGGAAGCGGGCGCAAGGAAGGAATCACCGTGAAAAACGAAGGAAAAAACGTCGGCAAACATCCTCAAATATCCCTGGACTTGTTATTACCAGCGGTTATTACTTTCCGGTGTATCTGCGTAAGTCGTTGATAATCAAGATGGCGACCCTAAGGGGAGTCGAACCCCTGCGTGCTCTGGCGGAAGACCGAGGAAGACTATGCCGCGTACCAACTCACGAACCTCGAGAAACAGACGCGTTTTGACAACGTTGGAAGGGCTTGAATTAGGGTGGATGTGTTAGCAGTGGGCGTTAGCAGTAAGCGGTTTTCCAAGCTGTCAGTATTTCCTAACTGTCTCATTGTAAATAATTTACATTAATTGGAGCGGGTGAAGGGAATCGAACCCTTGTTTCAGGCTTGGGAAGCCTGGATTTTTGCCATTGAGCCACCGCCGCTCGCATTCCGCCACCGTGGTTTCTCCCACCGGAGAATCTGCCCTATGGGCTGTGAGGGGGAAGCGCCTGTTGGCATCTGTCGGACACCTGATGCCTAAAAAGAATCCGCCCCATGCGGATTCAATGCCCCGCACGGTCACAGCCGGGCGGCCTGACAAGCCGCCTCTCCCGGCCGGCCATGAGGTTGTTTCTCCACAACGGCTGCCGATTCACTTCGGCCAGGCCGTCAACCAATGCTGCCATCGTTTCCGATGCATCGTGCCAGGGTGACAATGAGCTGGCCGAAGCCGACCTCGGACACGAATCCCGCTAATTCCACAGATTTATAATCCCGCACCAGAAAACACGGGCAACCGCTCATTCCTGGAAACTCCCCTGGTGGCGTTTTTACCGTCAGCCTGGCGATATTGCACAACAGCTTCCTGTAGTTCACACTGCCGGCCTTCATCCAAAAAGGTGAACGCCCAAACTTAATGTATTGCGCGTGTTCGTGTCGCAAATGCGCAGGAAAGCCGATGAAGAGAAGCGGGTCATTTTCCACGATTGTCGAGGCCGCGTTTTGATCCCAGGGACAAAACTTGCACCTGGTGCTTCCCCCCAATAGCGGGTCAATGTCGAATGTCGCAATATCCAGGGATTTATTCTCGTCAACGGGGCCATCTGGCGCAAAGCACACGGGCTTGTCGAGGCAAATGCACATTTTCAGGTTAGGCTCCTTGCGGCGCTCTTCCTGAAACCCTTGCCAAACATGATGGCAGGTCACCAGCAGCTTTCTCTTTCCGGTATCCACCAGCCCAAAGCTGCCGTTGTTGGTCACATTGCCGAGCGGCGTTTGGAGGGATTTCGTAAAAAAAATGGGGCCAGAATACGGCTCAACTTCATGCTGAAACTTCGCCAGTTCTTCGAGTGTTGTCGTTGGCATTTGATCACCTTCGCTTGCCGGATTTGCCCCGGCTCAATGACCTGACAATAACCTTTTCAGGGAGCCAAGGCTCGGCTTTTCTTTTGCACGATCTTGGTCGCTAAACCCACCCAAGATTGCGCCCGATGAGGAGTTCCAGAGTGTGGTTGTGCTGAGTGCCGGTCATTGCCACCGTTTTGGTGACAATGCCACCCAATACTTAAAAAGAATCCGCCCCTGCGGATTCAATGTCCACCCAGGTCACAACCGGGCGGCCCGACAAGCCTGCCTTTCCCGGCCGGCCATGATATTGTTCATCCACAGCGGTTCCTTGATGGATTCGCTCAGGATGTTGGCGCCCATGAACTCCTGCAAGGCCAAGGCCAGCTTCTTTTTTTCCAATTGAATTCCTGAATCACTCAACCCCAGCAACCGCGCTCCATGCCGTAATGTGGATCCTTCGGCCACCACCGCCAATAACCTTCGACCCCGGCGCGTTTGATTCCCGATGAATGTCTCCCAATCCAGGTTCCGGGCGGCCGACATGGAGGGATCGTCCTGCCTATTGTCGAACACGTCCGCCAACGTGATGGATTCGCCGGCCTCATCGTCCCATCCCAGCGGTTCATCGAAGGAAACGACCCGCGCGCGCCCGGCCAGTTGCGTTCCCGGGTGCATTACATCGGTGGTGCTGGAGCCGGTGCTCCGCCGGCCAGACCGCGTCAATTTGACGGCGAAGTAAGCCACGGTGCTCGCGGCCACCTTTTTCCCGGCTGCCTCTGCCCGGTGCAATAGGGCCGCGGCGTGCGCGGTGGTGTCCTGGATCAGTTCTGAGGCGTCTTCCGCGCCGACCATCCTGGAGGAGGCCGGGATGGCGGAACGGATTCTGGGAACAACTTCTGTACATAATACGTCTCCTGCATGGGGGCTCATGAACTTTGTCCTTTCTGGTGGGAAAAGCAAAAACGCCTGTCCGGGGAGGAGCAGGCGTTTTTCGCTTTCGGTTTGAATTGAGGGTCAGTCCCCGGCTCCGAAGAGGCGGAACCAACAGAGACTCTGGGCCTCTGTCAAGTATTCATAACACAGAAAGGGGGTCTATTGCGGGGAATGGCCGTTGCCTGCCAGTTGGACCGAGACGACCCGGTGCTACTATTGTTGGGTTCATTGTTTTAAATCCCTCACCGGATCTCAAGTTTGGCGGGGGGGGGTTGATAAACCCCACGGGATATCGGGAATTGTTTCCAGTTAGGCGTCCTTCGCGTGCGGCGGTGTGCATTTAAGGTGTAAATTCTTCCAATGAGAAAAAATGAAGGGAATATCAAGAATGGACGTAAAGACGCATAAACCCCGCTCTGCAAAGGGTTTTGGTGGCATTCACAAGTCAAGATTTGCCGCCATTCAGGCTGCACGCCGGGCCTGGGCGGTCGTAACTTTGATGATCTTGCCGGCGGTGGCGGTCCCGATCTTCCAAAATGCGGCCGCTTCTGAATCCGTCACCAGCCCTTTGTAATGGCGGTGAATGACATCGGGCGAATTGCCCGCCCATTCAGCCGTCTTGCCTTCGTGCTTGTGAAAGGCGAAATGATGCGAAATGCCAGTGTGCCGCATGATGTCCGGTCCCCACGGCTTCAAAGTTTCGGCTCCGCTCGCCCGTCCGCCGTAACCCGCCAGGCGTTTAATGGCGTCAAAATCACGCCGCCAATTCAAGCCCCGGATCGGTGTTTGCCGCAAGGCATAGGGGGCGAGCAATGCCGCCGCGTTTTTCGAGATGTCCACAACCCGGCGTTTACGCCTCTTTGCCGCCCCGCCTTGGATTGTGACCGTGTGGGCCTGCAAATCAATGCTATTCCAAGTAAGCCGCGCCAATTCCGCCGGGCGGATAGCGCAAAACAGTCCCAAAGTAACGTAGGGCAGGCAAACGCCATCCTTGTAGCCTTGCGCCTCACTCACCAGCGCGCGGACATCGGCCAGGGGGAGAATGGACGGCTCGTCTTCGTCAACTTTGATTTTCTCGATGTTCTCCGCCGGATTGGTTTGGCAAAATTGATTCTTGACACACCAGCGGAAAAACCCGCTCAATACGCTGCGGTCACTCACCCGCGCGTAAAGCCCCTTGCCCGGCTGATTGATAAACGCCTCAATGTCGGACTTGAGAATGTCGCCTGCCAGTTTTTCAGCGTGCAACTTGCAGAGCCGCCCCACGCGGTCGGACAGATTGCGGATCGTGTCGGGCCGTTTGTTCGCCGCCGTCTTTTCCTCAATAAAGCGCGCGAAGGCGTCCACCAGCGGAATTTTCACCAGCGGCTCACGGTAGTTTGCCAGGAAAAAGTCCACCACGGCCACAAGCGTCTTGCCGGCCACAAGCGTCTTGTCGGCCAGGCGGTGCAAGGCCGTTTCCGCATCTGCGATTTGATCCGGGGTCAACCGTGTTGACACCATGCTTGCGGACGGCTGGGCAACCCCTTGCCGCTCTAATTCAAGATAGTGCTGGCGGACCGTTGCCTCCGCCAGCGTGGGGAGATTCTGGCGGACCTGCTTACCGTCCGCCCGGCAACCCGTTACGCGAAAGACCTCTTTTCCGCTTGGATTTTTGAAAGAAACGATCCGAAAATGGCTTTTGTTGGCTTTCATCTTGGCGGAAATTAGCAAACATTTGCTAGAATGTAAACCATAATTTTCAAAAACCCTTTAAAATCAATGGTTTTTTCAATTTCACCTTCGCTTTCGTAAAGCGTGGGTCGCCGGTTCAAGTCCGGCAACTGGCTCCATCCAGTGTGTTGATACACAATGGGTTGGAGAGGAAATGGCGGCGGTGGACACCATTTTGGACACCAGTCTGGCAAGGATGTCAGAATCCTGCCAGAATGCTGTCACGGTTGCGCCAGTACCCGCTAACGCGAAAACTTCGCACTTCATTACGATCAACCGTTATGAAGCGTTTTCGCCTAATCTATCGCGGCAACCGCGATGCCTATTACTGTTTCGGCACTCACCAAAATGCGGGAGAGCCTGGGAATCAATGACGCCCGCGAAGCCCGGTGCCTTTTTGAGGCACGAAACGAAAGTCGTGCCGTTATAACCGCTAGTCCACCATCGCCTTCATGGTTGTAATCACCGGATTGCCGATGCCGTTGATCACATGATTGATGCCGCTGCCCCGCTGCCCGCCGCCCAGCCGAATGGTCACCATGTGGTGCATCTGGATGCCCGGAGCGGCCGGAGTCTCGATCCCGTTTTCGGCGACAATGGGCGCCCGGTAGAACACGCAATACACGCCCAACCCCCAGGCCTGATGGGTCGTCACCGTGTCTGCGACTTTATAGGAGGCGAATCCGCTGATCGTCCCGTGCCGCCAGGCTTCCAGGGTGGGCGGATCATAGGGCATTTCGGATTGGTAGAAATAAACGCGTCCGCCGTTGCCGTTCCAAATTGTTTGATACCCCTGGCAATGCTCGACGAACAGGCCGTAAAAGGTGACATTATCGCCGTTGACGATCAGCCCGTTGTCGTTCTGGTTGGCGGTCCAGCCCACGCCGCGACCGTGATCGGCCCGCCAGAGCCAGAAGTTATCGCCGACAACGTCGTTGCAATTAATGGTGACCATGCAGGTTGTTTTTCCAACGGACGCGCCTCCCGCCCGGCAGAAAATGTCGTAAAGAAACAACGGGTTCCGGACATGGGAAACCGAACTGCCCGGCTCTCCCACTTGCAACAGGGTGGTTGAATTGGTGGCGCCCGCTTCGAACAGGATTCCTCCCACTTTGACGCCATCAACATCGGAAATCACCATTGCGGGAGTTCCATTGTCCGGCACCAGCGTCGGGTATCCCAGTCCCAGCGCTATTGTGTCTGGCCGGGATATTCGGAGGCTGTTTTCCAAATGATATATCCCCGGAGTGAAAATGACATTCTTCCCCTGGCCCAGCGCCGCATTGACGCTGGCGGCATTGTCCGTTCCCGGATGCGCCAAGTAGAACCGGTCAATCGGCAAAGGCTCTCCGGATGGCGTCCCGCCCGACCAGGTGGTTCCCGGCGCACCGCCGGTTTCGAGGTTTGGAACCATGACAAAATAGTGTCCGCCATCGTCAACAAAAAGATACGGCTTCTCCCGGATCACTGGCGTTTTATCAACTACCGTGTACGGCTTATCCGGCCACAGGCCGGCGGGCGGGTTGACCACGCCGACAAACACCATGTTCCACGAGCCGCCGGTCCAACTCCCCCATTGCGCGTTCCTGGAAAGCCACTGTTGCTGGGACCCTGAATTGACCCGACCGTCAATAATACTGTCCGCGATGAAACCGCCGCTGGACCATCCGTTGTCCCAGAGATTCAAGTCTCCTTTCACATGGACCCGGCGCAGCGCGGTGCCTTGCGAAACCGCCCAGACATCGGGATTCCGGTCCGGCGTTGGCGTCACCGACAGATTCTCCACGGCGCGCCAGAAATTACAGGTGGCATTGCCGCGCATCCAGCCGGCCGTGGACCGCACCGCCCCGGTGATGGCGACACCGTCGGGGGATTGTCCCAGGCCCAGCGCCTGCATGTAGAAACCCATCTGCACGTCCAGGTGATACTGGCCCGGCTTAAAGAGATACGCAGAGCGCTCGGAACCGAATTGATTGCGTTCCTGTTTGCTGAATACCTCGTCCATCTGGCTTTGCATATTGGTCATGGACGGATCGAAGATCAGAACGTTGGGGCCAAAGTCCGGCCCGGCCGGATCAGAGGCCGCGCCGTCAAAGGGAATGCTCCAGACGGCAAGAACCAGAAGGGCCGCCCGTGGAAGGAACGATGTTGTTTTCATATTTTTAGCATGCCGGAAATCCAAGTCCGCGTCAAAATGAGTCATCTATGGCACGGATTTGGTGGGCCGGGTTGAGGAATTGGGCATGGAACAAAAGCTCATCGCCCCGCGCTCACCTTGGCTGAATGCAATGGGAAACGGGGTCAGAACACAAACGTCTCAATGGAATGGGCCGGACTGCCGGTTTTGGCGGCCTTTCCATTCAGCCATAAATAAAACGGCTGGCCGCCATCCGATTCGTTCATCACCACCACGGCAATCCTTCCATCCCGGTTGACAAAGGCGGTTGTCAACAATTTATCCACCGTGGAAGAGCTGATGATCCGCCGCGCGCCCGGCCGGATGAATTTGGAAAAGTGGCCGATGTAATAGTAGGAGTTCATGTAGTGCAGCTCCCCCGTTTTGGTGTTGCCGTGAATCGGAGCGAAACAAAAATTGTTGACATGGTTCGGTCCTCCCTGCTCGTCCAGCAGCACGTTCCAATCCGTCCACCCGGCGCTGCCATTGTTGAAATCATGGATCATGGATCTGCCGTAGAGTTCCCCCGGTTGCCACTCGTCCAGTTTGGAGGCGTCGTACGGGCCGTGGCAGCCCTCGGTGAACAACAGGTTGATTTTCGGCCAGGCTTCCCGCACCCGGCTGACATTCTCGAAGTGGTCCCCCACATACCAATGGAAGGCCACACCCCACACATATTTGGCGGCTTCGGGATCATCCAGCAACGCCTGGGCGCGCTGATACATCAGGCTGCGATTATGGTCCCAGATCATGAGCTTTTTGCCGGCCATTCCCGCCTGGCTCAACGCCGGGCCAAGGTGGTTCTTGACAAAGTCCCGTTCTTCCGCCGCCGTGTAGATGCACGATTCCCAAGTCTGCACCGCCATCGGCTCGTTCTGCACGGTCAGGCCCCAGATGGGAACGCCTTCCTTCTCGTAAGCCTGGATGAACTTGACGTAATACCGCGCCCACGCCTCGTAATACTCCGGCTTCAACTCCCCTCCGTGCAGCATGTCGTGGTTGTCTTTCATCCAGGCCGGCGGGCTCCACGGGCTGATGAACAGGCTCATCTCCTTTCCCGCGGCGGCCAGCGCCTCCTTGATGAAGGGAATGCGGTATTTCAAATCGTGGGCAATGTTAAAACTCTTCAACTCCTGGTCCCCCTCGGCCACGTAGGTGTAGCTGGCGCTGGAAAAATCGCAACTGTTGATGTGCGTCCGCCCCAGCGTGTAGCCGATGCCGTTTTCCGCGTCGAAACAGGCCCGCAATACTTGCCGCCGCTTTTCTTCCGGCAATTTGTAATACGTTTCCGCCGCCGCGTCCGTCAAAGCTCCCCCGATTCCGACCACCGTCTGGAATGTCTTGGATGGATCAACGAAGACGCATTCCTGCCTTTCCATGGGCTGCGGCAGATCAATCCAGGACAAGGCCTCGGCCCGGGCCAGCCGTTGGCCCGTGCCTTTTGCTGTCACGTAAACCGCGACCGTTTTCGTTTGGGAGTAAGTGGCGCCGGGGAGAGCAAGCATGACCGCGATCAGGAGAGCTGTTCGATGGATTGTCATCTGACAGCAAGCCTGCGCCGCTGGAAGAGGCGGGTCAATCATCCTTTGATCAGGATTACGATTACAATTACGATCACAATTACGATTAAGATTAGGAATGATTCGTTGGCGCTGCACAGGTTGCGACAAGGCCGCCAGGATCGGGGCGCCAGCCGCTTCTCCGGCTATAGACGTTGCCAACCGCCGGGGCATTTCTTAGAATTCAGTGTTGAAAAAACCGCGTCCTAATTCCAAGGCGGCCAACCCGCCCAACGGCGGCACCGCGCCGCCGCGCCCGGCAGCGGTTGCCACCCTGAAGCCGCGCCGCCGCCTGCTTTTTGCCCTGCTCGCCTTGCTGCTCGCGCCGGCGCTTGCCTTTGGCGTGCTGGAAGGCGTCTTGCGCGTGGCCGGTTACGGTTATGACACCGCGTTCTTCAAAAAAGCGCGCATCAACGGCCGGGATTTTCTGATCAACAATGACAGTTTTGTCCTCCGCTTTTTCCCGCCACAACTCGCCCGCCTGCCCCGCGTCCTGCGGATGGAAGCGGAGAAGCCGCCCCACACCTGCCGGATCTTCATCCTCGGAGAATCCGCCGCGCTGGGCGATCCCAATCCTGCTTATGGCGCGGGAAGATATTTGCGGGCGTTGCTGTCCGATCAGTTTCCCGGCGAAAAGTTCGAGGTGGTCAATGTCTCCATCACCGCCGTCAACTCTCATGCCATTCTGCCCGTCGCCCGCGAGTGCGCCCGTCACCAGGGGGATTTCTGGATCGTCTATATGGGCAATAACGAAATGGTCGGGCCTTTCGGCGCCGCCAGCGTCTTCGGAGCCCAGGCCCCGCCCTTATGGACGGTGCGCCTCAGCCTGGCCCTCCAAAAAACCCGCGCCGGCCAGTGGCTCATGGCGGGCGTCCGCCATCTCCAATTCAAAACCTCCCGGAACGCCTCCTGGGGCGGGATGGAGATGTTCCTCGGCCATCCACTTTTGCCGGACGACCCACGCAAGGAGAGGGTCTATCGCAATTTCCAACTAAACCTGCGCGACATCCTGCAAGCCGGCCGGGACGCGGGCGTCCGGGTCGTTCTCAACACCGTGGCCGTCAATCTCAAGGACTTTTCGCCATTCGCCTCCATGCCCCCGACCAATCTCCCCCCGGCCGATCGCGCCGCCTGGGAGCAATTGGCTGCCGGCGCCGCCCAGGCCCGGCAGCAGGGCCGGTTCGAGGAGGCCGCCCGCGATTTCCAGCGGGCGGCCAAACTCCAGCCGCTCTCCGCCGACTGCCAATATGGCTGGGCCGGGTGCCTGTTGAGCCTGACCAACGCCGCCGCCGCGCGGGAACATTTTCAAAAGGCCTGCGACTGCGACGCGCTTCCTTTTCGCGCCGATTCCCGCATCAACGACCTGATCCGCCAGGCCGCCCAGCCCCCGGCCGGCTCCAACATCCTTTTGTTTGACGCCGCCGCCGCGCTGGCCGCCAACGGCCCGGCGGGCCTGTGCGGCGACGAAACCTTCTTCGAGCATGTCCATTTCAATTTCGACGGCAACTACCGTCTCGGCCGGGCGTGGGCGGAAAAGATCGCGCCGTTCCTGCCCGCCTCCGCCGGGCCTGGCGCGTCCCATCCCTGGCTTTCGCCAGCCGCCGCCGATTCCCGGCTGGCCTTGACGGATTGGAACCGCAGTCTGACGGTCAACCAAATCATCCGCCGCCGGCAGCAACCTCCCTTGAGCAGCCAGGCCGGCAACGCCCTGGAATTGGAGAGCCTGCGCAACCAATTGAACCTCTTGAGCCGGCAGATGGACCTCGCCGCCGCCGGCCGCGCCCGCTCGGTTTATCTCGAGGCCATCCGGCGTGATCCGGACGATTACCAAATGCGCTTCGATTACGGTGATTTTCTGGAAGCCATCGGCGACTTGCGCAACGCCGCCGCTTCCTGGAAAGAGGTGCAAGGCCTGCTGCCCCAGTATTATCTGGGGTATTTGCAAGAAGCCCGCATGCTGGAAAAAGAGGGGCGCCTGGATGAGGCGGAATCTTCCTTTCGCAGGACGGTGGCTCTGAATCCGAGAATGACCGCCGCCTGGTACGAATTGAGCAACATCCACGCCAGCGAAGGAAAATATGAACCGGCTCTGGACGAATGCGAACGCGCCCGCAGCCTGGAGCCCGAACAACCCGTCTTCTACGCCTGTTTGGGCAGGCTGTTGTCCAGGATGAACCGTCCCGCCGCCGCCCTCGAACAATTTCGCCAGGCCATCCGCATCCAGCCGGACTATGTGGAAGGTCACCTGGCCCTGGCCAGCGAACTATCCCGCCAAAGCCGCATGGCCGAGGCAAAAACCGAGTTTGAAGAAGTTCTTCATCTGGACCCAAACAACCAGCCCGCCCGTCAGGCCCTCGATCAACTCCCCTCCCACAAACCCCCTCCCTGAAATCCAGTCCACCCTTGTCAGGCGATCTTCCCCGCCCGCCCGCTCGACGGGAGTTCACGGGGCGGTCAGGCGGAAAAACAGGCTGTGGTTGGTGCCACCCGGGCGCAGGGTTACGCTCAGCGTGCCGTTTTGGTTGACAACAGGGTTCGTCACCAGGGACCAAATGACGGGGGAAAGGAGGCTCGGAGTGCAGTAAGGCGTAAAGACAGTTGCCGACAACGGCCACGACAGCGTGAGGTCGTCGTTGCCAACTGAGTAAGTTCCGGCAAGGGCCGGACAGGGGATGACAGCGGCGGCTTGATTGGACGGCAAGCTCTCGCCGTTGGCATTGACCGCGGTGATCACGTAGTAGTAAGAAACGCCGTTAGTGATCGCGCTGTCGTTGTAGTTCGTGGAGGCGGGAATGGTCGCAATCGTGGCGTACGGTCCGCCGCTGGCAAGCGAGCGTTTGACATTGTAGCTGGCCGCCCCAAGGGAGGCTGACCAGCCCAGAGCGACTTGCGCGGTGTTGGCCGCAGCCGTCAGCGCGGTTGGGGCTGGGGGAGTGACAATGGCAACGGACCAATGATCGAAGGTCGCGGTGTTCACGGCGGTGTTGTTATGGGCTGTCACCGCAAAGCCGGCCAGGACATTGGCGGCCATCGGAACAGTCACACTCGATCCGACTTGTTGCCAGGCGCTGCCATCGCTTGAAATGGACCCCGTGAAAGAGTCCCCGGCGCGGGCGAGTTTCACCCAATAGGGCGCGGCCCCTGCCTGTCCGGCACTCGCGCTCAAAGCGCCGGTGGCGGGTCGGTCCGCGAGGAGCGCGCCGTTTTGGGCGCTGATGAGCATCATGACATTGGCCGAGTCCTGGTTGAGCGATTCACGAATCATGACGCCGGCTTTGGCCCACGGGTCCGTCGCTTGCAAACTCGCCACCCGGCAGATGATGGTGCAATCCCCTGAAACAGCCCGATAGGCATAATGAAACGAATCCGCGGAGTTCCATATATCAACGCCCGAGCCGGCAACGGTATAGACGCCGTTGGCATAGCCGGCGCTTCCCGGCCAGCCGACGTCGCCTGCGTCTCCGTCCCACTGGGTCGCCACTCCGACGTCCTGGTCCATCCAGGGAGTGGGAAGCGTCGTTGCCTGCGGGGTGGCGCTCACTTCACTCGAGTTGGCGCCTTCTCCATTCCCGTTGAGCGCCGAAACGACGTAGTAACACGCAGTGCCGTTGGTCAGACCGGCATCCACATAGCTTAAGGCGGTGCAGGAGGCGATGGTGGCATAAGGTCCGCCGCTGTTGGCCGCCCGTTTCACGTTGTAACTCGTCGCGCTCTCGGCGGCGACCCAATTCAATGAGGTTTCCATGTTGCCGGCCGCGGCCTGAACTCCGGCGGTGAGGCCCGCCGGCATGCCGGGTCCGGCTCCCACGATTATTTCTCCCTTCGGCGGCAGGGGCGGGCCGTTGGCGGGCACAAACGCAATCCAGGCCAGGTCAAAGCCCGGCGACACTACGTTAATCTGAACCGCAGCCGCGCCGGAGTTGGTCACGGTGACATTGCTGACCAGATAAGTGGAATAGACCGTGTAACTGCCGGTCGAAGGGAGACTCACTATCCCTGAAATCAGGTTGCTGTTGATCATCACAGACAATTGGCCGCCCGCGGCGCCGCCCGCGTAACGGATATAGAGATCATAAGTTCCCGGAGTACACAGGACCGTATGCCGCTGCCATTCCCCGGCGTCATTCCACCCAACTTTCAGCAACGTGCCTGGATCGTCACAAAAGGTTTCATCCACGCCGTCGTCCCGCCCAAAATAGCCGTTGTTCCAGGCCGTGCCGCCCGGTCCCTGATTTGCTTCGTCGTCGGAGACGGTGTCCACGTAGGCAATATTGGTGTCCCCCATGTCATAATCCACGGCGAAAATCTTGCCCGGTATCGTCACTCCGCTTTTGTAAGGCAGAGCCGCCTGGCTAAAGCCGGTGGAACTGCCATTGGTGCCGGGACGCATCAGGCTGTCCACGATTTCCGGATGCACCAGGCAATTGCTGAAATTAGCCGCCTGCGCGAAGCCGATCAGCCAATTGTAAGCGTTGGTCACGGAAGGCTGGGGCAGGGTGTTGCCCGAAGCCCAGTAGGCCTTGAGGGTGCTCCAACCTGCCGTCTGCGGGTTTTGCGCGATGACATAAAACTCCTGACATGCCTTGTAGGCCCAGAAGCAATGCCCCTGTACAATGGTGGCGGACTTGCCGTTGGATGGGAGGTAAACCGGATTCTCGTAGGTCGTCGCGATGATGCGATTATACCAATGGGTCGAGTTGATGCCAAATTCTCCACCCCAGTCCGGGACGTTTTCTCCCACAGCGGCCGCCCGGTTGCCGGTGTCGAGCGGGAGGGTGCTGCCGTAGTCATGATCCGAAAAACTCCAATTGCCATCCGTCCAACCCTGATTGACGTCGTAAAGCGTGCTGGCGTAAGCGTCGCCCTCACACAGAAACAGGTGGTTGGTGTCCACCAAACGGATGGCTCGAATGAGATTTGAATAGGTGTTGCTGACGTAAGGACTGCCCACCTGAAGATCGCCGGCTGCGGTGTTGACCGGCTCATTCAGGAGATCATAGCCGCCGATCCACGGGTTGGTGGCGTAATGCGCGGCGATGCGGGTCCAAATATGTTCGGCCAGCGCCAGATTGGCGGCATTGGCAAAGACGCTGGCCGTGTTGGTGTTGCGGCTTCCTCCGTAATTGACCACCGCCCAGTTGTTGGGACCGCCCGGGGCGCAGTGCATGTCCGGTATGACATAGATGGCATTGGTGGAACACCAGGCGGCAAGATTATCCAGGTACTTAAACCCGGTGTTGATGTCGCAGCCGTTGCTCGGATAATTGTTGGCCCAGTTAGTCACCTGAAAAAACTCCTCAAACGTGTAGGGAACCCGCACGCTGTTGAACCCCTGGCTGTGAAGATAGACTATGTCGTTCACGCCGATAAAATTCGTCCAATAGGCATCCAGCACCTGCGCCGTCAGATTCGTGTCGCCTCCCAGAACATCCGTGATGGCGGCCACAAGCCCGTCGTAATAGTTATTGATTCCACCAGACCCGGTTCCGGCATTGGCGTAGGCTGGCAGACTGAGGTTGCCCATCATGTAGTATTCCGGCCAGAGCCAGGACCCCAGGTTCACCCCGCGCAAAATGATGGGCTGATCGTTTATATCCAGGGTCGCCACGCCGAAAGCGTGCAGATAGCCGGCGCGGACCGGCCAACCCGCCAGCATCACGCAGAATGCGGCCAGGAGGGAGAAGGAAAAATGGCGCCGGGTCGGGTGCATCAGGGGGAAACCAAACGATAAAAAGCGGCGGAAGAATGGGGGCTGAGCACCAATGGATTCGCTCCTCCAGGAACGTTGGTCCAATTTGCCGACGTCACATTCGCCGTCGAAACGAGATGGCAGACGATGTTGGCCGGCCAGGTGAGCGTCACCGTGTCATGGCCGGCAGTGGCGGATAGCTGGAGGGGAGCAGTCAAGTTATAGAGACGGACATAATCCACCTGCATATCGCCGGGAAAGACGGAGTTATCGGGAGTGCCGCCCAGTGTGCCGCCCACAGCCAAATTCATTATGATATAAAACGGTTCATTGAACGGAGCCGGATATGGATTGCGGATGCTGGTGTTGGTCAGGTTGCTCGAACTCCACCAATTGGTCTGAGTTTCGTAGAGTTGCCCGTCCAGGTACCAACTGATGGCATTGGTCGTCCAATCGAGAAGATAATTGTGGAAGTTGGTGACGGAATCACCCGGGAGTAAATTGCAGGAGGGGCCGTAGGATTGCGCCTGGTTCGGATAGGCCCCGCCAAAATGGATGGTTCCCAAAACGTTGGTGGGGATGGTCCCGATATTCTCCATGACATCAATTTCTCCGGAAGCCGCCCAACCGCCATAGACGGAATCCTCCGGCATCATCCAGAGGGCGGGCCAATAGCCCGCGCCAGCCGGCAGTTTGGCCCGGAACTCGAAGCGTCCGTATTGGGCGGTAAAAAGTCCCTGGGTTTTCATCCGCGCGGAGGTGTAATTGAAACCCTTGTAGGATTGGTGCAGCGCGACGATGTGGAGCAGGCCGTTGGAGACGTAGGCGTTTTGCGGCAGACTGGTGTAATATTCCAGTTCGTTGTTGCCCCATCCGCCGCTGCCGTTGCCGGTCTCAAAGCTCCAGGTCGCGGCATTGATCGAGCTTCCACCAAATTCATCGCTCCAGACAATGTTCCAGTTTCCCATGGGGCCGCCGCCCGTTTGCGCCAGGTTCAGGTCATCAAAATAAACCGAGCCGGCGCTGTCATTGGCGTCGCCCTGGAAAGTGACTTGATAGCGGACGAAACTCGTGCCTTCGGGGGCGACCAGGCTGTTGGTGGAATTGGTGATGGCGTAAGTATCGGGGTTGTATTGGTTGGTGACCCGCAAATCAATCCAGGTGTTTTTTGGAAAGGCGCCGCCGGCCACGGCATTGGTGGTGATCTGGGCGGAACGGTAGAGGGCGAGAACATTAGCGGTGGCATCGCGGAAGGTGACCTCGATCCAGGCCGCGTTCTGCCCGGCCAGGACATCCCCCGAACTGGTGCAGGCCCAGCCATCGGCGGCAAAAACCGCGCCCGGCCCCGAGAGATTGTCCTGGTAAACGCCGCTATAGTTGACGGAACCGTTGAAGGCCTGATAGACCTTCAAGTAATTGGTTCCCCCATGAGCCAGGGTGGCCGAGGTCTGGATGAGAACGTTGCCGGAATTTGCGCTGTAGCTGTTCCAGCCGAAAACCGCCTGCCCAAGCTCAAAGCCGGGATTGGCCAGAACATCAGCCGCGCGCCCCGGGGGCGCTGACAACATCAGGCACCCCAGCAGGGCCGCCCCGGGACTGAACAGGCAATGAAATCGCATCCGATCCAACGTATGGCGGAATGATTGAATGTCCAGTGGCGCCGGACATGGACCACGCGACAGTCATCTGATTTGAGGTTGCTCATGCACTTGGTGGCTTGCGCTTGCTTCTGCGGCGTCCCGAAAGCCGCCTGCGGCAATCAGCCAGGATGCCAGTGAAGCTGCCACCACCAGCGATGCCATCAGGGTGTGAACCCGCCGGAGACGGGGCTGGCCACTGCCTCCCGACTACCCGCCGGGGTTGACTTCGCCTCCCTGAACGGGAGGCGAAGTTGAGACTCGCACCAACGATCTTTGTTTTCCTTTTCCAGGCCGGTGGCGCGTGTCATTCGCGGCCGGCCGCAGGATCCGGACGATTTACTGTGCCAGGACTTGATAATAGCCCTGCGTGCCAGTCAACGTTTCGGGCACAACATGGACCGTTCCGTCACCGGGGATCGCGCCCACTTGCGTCCAAGCGATGGGAGGTGTCAAGCTGCTCGTGAACATGACCTTATAGGTGTACCCGGTCTGGGTGGGGATGGTTAGCTGGATCTGGGTTCCAACAACCGCCGCCGCGAGCTGGACGGGAAGCGGCGTCGCCACGAGCATGAAGAATTCCGTATTGAGGTTGTTTCCGCTGGTTACTCTCAGCGTTTCCACGCCGCCCAGCGAAACATTCACCATGTTGCCATTGCCACCGAGAAGCGGAATCCAGTGCCAGGCCTGCCAGCCAACCGCATTGGGATCGGAGAACGTGCCCAAGTCAGTGGTTGTTTGAGTGGCGGTGCCGACGCCGCTGGTGACAAGGCTCAGCGTGGTTCCGCTGAACGGACCGGCGCCCCCGGCCAGGCGGCCCCACACAGTGTAGGTGTTGGTCGGCCAGGTCCGGGTGTAATTCATCCAATAGCCGTTGCCGTAATAGCCAATGTTGACAGGCCCAATATTGGGGTCCGGCACCGCGATTCGCTCGGCCAGGAATTTGGGACGCACATAATCGCTCGCCGCCTGGCTCCCCACACCGTCGGCCCTGTAGATCTCATTGGCCCCGACGGTTTGGCCGTCGTTGGGGAAGTAGATGTCTATATTCTGTTGGGCGACCGCGCCATGGCCGGTGGGATCCACCCCAGGCGTGAAGCCGGTCGGAAAGCCGTAGTAGCTGTTGGCGGCATAGTTGTAAACCGTCGTTGAGGCGGTATCACAGGTCGGCACGGAATTGTCAATGAACATGCCGCTGACCCAGACAGTGCCGTTGTATTCGCTGAAGTCATAGTCAACGGCTTCCCATTGATAATTATTGGGATTAAAGGTGTCAAAACTGATGTTGAAGACGGAGTAAAGCGGGGTGGGTGTGGCCGTGTTGGTGACACTGAGCACCGCGTTATAGACCGCATTTGACTTGATCGGATAACTGCCGATCCAACTGCTTCCCAAATGGGTGAGGGTCAGGCCCGAGGTGATATCCACGCCGTTCAACACCAGGTCAATCCCGCTGCTGGCGATGGGGGCGCCGTTGTTGGGTCCCACGGTGAAGGTGAAGTGGTTGGTAGGCTCGAACGGGTGAGCTCCATCCGGATAGGAGTATTGCAGCCCGGGCGTATAGACGGGCACTACCGGCATTAACATGTAGAAGTCCAGGTTCGGATTGCCCACAACCTGGGCCTGCAACGTTTCCACGCCGCTCAGGTTAACAGAGACCAGGTTGCCGTAAGCGTCCAACATGGGCACGTAAACATAGGTATTCCAGCCATTGTCGGTGAAGCTGAACGTGCCGAGAAGGGTGGTGGTTTGGTTTGGCTGGGTGGGATCGCTGGTAACGAGGGAAAGCTCCTCGGCAGCACCCCCGCCGACCGTACACATGCGGCCCCAAATCGTGTAGGCGCCGGCGGGAGCTGAAACTCCGACCCCGGGAGTCCCCAGACCGTATGTCCTGGAATAATTCAACCAATCGCCCCCGTTGTTGTATCCGACTTCGATTGAGACATCTGTCGTGTCGCCATTGGCGGCGGCGATGAGATATTTTTGCGCTATTAGATTGTTCGGCAGCGAGCCAGCCTGCGGGTTGGCGTAGCCACAGATCGGAAGGTCGGTGTTCCGGTAATAACTGCCGTCAGCCGCCTGGCTCCCGCCCCAGGAGCCATGAAGATCAACTCCCTGCTGGGCATAGAAGCCGTTGGAGGAGAGGAGGGCATAAAGGGCCAGCCCTCCATTTGCCGGAGTGTCAATAAACTGGCCGCTGCTGTAGTTGTAATCCTCCGCCTCGATGACGAGGACGGGCGCCATGGTGTCAAAAATAGCGGCGGGGGTTGTGGCGCTGTTGCCATTGTTATCGGTGGCGAGGATCTTAAGATTGTAAACCAAATTGGGCGACAGCGGGTTGGTGATAATGGCCGTGGCGGTGCCGAGGCCCAAGGTGGACGCATTGAGGTTGTTGGTCACCGTGTTGGTGGGACCAGTCAGCCCGTGGGTTTGGACGACGGCAAAGGCGTTGGTGATCGTGCCGGTCAAGGAGGTGGCGGTGACGGTGACATAGGTGTTGGTAACCAGACAGGCTCCGGCAATGGTGTTGGTGATCGAGGAGATGGTCGGGGGCACCGGGCCGGCGATCAGGTCCAGATCGCAGTCGTCAAAATAAATGGAGCCGCCGTGGGCGCCGATGTCCACAAACTTTGCGATAAAATTGGCGGAAGCCGTGCCCGGCGGGGCGGTCATGGCGCCGGAGGGGCCGGTCGTGCCAACGATGATGCCGCTATTGGTGGCGGGGGTGCCCGTCACCAGCATTTCATTGGTCACCGCCAGCGACACCCAGGTGTCCAGCGGAAAGCTGTTGGGACCGGCACAAGTCAAGTTGCTGATGCCAAACGATTCATAGGCGGCGAGCAGATTGCCGCCCAAGTCCAGGAAATCCACCTCGTAATAAAAGATGCAGGGACCGCTCAAGTCTTCGTGCGGCGCCAGGGTCCAGGCGCTGGCCGCCAGGATCGAACCGGGGGTGCATCCAACCTCCTGGCTCCATTCATTGAAGCTGCCAGGGGCTTGATAATCATACACATTGGCGACATTAGTCCCGCTGTGTGTCACGACATCTTTCGCCGGCGTATCGGCAGGACACATGCCGGCATTATAGTAGGTATTAGGGGCGCTGGCCGCGTTGAGCAGGGAGATGATATTGATGGAGCCAGCCGAGGCGCCAGGACCGGTGGTCCTAACCCAGGGGAGACCGGAAGTGACCTCAAAGCCGGGGTTGACGAGTTGATTACCCTGGCCGCCGGGCACGGCGTAACTCGGGCCGGAAGGCGGGGAGGAGAGGCTCAAGGCATTCACAGCCACCACCTCATAATAGTAGTAATCAACAGACGGCACGATCGTTGTGTCCACGTAACTCGTCCCCGTAACGCCCGTGGCAATCGAAGTATAAGGCCCACCCTGGCTGGTGGCGCGCAGTACGTTGTAACTGGTGGCAGACACATCCGTCCAACTCACGTAGGCTTGACCGGCCCCGTCCGGGCCGACATTGACAATGATCGGCGCGGGAGGCGGTCCCACGGGCGTGACGGTGACTTCTGCCGACGCGGTCATCGCCGTCGGCAAGCCATCGTTCACCGCGGTTACCACATAATAATACTGGATCTCACTGACCGCGGTCGTATCGGTATAAGTGGTGGCGGACAAACCGCTGGCGATGGTGACTTCGGCGCCGGGAGTGGTTGATCTGGCAACGTTGTAGGTGATCGGGCCTGGAGAACCGGTGGATGCGGTCCAATTCAACACCACTTGATCGCTGCCCGCCGTCGGGGTCACCACGGGTTGGCTGGGAGGAGCTACCACCGTGAATTGGTACTCGTAGGAATTAGGGCCGGCAGTCTGATCGCCGGTTCCATCCAACGCCGAGACGACGTAGTAGTATGTCTGGTTGTTGAGCGCCGTCGTATCCGGGTAGCTGGGCGAGGTCAGGCCGGTGGCAAGCTGGGTGTAGGGGCCGCCGCTGGTTGAGGAACGGGAAATGGCATAGGAGGCCGCGTTGGCCAGGGGGTTCCAGGTCAAATTGGCCACGTTGTTGCCGGCAACGGCGGCAATGTTGGTGGGCGCCTGAGCAGACCAAAAGATGTCTTCAACCTGAGCCGCGGTGGCCGCGCCCGTTACCGTCGCGGTGGATCCGTAAAAGCGGAAGTCATCAAGCCGGCCACAGAAGGGGCGTGCTCCGGTGTCCTGGCGATTGCCGATCTGCAATTCGTCGACGTTTCCAGCCGAAGTCATGGTAACGGTTGTGCCGGCCAGGGCGAGTGTCGAGGACACCGCGAGAGTGCCGCCGCCATCGGTGCCCGTATAGAGGATTGCCGTCGTGCCATCGTAGGTAAGGCACTGGAAGAGCCATTGGTTGGTGGGGAAGGTGCCGGTGGAGTCCGTAGTGGGCCAACTGGGCGCGGCCCCGAAAATTGTGTTGGCGCCGACGGAGGCAGCAAGCTGATTCACAGTCTGCCAAAACATGCCGATGTTTGCGGCATTCGCCTTATCCCCAGTGTGGCCCAATATAAAAAGGCGTATTTCGGTAGTGCCGGAGTTGGCCGCGTTTTTGGGGTTGCACCAAATGGAGGCCGTAAAACTCTGGATCGCTCCGAAGGCAAGCGCGGCATTGGTCACGACAAGGACTGGCCCGGAGACAAGTGTTGAGCCTTCTCCCCCCGGCGTGGCGAACTCGGAGTTGGTGGATAGATCCAGCGCCACATGCAGTCCCGAGGTGCCGCTGCCATAAATGCCGTGATAATTGGTCAGCGCATGATTGCGGTTGTAATTGGTCAGATTCAAACTCACGCCGAAGGTGGCGTCACTGGGCGTGCTGAAACCGGGGGTGGTATCGGTGAAGGGAAACCTCACCGAAGTTGCCGCGTTGGGCACGAGCGGTTGGGCGCTGGAGACGCCAAGCGAAGTGGCAAGGGCGACGGCGGTGAGAACGACAATTCTGATTGTTTTCATAGGAATAGTCTGTGCTGTTTAGGCCAATTGGCTTTCTGGTTTTGCTGACGGGTCGCTGATTTCTCTTTAGTTGTGGTGGTTGTGGCTTTTGTTAGTACGTTTTTTCGCGGTGACTGTGGCATGTATTACTATAAAAATGATTGCAATGTCAACAAAGTTCTTACAAAAATATTCGCAGGCCTGTGCAATTTAATCCCATGTTGCTGTGGTTCAATATGTTACGTTCTTAGGCCATGCTGGAGATATTTATTTAAAGCCGGCCGGCGATTTATTGACCGATGTAGCTGGCGGCCTGCTGGACCCACAGCAGGTCGGTTGGCGGATTTTGGCTGGGAGGCAGCGTGGCGTTGCTGGGATCGCCCGTCGCAAAAGTTTTCGACCATTCCACTGTCACCGTGGGATCAGTCCACTTCTTTATAATGGAGTGTCCGTCCGCAAAAGAAACGCCGCCCGCGCCATCGTGAAAAGTCGCGGGGCAATCAAACCAGTTCATGTCTCCAGGCCATTCACAAAAATTCGCGTCGTTGACAGTGCAACCATTCTCGTCTATCATCACGAACAGGTTGGCCGGGCCGGGTATGCCCTCATCGGAATCCTTGTAGTAACAATGGATCCCCTGCTGCCAGGGAACAATCGGGCTTAACCAAACGTTCATGGACAAGCTGCGAACATGAGGATAGAGGATTCCGAATGAGTTCAAGGCGCTGTTATCCGCGGGACAATGATAAACTGTAGGATTGTTTACGTAAGGGTAGAGCAGGCCCGCCTTGATCCACGCGACCCCCACATTGTCGGCGGCACCAGCCGGACTTAGATAGCCGGTTGACTCATTCTGCAGCCCCGGGCACCATTGAGCATCCTCGCCCGCCTGCGCGGCAGCGAGATTTGCAGGCTGGGTGCCTTCATCCCCGTTGGGCACGAAGTGGTTTCTATTGTCACCCGCATACATGGTCCAGGCCATGGTTATTTGCCTGAGGTTGCTCAGGCACTGAATACCTTGAGCGTGCTTTTTGGCGTTGGCCAGTGTCGGCAGCAGCAACGCCGCCAGGATGGCGATGATCGCTATCACCACCAGCAATTCAATCAAAGTGAACCCGGCGGAAGCGGCCCTTCTCCCCCGCTTCCAATCCGCCCGCCAAGGCCGGCTCCGCCCCTGCTGGACGGCGAAGTTTAGGCTTGCAGCATATGGTTTCATTTTCATTTTCATGGCTCGTTTCAATTCGTGGCCGTGCGCAGCACAGGCTCGGTCCCTTCATTGCAGTGTGACTTGTGACAGTAGTCTTGCAGGCCAACCGCGGGTTCGACGACGGATTCGGCCGTGCCATTTCGCACGATGGGGCTGCCAAGACGGCTCCAGTTCACACCGGGTGATATTTCCGCCGACACTCTTGGTGAAATCATATAGTACATTTCAACGTGGTCAATGCTTGTAAAATACGACATCACGACCATTAATGTCAATCATTTTCAATCCGAATTTAACAAAAACTGTGCCGTTCGGAACCGATTTCGACAGAAATTGTAATTTTAAATAGTACATGTTGACGTGCTTTATGCGCTATGTAATACTACATCTCAGACAAATATGTCAACAGGTTTTTACGAAAAAAATTGGTGCTCCCCTCCGATTAAGCTGCATGTTGCTTTCTATAAACATGTTGCGTCTTTAATCCGTGCGAAAGAATTTTAACCGAATTATGTCAAAAACAAGGCCCTATAACCTTTTCGTTTCCCTGGTGGCCGCCTTCGGGGGATTCGTCTGGGGCTTTGACGCCGCTGTCATTTCGGGCGCGGTCCCGTTCCTCAAGCAGTATTTTGGTCTCAACGGAACCCAGGGAGATTTGAAAGTGGGTCTGGGGGTGAGTGCCCTGGGGTGGGGGATGCTGGGAGGAATGGCCATCTCCGGTTTGTTGAGCCGCCAGTTTGGGCGCAAGCGAATTCTTATTGTCACAGCGGCGGTTTTCGCCCTTTCGGCCTTGGTATCGGCGCGGGCCTCAAGTTTTCCAGTTTTCGTGGCTTCACGGGTGCTGGGGGGGATCGCCGCCGGAGGAACCATCCTGGTCGCGCCGGTGTATTTGGCGGAGGTTTCACCATCGAACTGGCGCGCAGGCCTGGTCTCACTGAACCAGTTAACGATTGTGACCGGCATGGCGGCGGCGTTTTTCTCGAATTGGTTTCTGCTGGGCGCCGGAGAAAACAACTGGCGGTGGATGCTGGGAGTGGCCGCCATCCCGGCGGCGGCTTATTTCCTGTTGCTTTTAGCGGTTCCGGAAAGTCCCCGGTGGTTGCTGGGCAAAGGACAAGAAGAAAAAGCCCGGGAGGCGCTGGGCAAAACTTGCGGGGAGCGGGAGCAGGAAGCGGAGTGGCACCGCATCGGGGCGAGCCTGGCCAAAAGCGCCGCCGGGCGCGGCTTGGGCGGAAGGTTGGAGGGCAAGATGAGATTGCTCATTTTGAGCGGCCTGGCCATCGTCCTTTTTCAGCAAATCACGGGCGTCATTGCCGTCCTCCATTATCTGCCGGGCATTCTCATCCAGGCCGGCGGCAGCCTGGATGCAGCGTTCGCGCAGACGGTGGTGGCGGGGTTGGCCAGCCTGGGGATGACGCTGGCGGCGCTCTGGCTCATGGACAGAATTGGCCGCAAGCCGCTCTTGATCCTTGGCGCGGCAGGCATGGCGGCAGCGGCGCTGACGTGCAGTTGGGCCTTTCACTCCTCCACATATCAACTCACGGCAAAGTCGTACGAAATGCTCCAAGCCGGCAAAGTCCCTCCGGACTTCATGGCGGACTTGAAGAGCGCCGAGGGGCCTGTGTTCGCGACGGACAAGGAATTTATGACAGACCTGGTGCAGCGCTTCGGGGCGGACCGGATCAAGCCGTACCGGGACGCGCTGGCGGGCGCAGCCTTCAACCTTCGCGCCACGGTGGTATTTTGGGCCATCATCGCCTTTGTCGCTTCCTTCGCCTTTTCCCTGGGGCCGGTGATGGGGGTGCTGCTGTCTGAAATCTTCCCCGCTGAAGGCCGCAGGAGGGCAATGGGGCTGGCGGGCTTTTGCAACGCGGCGGTCGGCGCCGGCGTGATCTTTATTTTTCCCTGGGAGTTGTCGCATTTCGGCTCCGCCGGGACATTTCTGGCCTGCGGGCTTTTCGCCCTGGCCGCCTTGGTCTTTATTGCGGCCGGCCTCCCCGAAACCAGGGGGAAATCCCTGGAAGAATTGGAAGGCATCCCGGTCCGGCCCCCCGCGAAAACGTGCGCCGTCCCCTCGCTGTCAAGCAAGAAAACCAGGCCGCTCCCTATTCCTTGACCCCCCCGGTGCCGCCGACCTGGAGACAATGGCGCATGGCGTGGAGGACAAGTTCGCTGGAGCTTTTCAACTGCAGCTTCTCCTTGATGCGCGCGCGGAACGAGTTGATGGTGGTTATGGTCAGATTCAACTCATGGGCGATTTGGCGCGTGCCTTTTCCCTCCCCCAACATGCGGAATACCTCCAACTCGCGGTCGCTCAGCGTTTCGACGGCCGAGGCGGGTTCCTCCTCCTTGCCCAGCATGAACTTGGAAAGCATGGCGGTGGACATTTTCTCGCTGAGATAAATATTGCCCGCCAGCACTTTGGAAATGGCCGACTGCACCGTGCGGGCCGGCTCGTGTTTCATGACATAGCCCATGGCCTTGGCCCGCATGGCGCGTTCGGCAAAGAGCGTTTCGTCATGCATGGAAATGACCAGGATGGGCAAATCCTCATACTGCGCCTTGATGGACTTGATCAAATCAAGGCCGTTGGAGGCGCCCAGGGAAATATCAATGATGACCAGATCCGGTTTCAAGCCGGCCACGGCCCGCTCGGCTTCCGCGGCGTCGGCGGCTTCGCCGCAAACCATCCATTCCGGGTTGCGCTCGATCATCTGGCGCAGCCCCTCGCGGAAGAGGGGATGGTCGTCAACAATAATAATTCGGCTTTTTTGTGCCTGCGGTTCGTTCATAAGCCAGCGGCGGCCTGACGGTGGTTCGGGCCATGATTCGCCGCGGGGCGCCGCGGCTCGGCCAGAAACACGCAGGTGACATCGGTGCCCGAACCGGGCGTGCTGCGCAAGTTTAATGTCGCGCCAATGACCCCGGCGCGGTACTGCATGATGCGGATGCCCATGCCCGTCTGCGCCGGGCTGGCCAGGGGGAAGCCCTGCCCGTCGTCGCGCACGCTCAAGGCATAGTGGTCCTTGACCGCCTCCAGGCGGATGACAATGTTTTTGGCGTTGCTGTGTTTGGCGGCATTGGCCACCGCCTCCAGCACAATATAATAAAGGTGCAGCGCCGTTTCATTGTCCACCGCCGCCAGCGGGGAAGAGGTGGAGAAGCGGCAGGGGATTTTAAACAACTCGCTGGAATTAACCGCCAATTCCTCCAGCACCGGCACCAGTCCGTTTTCCTCCAGGCGGACGGGAAACAGACCGCGGGCCACGCCGCGGGTTTGGGTGATGGCCTGGTTGATCAGGCCGCTGATTCTTTCGATTTGGGCCGATTCCGGAGCGGCTTTTTCCTCCAGTTTGTCGGCCAGCGAAGCGGTCATGAGGGCGATGCCGGCCAATTGCTGGCAGACGCCATCGTGCAGATCATGGCCGATGCGGCGCTGCTCCCGATTGCTGATTTCCAGGATTTCCCGCTCCAGCCGTTTGCGTTCCGTGATGTCGCGCGCCATGACTTCTATTTCCGCAGTGGCGCCGGATTGCTGGATCAAGCGGGCGCTGATTTCCAGCCGGACCCGCTGGTGGCCGGCGGTGAGGAAATCCCACTCCACCGTCGGCGAGGAGCCCGCGGCGCCGACCTGGTCGAGCCAGCGTTGCACGGCGGGCTGCTCTTCCGGCGCGACCAACTCCAGGATGTTTTTGGACAAGACATCGCGCCGGGGCCATTGCAGCAATTTCTCTCCCGCCCGATTCATCGAGGTGATGCGGCCGTGCAGATCGTGGGTATAGACGACATCGTTGGCGTTCTCGTAAAGGTCCTGGTAGCGCTCCTTCAAGGTGGCCTCGACCCGGAGTTTGTCGCTGATGATGCGGGTTTGCTGATGAACGCGGCGGCGCAGCACGGCCACCCAGATGGAGGCGGCCAGGGCGACGACGCCGAGCATGGCCGCCATCCACAACAGCTTTTGCAGATTCCACCACGGCACGGCTTGCAACACCTCGATATCGGCCGGGGAACGCAGGAGGATGCGAAAGGATCTGGCCCGCCAGTCTTCCCCGGGGCGCCAGTCCGGCCCGGTTTCAATGACACATACCCCGGTGACGGCCAGCTTGCTGCCGTTTTGCAGATAGGCGAAGTCCACGCCGCCGCCCGGGCTTTTGCGCTCCAGGTAGGCATGGAAGATGAATCCGCTGGACTGGAGGACGAGAAATTGTTCTTGACTGTGGCGGGCGCGGTCCAGCACCGTGGCCTCAATGCGCACCAGCCGGCAGTCGTGGGTGCCTTTGAGCGCCTCATCCGCCGTAACCTCGTCCGGCGCCGGCAGCGCATCCCGGCCGGTTTTGCGGCATACCGCGTCCTTCAGCGTCGGATTGTATTCGCCCCGGTCGGCAAAGCCCAGCACTTCCACATGATCGTTGGCCACCAGCGGGGACGGCTCGGTGGATTCGATGTATAGTCCGGTCGTTTTGTCCTCGATGTACAAGATGTTGTCGTGACGGTAAATGACGGTGCCGGCCACTTTGACGCGATGGCCGTAGGTGGCATCGGTGGTGAATTGCAGCAGGCTGTTGATGGGACGCGGCGGGGAGGAGGCGGCGAAGGAATCGCCGGCGGAGGGTTTTTCGATGACGAGATCTTCCAGGCGCGGCACCAGGAGCCGGATATTGAACAATTGCCGCTGGCGGTTGAAGCGGGTGAGGCAAACCCCGCGCGCCACCACCGTGCTGTCCACCAGGTCTGTCGGGAGCGTGCCGGGCAGGCTCCGCGCCACGGCGGTGACCCGTTCCCCGGCTATGGCCAGGTCAATTTGAAAGTACTTGCTCGGTGCATCAAAACGGACGGCGCGGACAATGCCGTGAACTTGGACGAATTGGCTGTCTTCCTGCCCGCTGGACAACAGTTCGAAGGCCACGGGTTTGGCGGCGGGAAAACTTCCAGGTCCCAGGACGCGAACCAGGGAGGGTTCGATGATCGGGGCATATTCCCCGCGGCTGGATTGGCCTTCGATTTCGACGATCTGTCCCGCCTGCAGGGCCGGATCGGCGGGATCGTTGAGATAAAAATAAATTCCGGCGCTCTCATCCTGGATAAATCGTAAAAACTGGCTTTGATCGAAAAACGTCACCAAACCCTTGATCCGCACCGGATAATGCCGCGCCGCCTCTTCCGGGGGCAGATTTCTGACCGCCGCCGCGTTCGTCAACACGGGCAAATTGGTATCCGCCGCCCGCGACGGCCTGGCTACCCCCAGCAGACAAATCAGGCAGGCCGCCTCCCACCATGGCACGCCAGTCAAGACCGGCTTTATGCGTAATGCATTCACGACAACATGCAAAATAATAGACGCTCGATTAGGTTTAATTGTAGCAAATTGCGCGGCATAAAGCCAATCATTTGTACGGCAAAAAATCAATCTCGTCACAATTCTGCTTGTATTCTATCCGGCACCCGTTAATCTTCCAAGCACATTGAACTGAAAAACCAGCGGAAAACCAGGAAAAACCTCTTATGAAAAGCCAATCCATCATGCCTGCCGGTTCCCCCTCCAACCGAACGGCAGCATGGATCCCCGCGGCGGTGGCTTGTGCGGCGCTGGTTCTCTGCCCGCTCGCCCATGCCCAGTCGCGGCAGAAGAGCTTTGCCGCCTTCGACGCGCCGGCCAGGGAGTTGTTGTCCCGGATGACGCTGGAGGAAAAGATCGGGCAGATGTGCCAGCCGGACCAATCCGCCCTCAAAACTCCCGACGATATCGAGAAGTACTTTCTTGGTTCGCTCCTGAGCGGCGGCGGTTCCGGTCCGGCCAACAAGGCCAACTACACCTTGCCGGGCTGGACCGACATGGTGGATGGTTATCAAAAACACGCCCTCAAGACGCGCCTGGCCATTCC
>JBEKVM010000030.1:0-48755 GCA_049513975.1 Verrucomicrobiota bacterium | reverse complement strand
TCTGGTGTGGCAGTTGTCCCGTCAGGGGCAGCGCTGCGTAGCCATGTGCGGAAGAGATAAGCGCTGAAAGCATCTAAGTGCCAAGCTCCTCCCAAGATAATGTTTCCCGGACGCAAGTCCCTAAAGACCCCCGGAAGACCACCGGGTTGATAGGTTAGGCGTGCAAGCGGAGTAATCTGCTCAGCGGACTAATACTAATTGGTCGTGCGGCTTGATCGCTTTTTTCCTTCACAGGAGAAGCGATTTCGACTCGCGAATTGGATGGTGCCCCCAAATTTTATGTGTAGTTTTCAGGGAACTTCCCGGAATTTTTCCAGGTTGTTCTTTATGATTTTTTGGTGGCCATAAAGCTGTGGTCCGACCCGTTCCCATCCCGAACACGGCCGTCAAACGCAGCATTGCCGATGGTAGTGGTTGTATAGCTTCCGCGAGAGTAGGTCGCCGCCAGATCTTTCCAAGCAGAGCCGAAACGGAGGTTTCGGCTCTTTTTTTTGTTGTGTGCCGTCCGGAGGCGGCCAAACGGCGATTGCGCCCGGGCCGGGTTTGATCTATTTTCGTCCTGGTAACATGCGTTCCCGCTTCATCGCCAAAGCCATTGCGCGCACCGCGCTGCTCCTCGCCGGGTTGTTCCTGGCGCCATGGGTGTCGGCGGCCGGCGATCCCCCGGCCGCCGCTTCCACCCCGGCCGGCCGTGCCGGGCAGGCTTATCGCGAGCGGCATGCCCGTTTTGAGTGCCAACCCACCAATCTGGTTGCCGCCTGGCAGTTCGCCTCCGCCTGCTTCGATCAATGCGAGTTTTCCCGGAACGACGCGGATCGAGCGCGGGTGGCCAATGAGGGCATCGCCGCCTGCCGGCAGGCGCTGGCCTTGGACCCAAAACTGGCCGCGGCGCATTACTACCTGGGGATGGACCTGGCCCAACTGGCCCGCACCGAACTCATCGGAGCGCTCGGTTTGCTGGGGGATGTGGAGAAAGAGTGGGAAACGGCCATCAAACTGGACGAGAATTTTGATTATGCCGGCCCGGACAGGAATCTCGGCCTGCTCTATCGCGATGCGCCGGGCTGGCCATTGAGCATCGGCAGCCGCGCCCAGGCCCGGCAGCATCTATTGCGCGGCGTCGCCTTGCACCCGGAATATCCCGAGAATCATCTCAACCTGATCGAAGCGTATCTCAAGTGGCACGATCGCTCGGAAAGCGTGCTGGCCGCCAAAGCGCTGGAAAAAATCCTGCCGGAAGCCCAAAAGAAATTCACCGGCCCGGCGTGGGAGTCCAATTGGGAGGACTGGAACAAGCGCTGGCACGCCATTCAAACCAAGCTGAGCCAACCACCGGGGCTGACAACGCCGCATAACAGCAAGTGAAGCCGGTGGCGGTTTTGGAGAGATCAAAGTTGAGGGACAGGGCGCGGCCCGGACCGGAGTTTTAAGCAAGTTGTGCTTGCTTCCGGATTGGGCAGTTGCTTTTTTAGCGCGCGAGATTATATTGCCATCAACGGTTGTGCATCAAGCCCGCGAAAAAAAGGATTATTAAACATGCCTGTGCCGCACCCCCGTCTTCGCCCCCCGCCGCGTTTGTCGCCCGCGAAAACCATCAAGCCTGTCAATTTCATTTGCGCCGTCACCTCGGCCCGGCGCGTCACCCTGATCGGCGACTTCAACGACTGGCACCCGCAGGCCACGCCGATGAAGCGCCAGGCCGACGGCTGCTGGCATGTGCAGTTGCAATTAAGCGCGGGCCATCATCATTACCAGTTTCTGGTGGACGGCAAACCGATGCTGGACCCGCGCGCCCAAGGGGTGGCCCGCAATGAGGAGGACGAAAAAGTTTCCATGCTCTGCGTCGGGCATTAGCCTTTGGTCTTGGGGCTTTTCAACTCCGCCGCGGCCCGGCGCCGGGCGAAAAAACTCCGGAGCAGTTCCCGGCATTCCGCCTCGCGGACCGCGGGGGTGATTTGGCAGCGGTGATTGAGGGCGGGGAATTGGAGCAGGTTGAGCGCGCTTCCCGCCGCGCCCGCCTTGGGGTCGGCGGCCCCAAAGACCAGGCGGTGCAGGCGCACATGGATCATGGCTCCCGCGCACATCGGGCAGGGTTCCTTGGTGACGTAGAGCGTGGCGCCGGTAAGCCGCCAGTCGCCCACCGCCTCCTCGGCCTGGGTCATGGCCAGCATTTCGGCGTGGGCGGTGGCGTCCTTGAGGGTTTCCACCTGGTTAAAGGCCCGGGCAATGATCCGGCCTTCGCGCACGATGACCGCGCCGACCGGCGTTTCCGCCGCGGCAAAGGCGCGCGCCGCCTGCCGCAACGCTTCTCCCATGAAGTAGTGGTCGCTCTGCAGGTCAATCAAAGGCTCTTCGTTTTTTTTCATCGTCATTTGAGGATGGATTCCTCCAGGGTCCACAGGTGGCGGTCGTCGGTGCGGCAATGGCAATGGGCGGAGAAAAAGCCGCCGCGATGCCGCCAGAAAAGCGGCCAGATTTGCTCGGCATCGGTTTGTGGAATATTTAAGGAGGGGATTTGCGCGGCGGCGAAGAAGGCGAAATCGCCTTCGCGGTGGGGCGGGGGCAATTCGGCCAGGCGGGGTCCGACTTCGAACAGAAACATGAGCCAGTGGGCCTGTCCCTCGTACCCGTGTTCGCTGACCAGTCCGGTCAAATGCAAGTCAGCCGGGCGCAGTTTGAGGCTGATTTCCTCCCCGGCTTCCCGGCAGGCGCAGGCGTGGGGAGACTCGCCGGCGGCCATGTCCAGCTTGCCGCCGCAGGGACTCCAGAGGCCGCGGTTGGGTTCGTGCCGTCGTCGCAGCAGGAGAACCTCCTCCCGCCGGCTGAAGCAGTAGAGCAGGGTGGAAATTTTATAAGGCAGCGGCATGAGATGTAACGAACCAAGGATGCCCCGAAGCCGGGGCCTTGGAAAGAAAATGCTGGCGGAAGGGCGGTTGGCATGTTATTAGGACGAAACAAGTCACATTATGAAAACATTTGCCAAGAGCGCCTGTCTTGTTCTGCTGGCGGCGTGGGCCGGCGGTGTCATGTCCCTGGCCCAGACTACCCCCCCCCCCGCCGCTGCCACCAACCGGCCCGCCGCGGCGACCAAATTGCCCAGCCGGAGGTTTTCCGGCAAGATACTCAGCGTGGACAGCAAGGCCAAAAGCATCACCCTCCAAGGCGGGGCGAAAATTGTGATTTTAATCAATGACAAGACCAGGATCATCAAGGCTAAAAAGCCGGCCACTTTCGATGTCCTGGCCGCAGACCAGGCGGTGACCGGCATAGAGCGCCTGGATGCCGCCGGAAAATGGTCGGCGGAAACTTTGAATGTGGGGGATCCGCGACAAGTCCTGGATGAGCCGGTGCTGAAGACTTTTGTTCCGCCGGTCAAAACCAATGCCGTCACCAATGGGGGCCGTTAATGGCCGACAACGGTTGCCGGAGGGGGCGCCGGAATAATCAGGCGCGAGGATGGAGAATGGAAAATGGAGGGTGGAGTTTTTGCCATCCTCCTTTTTCCATTCTCCATCTTCGCTTTTTGAATCAGCGCCGCCACCAACTTTTGGAGGGGTCGCTTTGCCCGGTTTGTTGGACTTGGCCTCTCAGCAGGTGGCTGCGGGCGGCTTCCAAGGCCATGCGAAAATCGTCGTAGGATTCAAAGCGTTGAGAGGGATGCTTGGCCATGGCCCGCAAAAGGGCATTGCTGGTTAATTGGGTGATGTCCGGCGCCACCAGGTTGGGCGGAGTCAGCGCCGTATGCACGTGGGCTGAGACCACTTCGTCCACCGTCCCTTCAAAAGGGACATGGCCGGTCAAGGCATGGTAGAGGGTGCCGCCCAGGCTGTACATGTCGGAGTGAAAATCCTCGCCCTTGCGTTCGAGTTTTTCCGGGGCGACGTAATAGACCGTTCCCCAGATGTGCTCTTCCCAGGTGTCGTCCTCCGCGGCCCGGACCAGGCCGAAATCAATCAGCTTGGGTTCGCCGTCAATATTGTAGAGAATATTGCCTGGCTTGATGTCGCGATGAAGCAGTTTGTGCTGGAGGGCGGTGGTGAGGGCGGAGCACATTTTGATGCCGACATCCAGCACTTCCAGTTCGGGCACGCGTTTCTCGGATTCGATGCGGTTGTCCAGGCTGCCCTGGTCGGCCAGTTCCATCACCAGATAGGGTTGGCCGTCGAATTCATCGAAGCTGTAAATATGAATGATGTTGGTGTGGTTGAGGGAGGCGCTGGCGCGGGCTTCGCGATAAAAGGCCTTGAGGATGGCCGGGTCGGCCGCCATTTCGCGCTTTATCATTTTCAGGGCGACCTGGCGCTGCAATTTCACGTCCTGCGCGGTATAAACCGTGGCCATGCCGCCGGAAGCGATGATGGTGAGCAACTCGAAGTTGCGCAACATGAGCGGCAGCATGACCGGGTGCTGGCACTTGCTGCACGGCGTCGTGGCAAACGGGGCAAGGTCGCCCGGAATAAAGGTTCTGGATTTGCATCGGCCGCAAGTGACCATTTTGAGCGGTTTGCTTGCGCCGGTCGTTCCGTTACTCACTGTTCCACCATAGCACGGGTTGCGCGTGGGACAAGCAGTTTGCGCCGATTAAGTGGTTCCCGCCGGCAGGACAAGCTGGAAACTCATCGCCCCGGCGGCGGCGGCCTGGGCTTGATCGCGGGTCATCAGGGCATTTTCAGATCAATCTTGCTGCGTTGGAGGGTGGTTCCCTCATCCAGCGCCAGTTGTTCGAGGGCGATGTTGTAGTCGGCCAAGGCCCGGATTTCCGCGGAGCGCGCGGTGGTGAGATTGCTCTGAAGCTGGAGGACTTCAAAGCTGGTGGTGGAACCGGCCTGCAAGCGGAACTGCCCCGCCCGCAGGGCGTCTTCGGCGTATTCGCGCGCCTTGCGGGTCGCGTCCACGCGCAGCAAATCGGAGCGGACGGTCTTGACGTCGTTGTCCACGGCCATGACGATGGTCGTCTCGATTTTTTTGAGTTGGAGGAGAGATTGCTCCAGGGTGGCCTTGGCGGATTTGTGGGCGTTGCGCGCGGCGGTGTTTTCCAGCGGGATGGTGAGGGCCAGGCCGTAGGAATAGGTGGGGTCGGTGCCCTGGCGGAGGGTGTCCAGAGTCTGGCCGAACATGGCGCTGACGGAGTTGAGTCCATAGCTGCCTTTCAAATCCAGTTCCGGGTAGAGCTGGTTTTGGGTGTATTTGATGGCGAGGTGCTGTTTTTCCAGGTTGATTTTGGCCTGGAGCATTTCGGGGCGGGAATCAATGGCGGTGCGCAAGCTCTCGAAAAGGTCGGGGTTTTGCGGGACTGCCAGCAAGGTTTCCGTGGGCACGGGGGTGACATCGCGCCATTCGTCGAGGTGGAGAGACAGGAGGGATTTCAAGGTGTTTTCCTGGACGGCTTGGGCCAGTTCGGCCTCCAGGAGATCGGACTGGCTGCTGGCGGCCTGGGATTCGGCCTGTCTTTGGTCCAGAGGGGCCATGGCGCCCAGTTGCACTTTCCTGGTGTTTTCGTCCACCAATTGCTGGGCGAGGGTGACGGCGGCGCGCTGCACGGCGACATTTTCGCGCGCGGCGATGAGGTTGTAATAAGCGGTCTTGACGCTGTTGACGGAATTTTCCATTTGGAGGCGCAGGGCCAATTGATCGCTGCGCAGGGTTTTGCGGGAGAGCTGAATCTGATAGCGGGTGTTGTCTATCCAGGAGTTTTTTAAGAGCGGCTGCGACAGCGTCATGGCGGGAGTGGCGTTGTATTGGGCGAAGGGAGTGGTTTGCTGGCTCAACGGGGTGGCCAAGTCGTAGTTCATACCGAAGGGAAGGGTGCCGGTCAGGCTGGGTGTGTAGTTGTTCACGATCGTGGCGTAGGGAGGAAAATTGAAACCCAGGTAGAATTGCCCGGGTGCCGTGTTCAGCGTCCTTGAGAGGTTGAAGGAGAAGGCGGGGTCGTAGGCCGAGAACAAGCTGTTCAGGGCGAATTGGTCCAGAATGGGTGTGTATCTGCTGATGAGGATGTCCAGGTTGTTGGTCAGCGCCATTTGCACCACGTCGTCCACGGAAAGCGGGCGTGTCTTGCCCTCGGCCGCGGGCGGCGGCGGCGCGGGCAGTTGGGCGGGGGCGGGGAAGGCCGGGCAGAGGAACAGCGCGGCCAGGACCAGCGCGGCAAGCGCGGGCCGGGATGTTTTGGCGAATGCGGGAAACGGGGTCAGCGTCATGGTTTTGGTTTAATTAAGGTTTTGCCTACTCGTAGCGCAAGGAATCAATGGGATCCAGATTGGCCGCCTTGTGCGCCGGATAAGTGCCAAAGATAATGCCCACCAGCGAACAGATTCCCAGTCCAATCAGCGCCCAGTCCATTGGGATGACGGGGGCCAGCTTCATCAACTTGGCCAAGAGGTTGCCGCCAGCGATGCCCAAGCCCACGCCAATGAGGCCGCCCACTTCGCACAGGACGATGGCTTCCAGGATAAATTGCGTCATGATGTTGCGTTTCTTGGCCCCGATGGCGCGGCGGATGCCGATCTCGCGGGTCCGTTCCGTCACCGAAACGAGCATGATGTTCATGATGCCGATGCCCGCCGCCAGCAGGGCAATGGAACTGATCAAGCTCACCCCCAGGCGCACTTTGAAGGTGAAGGACTTGATTTGGTCCATCACCGAATCGTTGGAGAAAATCTCAAAATCATCCTCCTGTCCGGGCGGGACTTTGCGCAAAATGCGCATGAGGCCGCGCACTTGGTCCACCGTGCCGTCGTAGTCGGCCTGGCTGGGCGACTGCACCAGAATGCTGATGTCAATCCATTGCTTTTCGTAATAGCGGGTCAATCCGGTGGTGATGGGGATGATGGCAAAATTGTCCTGGCGGCCTCCCGACATGCTCCCCTTGGATTCGAGGACGCCGATGACTGTATATTTGATTCCGTCGTAATTGACCACTTCGCCCACGGCCGGGCAGTGCGGGAACAGGTTTGTGGCCAGACTGTTGCCCAGGACGCAGACATCGCGCTGGCTGTCCACGTCCGAATCAATCAAGGCGCGCCCTTCCTCGATGGTCCAGTCCTGGGCGGGGAAGCTGCCGGGGGTGTCCCCCGTGACGAAGACGTTGGGAGGGGCTTTGGCGTAACGCGAGGTCATGGTGCCGTTGGCCAGACCCTCTTCCAGGCCGATGCTGCGCGGGAGGGTGGCGCGGCTGGCCAAGGCCAGTCCCTGCTCCAGGCTGATTCGTTTGCGGCGCCGGTACTTCTCCCAGCCGGCCGGGCCGTCAAACTGCACTTGGGGCCAGCGCTGCAGCACAAAGGTGTCGCCGCCCAATTGCTTCATGTTTTTCTCGATGTCCTTTTCCATGGCGCGCATGGTGGTCATGACGACGATAATGGAGAAGACGCCGATCATGACGCCGAGCAAAGTGAGGGCGGAGCGCAGCTTGTGCGCCACCAAGGCGCCCATGGCCATGAGGAAGCTTTCCTTGACCTCGGCGGCCAGGATGATGGGAATGGTGAACAGGAAATGGCGGATCGTGAAACGGGAAGGCGGCATGTTCGATGCACCATTCATAATGCACTATTCATTGCGCAGGGCTTCGACCGGGTCCATGCGCGCGGCGCGCCAGGCGGGCAAGAAACCGGAAACCACGCCTGTCAATAATGAGACCAACAAGGCCAGGGCCGTGACGGGGAGCGAGAGGGAGGCGGGAAAGAATTTGGACATGAGGAGGGTCAGGCTGAAGGCGATGCCCAGGCCGGCCAGGCCGCCGAGCAGACAGATACTGGCGGCCTCGATCAAAAACTGCAGGAGGATGGTGCGCCGCTTGGCCCCGATGGCTTTGCGCACGCCGATTTCGCGCGTTCGTTCCGCCACCGAGACAAACATAATGTTCATGATGCCGATCCCGCCGACGAACAGAGAAAGCCCCGTCACGGCCAGCCCGACCGCAGCGATGGTGCCGGCCACACGGTTGAACATTTTAACCACGGTCTCCTGCGTGTTGATGGCGAAATCGTCGGGGTCGCCCGGGGCGACGTGGCGGATTTTGCGCAGCAGGCCGCGCAATTCCTCCCGGGCATCCTCCAGATGGGAAAGGTCGGTCGCCTTGACCTGAATTTCGAAGTCCGGGTCGCGCCAGTAGCCGATGAGGAATTGCTGGATGGGAAGAATGACCTGGTTGTCCATGCTTTCCAGGCCGAGGAAGCTGCCGCGCTTCTGGAGGACGCCGACGACCTCGAGCCAGCGCGGACCGATCCTGATTTTTTTGCCGAGGGGGGATTCCTTGATGAACAGATTGGTGGAGACGTCGTTGCCGATCACGCAGACCGGACGTCCGCCGCCGGTGTCGCTGGCTGTCAAGAAGCGCCCCTGGTCCACCCCCAGGCCGGCGGTCTGGAGGAGCTGCTCGGTCGTGCCAATGATCGTGACACGGCCGGTGCTGCGGTTTTGGTATCGGACTGGACGGCCCATGTAGACGACCGGAGCCACGGCGCCGGCGAGGGTCATCTGTCGTTCCACGGCCTTGACCTGACCGCGCGAGACGATGCGCCTTTTGTATTCTTTGAGCCATTCGTCCTCGCTGTTGATGAACCAGTCCATGCGAGTGGCGAAGAGCACGTCGGCGCCCATGACGGACATGCTCTGGCGGAAGGAGCGGTTCAGGCCGTCAATGGCCGCGCCCATCAAAGTGACACTGACAATGCCGATGATGATGCCCAGGGTGGTCAGACCCGCCCGCATTTTGTTGGCGCGGATGGCGTCCCAGGCGATGAGGAGGCCCTCCTTGATTTCGAGGAAGAAGTTCACGCGGGCGCCCCCGATTTTTTGACCGCATCATCGCTGGCAATCAGACCGTCGCGGATGCGGATGACGCGGCGGGCGTGCCGGGCCACGTCCTCCTCGTGGGTGACGAGGAAAATGGTGTGGCCCTTGTCGGAAAGAATGCGGAGCAAGGCCATGATTTCCTCGCCGGTTTTGGAATCGAGGTTGCCGGTTGGCTCATCGGCCAGGACGATGGAGGGGCCGTTGACCAGGGCGCGGGCGATGGCGACGCGCTGGCGCTGGCCGCCGGACATTTCATTGGGCCGGTGGTGGATGCGGTCGGCCAGGCCAACGCTGGCCAGCACTTCGCGCGCCCTCAGCCGGCGCTCGGCGGCATCGAGGCCGGAGTAGATCAGGGGCAATTCCACGTTGCGCAGGGCGTCGGCCCGCGGCAAGAGGTTGAAGGTTTGAAAGATGAAACCGATTTCCCGGTTGCGGATTTCCGCCAGTTGGTTGTCATCCAGTTCGCTGACGTTGGTGCCGTTTAATTCATAGACTCCCGCTGTGGCCGTGTCCAGGCACCCCATCAAGTTCATCAGGGTTGATTTGCCCGAACCGGAGGGCCCCATGATGGCCACATATTCACCGCGTTGCACCACCAGGGAGACATCGCGCAAGGCATGGATGGTTTCCCCGCCCATTTGGTAGAGGCGGGTGATGTGTTCGAGTCGGATCAAGCTCACAAGCAGAGTGTTTTTGTGGCGGCCGGAAAGTCAGTTGGCGGCCGGCTTGGGTTTGCCGGCCAAGGCGGCATCGCCCAGCACCACCTTCTTCCCGTCCTCCAAATCGCGGTTGATGGCCTTGTAGCCGCCGGAAACCACCACGTCCCCTTCATGCAACCCCTCTGTAATTTCCGTGTAATTGTCGTCGCTGATGCCGTGCTTGACCGGCGCGGACTTGGCGTGGTCCCCCACCACCAGAAAAACGATCTCGACCGGTTTGGCCACCTCGTTGGTTTTGCCGGAGGCGGCGATTTCGTTGGTTTTGCCGGCTGCGGCGATTTCGTTGGTTTTGCCGGAGGCGGCGGTATCGTTGGTTTTGCCGGCTGCGGCGGTATCGTTGGTGGGGCTCCCGCTGGGGTGCGGAGAATTGGTCTGACCGGCCGCCGCCAGGGGCAGGCGTGTGGTGACGCTTTGAATCGGCACGGTCAGGGCATTGGTGCGCGAACGGGTTTCAATGTTGGCCGTGACCGACATTCCCGGCAGAAAGGCCTCCTTTTCCGTGACGCGGATTTTGACCTGAAATTTCGTGGCGTCCGTCGTGGTCGAGGCGGAAGAGGAGGCGGCGGAACTGGTGTCGTTGTTGTTGGCCGAATTGGCCACATCGGTGACCACGCCGTTGAATTTTTGGTCTTTGAACGAGTCCACCTCCAAATGGACCTTCTGGCCGCAGGCGATCAACACCACGTCCACCTCGCCCACATCCACGCGCGCCTCCATGGCGTTCAAATCGGCAATGGTCATCATTTCGGTGCCGGCCATCATGGCGGTGCCGACGACCCGCTCGCCCAGTTGGGAGTTGAGTTTGCTGACGGTGCCGTCCAGGGGCGAATAAATGGTGGTTTTGAAGAGGTCGGCGGCGGCGGTTTGCAGGGAGGCCCTGGCCATAGCCACCGATTCCACCGCTCCGGCCAGGGTGGTTTTGGCCACGTCGTAGGTGGTTTTGGCCGTGAGAAAGTCGGAGTCGGAAACCAGCTTGGCTTTAAACAGGCCGGAGCTGCGTTCGAATTCCAGGCGGGCTTTCTCCAGGTTGGCCTCGGCCGTGCTCTTATTCGCCACGGCAAGGTTGTAGCTGGCGGCGGCGGAATTGCTGGCGGCCAGATAATTGTCGGGCTTGATCTTGACCAGCAGATCGCCCTTGTTGACATGCTGGCCCTCTTTGACGGCCAGTTGGATGATTTCGCCGCTGACTTCCGGGCTGATCTTGACCTGGGTGACAGGCTCGATTTTGCCGTTGGCCACGACTTTTTCGATGAGATTGCGGCGAACCACTTTTTCTGTTTCCACGGAGACCGGCGCTTCGGTTTTTTTCAAGGACGCAAAAACAGCCAGCCCAATGCCGGCGGCGACGACGATTGAAAAAATGACAATCTTTTTTTTGCTCTTAGTTTTCGCCATTTGTTTCCTTTGCCGGGCCTGCCGGAATCACCCATTCAGATCGCGGCCAGTCCCGATTTTATTAGATAGACACCGCCAAGCCTCCGTTTGTGTACGCCTGCATCTCTCTTTCAACCCGTCAGACGAGCGAGACGGTAAAATCCTTTGAGTTTTTTCACTCCGCCGGGTGAGTGGTTGCATTTCACGATTTTGGGTGGCTGCTCCTAATTTTAATTTTAATCTTAATCTCCATTTCCTGAATCCCCCTCTTCTCCAAACCAAATGCTCCGCTCCATATTGGCGAATGATGGAATGCGGGTCAAGCGCGGGGAATGGCTCTTTTTTTACAGAATGCTTGTTTTGGGAAGGCGTCCGGCCAGAGGGGCAAGCGGTTTGCGCCACCCCAAACAGGGATTGGCCTTGGCCGGGTTTATGCTGTGAGGAAGCGTGCCAGAATCCGGCACACCTTCCTTTGCGAACGTCTTCCGCATTCACTTTGAGTAGAATGCCGGCGAGCGTGAAAAGTTGCAGCGGCCTTGCAGCCCTGACCCCCGCGCCATGGGAGCGGCCGGCAGAGGAGGAATATATTTTGAACGCTATGAAAACAGGTTACCTAATAGACATGGATGGAGTCATCTACCGGGAGGAGTCCTTGATTCCCGGAGCGGCGGACTTTGTGCAGACGTTGCTGGCGCTGGGAACCCCGTTTCTTTTCGTCACGAACAATTCATCGCCCACCCCGGAAGATCTGGCGGTCCGCCTGAAACATTTGGGCATCCAAGGCTTGTCCGAACGGCACTTTTACACCTCGGCCCTCAACACGGCGGATTTTCTGAGTGAAACCGACCCCGGCTGCACGGTGTTCGTCATTGGCGAGGGCGGACTGCTGGCGGCGCTGCACCAGCGCAAGATTGCCAGCGACACCATCGCGCCGCGCTACGTGATCGTGGGCGAAGGGGCCGCCACCACGGAACGGCTGGGCAAGGCGCACGAATGCATCGAACGCGGGGCCGGCCTGCTGGCCACCAATCCTGACAACTGGTGTCCGGTTTCCAGCAAGAAAACGCGACCGGGCGCCGGGGCCACCGCCGCTTTCCTGGAAGCCAGCACGGGACGCCGCGCCTACTATCTGGGCAAGCCCAACGGCTATATGTTTCACCAGGCCCAACGCAAACTGGCCGGAGCCGGCGGCGCCAAGCCTGACCAGGTGGTGATGATCGGCGACACGATGGAGACGGACATCCGGGGCGCATTTGAAGCGGGGCTGCCATCGTTCCTGGTCTTGAGCGGTTCGACGCAATTGGAAAACGTGGGTGACTATGTTTATCAGCCCACGCGCATTCTCCAAACGGTGGGCGATCTGGTGGAGGAGTTGAAGACGGGCAAGCCGAGCACGCATCTGGACAGTCCGGCCTTTGCCACCGTGCCTTCCAACCGCTCCGGCGTGCGGCATCAAACCGACATCCTGGCCCTTTACAAACCGCGTCCCCGGCCCGCCATGACGAAATGAACGTCGTGGCATTTTGACTCTTTGGAGTGCGGCGGCTTGCCGCCGCTTTGTCGCGCGCAGATCGGGTTCAACCCGAAAGCGGGAGCAAGCTCCCGCACTCCAAATTAACTGCCCGCGTCCTTTCCCGGCAAAGCGGGCGAGGCAAGTGAAGAGATTTCAGTTTTCATGTCCTGCGGAAGTGGTTTATGATTTTTTGATGGATTCATCATTGTCCGGCAAGTGGGTTTTGATCACCGGCGCTTCGAGCGGGTTTGGCGAGGCGGCGGCGCGGGCGTTCGCGGCGGAGGGCTGCAAGTTGCTGCTGGGGGCACGACGGGTGGACCGGCTGGAAAAGATCGCGGCGGACATCCGCCAGCCCGGCGCCGGCCACGCGCTCGATGTGGCGAGCACGGCGAGCGTGGAGAAGTTTGTGGAATGGGTGCGCGCGAAAACCGCCCGAGTGGATGTGTTGATCAACAATGCCGGCGGGGCGCAGGGGCTGGACCCGGTGGCTTCGGGCCGG
Source organism: Verrucomicrobiota bacterium (assembly GCA_049513975.1). GTDB lineage: Bacteria > Verrucomicrobiota > Verrucomicrobiia > Limisphaerales > Palsa-1400 > JBEKOF01. The sequence continues at coordinate 35,860 of JBEKVM010000030.1, read as the reverse complement.
GATGAGGATTGGGAAACGATGCTCCAAACCAATGTGTTGGGCTTGCTGCGGGTGACGCGGGCGGTGCTGCCGCTGCTGGTGAACCATGCGGGAGGCTCGATTTTAAACATCGGTTCGATCGCGGGCCACACGGCTTACGAAGGCGGGGCGGTCTATTGCGCGGCCAAGGCGGGGGAACGAAAAATCACCCAGTCGCTCCGATTGGAGTTGAGCGGGACCGGCATCCGCGTTGGTTCCCTGGATCCCGGCCTGGCGGAGACGGAGTTTTCCAAGGTGCGATTCAAAGGGGACGAGGCCAAGGCTAAAAAGGTGTATGAAGGCATCCATGCGCTGACGGCGGAGGACATCGCGGAAACATTGGTGTGGATGGCGAGCCGTCCGGCGCATGTGAACATAGACGAGATGGTGATCAAGCCGACTGATCAGGCGGCCATCCACAAGGTCTTTCGGCGGACGAAGCAATAAGACAACAGGAGCGCCGCTCCGTGAGCGCCGCAATCTTGCCGGGGAAAAATGCGGCGGTCACAGACCGCCGGTACATTGAAGCAGAGGCTTATTTCACCAGGGGCGCGTTGGGATCGCGTTCGGGGATTTCGATGACGTCGCCGTCGCGCAGCCAGAGATCGTTATCGTCGTTGGATGCCATGCCGAAGCCCCGCCCTCCCCCGCCGCCCCCGCCGCCCCTGCGACCAGGCCCGCCGCGACCGCCGGCCAGCGGTTCAAGGCTATAGAGCAGTTCCGCACCATGGCGGGTGACTTTGACGCGGGACAGGTCGGAGGAAAGTAACAGGACATTGGCTTGATGGACCACTTCGTTGAGGGAAAAGGTGTAAAGAGTTCTTTCCGCCGGATGACCGGAAGCTTCCGCGGTGGGTGGACCACTCACCCCGATGGTGAGTGTTTGACCAGGACCTGAATGCATGGCAAGCCGCCCCGAGCTTTCTGCGATTGCGGGCAGCAGGGTCAGCTTTGTCGTCTGTCCTTTAACGACAATTTGCACCTGACGCTGCAAACATTTTGTGAGAGCCTCCCTGTCATTGGGCGGCAGTGGATCCACTTGTTGGTTGAGGAGATGATCCAATTGGGGAATTTGCAGCACATCGCCCCATTCCAGCGGCACATCTTTGGAACAATCGCCGGAGGCGAGAATTTCCTCCAGATTGACGTTGATTTCCTCCTTGGCGCCGCCGGCCTTGAGGCGATTAATGACAACGTGCGCAAAATCGGGAAAGTCCACGGGCGGGTAGCCGTTGTGATTCTTGCAGGCCTCCGCCAGGGTTTCCAGGAGGGTGTAATGATTGACTGAGTTGGTTCCCTTGTAGAAAACCCCCTCGCCGAGGGAGCCGGTGCCTTTCTGGGCGATGAAAATGCGCGCCAGGCGCTGGAAATCTTCGTTGGCCCCGGCTTTGAGCAGGGCGGCTCGTATTTCCGCGTAAGTGGGACCCTGCTGCGGCACATAAGCCAGCGGGGGCAAGCCCCGGTCGTCAGGTTTGTTGGGATCGGCATGGTGATCGAGCAGTTCCTGAACTAATGTTAGCTGGCCGCGCCTGACAGCGTGGGACAACGGTGTCATTCCCTCCTGGTCGGCGAGGTCGGGTTCGGCCCCGTGGTCCAACAGAATTTTGATTTCTTCCTCTATATTATCGTAATTGTAAACCACCCCCCAGAGCAAAGGGGTGCCGGAATATTGAGAGGTAGCATGTCGCGCATTGGGATCCGCATGGCTGGCCAACAACAATTTCATTTCATCGGTGCGGCCAAACTGCATGGCTAAATCCAGCGCATGGATGCCGGGGAAAATGGGACCCCAGGAGCCGCTGCCTTCCTTGGTGTGAACCTGGGTGTCGGCGCCGTTATCCAACAGAATTTTAATGAGGTTGGTGGCCGCAGAACCCAAGCCGCCGGAGCCTGGCATTCTAGGAGAGACTGGTGAGCCTGGCATCCTTCCAGGGCTTGGCGAATTTCCGCCGTTGGAGTCAACGTCCGATCTGGCGACGGCAAAAAGCAAGGGCGTGATGCCGACGTCGGTGGCGGCGTTGACGTCCGCTTTGTTGCTCAGAAACAGCCTAACCAATTCGATCTGGTCATTGATGACTGCCCGATGCAGCGGGGTGTAGCCGGATTTATTGTGGTGGTTGACTTCCGCCTTGGCCTCCAGCAGCAGTCGGGCGACGTTGGTTTGGTCGTCTTGCCTTGCCATGAACAACGGCGTCTCCCCGGCGGAATCCGTCAAGTTGACCTCCGCCTTGCTGGCCAGGAGCAGTTGCACCAATTCGGGGTGGTTGTACAGGACCGCCATGGAAAGCGGCGTGTTGCCATACGTGGAGGCCGCGTTGACCTCCGCTCCGTTGGCGATAAGCAGTTCGGCGACGGCGCCGAAACCACTGCCGGCCGCGGCTTGCAACGCCGTGGATCCGTCCGAGCGGCGCATATTGGGGTCGGCTTTGTGGGCGATGAGGACTTCTGCCGCCGTTTTGAATCCTTTGACGACGGCATTGTAGAGGGGCATGCCTGCATTGACATCGGCGCCTTTGGCCAGCAACAGTTCAATCATCGCCTTGTTGCCGGTTTTGGCGGCCATGCTCAGAGGCGTCTCACCCCTGGAGCTGATTCCATTGACATTCGCGCCATTGGCCAGGAGCAGTTCGGCCGCGGCGATGTTGCCGTTAAGAACCGATTGTTGCAGAGGAGTGACTCCGTCATTGGGTGTGTTGATCAGATCGGGGCTGTTGCGGACCATTTCCCTGATCTTGCGGACTTCTTCGTCCTCGGCCGTGGTGGCGGAATTCTCCACGGCAGAGCCGCCCGCCGGCGCATTTGCGGCCACGCCTTGCCGGGCTTGGTCCATCAGCGCCCGCAGGGCATCGCCTTGATCGTGCAGCACTTGAGCTTCTTTCTGCAGACCCCAAACGAGGGTGTCAATACGGTTGGTTACCGTGTCATTGGCCACGGTCATGGCCTTCTGAGCTGCTACAGACATTGGATGGGCTGGTCCGTATCCCAATTTCTGCGCCTCCGTGAATTCTGCCGCGACTTTGGCGCGCTCAACCAGAAAACCCACCAAGGCGGAATCAGTTTTGACGGTGGTAAAGTATTTTTCCTGCTCCGGCTTGCCCAGGAGGGTGACCGTGGCAAGCTCGGCATCCACCGGAATGCATTTCAGCTTGAGATCATCGTAAGCGGTTTGAAGTTGCTGGAGTCTGGCCTCAGACCCTCCGGTGGAGACGGTGGCGGCCTTGGCTCCGCTCAAATAGTCGGAGCAGAGTTTGGCCAGATTCGTTTGGTCGGGGAACTCGCGGAGGACGCGTTCGTATTGGAGGCCGGCTTCGTTGGTCTTGCCCAGTTTGCGAAGGCATTCGCCCAGACGGAAGACGGCGGTCGCGGCAAGCTGGCGGTCCTGGTCGAAACCGTCAATGGCCGCCTGGTAATGGCGCATGGCGGCCTGGAGGTTGTGATTGGCTTCCTCCTCGAGGAGGCCCTTTTGCAGCAGGGCGGTGATGTCGTTGGTGGCGGCGAAAACAAATCCGGCGGACAGAAAGAGCGCCGCGAAGATGGCAGTTATTTTTAATTTCATGGTGTGATGGTGCCCGGTTGGGAAGGAAGCGTTGTCATGGTTTTGTAAAATCGGAGGGAGAGCAGGATTAAGATCAAGATGAGGATTAAGATTAGGATTCGGAGGGAGGGTCCAGGCGGTAGCCGATGCCGTGGACGGTTTTGATCCAGCGCGGCGATTCGGGATTGGGTTCCAGGACGGCGCGCAGACTGGCGATGTGGGTGTCCACGGTGCGGGTGGTGGGAAAGGCGGTGTAGCCCCAGACCACGTCAAGAAAGCGTTCGCGCGAAACCGGCTCGCCGGGCGTCTCCATCATCAGGCGCAGCATGGCGAATTCCTTGGCGGTGAGATGGAGCGGGGTTTTTTTGCGCCAGGCCTGTTGCCGCGCGAAATCAATTTGCACGTCGCCCAGGCGGAGGGAATCCAGGAGGCGTCCGCGCTTGCGGGCGCGCCGCAACAGCGCCCGCACCCGGGCCAGCAGTTCGTCGGTGCTGAAGGGTTTGACCAGATAATCATCGGCGCCGGCATCGAGCCCTCTGACGCGGTCGTCAATCTGGCCTTTGGCGGTGAGCATGAGGACGGGCACCGGGTTGGCCAGGCGGCGCAATTCGGCGCAGACGGCGTAACCGTCCAGGCGCGGCATCATGATGTCGAGCAGGACGAGGTCGGGGCGTTCCTCGATGGCGCGCCGGAGGCCGGTTTCGCCCTCGGCGGCGGTGAGGACACGGTAGCCTTCGCTTTCGAGACAGTCCTGCAGCGCGGTGCGCATGGGCAATTCATCCTCGATAACCAGAATCCTTTGGAGATTGGGCGTGTCCATTTTAGGGTTGCTCCGGGGTGACGGGCAGTTCGATGGTGAAGCGGCTCCCCCGCCCCACGGCGCTGCGCACCAGGACGCGCCCGCCGTGGGCCTGCACAATATGTTTCACAATGGTTAAACCAATGCCGATGCCGTGCGTTTCGCGGCGCAGTTCCGAGCCACGGCGATAAAAGCGCTCAAAAATCTTTTCGTGCTCTTCGGGCGGAATGCCGGGGCCTCGGTCTTCCACCCAAAGATGAATCAGATTGGGAGCCGCGGTCTCCAGTCCGACCTCGACTTTGGAGCCGGGGGGCGAATGTTTGATGGCGTTGTCCATGAGATTGATGAGCGCTTGCTGGAGGGCCAGGCCGTCGCAGGCAGGCAGGGGTGCGGGGCCGGGGGAAGGATGTCTGACCAGGTCCACCTGCCGTTCGGCGGCGGCGGGAAGCATCAACTTCACCGTTGCCTCCACGATGGCGTCCAGGTCGGCCGGCTCGCGCTGGTATTCTTTGCGGCCTTGTTCGATGCGGGAGAAATCGAGAACATTTTCGATCAAGGAAGTGAGCCGGCGGGATTCCTGCACGAGGAAACGATAGTATTCCGTCTTTTTGGAGGGATCAGAGATCTTTCCGCGCTCCAGCGATTCGGCCAGCAGGCGCATGGAAGCGATGGGGGCGCGGAGTTCGTGGGAAACGCTGGAGACGAAATTGGTTTTCATTTCGCTGAGGCGATGTTGCTGATAAAAAGCGCGGCGCGCCGTGAGCAGTCCGGCGGTGGCGACGAGAACGACTGCGCCAATCAACGCACTGAAAAGACGGGTGCGCCGCAGCTCCGCCGCCAGCATCTTCTCGCGGCTAAAGACGTAAAACTCGGCGGTGAAGTGAAGGCGCTGATCATCGCCTTTCCCCCAGGAACCGGCGATGGCAAAGGGGCTGTCGGTGGGCCGCCACGAACCATGCACAGGAAGAAGCAACGGCACATCGCCCACCGTGACCCCTGCCACGGCATAGTCAGGCACAAAGAAGCGGTTTTCGTCCAAAGCCCGCTGGAAGATGGCTTGGATGACTGGACGAGGGACAAAGGAGACACGATAACCCTTGGCGGAAGCGCCATTATTCGTGTAGGATGCATCACTCATGAAGGCCAAGGCGCTCCCTGCCGGGCCATCGCACCATTCCGACCAGGGCGTTTGGCCCTGGCCGTGGAACATCCAATCGTGAAATTCGGGCAGATGGCGAATATGGGTCAGCCATTGCCTTGCGGCGGATTGGCTTTCCCAAAGTTGGCGCATCAAGCGGACTTTCTCCTGGAGAGGGCGATCCTCCTTTGTGGCCTTCTCTTCGGCCAAATTCAAGAGTTCCTGGGCGGCAAAGGAAGGGCTTTCAAATAGTTGACTCCAAATCTTGTTCCACAAAGGCAGCGGCAGCGGCCCGCTGGCGTTGAGCAGTTGGCAACTGGCAACATCTTGAAAGGAGATTCCTGATTCCGCCGACAAAAGACGATCTCCGCCAAGGATTTGCTCAGGTGAGTGGCGGAGGTAATTGGCCGCTTGACGGGCATTTTCGTCCGGCTCGGTCGCCAGGAAAGCGGAGGTGGCGGCCGCGGAATCGGCGTTGGCGATGGCGGCCTGGCGAAGCGCCTGCCATAGTTCCTTTTGGCCCGGTGAAAGATCAGAAAACCATTTTGGCGGCGAGGGAACCGCGGGGATTTCCGGCGGCTGAATTTCACGGCCATCGCTCAAAATCTCGCCGGCCGGCGCCGCCAGGTCAGCCAGCCTCAGACCCGGGTAAGCTTGCTCCCACTGGATGATGTCGGCTCTCAGCTTGCTATCCGGGAATGTGATGCTGGCAGAGGGTTGCGCGGCGGAAAGCAGGCCGGCCATCCATTCCTTTTGCAGGTTCTCATACTGCTGCAATTCATCGTTGGCAATGACCCGCATGGAGCGAGTCAGGCTCCGGGCATTTTCGTCGGCGCGTTGCCAGGCGGCTTTTCCCGCCGCCTGTGCATCTTTGCGCAGGGAAAACAGGCCGACCACCGCCAGCACGAGCACCGGCAGGATGATCATCAGGCCCTGCCAGAAAAAGGAGGGGCGCTTGCCGCTGTTGGAACTGTCCATGGATGTTGTTTAAATGCGGCGGTCATAGACCGCCGCTACAATATTGTTTGCGGGTTTGTTCGACAATACCGCAGGCTGGGGCAAAGCCACAGCGCAATTGTCATGGAATTGTAAAATCGCCGCCGGTTGCGCCGGCTTAGCCGACGCGTTGATTGGTGCGCCAGAGGAGAACGGCGCCGACGGCCTGGAAAATGAAATTGGGCAGCCAGATAATCAGGCAGGGATAACGTTCGGGATGAGCCGCCCAGGCCTGGCCCAGCACCATGAAGCTGTAATAGACCAGCACGAGCAGCAAGGCGGTGGCCACCCCCACGCTGGTTTCGCGGCGGTGGGCGCGAATCCCCAGCGGAATCCCAATCAGGGTGAAAGCAAAGCAGGCAAAGGAAAAGGCCACCTGCTGATTGAGATAAACAAGCACGGGCATGATCGTTTCGGCCGCCGCAGCCTCCATTTTTTTCCGGGCTTCCAGCAGTTCATCCCTGGAGGCGCCGCGCGGCAGGATGCCGGCGCGCCCGCGTTCCTGGCGGGCCAGTTCGGCCCGAAGCTGGCGGAAAGTCATGTCGCTGATGGCAATGGGAAGGGCCTCGTCGGCCTTGGGGAAATCTCTGGGTTCCAGCGGCCAGTCGCCACTCAGCATCGGCATCCAGCCGTTTTGGTCGCGCGCGAAGCTGGTCATATTCGTCAGAATCAGGGTGATTTTTCTGGCGGCGTTGTCGATTATTAAGACGCCTTTGGGCGCCTTGGCCCAGCGAATCACCGACCCGCCCGTGTCATATTCATCCACGATAACGCCGTCGAGATTGGTTCCGTCGTCGTGGACATGTTCGACAAAAACCTGGTATTTGCCGAAGGGAACAGACTGGTTATCCAGGAGGAAACGGCCGGGACGGTTGCGGCCGGCGCCGGCCAGGAGTTCCTTGTAGGCGACGCGGCTGGCCGGGGCGAGGTCGAAATTGAGCCAGGCGCAAAGGCCGCTCACGGCCACCCCGAGCAAAAGAACGGGGGCAAGGAGGCTGACCAGGCTGATGCCGCTGGCGCGGGCGGCGGTCAATTCCTGGTCGGCGCTGAAGCGGCCAAAGACCAGGAGGGTGGCGGTGAGCATGCCGATGGGCAGGGAGAAAGCCAGGACGTAAGGAAGGAGCAGAAGGATGCCGTGACAGGCCAGGCCGAGGGTGGCCTGTCGGTTGATGAGCAGAGTGAGAATTTCCTTGATGACATTGCCCAGCATCAGGACGAAGGTAAAAACGAAGACCGTCATCCCCAAGGTCGCCAGAACCTGGCGGGTGAGGTAGAGGTGCAGCGTCTTCACGGCGGGTCAAGGATGGTCCAGGCCGCATGGAAAAGCGAGGATGGAGGAAGGCGGATTGCGGATTGCAAGATGGAACGAATAGTTGAGGCATCGCAAGAGAGGCTGTTGCGGTTGAAAAAAATGAGGATGAAGGATGGGGCGTTTTGCGGTTGCCATCCTCCATCCTCCATTCTCCATTCTGGCTGCACGGCGGTCAGCGGAGTGACCGCCCTACCAGCCAGGGCTGCGGCGGTGCGCAGGGCGGTTATTGTTGCTTGGCGGTTTCGTCGGCGGCGTCGAAGGCGTGCTGCAAGGCGACCAGGTCCTCGCCCGGCTTGAGAGATTCGAGGATGGCTTGCTCGGCCTTGAGTTGTTCGTTGGAATAGGCGGCGGCTTTGATGGACAGGCCGATGCGGCGGTCGGTTTTGTCAATCTTGATGACGCGGGAGGTGACTTCCTGGCCGACCTTGAGGACATTTTTGATTTTCTCAGTGCGTTCCTCGCTGACCTGGGAGATATGGACCAGGCCGTCAATGTCGTGTTTGAGGCCGACAAAGGCGCCGAAGCTGGCGAGCTTGGTGACGTTGCCGGTGACGAGGTCGCCGACTTTGTAAAACTCATCAATGTTGCTCCACGGGTCCACGGTGAGCTGCTTGGCCCCGACGGAAATGCGCTGGTTGGCCTTGTCCACTTCCAAGACGACGGCTTCCACTTCGTCGCCCTTTTTGAAGACTTCGGAAGGATGATTGATTTTGCGGGTCCAGGAGATGTCAGAGACGTGGATCATGCCGTCCAGCCCCTCTTCCAGCTCGATGAAAGCGCCATAGCTGGTGAGGTTGCGGATTTTGCCCTTGACCCTGGCGCCGGGCGGATATTTCTCCAGGGCCTTGTCCCAGGGATTGGTGTCCAACTGGCGGATGCCGAGGGAGATTTTCTGTTCTTCGCGGTTGATGCCGAGGACGACGGCCTCGATGGGCTGGTCGGCCTTGAGGACGTCGGAGGGTTTGGCGATGCGCTTGGTCCAGGACAGTTCGGTGACGTGGACCAGGCCTTCGACGCCAGGCTCCAACTCGACAAAGGCGCCGTAGGGGACGAGGTTGACGACGCGGCCCTTGACGCGGGCGCCGACCTGGTATTTGGCGTCAATGTTTTCCCAGGGATTGGCGAGCTTTTGCTTGAGGCCGAGGCTGACGCGCTCCTTTTCGCGGTTTATGTCAAGTACAACGACATCAATGTCCTGGCCGACCTTGAGGATTTCGGAGGGGTGGCCGATGCGGCCCCAGCTCATGTCGGTGATGTGGAGGAGGCCGTCAATGCCGTTGAGGTCAATGAAGGCGCCGAAATCGGTGATATTCTTGACGGTGCCCTTGCGGATGTCGCCCGGGGTCATTTCGGCGAGGAGCTTGGAGCGTTTGTCGTTGCGCTGCTGCTCGATGAGTTCGCGGCGGGAGAGGACGATGTTCTGGCGGTCCTGATTGATTTTGACGACCTTGAACTCGTAGGAGTTGCCGAGGAACTGGGCCAGGTTCTTGGGGGGGACGATGTCAATCTGGGAGGCGGGCAAAAAGGCTTCGACGCCGATGTTGACGAGGAGGCCGCCCTTGACGGCGGCCTTGACCTTGCCGGTGATGGTGCCGCCTTCGTTGCAGATGGTGAGGATTTTGTCCCAGTTCTTTTTGAATTCGGCCTTTTCCTTGGAGAGGACGACCATGCCTTCCTTGTCCTCGAGTTTTTCGATGAGGACATCCACCTCGTCGCCAATCTTGACGGTTTTAATATCTTCAAATTCGTTGCCGGAGACGACTCCTTCACTTTTGTAGCCGATATCCACGAGGACTTCCTTGGGGCGGACTTCGATGACTTTACCTTTGACGATTTGACCCGTGGCAAAACGCGTCGAGCTTTGCCGCAGGGCTTCTTCCATTGTGAGCATAATTAGAATGAGTTCATAAACTGCGGGAGGCTTGGACGCGCCGGGAGGGGCGCGCGCGAAGACTCCATTGCCTACCTGACCACGTTGACTGGCAACGGAGGTAAAAGTTAGGTGACATGGTTGACTTTTTTTTCTCAGCCTCAAGGAACGCCGCACACACGGCGTTCAGGCAGTGAGCATCATACGCCTGTTCCGGGGAAAGGCAAGAGGCAAAAACAAGCCAAAATGCAGAAGGTGGAAGGCAAAATGGGGGATGCGGAGTCATGGAGATTGCGGATTGCGGATTGCGGATTGCGGATTTGCCGCTTCGTTGCGCCAGGCGGGGCAACGGCGCGATAGGGGAGAGGTGGAGTGCTGGAGGGATGCAGGGATGGACATGGTTGGTCCAAAAAGCACCTTGATTAGGCTTGATTGGGCTTGATTGGGCTTGTTTTGGAAACCGCGTTCGTGAGCGTAAATTGTTCATGGACAGGCACTTGGATTGATTTGCTGCGAAAATGCGCATCCGCCGTCGCTGAAGCTCCCGCCTTCGCCAAGATAAGGCTGTGGCGGACGAGTTGGCGGACAAGAAAGGCGCAGAAAAACCCATTTTTGCAGTGCTGAGAACATGAAAAACAGCACGATTAGACACGATTAGGACACGATTTGACACGATTAGACACGATTGGGCCGGGGTAGAATGGAAAAGGGGAGGCTGGACGTTGACGAGAGAGTTGGGGGCAATGGAGGACCTGGTGGACCTACTGGACGGCGTGGACGGAGACGGAGGCTTGCGGATACCGGCCCCGCCGCCGGCATCCGACACCCCGCCTCCATGTGCCTTGCCCTCCTCACTCAGGAAAGATTAGCATTTACGCACGGGTTGTCAAAGGAAAAATGCGGATTTATGCAAGGCCCTGATAATTAGCCACAGGCGCAGCGTGCTCGCTGGATAGCGGGAAGGCAGGCCGCCGGCGGGACGCCGACGGAGGCAGACGCGAGGACCGCCGCTACCGTGCAAAACCAAACTGGAAATGGCATTGCTGAATGGTTGTCGGCTTCCTTCCGCCGGGGCAGTGGCCCGGCGGGACGGGCGGGTCGCCCGTTCCAGCCAGGCGGGATGAAATGTCCGGGTCAGGGGTCGGGGAGGAGAATGATTTTGCCGCGGGCGCCGGGCTGGAGGATTTGCTGGTGGGCGAGCGGGGCCTGGGACAGGGGGAGTTCGCAGGCGATAACGGGTTTGAGGACGCCGTTTTCAAGGGCGGCACCCAAGGCGCAATGGATGGCGTGTTTGTCTTTTTCGGAGGCAATGAAGAGCATCATGCCGCGGATTTCGGCGTCGCGCTTCATGGTTTCGCGGGGGTCAATTTCTATTTTGCCGCGATTGCCGATGACGATGACGCGGCCATTGACGGCGAGAATGGAAAGGTCTTTGGCCAAGTTCACGTTGGCGAGCATTTCGAGAATGATGTCGGGGCCGCGGCCGGCGGTGAGGGCGGCGACTTGCTTGAGGTAATCGGGGGTGTGATGGTCCAGGACGTGATGGGCGCCGAGTTGGCGGACGAGTTGGGCGCCGGCGGGGGTGCCGGCGGTGGCGATGATGTTTAAACCGGCGGCACGGGCCAGTTGAATGGCGGCGTTGCCCACGCCGCCGCTGGCGCCGTGAATGAGGACGGTTTCGCCGGGTACGGCACGGGCGCGCTGGAACAAGGCGCGCCAGGCGGTGGCGCCGGGGATGTTGACGGCCGCGCCCTGGGCAAAGGAAATTTTGTCAGGCAAGGGATGGACGCAGGAGGGATCGCAAAGGGTCAGGCCGGCATAAGCGCCGGTGAGGGTGCCGCTGGTATAGACGCGCGCGCCGGGCGGCCAGCCGCGCACGGAATCGCCGGCGGCCAGGACTTCGCCGGCGGCGTCGGTGCCGGGAGTGTAGGGGAGGGAGAGGGCGGGATTGGAGCCGGAGCGCAAATAGGTCTCAACGGGATTGACGCCAATGGCGCGGACGCGAATGAGAATCTGGTTGGGGCCGGGTTGAGGGTCGGGCACTTGTTGGAGGGACAGGACCTCCGGGCCGCCGAATTGGTGAACGCGGATTGCTTTCATAGAGGTTATTTTTGCCAGCCGCCACCGAGGGCGGCGTAAAGGGTGACTTGGTTGGCGAGCTTTGCCAGGTGGAGGGAGAAAAGGCCCTGCTGCGCGGCGTAGAGGGAGCGTTGCGCATCCAGGACGCTGAGGTAGCTGTCAATGCCCATGTTGTAACGGGAATTGGACAAGCGATAAGTTTCTGCCACGGCCTGAACCAGGGATTGTTGGGCCTGGACCTGGTGGTCCACGGTGCCGCGGATGGCCAGGGCGTCGGCGACCTCGCGGAAGGCGCTCTGAATGGCCTTTTCGTATTGGGTGACGGCGATATCGCGTTGCACTTTGACGGCCTTGTTTGCAGACCAGGTGCGGGCATCGAAAATGGGCAGGACAATCTGGGGCGCATACATCCAAGTACCCGAGCCGGACTTGAAGAGGCCGGAGAGCTCGCCGCTGCCGGTACCGAGAGCGGCGGTCAGGGAAATTTGCGGGAAGAAAGCCGCCCTGGCTGCGCCGATGTTGGCGTTGGCGGCCTTGAGCAGGCCCTCGGCTTGCAGCACGTCCGGCCGGAGCAGGAGCACCTCCGAGGATAAACCGGCGCTTATTTCCTGGGGAGGAACAACGCTCTCCAGGCCGGCGGGCAGGAAGTCGCCCGGGACCGGCGAGCCGGCCAGAAGATTCAAAGCGTTCACATCCTGCGCGATGAGTTGTTGGAAGCTGGCGATGTCCCTGCGAGCGCCGTCCACTTGGGTTTGGGCGCGCTGAACATCCAAATCTGCGGCCAGGCCGAGGTCATAGCGGCGCTGGATCATATTGAAAGTGCCCTGCTGAGCCGCCAGAGTGATTTGCGCCAGGGCCAGGCTCTCGCGATCGGCCGCCAGAGCCAGCCAGGCGTTGGCCACCGAAGAGACCAGCAAAATCTGCGCACTACGGCAGGCCTGCTCGGTGGCCAAGTATTGCGCCAGAGCCTGGTCCTTGAGGCTGCGGATGCGGCCGAAGAAGTCAATTTCCCAGGAAGCGATGCCGAGATTGACGCTGTCCTGTTCAATGTCTATGGCACTCCCGCCGCTTTGGCCAAAGAAGGATGCGGGAATCCGCTGCCTGCTGGCGAGGCCGGTGACATTGAGCGTGGGCGCCAGTGCGCCTCTTTGAATGCCGTACTGGGCGCGGGCCACCTCCACATTCAGAGCGGCCACGCGCAGATCGCGGTTGTTGGTCAAAGCCAGGGCGATGACTTGTTGAAGTTTTTCGTCGGTGAAGAATTGCCGCCAGGGCAGTTGCCGGGCGTCGGGCGCGTTGTCGGCCGGCTGGATGGGCTGATAGGCTGTGCCGGTGGGCCAGCCGGGGGGGACGGGCGCATTGGGGCGGGTGTATTTCGGAGCCAGGGTGCAGCCAGCCGGGAGGAGGGCGATGGCAACCAGTAAAAGAAAGGTGTTCTTGTTCATTTTATTGAATCCCGGATGGATTTGACTCAAGGCCGTTGGCGGGCGGTTGCTGAACTCGTTTGCCGAGGGTCTTCTGGATTAACACATAAAACAGCGGGGCAAAGAGGGTGACCAGGAAGGTGGAGGTGACGACCCCGCCCAGCACGGCGGTGCCGATGGCTTTTTGAGCGCCCGCGCCCGCGCCTGCGGCAAAGGCCAGCGGCAGGACGCCGAATCCGAAGGCCAGCGAGGTCATGATGATGGGACGCAGCCGCAGTTTGGCCCCTACCAAAGTCGCCTCGCGGAGACCCATTCCTTCATCCACGCGCGACTTGGCAAACTGGACGATGAGGATGGCGTTCTTGGTGGTCAGGCCAAGGGTGGTCAACAGGCCGATCTGAAAGTAGATGTCATTGGGCAATCCCCGGAGCGAGGTGGCGATGACGCCGCCGATGACGCCCAGGGGCAGGGCCAGGAGGATGGAAATGGGGACGGGCCAGCTCTCGTAGAGTGCAGCCAGGCAGAGGAAGATGACGAGGATGGAAAAGGCGTAAATGGGCGCGGTCTGGGCGCCGGCCTGCCGTTCCTGGTAGGAAAGCCCGTTCCAGTCAAAGCCGAGGCCGTGCGGCAACTTTTTGACGAAGTTTTCCATGGCTTGCATGGCCTCGCCGGAACTTCTTCCCGGGGCCGGCTCGCCCAAAATGTTGATGGATGGAAAACCGTTGAATCGCTCCAGCCTGGGAGAGCCGGAAGTCCAGTGGCCGGAGGCAAAGGAAGAGAAAGGAACCATCCTGCCGGCGTTGTTGCGCACGTAAAGCTTCTCCAGGTCTTTGGGCAACATGCGGTAGGGAGCATCGGCCTGGACAAAGACGCGCTTGACGCGGCCGCCTTGGATGAAGTCATTGACATAGCCGCTGCCGAAGGCGGCGGAGATGGTGTTGTGGATATCGGTGATGGGCGTCCCCATGGCGCCGGCCTTCTCCCAGTCCACGTCCACCCGGTATTCGGGGACATCTTCAAAGCCATTGGGCCGGACCTTGGCCAGGACGGGGTCCTGGGCGGCCATGCCGAGGAGTTGGTTGCGGGCCGCCAGCAGTTCGGAGTGGCTCAGACCGCCCCGGTCCAGGAACTGAAAGTCAAACCCCTTGGCGATGCCCAGTTCGACGACGGCCGGCGGGGCGAAGGCAAAGACCATGGCGTTGCGGATTTGGGAAAAATTGCCCATGGCTCTTCCGGCCACGGCATCCACCTTCAGGTCCGGACGATCGCGGAGTTTCCAATCCTTCAGGTTGACGAAGGCCAGGCCGGCGTTCTGTCCCTGGCCGGAGAGGCTCATGCCGGAGACGGTGAAGCAGGATTGGACCGCGTCTTTCTCGTGGTTGACAAAGAAGTCATTGACCCGATCCATGACCTGCTGGGTCTGCTCCAGGGTGGAGTTGGCGGGGAGCATGGCCTGGACTAACAGGACACCTTGATCTTCGTCCGGGAGATAGGCGGTGGGCATCCGACGAAAGAGGAAGGCCAATGTCCCCACGATGAGCAGGAAGAGGATCAGGCAGCGGAATGTTCTGGCCAGGGACCAGCCCACCAGGCGCAGATAGCGATCCCTGGCGCGAAAGAAAAGATGGTCAAACCATCGGAAGAACGGGCGCAGAAACCAAACGCCCGCTTCCGCGGGTTCATGTCCCTTGGGGACCGGCTTGAGAAAGGAGGCGCAGAGCACTGGTGTCAGGACCAGGGCAACCAGCACCGAAAGGAGCATGGAGGCGCTGATGGTGACGGAAAACTGACGGTAAATAACGCCGGTGGAGCCGCTGAAAAAGGCCATGGGGCCGAAGACGGCGGAAAGGACCAGGCCGATGCCGATCAGGGCGCTGGTGATTTGGTCCATGGACTTGCGCGTGGCCTCCAAGGGGGAAAGACCTTCCTCGCTCATAATCCGCTCGACGTTTTCCACCACGACGATGGCGTCGTCCACCAGCAGGCCGATGGCCAGGACCATGGCGAACATGGTGAGCATGTTGATGGAGAAGCCGAAAAGCCCCAGGACGGCGAAAGTGCCCAGGAGCACCACGGGGACGGCGATGGTAGGGATCAAGGTGGCCCGCATGTTGCCCATGAACAGATACATGACCAGGAAGACCAGGACGATGGCCTCGAAGAGAGTCTTGACCACCTCGCCGATGGCGACGCGGACAAAGGGGGTGGTGTCATAGGGATAAACGACCTTCATGCCGGGGGGAAAGAAGTGGCTCATCTCTTCCATCTTGGCCCGGATGGCGTCCGCCGTGTCCAAGGCGTTGGCGCCGGCGGCCTGGCGGATGGCCATGCCGGCGGCGGGCTTGCCGTTGTAAAAGCCTTCGATATCGTAGGATTCAGTTCCGAGTTCCGTGCGCCCCACATCTTTGATGCGCACCTTGGAGCCGTCAGGATTGGTGCGGATGGGGATGGCGGCAAACTCGTCGGGTGTTTTGAGCAGGCTTTGGACAATAATGGAGGCATTCAGGCGCTGGCCTTTCTCGGCCGGCGCACCGCCGAACTGGCCGGCGGACACTTCGACGTTGTAGGCCTGGAGGGCCGCGGTGACATCCCCAACCGTCAAGTTATATTCGGTCAGCTTGTCGGGATTGAGCCAGATGCGCATGGCGTACTGGCTGCCGAATTCGTCCACTTCACCCACGCCCGGCACGCGCGACAGCACCTTTTCCAAGCTGGACTGGGCATAGTCCCGCAAGTCATCGCCGTCCATGCTGGCGTCTTCCGAGATCAGGCCGATGACCAAGAGGTAGTTTCGGGTGGACTTGCTCACCATCACTCCTTGGCGCTGCACCACTTCCGGCAGGCTCGCGGTGGCGAGTTGGAGCTTGTTCTGTACCATGGCCCAGGCCAGGTCCGGATTGGTGCCGGGAGCAAAGGTCAGTTCGACCCGGGCATTGCCGGACGAATCGCTGGTGGCGGACAAGTAGAGCATCGTGTCGAAGCCGGTCATCTTCTGCTCGATGATTTGCGTCACGCTGTTTTCAACCGTCTCCGCCGACGCGCCCGGATAAAAGGCGGTGATGGCGATGGAAGGGGGAGCGATGGGAGGATATTGTGAAATGGGAAGGCCGTGGATCGCCAGACCGCCCGCCACCATGAGGATGATGGCGATGACCCAGGCGAAAACCGGGCGCTTGAGGAAGAATCTCGATAACATGGCGACTCCGTCAGTTCGAGGCCGGGGCCGGTTGGGCCGTGTTGCCTGGTTTTGCCTCCGGTTTCGGGGCGTCATCGAAGGGGACCTCTTTGACCACGGCCCCGGGCTGGACTTTTTGCATGCCCTCGGCGATGACCCGGTCGCCGGGCACGAGGCCGGAGGAGACGAGCCATTGGCTGCCAACGGCCCGGTCAAGGCTGAGCATCCGTTGCTCGACTTTGCCGGAAGCGTTCACAATCAAAGCCAGCGGATTGCCCTTTGCATCGCGCGACACGGCTTGCTGGGGAATCAAAATGCCCTGCTCGTTGACGCCTTCCTTGACCACGGCGCGAACGAACATGCCCGGCAGGAGAACGCCGTTAGGATTAGGGAAAACCATCCGCAAGATGACAGAGGCGGTGGTCGGATCCACCGAGACATCGCGGAATTCAAGGGTCCCCTGCAAAGGATACTTGGCGCCGTCTTCGAGGATGAGGTCCACCTGGTTGGCGTTGGTCCCGTCACGGTTCATGCGTTTTTCCTCCAGGCGGCGCTGCAAGCGGAGCAGTTCGGTGGTGGATTGGGGCACATCCACGTAAATGGGGTCCAGTTGCTGAATGGTGGCCAGTGGGGCGGGTTGATAAGCGGTGGCGATGGCGCCATCCGTCACGGAGGATCTTCCAATCCGGCCGGCGATGGGTGAGACCACCCGGGTGTATCCCAGGTTGATGCGGGCCGTTTCCAGCATGGCCTGGTAATAAGCAATATCAGCGACGGCCTGTTTGAGGGCGGCGGTGGCATCATCCAGGTCCTGCTGGGCGACCGCTTTGTCGGCCAGGGCTTCCTTGTAGCGATCCGCCTTCAACTGAAGTGCGGGGAGATTGGCTTCAGCCCGGCCCAGGGCGGCTTTGGCATTGTCGAGCGCCGCCTGGAAGGGAGCGGGATCAATCTGGTAAAGCACCTGGCCGGGCTGGACATCCGAGCCTTCGGTGAAGAGGCGTTTCTGGATGAGGCCGTTGACCTGCGGGCGGATTTCAGCCATGCGATAGGGCGAGGTGCGCCCCGGCAGTTCGGTCGCCAGTTCCACCCGTTGCCGGCCCACCGTTGCCGTGGCCACTTCCGGCACGGGGAGTGGCGGAGCCTGGACCTGGTGATTGCAGGCGGCGGCCAGCAGGGCCAGGGCGGCGGCGGCGGGTCCCGGACGAAAACGACTTGCAATTCTCATAATAGCTTTAGTGGTGAACATTTGCTAACTTAATGGACACGGCCCGCCTTACAATTGAAAAAACAGGGCCAGCGCGCCGGGATTGTAAAAAGTGGCCAGGGCCTGGTCCGTCAGCCCCATGCCGCGCAAGACAAACCAGGCGCACTGGTCGAGCAGCTTTTCGCGGGAAACCCGGTAATTGATGGCCGGTGTGGGGGGCAGATGAACCAGGGCCAGCCAGGCGCCGACATGATAGGCGAACCGGGCGCGATTGCCCGGGGTGAGCGGGCTTTTGACGGCGTCCCCCGCGGCGATGGCGGCCTCCAGGCAGGCTTCCATGCGCGAGCAGTAACAATCGAAGCGGCTGCGATAGACCATGCGCGCGAAGGCGCCGTCTTCCAGCAGGCTCTTGAGCATGAGGCGGTGGCGCGTGTCCCAGGCGATGACGCCGACGGGCTTGCCCAGGACCAGGGCGCGCATGAGATAATAGACCAGATAAACGAGGGTGGAGGAGGAGGGTTTGAGGCCGGCCAGTTTTTGCACGGCCCGGTCGTCGTCCTGGCGGCTGAATTTGAGGATTTCGCGGTAAAGGGCCTGCTTGCCGGGGAAATGTTTATAGAGGAGCGGCTGGGAAACGCCGGCGGCCCGAGCCAGGTCTTTGGTGGTGGTCTCGGCGTAACCCCGGCGGGCGAAGAGAGGCAAAGCCGCCGCCACAATCGCCCGCTTCCGGTCTTTCGCCGTCATGCGCCGTCGTTGCATTGGCGGCAAAGTTAGTGTTCACTAACCAAAAGTCAATGGTTTTTTTACAAGCCCTTCAAGGCGTCAGTCATGAGTGGCAGGGCGGGCAGTCCTCCCCATGAACCCGAGTGCCTCCTCTCCCCGTCCCTCTCCCCCGCCGAGCCGGGGAGAGGGTGTCCGCAGGACCGGAGAGGGGGTTCAGGGGATCAATGGGCGAGTTCTTTCGGAAATTCTCTGCCCGCCGCATGACAGTATTGCGACGTTGACTTCCATGCCAAGGCCCGACGGCGGGCAGGGGACTGCCCGCCCTGCCACCCAAGACTAATGAAGGGCGCTGCGCCCTTCTTACCGGCCCGCCAAATAGGATTGCATCTGGTCAATCGCGGCGCTTTGCGCGGAAATGATCCAGTTGACCATGTCGCCGATGGAGACGAATCCAACCATTTTGCCCCCGTCAATCACCGGCAGATGGCGGATGCGTTTTTCCGTCATCAAGCGCATGGCGTCTTCGATGGTGTGATGGGAAGTGACGGCGACGACGGCGGTGGAGATGATTTCACGCACGGAAGTGGCGCGGGAGGATTTGCCTTCCAGGGCGATTTTGCGGGTGTAATCGCGCTCGGAAAAAATGCCGATGAGCCGGTCGCCCTCCATGACCGGGAGGGCGCCGATGTTTTTTTCCGCCAGGAATTGAATGGCTTCAAAGACGGTGGCGCTGGCGGCAATGGTCCACACGGTGGAACCTTTGTGGTGGAGGAGTGTGCCAATGGTTGCGTTGCTTATCATGCTGATAAGCCAGTTATGCCACACCATCAGCCTGATGCCAAGCGGAAAGTTTGGGGTTTAAAGATTGGCGTCTGCGGGAGTTGTGGATAGGATGGGGCACTGTTGGCCGGCCTTTGGCTGGATGTCTGTGACGTTGAACCTGGCACTTGAATTTTGAACTCGCCCCAGTTGCCCACTGTGATCGTTCGTCCGGGGGATGCCGACCGCATCCTGGCCGGGCATCCCTGGATTTACGCCGGCTCCATTCTTCGCCTGACCGCGCCCGCCGCCGACGGGGACGTGGTGCAAATCAAGGATCACCGCCAGCGTTTCCTGGGCGTGGGCTTCTACAATGCCAAGTCCAAAATCCAGGTGCGCGTGCTCGCCCCGGAGCGGGTGGAGGTCAATCGCGACTTTTTTATCGGGCGCATCCGGGCGGCCCTGGCGGTGCGCCAAAAACATCTTCCCCGGGCGACGGCCTTTCGCGTGGTCAATGCGGAGAGCGATTTTCTCAGCGGGCTTATTGTGGACAAATACGCCGGGGTGCTGGTGGCGCAGATTTCCTCCCTGGGCATGGAGCAGCGCAAGCCGCTGATCGTGGAAGCCCTGCAGAGCATTTTTTCCCCGCGCGCCATCGTGGAGAAGAGCGAGGCGTCCTTCCGGAAATTTGAGGGCATGGCGGAAAGCAACGGCCTGCTGGCCGGGGCGCTG
Organism: Verrucomicrobiota bacterium; assembly: GCA_049513975.1. Taxonomy (GTDB): domain Bacteria; phylum Verrucomicrobiota; class Verrucomicrobiia; order Limisphaerales; family Palsa-1400; genus JBEKOF01. Next base: position 16,096 of record JBEKVM010000030.1, on the reverse strand, counting down.
GACGGCCCGGTGGCGGTGGAGATCAACGGCCTGCAATTCGAGGTGGACATCATGGCGGGCCACAAGACCGGCCTGTATTTGGATCAGCAAAAGAACTACCAGGCCGTCGCCGCCCTGGCCGGCGGATGTCAAGTATTGGATTGTTTCAGCTTTCTCGGCGGCTTTGCCCTGCACTGCGCGCGGGCCGGCGCGGCCCATGTCCACGGCCTGGACCAAAGCCCGGAGGCGGTGGCCGCCGCCCAACGCCACGCGCAGCGCAACGGCCTGGCGGAAAAATGCAGTTTTGAGGCCGCCAACGTCTTCGACTGGCTGAAGGCGCAAACCGCCGTGAAGCCGCACGAAAAAGTCATCCCCAAATTCGACCTGATCATTCTGGATCCGCCCAGCTTCACCCGCACCCGCGCCTCCATCCCCGACGCCATGCGCGGCTACAAGGAAATCCATTTGCGCGCCCTGAAACTGTTGCGGGCGGGCGGGGTGCTGGCGACCTTTTGTTGTTCCCACCATGTGGATGCCGTCCTGTTCGAGGCGGTCATCATGGAAGCCGCCTATGACGCCCGCCACATCCTGCGGCGCCTTGCCTCCTGCAGCCAGTCGCCCGACCACCCCATCCTGCCGGCGGTGAAGGAAACCGAATATCTCAAAGGCTTCATTTACGAGGTGGCCCGGTGAGACGCCTTCCCATCCTCACAAGTTTTGTCCGCGGCAAGAATTGAGGAGAGGTTTAATGGAAGCAATCCCGGACACCGGGGTGTGGAGGAGAGGGGGAAGAAGCGCGCGGCGGGGCAGGCGTTTTGCTTCTTGACCTTGGGGGGGCGGCACCCTAAGCACTGACCATGAAGATTTGCCTGTTTGGCATAAGCGGCATCCCAACGGGGAACCACAACATCAAGGACGCCCGCCTGGACCAAGTGGATAAATTGGTGGAAGCGCAGAAGAAGTGTTACGCGCAGGCGGTCCTGGCCGACGAGAAGGAACTGGCGGTGTGCGACGCCATCCTCACCAGCCGCGCGGCCTTGAGCGACTTGCTGATGAAGGACCTGGATTTTGTCGAGACGCGGCTGGGACGGGAGGCGGGGGAAGCGGAGAAGAAGGTGCTGGAAAAAATGGCCGAAGGGCTGGTGAGCGAGACGCCGGTGTCGAAGCTGGGATTGACGGCGGAGGAATTGGCGGCGATTTCGGCGCACAGCTTTGTGACCAACCGGCCGGTGGTGGTGGCCGGGGAGGAGGAATTGGCGGCGCCGGAGGCGCTGCTGGTGCGGGCGTTTGCGGAGAGCGGCTACATCTGCTTCCTGACCGTCGGCGGCAAGGAGAACCGGGCCTGGCCCATCCGGGCCGGCACGACGGCGTGGGAGGCGGCGGGCACGGTCCACACCGACATGCAGAAGGGGTTCATCCGGGCGGAGATTATCAGCTTCGCCGACCTGGCGGCGGCGGGGGGGGAGACGCAGGCAAAGCGCGCGGGCAAAGTGCGGCTGGAATTGAAGAGTTACGTGATGCAGGACTACGACGTGGTGAATTTCCGGTTTACGAAATAGATTCAACCATCGGGCTTACTTGCTTTTAGCAAGCAGGACGGAAATCACAGCTTGCCGGTGAAGGCTTTCAGCTTGCCCGCCTTGCGCGCCGCCCCGATTTCAGCCAGGGCGGAGTCTTCCGCCGCGGTCGCTTGCGCCAGCGTCACACCGTATTCGTCCAACGCCGGAAAATCGCCGGGACGGAAGGGCAGCCCGCGCAATTTGACCATTTGCGCGAAGAACATGGACACCGCTGCCGCCGGGGTGATGCCCAATTCCCGGCATACCACCCGCGCCTCTTGGGCCAATTGGCTGTCCATCCGAAGTCTGATTTGATCAGTCATGTATAAAACGTGCCACGATAAAGGACGCTGTCAAGCTGGACGATGCGGCCCAAATCTCCGCCGAACGCGCCGGCACCGCCGAGCGACGATCCCTACAATTTCCAGGGAAGAAAAAAGAAGCAGTCGGCGAGGGCGCCGACCGCCACACGCGGGGGCGCGTGTGCTCCCGGAACGGTTCCCGTCCGGCTTAGGCGGGGATTTGGGCGCGGAAGGCGGTCACGGTTTCAGCCCCCCAAGGAAGTCAACAGATTCTGGAGGTGTTCAAGCTTGGATTGCCAGGCGGCCAGGCGTTTCTGGTGCTCCTCCAAAACAGCGGGCGGGACTTTTTGGACAAAAGCGGGGTTCGCCAATTTCTGCTTGACCTTCTCGATCTCAGTCTGGACTTTGGCCATTTCCTTTTTCAGACGCGCCTCTTCCGCCGCCACGTCCACCACCCCCTCCAGGGGCAGATAAAGTCCGCCCAGTTCGGAGCGCGCCGCCGGCGTGCCTTTCTCCGGCGTGTAATCGGCGCGCACCTCCAGCGGTTCGGCGTTGAGCAGCAGCTTCATCGCCGCCAGGTCATGGGGCTCCGGCCGGCCCGCCGGCTTGAAAATATATTTGACTTTTTTGTTTCCCGGAATGTTGCCGGAGCGGCGCAGGCTGCGGCCCTGGGTGACCAGCTCGTTGCGCAAATCCACCTGTTTGAGGAGGCGCTCGTCCAATCCGTAATGCGTTTTGAAATCTTCGTCCAGAGCCTTCGGCCAGTGCGAGAACATGATGGTGTTCCCCCCCTGGTCCGCCGGCAGGTCGAGGTGAAAGCCCAGCCCGTGCCAAAGCTCCTCGGTGATGAAGGGCAGGAAGGGGTGGAACAGCCGCAAAGTATTTGACAGTACAAAATCCATCACGGCCAGGGTGTTGGCCTGGAGCGCGGAGACGGAGGGGCCGGCCGGTTCGTTCGCCGCCGGCAGCGCGGCCTTGGCCGCTTCCAGATACCAGTCGCAATACTCGCTCCAGAAAAAGCGGTAGAGGGTTTGCGCGGCCTCGTTGAATTTGTATTGGGCCAGCGCGCCGCTCAATTCAGCGACGGCCTGGTCCAGCTTGAGCAAAATCCATTTGTCGTCGGAGGTCAGAAGCTCCGGGCGGATTTCGCCCTCGGTTGCGCCGGGCTGCATCTGGCGGAAACGGCAGGCGTTCCAGAGTTTGTTGCAAAAATTGCGGCCCAATTCCACTTGCTGCTCGTCGTAAAGGACATCCTGCCCCAGCGGGGCGGAGCGGATGACGCCGAAACGCAGGGCGTCGGCCCCGTATTGCGCGATGAGGTCGAGCGGATCGGGCGAGTTGCCCAGGCTCTTGGACATTTTCCGGCCCTGCTTGTCGCGGATGATGCCGGTGAAGTAAACGTTTTTGAACGGCATCGTCCCCGTGAACTCGAATCCGGCCATGATCATGCGCGCCACCCAGAAGAAAATAATGTCCGGCCCGGTGACCAGGTCCGTGGTCGGATAGAATTTTTTGAGCGTCTCGGTCTGCTCGGGCCAGCCCATGGTGGCAAAGGGCCAGAGCCAGGAGCTGAACCAGGTGTCGAGAATGTCGGGGTCTTGGGTGAAGCCGGCGGGCTGAATCAAATTGTGGGTCTCCGGCGAAATAGTCGCGATCTCAACGATGACCATGTTGTTGTCGGTGGGAATTAGGCGAATTTGCTTTTCGTCCTCGTATCTTGGAAGCAAGTCTTTCCAACTGTCAGCTTCCGAGATACTGCAAAGTTTTCTCCAGACCGGAATGCGATGACCCCACCAAAGCTGGCGGCTGATGCACCAGTCTTGGAGGCCTTCCATCCAGTGGTCATAAACCTTGGCCCACCGCTGCGGATAGAAGTGCATTTGTGGGAGCGCGGACGTCCCGTCCGCACCGTTCGGCGTCCCGCCGAACGGAACGCCCGCGCGGGAAGAAGCATCCGGCGAGACGCCGGATGCGGCGACCGGGACGGTCGCGCTCCCCTCCTGCGCCACACACGCGCGCGCCTGCTCGACGCACGGATATTTCAAGAACCACTGCTCACTGAGGCGCGGCTCGATGGGCACGTCGGCGCGTTCGCTGTAACCAATGTTGTTGGTGTAAGGCTCTTCCTTTGCCAAGGCGCCGAGTTCCTTGAGTTTCTCCACCGCCACTTTGCGCGCCTTGAAACGGTCCAGTCCGCGCAGGTCCACACCCGCGGCGTCGCTCATCGTGCCGTTTGGATTGAGCGCATCAATGATGGGGAGCTTGTGGCGCTGACCAATTTCAAAATCGAGTTTGTCATGCGCCGGCGTCACCTTGAGCACCCCGGTGCCGAAGGCGATGTCAATGAGGTCGTCTCCGACAATCGGAATGACGCGTTGTTCCTGCGGCAATTCCGGCGGGAGCGGACGAAGGGCATGTTTGCCGATTAAATGGGCGTAGCGCGGGTCTTTGGGATTGACGGCCACGGCCGTGTCGGCGGGAATTGTTTCCGGCCGCGTCGTGGCAATCGTCAAGAAGGTTCCGGGCGCTTCGGCGACCTCAACTTTGAAATAATAGAGGAACCCTTTTTGCTCCTTCATGACGACTTCTTCGTCGGAGAGCGCGGTGAGCGTGGAAGGACACCAGTTGACCATGCGTTTGCCGCGGTAGATGAGGCCCTTTTTGTAAAGCTGGACGAAGACTTTTTGCACGCAGCGGGAATACTCCGGGTCCATCGTAAAACGCTCGCGGGACCAGTCGCAGGAGGCGCCGAGTTTCTTGAGCTGCTGGATGATGATGCCGCCTTTTTCGTTTTTCCATTTCCAAACCTCTTCCAGAAATTTTTCGCGGCCCAGATCGTCGCGATGCTTCATTTGACCGGCCTTTTTCAAGGCGCGTTCCACGACCGATTGGGTGGCGATGCCGGCGTGGTCGGTGCCCGGCAGCCAGAGCACTTCATGGCCGGTCATGCGCGCCCGCCGCGCCAGAATGTCCTGGAGGGTGTTGTTGAGGACGTGGCCGAGGGTGAGAACGCCGGTAACGTTGGGCGGAGGAATGGCGATGGAATAGGCGGGCTTGGCGGACTTTGGGTCGGCGACGAAGCACTTCTGCCCGAGCCAGAATTGATACCATTTGTCCTCGACGGACTGCGATTCGTAGGCTTTGGGAATTTCAGACATGGAAAACTTCTCAAGGAATGATTTCAAATTCGCCGAACTGGCGGAAGTGCCGGTCGAGGGCCACGGCTCGTTTAAGGTTCAAGCGGCGCATCACGATAAAAGAAAGCGCATCGCACAGCGAATACGCTTTGTCGCGATGAAGCCGTAGAATTTCCAGGGCGCCTTTTTGGTCTTGATGCGAAATGTTTTCAACCGTGAGAAGCGGGTTTTCAAAAAGGTCCTTCAAAACCATTGCGCGCTTGTGTTCCTCCCGGGCAAAGTAGGCCTGGATTTCGCAGGCGACCGGAAGCGTGGTCACAAAACAAGTTCGCTGGCGGAAAAGCTCGCTCATGACACGGCGCGCCACAGGATGATTGCCGTCCTTTTCTTCACGATAGACGATCCAAAACGAAGCATCGAGGAAAGCGCGGCCGTTCATTTGGTTTCGTCCAGTTCGCGTATCATTTTGTCATAGGCATCGCCGCCGGCGCGATTTTCGTAATAGTCCTCCGGCAAAGGCGGAGCTTCCACATATTTGCCTTTGACTTTGATCCATTTCTTCGGGCAGCCGTAAATATAATGGTCGTGGTTGATCCCGCCGTCTTCGTGCCCTTTCCTGTCGGAGTCATGCGGCCAGGGACGCAACATCGGATTGTTCGTCCAGGCGACTTCAGGGATTTCCATTTTTTCGTCAATGAACCCCCGAATCACCGCCGCCATGGGTTGCGCCTGCCGCGCGGCCTCTCTCTGGATAAACTCATGCTCCGGCTTGCTCAGGTAGATTTGGGTGCGGACCATGGGCGGCTCGTCCACCGCGAATGCCAGCGCCGCTTCCTTGAGCATGGCCGGTTCCGCGCTTTTCCCGATCGGGTAATGTTTGGCCGCCCCGGCTTGGGAGGCCGCTTTAACTGTTTTGCTTTTATGGTCTGCTTTCATACCACCACATATACATCACGATGTATATGTGTCAATTTCTTTTTTTAACTATTTCATGAGCCGGTATTCCATGCTGTCAATCAGCGCCTGCAGGCTGGCCTCGATGATGTTTTCACTCACGCCCACCGTGCCCCATTCCTCCTTGCCGTCGCTGGACTGGATGAGGACGCGCGTCCTGGCGGCGGTGCCGGTGGTCGAATCCAAAATGCGCACCTTGTAATCGGTCAATAATATTTTTTTGACTTGCGGATAGAAATTGGCCAGGGCCGCGCGCAGGGCCGAGTCCAGGGCGTTGACCGGCCCGTCCCCGTCCGCCACGGTGTGCGCCTCGCGGTCGTCCACCCGCACCTTGATGGTGGCTTCGCAGACCGACCCGCCCTCCTCGCGGCGCATGGAAACATGGTAGGCATGAACGACAAAGGGCGCCACTTGGGGATGGAGGGCTTTGCGGAGCAGGACGGCCAGCGAACCGCCCGCCGCCTCAAATTCATAGCCTTCGTGCTCCAGTTGTTTCAGGCGGGCCAGCAATTCCTTCAGTTCCGGGGCGTCCTGGCCGAGCTTGATCCCCAGTTCCTGGGCCTTCATGACGATGTTGCTGCGTCCCGCCAGGTCGCTGATCAGCACGCTGCGCACATTGCCCACGCAAGCCGGGTCAATGTGTTCGTAACTCCTGGCCACTTTTTGCACGGCGTTGACGTGGATCCCCCCTTTGTGGGAAAAGGCCGCCGAACCCACCCAGGGCTGGCGCGGGCTGTGCCGGAAATTGGCCATCTCGTCCACATACTGCGAGAGATCGCGCAATTGCCGCAGCGAGGAGGCTGGCACACAAGATTTGCGCAGCTTGAAGGCGATGGTCGGAATCACGCTGGTTAAATTGCAATTGCCCGTCCGCTCCCCATAGCCATTGATGGTGCCTTGCACATGGGTGGCCCCCGCCTCCAGCGCCGCCAGGGCATTGGCCACGCCCAAGCCGATGTCATCGTGGGTATGGATGCCGATGACGCCGGTGAGCTTGGCCCGCGCCGCGGCGGTGATGCGGCCGATCTCCCGCGGGAGCGAACCGCCGTTGGTGTCGCACAGCGTCACAATGTCGGCTCCGGCCGCTGCCGCGGCCTGCCAGGTGGCCAGCGCGTAGGCCGGATGATCCTTGAAACCGTCAAAAGCATGTTCCGCGTCGTAAACCACAAATTTTCCGTGTTCCTTGAGAAAACGCACCGTGCCGGCGATCATGGCCAGATTCTCATCCGGGGTGGTGCGCAAAACCTCCTTGACATGGAGCAGCCAGGTCTTCCCAACAATCGTCACCACCGGGGTCTGGGCCTCCAGCAGCAGCCGCACCTGCTCATCGGCGGCCGCCGCCACTCCCTTGCGCCGGGTCGAGCCGAAGGCGGCCAGCCTGGCCCGCTTGAACTTCCTCCGCCTGGCCAGCTCAAAAAACTCAATATCCTTGGGGTTGGATCCCGGCCAGCCGCCTTCGATATAATGCACGCCAAAAGCGTCCAATCTTTCCGCGATGCGCAGCTTGTCCATCACGGAAAAATTGACCCCTTCGCCCTGGCTGCCATCGCGCAGGGTGGTATCGTATATTTCCACATCAGGTTTCATAAAACAGGCCGGCCTGCCTCAGCGGGCGCGAAACGATTGAGCCGGAAGCTGATTTCTACGCCACCCCCGCCCCTTTTGCAAAGCCCAAGTGAAGAGCCGCAAGGGGTCTTTGGGGGTCTGGACCCGTTAACCCGTTAGGGTTGTTGTCAATGAAGGGCTTGCATGGGGTCGGACCCGTTAGGATACCCGTTAGGACCCGTCAACGGCCCGTTAGGTTTGGGGTGGGGGCGAATGAACGCTGTTCTCATGCCGGAAGCGATTTGGCTCCGCGAGCAGGGGAAACCAAGGAAACCCACAGGTATAAGACATGCTGATGTATAAATGCACTATGTCTAAAAAGTGCGAAACCATGATGTTCATTGAAAGAAGACCAGCGACAATAACGTATCCTTATTGTAGAGTACATCCATCAGAATGAATATGTCAACGGTGCCATGAGCGTCCCTCCATTCCTTGACCCGGCGGCCTCCTCCGCCCACGTATGCAATTGAAAGGACCGCCATGAAATATGAAGTAAAGACAAAGAGTGGATTTGACCGCAAAGAGCACAGAGATCGCAGAGGTGGATTGCTTTGCTTTGTGTTCTTCGCGTTCTTTGTGGTTAATTCCCTATGCAATGCCCAAATCCAGCAGGCCTGGGTGGCCCGCTACAACAACGGCATCACCAACGGCACGAATCAAGCCGTGAAAATGGCTTTGGATACGAATGGCAACATCTACGTGACTGGATTCTCCCAGAACACCAATGGCAACCTTGGCTACGCCACAATCAAATACGCTGCCAACGGAAATCAAGTATGGGCCGCCCGTTATGATACAACAAACGCAACATCGGCCAAGCCGCTTGGGCTGGTTTTGGACAGCAGCAACAACGTGATTGTCACTGGCAATGCCCTGACCGTGAAATATGACACGAATGGCAATCAGCTTTGGACGGCGCCTTATGCAGGGACTGCTTTGGCGGTGGATCCCAACGCCAACGTGATTGTCACGGGGCTTGGCACCAATTTCAACACGGTGAAGCTCAGTCCAGGGAGCAGTAATTTATGGGCCGTGACCTATATTGATGTTGGGCCGACATTATCGCAGTCGGTGTTGGCAGATGGAAATGGAAATACTTATGTCTCCGGCCAGGATGGCTTCATTTATGTTGGTTATTATTTTCAGGTCCAGTTCACAACTGTGAAGTATGACCCGGATGGGAATCAGCTTTGGTTGGCAAGCAAGCAGTCCGGATCCGTGGCGAGTGTTCGGGTAGAGGGTGCTGCATTGGATAAAGCGAACAACTTATATTGCGTCGTGGACTTTTTCGGCGGGAACTCTCAAGGTTACGAAACTATGAGGTTTGCAAATGGAGGAGGTTTGGATTGGGTGGCTTATGATCCAACCGCAAACGGCTCAAGTCTTGCACACGGATTAGCCTTAAATGGAACGTATGATGTCGTGGTGACCGGGCAAAACGAGCATTACCCTTACCCGAATGGCGGCTACGGGACCTACAAAATTGACACCAATGGCTCCTATGTTTGGACAAACATTTATGAACAGACTCCTGCGGGCAGAAGCTCCGGAAACACAGTAGTTGTTGATTTGGCCGAAAATGTCTATGTGACCGGTTACTCGCCGGGGACAAACTCTGGCAATGACATTGTGACGATCAAATACGACAACAATGGGAATCAGATCTGGCTGGAGCGCTATAACGGGCCGGGCAATGGGGATGACGAGGGGAATGCGATTGCGGTGGATGCCAACGGCAACGTCTATGTCGCCGGCTACGAAACCACAGCGGCGGGAGGGACCGAGTTTGTTACCGTAAAATACGCGCCGGGGCCTTTTCTGAAGAAGGAGGCCAACGGGAGCTTTTTGCTGCAAGCCGTGGGCGCTGCCGGCGAGAACTTCGATTTCCAAGCCAGCACCAATCTGGTGAAATGGCAGGACCTCGGAACCAACACGGCTGACAGCAACGGCCTGGTGCAGTTCCTCGACACCAACGCGCCATTGTTCCCCTACCGCTTCTACCTCACCAGCCCCAGGTAAATGCTGAAGGATGAAGGATGAAGGATGAATGCAGAATGCGGAATGCACAATGAAGGCCAGAGTAACGGCTCGACGGAGTCCCGGCCTGCCGTCAGGATATGCATAAGGCAGAAGCGGTCAAACAATGGCTACCAGCCCGTTAAAAAAAGCTTCAGTCCCGCCGCGTGAGGGCACGCGGCCTACATTTCCCTTGCAAAGCATGCATCTGTTGCAGGCCCGGGTGCCCTCACCGGGCCTTTTTTAACGGGCTGCGACCTCTCTGCCCGCTTGGTGGGGCGGGGGAAGCGGCAAAAGGCATGGCGCTGGCATCAAGCTGGGCCCAAGGGGAAATGACAGAAGCAAAATGATTTCAGTTGCCGCCGGGCTGGCTTTTTACGTCAACAATAGATTTTGGGCGGAGGAGATAGGTCAGGGCTTTGACGGCCAGTTCCATCATGAGGAAGGGCTTGGCAATGAGGTCGTTGGCCCCGGCGAGGGAGGATTGGGCGCGCACTTCGAAGTTGGTCAGGCTGGTGACGAAGATGACGGGGGTGGCCTTGTTGGTCACGGTTTTGCGCAGTTCGGCGCAAAGTTCAAAGCCGTTCATCTCGGGCATTTCGGCGTCGAGAAAGACCAGATCAAACTGGTTCTCGCCCAAAATGGTCATGGCCATTTTGGGATCTTCAAGGCAGATGCAGCGCAGATTGGCCTTGGCCAGGGCGACCGAAATGGTGCGGCGGGAAATCGGTTCGTCGTCCACCGCCAGAATGAGGAGGGATTGGGGGATTTCCTGCGCGCCCTGATTGATGTCGCGAAACAGGACGTTGAGGCAATCGGAGGCGTGGGCAATGGTGCGCAGGACCGAACTGGTCATTTGCCTGGGTTTTTTTTGCAGGTCCTTGATCAGCGCTTCCATCGCCCCGGCCAGGTGGGCGATGCGGCTGAACCCGGTGACGCCGGCCAGGCCGACCAGGGATGAAATGGAGGTGCTGAATCCCTGCAAGAGGGTGAGTTGTTCGGTGGTGCTTTTGCTCCGCACCAAAGCGCCCACCCGCTCGCGCAGGTCCATCTGGATTTGCGGGACGCGCTTGAGAAACTCCTGCCGGATTTCCAGGCGAAAAGTGGAGGTGGCGTCGGAGCCAAAATCCGGCGCCGCCGGCTCCGGGCTTTCCTCCTCCGGCGCGGCCGGTTCGGGAGCCTTGGGCGGCGGGGGCGCGGCGGCGGGGGAGGCCGTGGAAAACTTCGGGGCCACCGGCACACGCACCCCGGAAAACACCGGCGTTGGCGTCGGCGCCGGAATACCCGGAGTGGCGGCCGGCGGCGCCGGCGGGGGCATCTTGATGAGAGGGGCGGTGAATGGAATTTTTTCCGGGGCGGCCGGCGCGTGGGCGGACCCGCCGAATTTCGGCGGAGAAGGCGGAACGACCAGCCTGGGCAAGGAAGACGGGGCGGGAGGCGTCGAGAGAGGCGAGGGGACCGGCGAATCCGGAGGAGGAGGAGGAGGAGCCGCAACCGGGGCCGGCATGGGAACGGTGGCAGCCGGCTTGGGCGGCGGCATGCTGACGGGAATGGGCGAGTTCCCCAAAGGCTGGGGATAGAGGCCGATGATTTCGCCGCTAAATATCTGCTCGACAATTTCCAGGGCCAGATTGGGGGTGCAATCCATTTTGGAAACGCACTTGTTGGCGCCGGCGTCGAAGGCTTCCTTGATCAGATCCGGACGATAGAAACTGGAAAGAACGACGATGGGGACAATTTTGAAGTTGGGCATGGCCCGAATCCTGCGGATCAGCTCCGTGCCGTTCATGCTGGGCAGTGTCAGATCCATCTGGATCAGATTGGGCTTGAAAGCGGGCAACGTGTCCAACGCGACCGGCCCGTCATCCACCGCCTCCACGACGAATCCCGACAAATCAAACTTGCGCCGATAAATGCCCCGTAAAATGGGGTCGTTCTCGACAATCAAAATTTTCTTCATGAAAAGCCTTCAGGCCTCGTCCCCGCGGGCGGCGTGGAAACATGCCTCCGTCCTGGGACTGTTGCATACTACAAGGCTGCCGCCGGGAAACCAACAAAAATCAATGCAAAAATCAAGGCAGCGGTCTGCCCTGCATGTCGCTGTTTTGGGGCGGCGGTCTGCGGTTCTTAATCTTAATCTTAATCCGTTTGCACGAGGGAGATTACGATTGGGATTAAGATTAAGATTAAGATCAGGATTAAGACAGAGATTAGGAGCCAGAAACCGCCGCCCCAAGGAGTGAAAGGCCCCGCAGCAGCCCGCGTGAAAGCGCGCTTGCCAGGGACCCAAAGAAGGGGTATCCATTGGCTGACATGGCAACGGTTGGCGAACAGTTAAGGGCGGCGCGCGAAGCGCAACGGCTCACGGTCACCCAGATAGCGGACATCACCAAAATCCGCAGTGACCATATCCGCGCCATTGATCAGGGCAATTATGATGTTTTTTCCGCGCCGGTTTATATCCGGGGATTTGTGCGCACTTACGCCACGACTCTGAAACTGGACCCGGCGGTGATTCTGGCCCAACTCAACGCGGAACTGGCGGAAAGCGGAGCCCAGACGCTGCCGACATTTCAACCCCCGGCCTCCGGCCTGGTGGACTCGGCCATGTTTCACCTCTCCACCGCGGGCCGGCGGCTGCTGCTGCCCATCCTGGTGGCGGGATTGGTGGTGGGCGGAGTGACGGCCGGCATCGTGGTGATGAACCGCCGGGCGTCGCAACACCCGCTGAACGGGCTGAGTCCGGGTCTTTATCAGGCGGCCGATAATCCGGGGGAAACCTTGCCCCTGCCCAAGCACTGACGGATCGGGCGTGCATGACCAAACCCAGCCATCGCCCGGTTCGCGTGGGCTTGATTTCCCTCGGTTGCGCCAAAAATCTGGTGGACGCGGAGATCATGCTTGGTTCGCTGCTGCAAAGCGGCATGGAAATTACCAATGAAGCGGACCAGGCGGATGTCGTCATTGTCAACACTTGTTCGTTCATTGAGGCGGCCCAAAAGGAAAGCGTGGAAGCCATTCTGGAATCCGCCCAGGCGCGCGCCCAAACCCATCCGGCCCAGGGGTTGATCGTGGCCGGCTGCCTGCCGCAGCGTTTTCGCGACGATCTGCCCAAGCTGCTGCCGGAAGTGGACGCTTTCATGGGCGTTGACCAGGTGGCGCGAGCTTCGGAAATCGTCCGTCAGGCGCTGGCCGGACGGCGCGAGAAACTGCGCCGCGCCGGGCCGGGCGCGTCGGGCGGCGATTCTGCCAGGACGATTGCAAAGCGCCTGGCCGGCCTGGAGGCAAAATCCCCCGCCCCCGCAGATGGGCCGGTCCTGCAGGTTCACCGGCGCCCCAGTTACATTCCCGACTTCGCCACGCCGCGTTTTCGCCTGACTCCGCGGCATTTCGCCTACGTCAAAATCGCGGAAGGCTGCAATCATCCGTGCAGCTTTTGCATCATCCCGCAGATGCGCGGGGCTCATCGCAGCCGCCCCCAGGCGGACGTGGTGCGGGAGGCGGCACAACTTCTGGCCGGCGGCGTGCGGGAGTTGAACCTGATCTCGCAGGACTCGACCTATTACGGCCTGGACCTGCGCCCCAATCACAGCCGCGCGATTTCCTCCCCGGCAAAATTCAGCGCCGCCGCGCGGGCCTTGCCGGCCGAAGCGACCACCCTTGGCACGCTGCTGCGCGCGCTCAACGCCCTGCCGGGCGAATTCTGGGTCCGCCTGCTCTACACGCATCCGGCCCATTGGACCGGGGAATTGATTGAGACCATCGCCCGCTGCGCCAAAGTGGCGCGCTACGTGGACCTGCCGCTCCAGCACATCCACGAAAACATGCTGGAGCGGATGCGGCGGGAAACGTCGCGGCAGCATATTGTTGACTTGATCGCGAGAATTCGGGCGGGCATCCCCGGCATCGCCATCCGCACGACCTTTATCGTGGGCTTTCCCGGCGAGACGGAGGCCTGCTTCCAATCGCTGCTGGAATTCATTCGGACGGCGAAGTTCGAGCGTCTCGGCGTCTTCACCTACTCGCCCCAGGAAGGCACGCGCGCCGGCAAAATGGAGGGGCAAATTCCGGAGCGGGTCAGAAAACAGCGGCAGAAGCTGGCCATGGCCGAACAACTCAAGGTGGCGCGGGAAATTGCCGCGACCTTCGTCGGGCGGGAGCTGACAGTGCTGATCGAAGCGGAGGCCCGGCCCGGCGATTTGCAAGCCGCCAAGGTCAGCTCCTGGGAGCACGGCCTGATCCGGTCCTCCTCCGCGCCCGCAGCACTGCAAAACCCCGGCCCCGGCGGGCGCGGCCGATTTTTGATCGCACGCAGCCAGGCGGACGCGCCGGACATTGACGGACGGGTTTATGTGCGCGGGAAATTGCCGCTGGGCCAATTCGCCCGCGTCAAGATCATCGGCCACACGGATTACGATTTGATCGCCGAACCGGCCGGGTGATGGATGGCCGAGGGCCCCGCGAACAAGGTTTACTTGGCGGGGCGAACGTGTCTTTATAGGCGCGGCCCATGAACGTGCCGAACCAATTAACCGTCTCCCGCTTCGTCCTGACAGCCGCCTTTTTGGTGGCGGTCTTCGTGGAATTTCCCCTGCATAAGACGGTTTCGCTGCTGCTGTTCAGCGCGGCGAGCCTGACGGATTATTTTGACGGCCGGATCGCCCGGCGCGACAGACTCATCACCAATTTTGGGATTTTGATGGACCCGCTGGCGGACAAGATCCTGGTTTGCTCGGCGTTCATCGCGTTCGTGGGTTTGGGCTGGATGCCGGCGTGGATGGCGGTGATTGTGGTGGGGCGGGAACTGGCCATCACGGGATTGCGCCTGCTGGCGGCCTCGAAAAACCTGGTGCTGGCGGCGGAACGATTTGGGAAACACAAAACCATATCGCAAATTGTCGCCATCCTTTCCATCCTGGTGCAGCACTGCTACCAGGAGGCGGGGCCGGCCGGCAAATTGATATTCGGTTTTCATCTTTTGGGCAAACCGTGGGTGGAATGGTTCGCGCCCGCGGCCCTCTGGGTGGCGGTGGCCCTGACCCTGGCCTCCGGCGTGATCTATCTGTGGCGCAACCGCGCCCTGTATCTGTCCGATCTATGAAACTCTGGATCGCCCAGGGTTTTGGCGTGGGCCGGATCGGCTTCGCCCCGGGCACCTTCGGGTCGCTGCTCGGTTTGGGGTGGTTCGCCCTGCTGCTGTGCGGGAAGTCGTGGCTGATCTTTGCGGCGTGCAGCGCCGCCGGCATCGTGCTGTCCGTCTGGCTGTGCGGCGCAGGAGAAAAGCGGCTCAAGCAAAAAGATCCTGGCTCGGTTGTTTTGGATGAAATCGCGGCCATGCCGGTCTGCTTTGCGGCGGCCCTGGCCCTGGCTTGTTCCCGCGAAAAACAATGGCCCGGGCCGGAGTATTTTTTTTCCGCCGCGCACGGCCTTGAGACTGCCGGCATCTTCGTGCTCTTCCGGTTTTTCGACATTCTCAAACCCTGGCCGGTGCGGCAAAGCCAGTCCCTGTACAGCGGTTTGGGCATCACCCTGGATGACGTTTTGGCCGCGGGTTATGTCAACCTCGCGGTATGGGCGCTGAGCGCATTGGTGCGCTTTTAAATTTTCTTGGGCGCGGTGAGGCTGTAGCGGCTGGTGTCCTGGGCGTGGGCCAGCGCGACGGCCAGGGCGTCGGCGGCGTCGGGGGCGGGCGGGGCGGACAAATGGAGGAGACGCTGCACCATTTTGGCGACGGCTTCCTTGTGGGCGGCGCCATAGCCGACGATGGCTTGCTTGACCTTGCGCGGGGCGATTTCAAAAATGTCCAGGCCGGCTTCGGCCATGGCGGTGAGGGCCGCACCGCGGGCTTCGCCCAGGGTCAGGGCGGTTTGCAAATTCTGGGCGTAGAACAGTCCTTCAATGGCGCAAACGGCAGGGCGGTATTGGGCGGCAATCTCGCGCAAGGTTTGCATGATTTTCAAAAGGCACCGGGAATGTTCCCAAGCCGGCGGACAGGCGATGGTGCCGTGGGCCAGAGCCAGCGGATGGGGCCGGGCCATTTTGATCACGCCGTAGCCGGTGCCGCGCAGGGAAGGATCTATGCCAATAATAATTTGCGTCCCGGCCGCCGCCGGGCGGAGGCTGCTCTCAAAAACGGGCTGGGCGGCGCGCCTGGCGCCGCTCAGGCGCGCCTGGAGCTGTTCAAATTGGCGGGATGTGACGGACATGGCGGCCGTAACGGCGGCGGTGTTGAGTCTTGCGTTTTCAGGCCTGAACTGAAAACCAAAAGCGCTTCATTAGCAAACTATTCCGGTTGTGCCCTGATTTGAGAGATAGCGACGGCTTGCCCAGTGTTTCGGGGAGCGCGCGCGCCCTCGCGTGCAGTCAGCGACGCCCTCGTTGCTGACACCGGCGAGTGGGTTCAGCGAGGGCGCTGAACCCGGCACGCGAGGCGCCAATCGTGTTCGGCCTAGAAGCTGCTTATAGTTGACGGATGCCCCTGCCACGCCATTGGTGGAAAACTGTCACCCCAGCGTCATTATCGTAACACGATTGTAACTTG
>JBEKVM010000029.1:0-85195 GCA_049513975.1 Verrucomicrobiota bacterium | reverse complement strand
TTTGCCCTGCTGTCCAAGAATTAAGACCAACATGTTGGTATCTGTTTTAAGCAGCGAGTTTCAAAAATTGGAGCGTCGCGAGCATTTCCCTCTGGAGGTTTTGATAGTGCATGTCCAAGCGGCTGGCGAGTTTTGGCGGTCGCCCGGCTTTGGGGCGGCAGACGCCGGCCAAAACGGGGTGGATCACTTTTTCTCTGATCACCAGCAATCCCGCCAGTTTTCGGATGCCCGGTTTTTGCGGCCGGTAACGCCTGGTTTTGGGGATTGGGGCCACCAGACTTTTGCCTCTGAGCTTGCGCAGGTCGTAAGCGGCCTTGCGCGGACTGTAGCCGGACATGGTTCGGCCCGCTTGCTCGTGGACTCTCTGCGCCAAGTCCCTGGCGGTAAAACCGCGCGGGGCTGCGGCCAGCGCCAGCAACGCTTCCGCGACCGCTCGCATTCGTGCCTTGTTCAAATCCACCCCGGCCACCCTGTGGTTTCCGCAACGGCTGGGAATGGCCAATTGATCCAGCCGCTCCCCGTCCAAAAAACTCAGATGGGCGGCTTGCACCACCCCCAAAAACCGCACCACCATTCCTTCCAACTGCTCCACCATGCCGGGCAGTTTCTCCAGCCTCTTTCCCACCCGCAGTTCGCTGATATTGTTGACAATGACTTCCACCCTCAGAACCCGGTCGCTTTTGTCATACATCTTCAGGGTCAGCTTGCCAAAATGCACCTTGAAGACGGTCAGGTCGTAATCAAACCGTTCCACGATCCTCTCCAGCCTTCCGCCTCCAATTCTATTTTGATGGGGACGCTTTTTTCGGCCAAAGATGGTCTTCAGGCGCGGCACATCCAGTTGCCGCCAGGTTCGCTCGATCAAACCCTGATACACCTCATCCAAAAGCCGCCCGCTCTTAAACAGCAGGTTGCGGCTGTATTCCACTTGATAACAGGAATACTGGTAGCGAAATCCCGAACGCCGCTGGGCTTCGCCATCCAGCACGAAACAAAGGCAGGCGGAATAAACCCACCGTTCGCAGACTTCCGCCAGTTGGGCCAAACCCTTCGGCCCCTCCAAAGTCTGGGCCAGTTGATTGACCTGGGGGAAGTCCGACCCGCCCACAAAGCAGTTCCCCTGTTTGACCAGGGGCACGCCCTGTGCGCGGGCTTTGCGCTCAACCCATTCATGTCCGTTGAGCGAAATCTGCAGACCGAACGGGGGATGTCCACTGATCCGGATGGTGATATGGCCCCATTGCCGATCCACGATATGAAAGTGATAATGATAGACCAAGGGCCAGTTCCTGCTCCGCCGCAACACCAGTTTCCCTTTCTTGTTCTTCCACGCTTTCCACACCAAGGCGGGCGCTTTGGAGGCGAAAATGGCAAAGACCCCTTGGAAATTGGGGTCGGCGGGACGGAGGGCGTCGGCCTGGGCATGTTTGGTTTTGTCCCCCACCGCAAAAGACAAAAAGGGAATCTCCTTCCTCCGGGCAAAGGTTCTGACCCGCCGGGCGAAATCACCGGCCATGGAACGCAGCCTCTTTTCGGTGATGGGCAGCCCGGGATAAAGACGGTTCCACCACATGATGAAGCCGCCGCTGGCTTGTCCCATCGGGAAGTAACCGCGGAGGGAAATACGGTCCACACAATCAGCCCATCGCCAAGATAACTGGAAAAATCATCGGAGGTGCGCATGAAGAAAAAATATCACGCAACGGCTGTTCGCCAAAGGCGAACCTCTTTTTCCCAGCGAAGTCTGGGAAAAAGCGTGTAAGGCTATCCTTCGTATAGCTATGGTTTGTCCGCTGCGACAACCGGATCAACTTTAAAATTGTCGAATTCGGCAGCAGGATAGCCGGCCACACCAAAACCAACCATGCCGCGGGCATAGCTGGAATCGGAGATCGTTCCAACGGTTACGCCGTCAATTTGCGCGCTAATCGAATTACCGTCACAAAACAGGGCAAGATTATGCCAGGTATTGATGCCCAAGGCCGCGACATTTCCCGATGTCGGAGTTGCGTCATAATTGCGAGGAGCCGCCGCACCCGGCGCCCCCCAGGCCCGGACCTGACAGATGTCTTCCTGATACTCCGCGCACCGGAGTCGGAAACGCGCAGGAGATATGAATTATGATCAGGACAGGGAAAACGCCGGTTTCGGGGGGGCCTCCTGTCTGGCGGGTTATCCCATGAGCCGCGCTCTCAGCGCCTTGAGGCTGCGGGTGGGATGGCGCACGGGGATGCGGCGCAGTTCCAGCGGCGAGGTGGCCGGAGAATTAACGCCGCACTCCGTCGTGCAGGCGGTGCGATAACCGGCCTCCATCACCAAGTCGCGCACTGCTTCGTTCCAATCCCCAAAGGGATAACAAAAATCCTCCACGGCGACGCCAAAAGTGTCCTCCAGTTTTTTCTTGCTCGCCGAAATCTCCTCCTGCGCGTCCCGCAGGCTCAGGCGGGTCAGGCGCGGGTGGCTCAGGGAATGCGAGCCGATGCGATGTCCCGCCCGCAACCACTCGCGCACCTGCCCGGCGTCCATCAGCGGCTCCGCGGCCTCCCCGTCGCGCAGGTCCCATTGATTGAGTTTGCCGATGCAATTGACGACGAGGAATTGAATGGCGCGGAAATGTTTGCGGGCCAGCGGCTCGAGGGCGTTTTCAAAGACATTGCGGAAGCCGTCATCGAAGGTCAGGACGACGCGCCGGGCCGGGGCGCCGTTGGTGCGAGCCCGGACATTGGCTTCGGCCGGCGGGCAGGAGGTGAAGCCAGCCTGTTGCAATTCATCCAGTTGCCGCACCAGGACATCCTGGCGGACATAAAGCCCCCGCAGCCGCACACGGGGCGGGCGCAGGCCAATCTTGTGATACATCAAGATCGGCACCCCCGTTTTGAATAAATCCAGAAACGGTTCCAGCGTGTGAAAATAACCGGGAACGGAACGGCGCATGGAGGATTGATACCACCAAACCGCGGGGAAACCAAGCCGAATCGAGCCTGCCGAAAAAATCCACCGCCACCCTTGACAACCGCCGCCACAGATGGCAATTTGCTTTGACCAGATGTAAGGGAATCACCTACTTGTGTGCAGGCTTCCATCTTACATTAAATGGAGTTTATTAAATATATTAGGCGTGATTCTGCGGCGTATTCTGGCTGCGGAAAGCGGCGGAAACGCATGAATTATTTTAATCCCGGCAGCAAGTGCTCAAAGGTTGAAGGAGACCGGCTTGGATACGACTGGAGCGCGCGAGCGGCATTTTTATTCAACTGATGAGCATTTTAACCGAGACACAAATTCCTCCGCCGGAAAAGAAGATTGCAGACCACCGCAACAGTCATCAAGCGACTTTTTTTCGACGGATTTTCAGCGGTCTGACCTCCGCGGGTGCGCGACACGGCAATGGAACGGCGCTGCTGATACCGCCGGAGATGACACTGTTTCACATTACCCATTGGAAAGCCGGATCCCAGTGGATCGGGGGGATGTTGCAGCATATCTTCACTCCCGACTTCGAGCCGGCGGAGGTGGATGAAGCCCAAGTCTTCACCCGGCCGATCAAGAGCGGCAAGGTCTATCGCTGTGTTTATGTCAGCCGCCAGGAATACCAGTCTTTCGCCCCGGCCTCCAGCCGCTATTTTGTCCTCCTGCGCGATTTGCGCGACACCCTGGTTTCCAGCTATTTCAGCGTCCGCAACAGCCACGGCCTGGACACCCCGGCGCTGGAAAAGATGCGCACGGTTTTGACCAGTCTCGATGAAGAAGAGGGGCTGCGCTATCTGATGGAATGCTGGCTGGCCGGTTCGGCGCTGATCCAGCGCAGTTGGCTGGAAGCCGGGGAGCAGTGCTTCAAATTCGAGGATTTCCTCCAGGACGCCGCCGGCCAGTTGGAGCGGATGTTTCACGAGAATTGGGGCATTGAGGTGGAACGGTCCCTCATTGAAGAGGTGGCGGCCCGTCATACTTTTAAAAAACTGAGCCGCGGGCGACAGGCGGGAGAGGAGGACATCAAGTCCCATTACCGCAAAGGCATCGCCGGCGACTGGCGCGCCCATTTCACCCCCAAGCTGACCGCCCGTTTCAAATATCTCTACAATGATTTATTGGTCGGGGCGGGCTACGAACGCGACGGCAATTGGTGAGCTGTTCCCCGGCGCGGCACGGGGGAGCCGGACTTTGCGAGGGATGCCAGGGCAGCCATTTTTGCCGGCGGGGGACTGGAGCGGCTTCCCGTGGGGAAGATTGTTTGTGCGTGCATTCCTGGAAGCATTCCCCTAACCTCAAACGACAGGGCTGAACTTGCTGGCCTGAATTGTTGTTTCCTGGTGACCCATGTTTGCCAAGATTGCCCAGTCCGTTTATCGCGCGTATCTGGCCGAGCTTCGGCAGGGCGGCTCCGGCAACCCCCGCCGCAGAACGCGCCTGCGCAGAGCGCGCCGCTTCCTGTTGAGGCTGGGCGATCCGGATGTTACGGCCTGGCTCGACGGGTTCGCCTTCCAGACGCCCTTTTCGAGCAACATCATCCTTTCCCACTTCGAGCTTCCGTTTTACGACTCGGTGCTGCCGCGTCTGGCGCGGGTGGTGCGGGCGGCGCGCGGCGGCTTGGTGATGCTGGATATTGGCGCGAATATCGGCGCCGCCACTTACCTGGTTTCGCGGGAAACCTCCGGCCGGTTTCTTTGCGTGGAGGCCAACCCGCGCTTCCAGGCGAGCCTGACGCATAACCTGGCGCAAATCCCGCAAAGCCGCGCGCGGTTTGTGGCGCTGACGGATGAAAAACGCCGGACGGCAGTAAAGCATAACTATGCCGAGGGCAACTCCAACATCGAGCCTTGCGCCCAGGGCGGCGAATGGCTCGAATTTGTCACCCTCGATCAACTGCTCGACGGAGAGCCCGATTATCGCGCCCCGCATCTGGTGAAAATTGACACGGAAGGGTTTGAGTTGAGGATTCTGCGCGGCGCAACCCGCCTGCTGGCCGCGCACCGGCCGGTCTTGTTCTTTGAGTTTTTCCCCGCTTTCATCCGCCGGGAAGGCGGCGATCCGGACGCGTTGTTCACCCTGTTGCAGGAGCACGGTTATGCCCGCTTTGATTTTTACGACGGCGCCGGAAATCCCCTGACCCAGGCCGATGGCGGACAAAAGGAACTGCTCAGGTCGCTGCGGCTTTACTGTGATCTGCGGCGCTCTTTTTTTGATGTGGTTGCCTTTCCCGCCGCCGATGCCGCGTTGAGCCGGAGCTTTGAGGCGTCCGAGCTGGATTTTTTCGACAAGAGCCTTCACCCTGATTCCCCCATCCATCCACCGCATGAATAAACCGCCGCTCCTTCGCCGCGCGCGCCAAGCCTGGAAACGCCGGCGTTTCCAGCACTCCGGCCTGAAGCCATGGAGCAAGGGTTATGTGGAATACAAACTCCACGAAATTGCCCGCGTCCTCCAGGCGGGTGATTTTCAGGCGGACCAACTTCCGTCCGGATATGGCTGGCGGCTGGACGAGCGCATTGTCGAGTACCCCTGGTTTTTCTCGCGGCTGCCGGCCGCGCCGGGTTTGCTGCTGGATGCGGGCTCGATCTTGAATTTTGAATTCCTGCTCGAACATCCGGCCTTGCAAAACAAGCGGCTCCACATCTGCACCCTCGCGCCCGAACCGGATTGTTTTTGGCACAAGGGGGTTTCCTACCTCTTCGATGATCTGCGGCGGCTGCCCTATCGGGACGATATGTTTGACTGGGCCGTTTCCATCTCCACTTTGGAGCACGTCGGCATGGATAACACGCTGCTCTATACCGCCGACCCGTCGAAAAAGGAGTCGCAATTGCGCGACTGCCTGAAGGCCGTCGCCGAACTCAAACGCGTCTTGAAACCCGGCGGCGCCCTTTACGCCAGCGTCCCCTTTGGCCGCGCCCGGGATCATGGCTGGCTGCAAATCTTCGACCAGGCGGGGATTGACGGCTTGATCGGCGCTTTTCGCCCTGACACCTGCCTATTGAATTACTTTCTCTACCACCCGGAAGGCTGGCGTCCGTCCACCGCGCTGGAAGCCGGGGACGCGACCTTTTTTGACATCCATCACGCGAGCGGTTACGACGCCGATTTCGCGGCCAGCGCGCGCGCCGTTTGCTGCCTGGAGTTGAAGAAAGCAGCCGATGCCGGCCACTGACACCCCCCGGCCGCCGGCCTTGACCTTTATTTTGCCCACCCGCAACCGGCGCCAGTGGGTGGGGCGGGCGATTGAATCCTGCCTGCAGGCGGACCGGCCCGAATTTCCGGTGGAGGTGCTCCTCATGGACGGCCAGAGCAGCGACGGTTCCTACGAAGAGCTGCAGGCGCGCTACGGCCGGGATGCGCGGGTGCGCCTGGCGCGCCAGCCGGAGCCCAAGGGCTTCATGCCCGCCTGCTTTTCCGCCCTGCTCCTGGTGCGCACGCCCTATGCCACCTTCATGTATGACGACGACGTGCTGGCCCCGTTTTGGGCGGACATGCCCCGCGAAATGAAGCGGAGGCGGGCGGAATTTGTCATGGGATTCGGCGCGCACGGCAGCCTCGAGAGTGTTGTTCCGTTCGAGCGGGTGCGCCAATTGCGCGTGGTGACGCCCTCGTTTTTGCTGCGGGCCTACTTCGGCTGCGGCCACCAACTTTCGCCTCGCGGCCTGCCTTTCAGCCCGATTTGCTGTCTGACTCGCACGGACCGCTTGCGCGAGTGGCAGGGAGAGCTGGAGGGGTTCACGCGCGGGAGACCGATGCGGGAATACTTCATGATGAAGCGCAACGCCGGGCCGGATCTGATGATTTACCTTTATTCCATTGCCAGCCATGAGGGCGAAATTACGGTGTTTGACGGGGCGATGGCGCAATTCTCCAGCCATGTGGAATCCATCACCTCGGGGCTGGAAGCGACCGATCTGCTGGCGGGCTATTGGCTGGCCCAGGTCTGGCTGTGCGGGCGGTTGCGGCGGCTCAAGCAAGGCGCGGATGCCGGCTGGTGCTCGGCTTATGCGGTCCGGCAGGGCGTCCGCCTGCTGCTCAAGCGGCTGGGACGGCGGCGGGTGGCGTGGGCCGGGGCGCTCCTGGGGGAAGTGGTTTTCTTGACAGCACGCGCGCTTTGCGGCGCGGGGGCGGCGTCCTTCGTGAAAAGCTCCCTGGCCCTGCTGCTGCCGCGGCGGCGCCGGCCGCAATTTGGCCTTTCAACCCGCTCGGAATTACTGATACCGTAGGGGCCAGGTATGCATCTCACCCATCGAAAAAGCTGCCGCGTTTGCGGTTCCACTTCATTGCGCACGGTCATTGATCTTGGCCCGCAGCACTTGCAAGGCTCCTTCGTCAAGCCGGGCCGACCCGCCCCGCCGCTGCGCCGCATTCCCTGCGTGCTGGTGCGGTGCGATCCCACCGCCGAGGAAAACGCCTGCGGCTTGTTGCAGATGCAGCACAGCGTGCCTCCGGAAATTCTATACGACTCTTACTGGTACCGTTCCGGCACCAACCAGACGATGCGCGACCATCTTTCCGGCATCGTGCGGGACGGACTGCAACTGGCCGGCAAAAGAAGCGGGGCCGCGCTGGACATCGGGTGCAATGACGGCACGTTGTTGAAGAATTATCCCAGGACCTGGCGGCGGGTGGGGGTGGATCCGTCGGACATCGCCCAGCAAATCGGGGGCGGCATCCAGGTGGTGCAGGATGTCTTTCCCTCCGCCGGCCTCAGACACCGCTTTCCCAGGTTAAAGTTCGACCTCATCACCTCCATCGCGATGTTTTATGATTTGGAGGATCCGGTCGCTTTCGTCCGCGGCATCCAGGAAGTCCTGGCCCCGGAGGGCGTCTGGGTGGTGGAAATGTCCTACATGCCCTCGATGTTGCAGATGAATTCCTACGACACCATCTGCCACGAGCATCTGGAATACTACAGTTTCTCCGTCATCGAAAACATCCTGCGCCGCGCGGGCCTGAAAGCATTCCGCGCGGAATTAAACCCGATCAACGGCGGGAGCATCCGCTGCCAGATCACCCACGCCAAATCCTCCGCCTTCAACAATGAGCAATGGCTGGCCGGCATCAAACAGTTGCGGCGCCAGGAATTTGATCTGGAACTGGATACCGACAAGCCCTACAAATCCTTTCAAGACCGCATCAACCTGCATCGGGAGGAACTGCTGGCGCTGATCAAGAGCCTCAAGCGCCAGGGCAAACATATCCATGTCTATGGCGCCTCCACCAAAGGCAACACCCTCCTGCAATGGTGCGGCCTGGACAACCGCATCCTGGATTGCGCCGCGGAACGCAATCCCGACAAATACGGCGCCTTCACCCTGGGGACCGACATTCCCATCGTCAGCGAAGCCGAGTCGCGCAAGCTCAACCCCGACTATTATCTGGTGCTGCCGTGGCATTTCAAAGAGGAGATCCTGCGGCGCGAGAAAGAGATGCTGAAAAAAGGGGCCGGCTTTATTTTTCCGCTGCCGGCCATCGAAGTCATCCAACAAAAGTAGCAGGGCCAGGGCGCGCCCATTGGAGTCAGATGGAAATCCTCATTTTCGGCGCCAACGGCCAGGATGGCCAATATCTGCGGCGGCTGGCACAGGAGCGCGGCTGGAGGGTGGCGGCGGTGGCCCGGCAACAGGCCCCGATTATCGGCGATGTGGCCGATGCCAGCCTGGTCAGCCGGCTCATTGGCGAGCGCCGGCCGGAGATGATTTTCCATCTGGCGGCGCGTTCCAGCACCGGCCATGAAGCGGCGGCGGAGAACCACGCCACCATCGGCACCGGCACCTTGAACATCCTGGAGGCGGTCCATCGCCACAGCCGGGGTTCGAGGGTTTTCCTGGCGGGCAGCGCCCTCCAATTTGTCAATCGCGGCCGGCCGATTTCAGAGGATGATCCGATGGATGCGGCCAGCGCCTATGCCGCCGTGCGCAATTATTCCAACTTCCTGGCGCGTTACTACCGCCAACTGGGGGTCAACGTTTTCTTTGGCTATCTTTTCCACCACGAAAGCCCGCTGCGCAAGCCGGGCCATGTCAGCCAAACCATTGCCACGGCGGCGCGGCGGGCCGGCGCGGGCGAAAAGTTCCGCCTGGAACTGGGGGACCTGTCGGTCGAGAAAGAATGGACTTTTGCCGGCGACATGGTGGAAGCCATCCTGGCCCTGACCCAACAAGACGCCATCCTCGAGGCCAACCTCGGCAGCGGCATCGCTTACAGCATCGCCGACTGGGCCAAGGCCTGTTTTGCCGCCGTCCATTGCGACTGGCGTGAATATGTCGTGGAGAAGCCGGGCTTCGCGCCCGAGTACTCGCGCCTGGTCAGCAATCCGTCCCGCATCCGCTCCCTCGGCTGGCAACCTCGCGTCACTCTCGACCAACTGGCGCGCCTGATGGTCCTGAATGATCCGCCGGTTTCGGGCTAAATCCATGAGCGCCACTCCAACCATCGGGGTGCTGATCCCCACCCGCAATTGCGCCCCCCTCCTGCCCGAACATATCGCCTCTCTCCTGCCCTGGATTGACCGGGCGCAGGAAATTGTGGTGGTGGACAGCGACTCGCAAGATGGGACGGTGGAAATGTTAAGAGCCAGTCTGCCGCCTGCCTGCACGACTTATTGGACGCATCCTCCCGGTTTGTACCAATCCTGGAACTACGGGATTCAAAAGGTCAGCGCCAAATATGTGTATATCGCCACGGTGGGCGATGCCATCACCCGCCCCGGCCTGGAACATCTTTTGCAAGTGGCGGAGGAGTTCCAATGCGACCTGGTGATCAGCAAGCCCCGTTTCGTCAACGCCGCCGGCCACGCGCTGCCGGACAGCCGGTGGTTGATTGATGAAATCCTGGAAGGACGAAAAATGGTCCGGCCCGAGTTGCTTTCCACCGCCGACCAATTTCTGTTCACGGTGACGCACCTGTGGTGCGCCCTGCCCGGCAGTTCAGCCAGCAACCTGTATCGGACCGATTGTCTCCGGCAACGCCCCTTTCCCCTGGAGTTCGGAACCGCCGGCGACGGCGCCTGGGGAGTGCAAAATATTTTCGACTTCAAAATTGCCGTGACGCCGCAACGTTTCTCCACCTTTCGCCTGCACCCCAAGGCCTATTCGCTGGCGGGTTATCACGTTGACTCCCTGGCCTTGAAAATGTTTCGGCTGGCCCAGAACGTCATCGCGCAGCAGCGCTCCCGCAACCCGGCGCTGCCCGCAATACTGGAGGCGGTCCACTGGGCCGAACTGGAGCCGGCGCTGAACATGGCCGCCCTGGCGCAGGACGAGCTGGACAGGCTGCGCCGCGCTAAAACCCCGTGGATTCTCCAACCCTCCGCCTGGCGGGCGCGCCTGGCCCGGGGCCAGGCCCGGCGCAAAATCAGCCAAATCACCCGCCGTGTCCTGGCCGGTGCGCCAGCCCAGTATCATTGATGGCAATGCGTCGTGGGGTGGTAGGGCGGGCAGTCCTCTGCCCGCCGTCGGGCATTGGTAGAATCCACCTCACACCACCTTCGTGCGGCGGGCAGAGGACTGCCGGCCCTATCTGATATAGCCCACCCATGACTGAAGCATTGTCATTGATTGGACCGGTTCTTCAGCACCGGAATCCAACGGTCAATTTGCAGCGGATAGCGCCGGGCCGAGACCGGCGTGATCGGGGTGGTGAATATCTTTTCAAACTGATTCAGCAGCCGTTCGTGGCTGAAGAATTCATTGGGCTGGTTGTTGTGAAAAAAAGGCTGGCGCAGATACTCCAGGTACTTGGCGTCGTCACGGTCCAGTT
This sequence comes from Verrucomicrobiota bacterium, assembly GCA_049513975.1. Classification (GTDB taxonomy): domain Bacteria; phylum Verrucomicrobiota; class Verrucomicrobiia; order Limisphaerales; family Palsa-1400; genus JBEKOF01. The sequence goes on along the minus strand of JBEKVM010000029.1, from coordinate 74,458 downwards.
CGATGATCTTTTCAATCAGCGCCTCTTCGCTCGGAAAATCGAAATAATTGAGAAAGCTTTTGGGGTTGAACTCTTCTCCGATCCGCGGATTTCCCCAATAAATCGGCACGCACCGCGCCTTGATGGCATCCACAATTTTCTCCGTCGTATAACCCGGCGTTGACCCGTTTTCAAAGGCGATGCTGAATTTGTAGGGAAGGTTAAATTCCAGTTTATGGTTGGCCCCTCTTGGAATGACGCGCCCGATGTTGTTCCAGGCCGCGCCCCCGGAATCCACCTTTTTATATTGGGAAAGGCGATGGAAGAATTCGACGCGCTTATGGGTTTTCTTCCGTTTCGCGTTGGTGACGATGAAACTGCAAAACTTGGTCTTGGCCGCCATCACCCGCGCGATTTCTTCCCCGCTTCCCGGCGACGGCGGACATGGGCTCCAGGCGTAATAGGGCAGCCGCAGGTGGCGCGGGTCATCCAGATAATGGCAGGTGAAGGCATAATCGCACCAGCGGAAATCCGGCAGGAACACCTCGATGGCCACAAAAATCTTCACGCAATTATGCACCCGGTGGACATGCTGTCCGGGGTCGGCGAAGATCAAAAAGTCCGGCCGGTCGCAGATTTCCACCTCGAACCGTTCGCGCAGAAGGTGATAAAAAAAATTATCCGTCTTGGGAAACCCCGGCCAAAAATCGCAAAAATCCAGGCGAATTTTCATGTTCTTTTCAACCGCCTGGCGGCGGGCTGGCGGTAAAACTGGCGCACGATAACAAATCACCATAGAGCCGCAAGACCTCTTTGGCGGAGCGTTCCAGGGAGAAGACGCGCGTCACTTTTTCGTGGAGGGCGGCGGCGGCGGCGGCGTCCAGCCCCGGCTGGGCCGCCTGCGCCTCCATCGCCCCGGCCAGTTCGGCGACGTTTTCGGGCGCCACCAGCCGCCCATAATTGCCGGCGCGAAAGGCCTCCGGAATTCCGTCCAGCGCGGACGCGATGACCGGTTTGCCGCAGGCGTGCGCTTCGCAGATGACCAACCCCAGCGCTTCGGTGCCAATCTGCGGATGCACCAGGCAATCAATGGCGTTCATAACGGAAGGCATGTCCGCCGCGTACGGCGTCAGCCACGCTTTGCCGGCCAGTCCGAGGCGCGCGATGTCCGCCCGCAAAATCCCCGCCATGCTGCCGCGGCCAATGATGAGAAACCGCGCCCGCGGAATTTTCTCATGCACCCGGGCCGCGGCCATCAAAAACTCGCGCTGGCCTTTGCCGCGCGGCAAATCATAACCGCCCACCACGGCAAACGCGAAATGCCCGGGCTCCAACCCCAGCTCGCGCCTTTTCTCCGCCGCGCCGGAGGGGCGGAACCGGCCGGTGTCAATCCCGCCGTAAATGACATGAATCTTGCTAAAATCCCCGCGCAGCGGCGGACGGCGGCGCCGTTCCTTCTCCGGCGAATCCGGCTCATAAATCCCTTCGCGCAGGACGCGCGCCACGAATTCGGAAACGGCGATGAGCGCGTCGCATTGGCCGAGCAAGAAACGGCGGCTGGCGAAGGAGGCGGGGCTTTTCGCCAGGTGGCGGGTGAGGACAATCTTCGGTTTTGCGCCGGACATTTTTGCGGCGAAAATCGCGGGCCACAGGTCGCGTCCGTGGTGGCCGTGGACAATTTGAATTTTTTCCAGGCGAATCCAACGGGCCGCGCGCAGTATATATCTAAACTTGGACGCATCATTTCCCGTGTCCAGGAACGGCAGCCCGGCAGCGGCGATGATTTTGGAAAAATCCCGCCCGCCCGGACCGGCGAGCATGACGTGCTGGCCCAGTTGCTGCAGCCCGGCCGCCAGTTGGACGCATTGGTCGTCAGTCCCGCCGCCGGTGAGGAGGGAATTGAGATGCAAAATCCGCAATTTCACGCGGTCCGCTTCAAGGGTGGATTTCATGCGGGCCGGGCGGCGTTGGGAAGATATGGTTCGATCCCGCGCGCACAACGGATTTTGCCGGAGCGGATGGTTTCGGCCAGGCGCTGGCGGCTGGCTTCGAGGTGGCTGCGACCGAGCATGGGGTGGTTCAGATGATAAACAATGGCGTGGCCATAAACAAATTTGCGCGGCCGGCCCAGATGGTAAAGCCGCGTGCCCAGGTCGGAGTCCTCGCCAATGCCCCACCCGGTATATTCCTCGTCGAACCCGTTGATGGCGAGAAGGTCCTCGCGCCAGAATCCCATGTTGCAGCCGATGATGCCGCGCTGGCCGGTGTTGCGGCGCACCAGCGGAAAGGGAAGGTGAACCGCCTTGGCCAGGCCGGTGATTCGTCCAGCCAGCATCCATTGGCAGACGGGCGTGGCGGCGGCGGAAAAGGCCGGGGCGAACTTTTCCCGCACAAAACAGCGGCGGCCCTGCACCCAGAAATTTTTTTCCGCCAGCGCGCCGTGGTCGGCGATGAATTTTGCATGCGGCACGCAATCCCCGTCGAGCAGGACGATGTAATCGCCTTTGGCCGCCGCGACCGCCTGGTTGAGAATGAGGGTTTTGCGGAAGCCCTGGTCGGGCTGCCAGAGGTGGCGCAAGGGGGCGGCCAGCCGTGCCTGCCATTGGCTGATCAAGGCGCGGGTGGCGGGGCCGGAGCCGTCGTCCGCAATCAAAATCTCCAGCGGCATTTCCGACTGGCGCCGGACGCCCTGCAAGACCTGCTCCAGCGGGCCGGGCCGCTCGTAGGTGGAAATGATCAACGAGATTGAGGGGGCGCGCATGGCGGCTGGGCGGTTTGCAAATGCTCGAAGAGGCGGCTGTGCCGGACGAGGGTGGAATAGGCGGTGGAAGCCGCGATGAAAAAGCCGGGATACCCATCCAGGAATCCCAGGCGGAAAAAATACGCGCGCACAAAGCGCCAGGCTGCGCGAAAAATGGCGCCGGCGGCGGACCAGCGCGCCTTTTCGGCCAGTTGCCGTTGCAGATGCAGATCGGCGAAGTAATTGATTTTCCGCACGTAGCTGCTGATGTTGGGATTGGAATAATGGAGCAGGTCGTGACGCAACTTGCCGGTGGCGCCGTCCACCCGCAAGGAATCATGGGGATCAACGCCCTCCCAGCGGGCTTTCCCCTGCTGCCACAGCCGGGCGCAACGGTCTGGATACCAGTCGCCATGACGAATCCACCGGCCAAGAAAAAAAGTGCGGCGCGGAAAACTGTAGGCGGCACAGTTTGAGAACGGGAGTTGGAGAGCCAGAATTTCGTCGCGCAATTCCTCCGAAACTGCTTCGTCGGCGTCCAATCCCAGAATCCAGGGTTGGGTTGCCTTTTGCATGGCGGAATTCTTTTGGGCGATGTGGCCCTTCCACGCCTCGCGAAAAACCCTGGCGCCATGGGAGGCCGCGATCTGGTCCGTGCCGTCGGCCACATCCTCGTTCAGCACGACAATAATCTCGGAAGTCCATCCCGCCACGCTGGCCAGGGCATGGCCGATCCGTTGGGCTTCCGCGCCGGAAATCATGCAGACCGAGATGGGCAATTTATTCACCGTCGTTTTTTCCTCGGTTTGGTGGGTTTGATGCGGGTGAAGGGCTGGTTGTGGCGGGCGATCTTTTCTTCGAGCCGGGCGATAATCTCCGGCTCCTCCTTCAACTCCGCCAGCGGCTTCAATTCCGTCCGCACCAGTTTTAAATTCAGTTTATTCCACTGCCGCGCCAGGATGCCGTCCACATCCAGCCAATCCTTGTCGCGGTTGGCGAAGCATTTATGCACCAGCAAATCTTCAGCCGAGCAGGTAATAAGAGACTGGCCGGTGGGAAACACAAACGGCGAGGATCGCTCAATGGTGTGCGTTTCAAACGGGGACGCGCCCAAGGCAACATCCAGACCAACGCCTTCGGAATTCTTGAGGAGCAGAACGCGGCTGCGCAACGCAAACTCAGCGGCATCGGGTCTCCTGGGGACAAAGACCTCGAGCAGAGGCCGGATAAAGGCGTTCTCCGAGCCAAAACCGGTCAGCAAAGTAAGGTCCGCATCGTTCGTGAATCTGGGTTCGCTCCAGCGCTGCACCGCGATTCCGCCAATAAAACAAAATCGCCAGCCGTGCTGCTGGCAAACTGCCTGTAACTCAAGCGCGGCGGCGATGACATTGTTCATTTCCTGTTCCGTTTGTGAAACCAAGCCTGCTGTTTGACCAGGCCGGAGGTGCGCGAGAGGCGGCGGTAGTAAGGAGCGAGGGAAAGCAGCCCCTCGATTTGCCGCCACGCCTCATGCTCGGTGAGGTTGGCCAATTCATCCCGCTTAACCTCATCCAGCATAATGGCCGCCTCGCGCCATTGTCGCATCCAGCGCCGCTGCTCCGCCGGGGTTGTCGCCATTTTCATGCTCATTATTTTACCAGTTCCGTCCGCCCAAGTCAGTCATAATTCACAGTTCTGAACGATTGGCCCGGCGGAATGGCCGTCGCGCAACTGGGAGTGGGTCTGCTCACGAATGTCGCGGGGAAGCCGGGAGATTTTTCCGTTGGGGATTTGTGCATGGGTCGTATTTGGTCGTATTTGGTCGTGTTTACTCATATTTAGCCATACAGGGATGGAGGTGAACCCGGATCGGGAGGGGCTTCGTGATGGCGCGAATTCAACCATTTTGATGACGCAGAGGCCATGGAAAATACCTTGATTTACCTTGATTGGACTTGATTGGCCTTGATTGGGAAAGCTCGTTTTTGCGCGCAAGTTGTTCATGGAGAGGCGCTTGTGTTGATTCACCGCAAAAAGGCGCAAAAGGCGCCACGCAAGGGGCCGCAATCAAAACGAATTTGCCACAAAAGAGCACAGCGCGACGGAGGCTCAAACAAACAAATTGAACCGCGGATTCCACGGCTAAAAAAGAGTGTTCAACTGTCAACCCCGAGAGCTTTCGGGGCAAGAGTCGCCAAGACGCCAAGAGGCCAAGGCGGAAAAAACTCTTTGCGCCGCGCCCTTGCGACTTTGCGTTAAGAATCCCAAAGAAAAAAACAGCATAACCTCTTGTCTCTGTGTTGCTTGCGTTCGTTTGTGGCAGAAATCTTCTCCTGGTTTGGGACGCCGCCTTTCGCTCCGCGCCTGCGCTGGGCGCATCCTCCCGGAGGCGGCCTTGGACTCTGCCTACGTGTCTCACGCTGGCAATTCAACCATAGGTTCTAATTTTTGTCAAGCCCCGGTTTGAAGAAAAGGCAGAATGAAGAATGCAAAATGAAGAAGCGGCTTCTTGCACTGGAAGGCGCGTGCCTGGTGGTGGATGAGGTCGGCGACAGAAAAGACATTTATGGGTATGCCCCATGCCGTCAATTGGGATGCGTCTGTCCCGGATGATTTTGCTCTCGCCAATCCGGCGGGTTGCCATTAAGTAGAGGACGACATGCAGGCTGTGGGCGCAAATTTTTACGAGCAAACCAAATCGGCGCGCAAAATCATCGTGGTGGATTTGGGCTTCCTCGGCGATTCGGTCCATCTGGTTCCGGCGTTGTGGGAAATCAAACGGCATTATCCGGCGGCGCAGCTTCATACTTTGTCCGCCGCGGTCGGGGCGGAATTGCTCGGTTTGGCCCCGTGTGTGGACCGGGCCTGGGCGTTTCCGCTGACGCCGCAAAGCCCGGCCTGGTGGCGGCATTGGGACATTATCGGCGCGTTGCGTCGGGAAAAGTATGACGCGGCCTTTAATTTCAGCGGATCGGACCGCACGATTTTCCTGACGGCGTTGACGGGCGCGAAGTGGCAGTTGGCGCAGGAGGGCGGGCGCCGCCATTTTTGGAACCGGTGGGTGATTGGGAATTGGGTGCCGCGGCAAGGGCGGGATCTCCCGGTTTACGCGCAACGGCGGAACGTGCTGGCGGCGGCGGGTTTCTCGCTGGAGCCGCCCCGGTTTGATTTGCGCGTGCCGGAGAAAGCGCGGGAATCGGCCGCGGCCAACATCCCGGCCAATGCCATTCACCTTTCCATCAACGCCAGCACGCCGCTCAAGGAATGGCCGCTGGAAAACTGGGTGGAACTGGCCAGGATGATTCTGGAGAGCGACCCGGCCGTGCAACTGGTGGCCACCGCCGCGGCCAACGCCCGTGAGTCGGAACGGCTGGACCGGCTGGGCGACGCCGTGCCCGATGCGCGGCTGCTGTGTCTGCCGGGCCTGAGCCTCGGACAATTGGCGGCGTTGCTGCAACGCTGCCGGCTGCACCTCGGCGCGGATTCCGGCGTCTTGCATCTGGCCGTGGCCCTGGGCGTTTCCACCTTCACCCTCTTCCGCAAATATCCCGGGTTGAAGGAATGGCTGCCGCCCGCGACACTCCAGCACAAGTTTCTGGCGGCGGGCTGCCGTTGCATTGAAACGGGCCGGAACGATTGCCAGGCCCGGGGCGGGGCCGAGTGTCTGGCCTCCATTTCTGTGACCGAGGTGTTTGATGCCATTCGCCCCCTGTGGCCCATTTCCGCCCAGCACCTTAAACTTTGAAGTTTGCGCCCCACGGGGCATACTGGCCGAAGCGCGCATGATTAAATTTCTTTTTAAGCTGTGGGAATTAAACCGGCCCTACAAGGGACGGTTCCTCCTGGGGGTGTTTTTTGGAATTTTGAACGGGCTTGGCCAGCCGCTGGTCCTGGGAACGGCGGCATTTGTTTTCTGCGTGATGTTTACGAATAATCACCCGGAGGATTTGCAAAAACTGGCCGGCGCCGTGCCGCATTGGGTGCCGGGCTGGGTGCGCGAAATGTTTATCCAGATGAAACAGTGGGTCGCCGCCCAGACGGCCGGCTCCATGACTTGGAAGATCCTGATCGTGAGCCTGATCCCTTTGGTGGTGTTGGTGCGCGGCATCGTGGCCTATCTCAGTTCGTATCTCATGGCCTGGGTGGCGTTGCGCACCATCTGCGATTTGCGCGTCCGGCTGTTCGAGCATCTGCTCAACCTGCCCCTGAGTTTCTTCACAAAAAACAGCACGGGTGAATTGATCTCGCGCAACAGCGACGTTCTGGTCCTGCAGAATATGATCGCCGTCTCCCTGGTCACCCTGATTTCTTGTCCCGTCACCCTCCTGACCTATTTATACATGATGGTCAAGGTGGAACCGAAATTGACAGTCATCTCTTTGCTGGTGTTTCCGTTGTGCATGATTCCGATTACGGTTTACAGCCGCAAAGTCCGGCGGGCCGGCGCGGCCATCCAAACCGAACTGGCCGCGCTGGGCAAAGTCATGCACGAATCCTTCACCGGCAACCGCATCATCAAGGCTTACAATCTGGAAGCGGTGGTGGTCAACCAGTTCAAAGCCAGCGTGAGTATCTTCCGCAGCAACTGCATGCGGGTGGTCCGCGCCACCGAATCTCCGGGACCGTTGATTGAATTCGCAGGCTCCCTCGGCATCGCCGGAATGTTTCTCTATATGGCCGGCCGTTCGACCTCGCTCGAATTTCTCACTTTTGTCACCGCGCTGCTCATGCTCTACGCCCCCATTAAAAACCTGATCCGCCTGCACAGCCAGATGACCCAGGCCCAGGCCGCCACCCAGCGGGTCTTTGAACTGCTCGCCATCCCCAACACCCTGACCGACGCCGCCCAACCGGCGCCGCTGCGCGCCGCCGGCGCGGAAATTCATTTTGACAACGTCAGCTTCGGCTATGGAGCCGGTCTGGTCCTGCGCGACATCCAGTTGAAAGTCAAACCCGGCCGGATGGTGGCCCTGGTCGGCCGGACCGGCTCCGGCAAAACCACGCTGACCAACCTGCTCTTGCGCTTCTACGATCCCACGGCGGGCGCCGTGCGCATCGGCGGGGTGGACTTGCGCGAGGTGGCCCTGCACGACCTTCACTCCCAGATCGCCGTCGTCACCCAGGAGGTCATTCTTTTCAACGACACCATTCGCAACAACATCGCCTGCGGGCGGCCCGGCGCCAGCGCCGGCGAAGTGGAGGAAGCGGCCAGACACGCCCATGCCCACGAATTCATCATGGAGAAGACGGGCGGCTATGAAGCGGGGATTGGGGAGAAAGGCGTGACCCTTTCCGGCGGGCAGCGGCAGCGGCTTTCCATTGCCCGGGCCATTTTGAAAAACGCGCCCATCCTCGTCCTGGATGAAGCCACCAGTTCGCTGGACAGCGAATCGGAGCGCATGGTGCAGGCCGCGCTGGATGAACTGATGAAAGGGCGGACCACCATTTGCATCGCCCACCGCCTTTCCACCGTGCAGCACGCCGACGTTATCCTTGTTCTTGACGAGGGACGGATTGTGGAAACGGGCCGCCACGCCGAACTGCTGGCCCTGGGCGGCGTTTATCACAAGCTGCACAGCCTCCAGTTTCACAAGCAGCCGGACGAACCCGCCCATCCGCCTCCCGGGGACGGCGGCGGGCGGGACGGTGAATAGTTTTGTGAATAACTTCGGTAGTGTATCAATTTGAATCGAAGAGGCGTTTATGGTTTTTTCATCCCTTCGATTGCCCCATCCACAATCTGTTGGTATGCCGCACGATTTTCGTAAGTAGGGTGAAACTGGTCATCAGCGCGCACCCATTCCCGAATCACTGTCTCCGTTTTACCAGCCTTGAGTGCCTGAACCGAGTTGGTGAGCAAATCCTTAGTGGCTCCTGTAAAATAGATATTGGCGTCAAAGACCTGTAAAATCCCAACCAACGAGGCGACCCCGAATGACCATAAAATTGTCACAATGCCCAGAATGCGGCGGATGATTGGAGGGGCCTTGAAATCTGCAACCAACCACGCGATTGGCAATGCAGCCGTAATGAAAAGCAATAAAATGATACGCATGATGAATGATGGATTAACGCCACACAAACCTGAACCCGCCGCGTCTGAAAATCAAGGCAGGAGAGCCACAATTTCTTCCATGCCCCAAACGTGGTCGGCAATCCCCGCCTCCATCGCTGGCGTGACCCGCAAGGTCTGGTGAATGCGGACGAAATTGTAGTGCATGAAATACAGGGCCATAACTTCGGCTGGCTTTTTTTCAGCGGGGTGGCATAAATACCATCGCGCGGCGAAGAGCATCGCTCTAAGTACCGGTTTCGAGATCATTGTGCCGGGGCGTCCAGAGTGCTCTATGAGCAGTCATCCCGCTTGCGGGAGCGCCAATCTCATTATGCCTCGCCGCGCATTTTTCTTTTTTCCGGCCTGGCGTCGCTTTCGCTTGCTTGCCGTCTCCGCCGTCTGCTGCTAAAACTGGGGCGTGAGCATGGATTTGGAACTGGAACTAATTGGGCCCCCTCCGTTCGAACGGGACGAACAGGGCCGGCAGAAGGTGCGGATCGGGACTTTGTTTGTGGGCCAGAAGACGCTCTACACGCTGCCGCCGGACGTTCATGCGTGCCAGCGGTCTGCTTTCCTCGAGTCGATCAACCGCCAGCGGGCCAAAGACGCGCTCGCACCGCTCAGCCTGGAGGAAGAGGAAAAGATTTGCCGCAACTCGGTGGATCTCATTTTCGATCCCGGCCAGGTCCTGATCCGCCCCAATCCCGCCCGGATGGATTTGGCCTTCGCCGCCGATGAACTGTTGCAGGAGCTGGTTTCCAAGCGGCGGATTATGTTCCTCTCGGTGGCGGACCGGCGCGTGCGGGAGGCGATCAAGCGGCGGGGCGAGTGTTGGCGGCTCAGCGCCATCCCGACGACGAAGGAGGAGCAAGCCAGGCTGATCTTGAGTTCCAAGGTGGCGATTGAAGAGCTGCCCATTTACTTCTACAACCGGCTGACCGGCACGCGCTGGCTGACCTGCGCGGAGTTCGCAAATCTGGGCGCTCTGGATGACGCCGCCTTGGCGCGGCAGCTTCAGGAAATTGCCAACTACTCGATCCGCCGCAACCATCTGGGGCGTCTGGAACTGGATTTTTTTGCCGCGGATTTGCGGCATTGCGGCCCGGCCCTTTTTGCCGGCGTGGTCTTCGGGCAGCTCGCCGCCGCTGAATTGCGCGCCCAATATGAGGCGCTCAAACGCCATTTCATTTCCGCCGTGCATGAGGCCTTCCAGCGGGATAATGGCGCCAATGAAGCCTGGGGCCATCGCATGATCGCGACCCTCTTTCTCGAGGGCAGCGAAACCCAGACCGACCAGATCCTCAGCGGACTAAGCCCCGAATTCTATCTGCATGTGGAGTGGCTGCCCGGCGGCCGTTTCGAGGAAGGCGAGTTTCTCCTGGATCCCCTCTTCGAAGAGGCGGCCCGTCATCCCGAGGATCAGGCCCTGCAAAAGCTGTTTGATCCGCGAGCCAAAGGCATCATTTTCAACATGATCCGGGAATACGGAGACATCGAATATATCAATCTCGGCCGCCTCCCCGAATCCCTCTCCAAGGAACGTCCGCAGAAGGTGGGCCGCCGCGGCGTTTACCTGGCCGAACTGCGCTCGCACGGCGAGCACCAGCCCATCAAACGCTTCATGCGCTTGCTCAAGTGGGGCGTGTGGGAGCATCTGGACGAAGGCAAGGAGCTTCTTCAATCCATCGAGGAAAGCGACGATTACACCGATTACTGGCTGGATCGAAGGCTCGGCTGCCGCCAGTTGGGCATGAACCTGCCCTCCCGTGTCGTCATGCGGCGCCTGAACGAAACCTACACTGGCCTGGCGGGAAAGTATCGCGGGCAGCTCATTCGCACCACCTACTTCGAGCGCGACTATCTGGAAGGCGTCGCCAGCGACAAAGTGCCCATGGAAAAACTGGCGCGGGCCGACTACGCCATCCGGCTGGCCACCCTGCTTGGCAAGGCCGCCGCCTCCAACATGATCGTCGGCCGGGCTTTGTACCAGGGCGCCTCCCCGGTCTTCGACGATGGCGACGAAGTCATCCGGGAAGACGAGGAGGGGCTGCCGGCGGAGATTCTGGTCAGCGATCACAGTGGCGCTTTCGGCGAATACGAACGTCCGTTGGACGCCTTTGCCGAACATTACGCCCGGCCCGTCAACACCCGGGCCAAACTCCTGTCCAACGGAACCGGATTCGCCCGGGTCTATCTCACCGCATTTCGTGAGCGGTTTGTTCACATCCAGGAAGACTATCGCAAACGCCGCCGCTCCTTCGACACCCTCTTCCAACATTGCAAGTACGACACCGGCGGCAGCTTCGCCTACCGCTGGGAAAAAATCCTGCGCCGCCTTGACCAGACGAGTGCGGACCCATTAGTCGAAGCCGTTCGCAGCCACATCTGGGTTTTGACCCGGAAACCGGAGTTGGGGTGAGTTTATGATCCGTCAGTCATGAGTGGGCAGGGCGGTGACGGACTCCGCGGTCGCGTTGGCAAATCGCCCGTGTTGCGCCCAAACACCCATCGCACCACAGCCGACATGCCAGCGATTGCCCAAATCGCCCGAAGCCGACTTGCCTCCGCTGAAAATGAGCGCGGCGAAAACTCAGTGATTGCATCGCGGAAGCTCACGGCATAGTCTCGCGTTTTCAGACAAGAGCAAAAACGACCAGAATTTTTAACAAGAATCAATTCGCGTAGCTTCGGCTGCTGTCCTTCACGAAACGGAGAATTTCGACTTTACGGACGGCGCTCGAAGGCATGCCCACTCGGGCGTGCCCGAAAGCGTTCCGTAAAGGGCATCTCCGTGCCTGTGAAGGAGCGTGTGTAGGTCACGCCCCTTCATTTTTCGGCACGGAATCCCTTTCACAGAACGCAAGCCATCCCGACAACGGCCCGGGCTGCCAAAACCAAGGCTGAACCATGCCGCGCAAAAATGTCGGGCCGCCCGCCGCCAGCGGGGATGTCGCGTCGTACAAATACCCAACCAAACGGAAGAACATCCCGCCGGCCGGGCTTGAGTCCCAGGGCATCCTGCAAGAAGCGCCCAAGCTCAGGTACGAGTACAATCCGCACTTGCCACCTACGCTCCGCTCCGCCACGGACGCGACGGAAACTGACCGCCTGCCCGAACTTCTCCAAACTTCGCGCAAACGGGCATTGACGGAGGACGAAGCCCGCACCCTTGCTGCCGCTCTCCGCAACCACGAGCCTTGGCTTGAATGGTCCGGCAAACGCGAAAAGCCGTGGTTTGAAGTCGAACCGGTCGCCCTTCACATCCACGAGCGCGTTTCCACCCAAGCCATCTTGCGCGTGCTGGCCAGGCAGGACGTGCAGCGCGAACTTTTTGCCGACCCGCAGCAATCCTACGCCGAGGCCGTCCAGTTTTACAAATACGACGTGGATTGGTCCAACCGGCTCATTTTGGGCGACTCCCTGCAAGTCATGGCGAGCCTGGCCCGCCGCGAAGACCTGGCCGGCAAGGTGCAGATGATCTATTTCGATCCGCCCTACGGAATCAAATTCAGTTCCAATTTCCAGCCGCAGCTCGGGCAGCGCGACGTGAAAGACCGCGAGCAAGACCTGACGCGCGAGCCGGAAATGGTCAAAGCCTACCGCGATACTTGGACGCTTGGAATCCATTCCTATCTGGCTTATCTCCGCGACCGCTTGGCGATGGCAAAAGAATTACTTGCCAACACAGGATCAATTTTCGTTCAAATCAGCGACGAGAACATCCACCGCGTGCGCTGCCTCATGGATGAGGTCTTCCGCGCCGACAACTTCATCTCCCTCATCACGGTTAAAAAGACTGGCGGCATGGGCGAGGCGAGACTCGACAACGTCTCCGATTATCTCCTCTGGTACTCCCGCGACTTCGATGGAATGAAATACAATCCCCTTTACGTCACGAAGGACCTCCGGGAGGGTGCCGGAGCGAGATTCGCGCGCATCGAGCTTCCCGAAGGATGGTCCCGTCCGATTTTAGACGAAGAGCGCGAAGACCCCGAGAGTGTCCCGAAAAACGCCCGCGCATGGAGGGGCGATCCCCTGACATCAGAAACAGCAAGCGAATCCACTACGTTCGACTTTGGACTTGACGGTGAGCAAGTAAGACGCCCCAAGAAGGGCGGCTGGAAAACGAACGCCACAGGGATGCAGCGGTTGAAGAATGCCGAGCGACTTCTTAAGACGCGCGAATTCGCGAACTTCAAGAAGTATTTCCACGACTTTTCCGCGAGCGTCCTCGGAAACTTATGGGCTGACACAATGGGGACCGCCGAGCAAGACAAGATATACGTGGTTCAAACCACAACCAAAGTGGTTCAGCGCTGTCTCCTAATGACGACAGATCCCGGGGATTTGGTGTTAGACCCAACATGCGGCAGCGGGACCACGGCTTATGTGGCCGAGCAATGGGGACGCCGATGGATTACACTCGACACAAGCCGTGTCGCACTAGCATTGGCCAAGCAACGGCTTCTCACGGCCCGCTTCCCCTATTTCAAACTGCGCGAACTGAGCGCCGAGGACCTGACCCGCAACCCGAAAGGCACCTGGCTGAAAAACGCAGGAGATCAACCGAAAACTTTTTCCTGTACAACCCTGCCACACGTTACACTCAAAAGCATCGCCCGCAACACATCGCTGGACCCCATCTTCGCCAAACACGGGCCAATTCTCGCCCAGCGCCTCCAGGAACTGAACGCCGCTCTCAAGCAAGTGACGCCTGAGCAATCGGCCCTCGTGGCCGAAAAACTCAAGCGGAAGGAACGGGAAGAGGGAAAGAAAAGTATCACCGAAGCCGACCGCCGCCGTTGGTTGCTTCCCGGCAATCCACAATCCCCAACTCGCCAACAGCAATGGCAGGAGTGGGAAGTCCCGTTCGACACCGATCCCGACTGGCCCAAACCATTGCAGGAAGCCTTGAAGCAATACCGCCAAGCCTGGCGTTCAAAAATGGACGAGGTCAATCAGTGCATTGCAGCCAACGCCGAGATGGAAGAACTCGTGGACAAACCGGAAGAAGTGCCGGGCATTGTCCGCGTCAGCGGCCCATTCACCGTGGAAGGTGTCATCGCCGTGGAAGAAGGGCTAGAGACACCCATCGGCGGCGCACCGGAGCCGCTGGAAACGTTCATTCCCACCGCCGACGCGAGCCAGCCCACATCCGCCGCCGAGGTTCAGAACGTGGAGGCCCACCTTGATAAAGTCATCCGTCTCCTGAAAGCCAGCGGCGTGGATTTCCCCGGAAACAAAAACATGAAATTCGGCCGCCTTGAACCAATCACCGGCGCCTCTCTCATCCATGCCGAGGGCGAATGGGCCAACGGCGACCAGAGACAACGCCACGTCGCAGTAACCATCGGCCCCGACGTCGGCAACCTCACCGCCTACCAAGTGGAGGACGTTATTCGCGATGCAAACCGCAAAGCCTATGACGACGTTGTATTTGCCGCCTTTGGCTTCGACGCAGCCGCCCAGGACGCCATTGCAGGCGGCAGCCACCCGAAATTGCGATTGCACATGGCGCTCATTCGCCCCGATGTGGCGATGGGCGACTTGCTAAAAACCCAGCCCGGCAGCCAGCTTTTCACCGTTTTCAGCGCCCCGCGCATCAAAGGCCCGGCAAAACAATCGGACGGCACATACACCATCGAAGTTGAGGGCATGGATGTCTATGACCCGGTCACCAATACTCTTTTCCCGACCAACAAGGAACGCATCGCCGCATGGTGGCTGGACAGCGATTACGACGGACGGACGTTCTGCATTTGCCAGGCATTTTTCCCGGACAAGACCAAATGGGACAAGCTGGCCAGGGCGCTGGGCGACCGGGGCATAATTGAGGAAGACGCGTTTTCCGCATTGAGCGGCCTGGAGAGCCTGCCCTTTCCGCGACCACCCCGGCTAAAGAAGGGCGAGAAATGGCGTGTGGCAGTCAAGGTCATTGACCCGCGCGGCAACGAAGGAATGCGCGTCATGGAGCTGCCATGAGCAAAGAAGAACAAATCCCGATTCAGCCGGTCGAGAATCCCATTCTCTGCTCGCCCTACACCGAGCCGGAGCACCACTGGCTCTACGACACGCAGACCGGCATCCCCAGCAAAACACCCAATCGCCGGCCAGCAAGTTATTGGTTCAAAAGCGAACGCACCGGCAGCGCCCAAATGTCCCTGCTCGCAGAGGAGGAACGCGACGACCTGCCGCTGGTGAACGCCTTGCGTGAAGACGTAAAACGCTGGCGCGAATCAGGCTGGGAAAACGGATCGGAAACAACGAAGCAACTGCTTCGCCATTGGTGGCGCCAAGACAGAGCGCGAAGGCTGTTTTTTTGCCAGATCGAAGCCGCTGAGACGATCATCTACTTGCGGGAAATTCTCGCCCAGGGCAAAAAACCGCGCTGGACGCCCAAGCTCGCCCCGGAGGAATACCGCGCTCTTTGCCAAGGCCAGAATCCCCGCCCGCACGAATGGATAACGAAAATCGCGCAGCATCCCAAGCTGGCGGACATCCCGAACGAGCAAGGACTAAAATCCATTCCGCGCTTCGCCTGCAAAATGGCCACCGGAAGCGGCAAAACCGTTCTCATGGCGATGCTCATTTCATGGGCTTTCTGCAACCGCGGCACTAAGCCAGGCGATCCCCGCTTTCCCCGCCGTGCCCTGGTTCTGTGTCCAAATCTCACGATCAAGGAACGCCTTGCCGTGCTGTACCCGGGCGACGTGGATAATTATTACGAACAATTCGATCTGGTTCCCACCACCTTGCGCGGCGAACTGGCCAAGGGGAAAGTCTTGGTGACAAACTGGCACTGGTTGGGGCCGGAGTCCGAAGTCATCAAAGTCGGCAGCGCCACAGTCGGAAAACTCGGACCAGAAACGCCCGAAGCCTTTGCCCAAAATCGGCTTGGCGATCTTTGGGAAACCGAGCCATTGATGGTCTTGAACGATGAAGGCCACCACGCCTATCGGCCCGCGCCAGTCGGCGAAGATGAAAAACTCACGCCAGAGGAAAAAAAGGAAAGAGAAGACGCGACGGTGTGGGTATCGGGACTGGACAAGATCAATTCGGCGTGCGGCATTGCCCTCTGTGTGGATATGTCCGCCACCCCCTTTTATATCCACGGCAGCGGCTACCCCGAAGGCTCGCCCTTCCCGTGGATTGTCAGCGATTTCAGCTTGGTTGACGCCATCGAAAGCGGCATCACCAAAATTCCGCGCCTGCCGGCCATCGACAACACCGGCCGGCCGGACCCCAAGTATTTCAAATTGTGGGAGCACATCACCCGCGACCTCAAAGCGGGCGAAAAATTCACGGGAGGAAAAGTCAAACCCGAAGTCGTTTATCGCAAAGCCGAGGACGCATTGCTCACGCTCACCGGCGAATGGAAACAGCGATACGACGTTATGCAGAAAGCAACACCCGGCCAGGAACGCAAGCCGCCCGTCATGATCATTGTCTGCGATAACACGGACATCGCCGAGCACTTCCACCGCATGATTTCCGGCGAGGAAACGATTGCAGCCGACTCCCCGGATGAAGAGGAGGATGAGGATTCCCCAAAGCGAAAGAAAATAGCCAAGCCGCAGAAAGCCTACAGCAGCGGGCTCAATGGTTTCCCGCAACTTTGGAATCAAAAGGGCGCCGAGGTCACGCTCCGCATTGATTCAGAACTCCTCAGGGCCGCCGAGAACGAAGACCCCAAAGCGACCAGAAAAGAGGCGGCGGAAGAATTGCGAAAAATCGTTTCCACGGTCGGAAAGGTAGGGGAACCCGGCGAGCGCATCCGCTGCGTTGTCAGCGTTAACATGCTGAGCGAAGGATGGGATGCCGACAACGTGACCCAGATCCTCGGCTTGCGCGCCTTTCACAGCCAGCTCCTCTGCGAGCAGGTTGTTGGCCGGGGATTGCGCCGGATGGATTACACGCCCGACCCCCAAACCGGTCTGCTCACCGCCGAATACGTTGACATTTTCGGCGTGCCGTTTTCGCTCATCCCGTTCAAGGGCCGGGAACCAGGCGGAGGCCCGCCGCCCGAAGACCGCCCCAAACACGAAATCATGGCACTGCCAGCCCGGAAACAATTTGAAATCCGCTTCCCGATAGTGGAAGGCTACGTGGTGGACCTAAAGCGGAACCTGATTCAATGCGACGTCCGCCAGGTCGAGCGCACAGGGCTTGACCCATGGAACACCCCGACCGCCGCCTTTGTCCGCCCGCAAGTTGGCTACCAAATTGGACACCCGAGCGCGCACGGCGGCTTCGGATTCACGGAAGTGAACCGGCACGAGTATTATGCCTCGGTTCACCCGCAGACCATCGCGTTTGAAATCGCGCGGGAAATCGTGCGGGAACTGACCGAGACCGCCCATGCCGGGAAGGAAAGCTTGAAACGCCAGAGCCGCGTCACATTATTTCCCCAGGTCCTCAAGATTGTGCAGGATTACATCGGCACCAGAGTGGAGTTTTGCGGCTGCCACCCATGCGAGATCGGCCTGCAAACCTACGCCCAGCGCATCGTTTCACTTTTGGTTGCGGCCATCACACCCGACGACGCCAAGGGAGAGACGCCCCTTTTGCCAAGGCTGAACCGGTACAAGCCCATCGGCAGCACCGAAAGCGTCCACTTCAAAACCGTCAAGCCGGTCCTCATAACCGAGGCAAGCCATTTAAATCTTGTGGCGTGCGACACCAATTCATGGGAACAAGCCGCCGTATTCCAGCTCGAAAAACTCGCCAAAGAAGGAATTGTCACCTGCTACGCCCGCAATGACCGCCTCGAGTTCAACATCCCGTATGAACTGTACGGCAACCCGCACGTTTACGAGCCGGATTTCCTCGTCAAACTCGCCAGCGGCGTCACCCTCATTCTGGAAATAAAAGGCCAGAGCCACGAGGACACGGAGGCCAAGCACCAGGCCGCGCGCCGCTGGCTGTCCGCCGTGAACCACTGGGGCCGTCTCGGCCAATGGGATTTCCTCGTCTGCCACGAGCCACAAAAGCTCGCCGAAGAAATCGCCCGCCAGTCGGCCCGCAGGCCGTAAAGCTAAAGTGGTCGTAAAGTGGTAAAGTGGTCGGTTCCTAACGATGCCACATTTATTCTTGACATGCCTAGCCGGATGGTTCAGCCCGGATTGGAACGGCGCGACGGCGCGGTTGCCCAAATCTTATCCGTGAAATCCGCGAAATCCGCGGTTAAAGCCCGCTCAGTTTGCACAAAAGACGGCGAGATCAAAACCACGTTTCCGTTCCACACCCGCCGGCCCCCTTCTTCATTCTTCATTCTGCATTCAGCACTTTGCATTTCCCCCGCCTGCCAGTCTGCCGACCCGTTTTTGGAACCAAGCCAAATCCTCAGTATCCTAATCATAATCCTTATCTTAATCCTGCCCCCCTTCTTCATTTTGCATTCCGCATTTCCCGACCGTCTTCATTTATAATTCATAATTTATAATTTTGCATTTGCCCCTAACGGGTTCCTAACGGGTTCTAACGGGTCACCTAACGGGTCGGACCTCATGTAAGTCCTTCATTGACAACGGTCCTAACGGGTTAACGGGTCCAGACCCCCAAAGGGGTGGGTATGCCGCCCGGTTGCCGGCCCTCTGCCGGCAATCCCCAGCTCGCTTTCCAAACAAAAAACGAACAAACCATTTCCCTCTGCTTGACTCATGGCTGCCCCCTCTCCTCTGCGGTCTCGCTGTCAGGCTGTATGACATCCGACGCCCGTGCGGACGGCGTCACCGTGAGTTTCTCCACCTTGCCACCGCGATACACACATTCGACGGTCGTGTTGCAGGGCGCGTGCAACTTGAAGCTCACGTCCCAATCCTTCGGCCAGGCGGGGAGCAGGCGGAGCTTGCCGCCCTGGCTTTGCAGCAGCATAAGCTGGGTGGTATTCAGCAGGTTGCCCCCGTGGTTTTGATCGGGCAGCCAATCGAAATTCGGTCCCCAGGTGGCGGGCCAGCGGTAGGCCGGGTTGGAGTTGGCGCATTTGACCCGGAGAATGCGGGCGGCCTCCCCCGTCAAGCCCAATAACGCGGCGCAGTTGCCGTCGTAGCCCCAGCCCGCATCCAAGTGGTTGGCACGGTGGGCGTAGGCGGCGCGGGCTTCTTCCAATCCCGGCTTGCCCAAGCCGTAAAGCCGGAAGGGCCAAACCGCGTAGAGTTCGGGATTCTCACAGTTGCTGCGCTGGTCCTTGTATTGCTGCGCGGGAGCCAGACGGCCCTGCTCCACCGGCACCGCGGGGCAGGCCGCTTTCATCTTCGCGAAGAACTCACGCTCTGGCGCCGCGGTCAGTCTTTCCGGCAATGCGCTCAGCCGCGCCGTGATGTCGTTCAATCCCGCCACGCTCGGCATGTCGTTGACCACCTCCCACCAAAAGGTTTCCACCGACTGGGTGGGGTCCAGAATAATCGTGCCCTTTTCATCTTTCTTGAAGCGCGTATCGAAGTACTTCAGCACGGCAACGGCCATCGGCAAAGCCTGCTGCCTCAGGAAGGCTTCATCGCGGGTGTAGTCCCAGTAGTCGAGCATCAGGCTGACCAGTTCCGGCCCCTGGTTCCAGGCGTAGCGCCAGTAGTTGCACAGGATGTCCCCGGGCGGATGATCGCCGCGCTGCCAGCCATAGTCGCCGTTGGCATAGGCGCCCCAAACCGTCATGGTTTCGGGAAAGTAACAGCCTTCCGCGCCGTAATAGAGCCTGGCCCGCGCCTCGCACAAGGGGCGGGCGGTTTCGTACATTCGGAAGAAGGGGCCCATCATCTCGAAATCACCGCCGGCCAGCATCGGGTGATACATGTGGCGGACGTTCTGGAACCAGTGGGGGTCGCCCCAGGCGCGCCAATCAGGGTTGTACGGCCGGCCCACGGCTTCGGGTTCAACCGTGAAGATGCCGCCGTTGAACTTGATGGGATAGGCGCCGCGGCCGCCGCAGGCCTGCATGTAGCGTTGCAGGGTGTAGCCCCGCGCAATGGGGGAAACGTCATCCCCGGATTGCCCGGCCAGGAGTTTCCCGTCCAGATATATACTTGCCGCGCCGGTGCCGCTGTCGAAGGTGGCCGCCACATGATGCCAGCCGTCCGCTTGGATCGTGCGGGGAGGAGCGCTCAGAACTTTGCTGCCGACGATCAGGCGCAGCGTATCGCCGGGATGCGTATCGAAAAGGAATCCATCCGAACCGCCGGCGGTTATCTTGTCAAATATGCGGCCCGGTTCAGTCCGATCAAGTTTGATCCAGGCTTCCAGACTGAAGCCGCGTTTGAAGTTCAATTTGTCCTTGGGGATTTCGCGCGGAGTTCCATCGCCGGCGGCCAGCAGACCATCCTGTATCGGAGTGGTCTGGTCACGAGCGGCGGCGGCCAGCCGGGCGATTTCCTCCGGCGGGAGTGGCCGGCTGAAGACCGCCGTGCGACCGATGGCGCCGGGGAACGGGTTCTGTTTATTGGAGTCGTAGCCGATGCGCAGCGGATGCTGTTCCCCGCCAACCCGCCCTCCCATCCCGGCATCGGTAATGACCCAGGAGCGGTCCCAGAATTCCCGCCACCAAGCCGTGGTGCGGCCCAGGGCGGCGGGGGCGTCCGCAGCCTCGGCTGCGAGTTGTTTCGCCTCATCCATCCAGGCCTGCGCTGTCGGCGTCTGGCCGCACGGCGCCGCTACGCGCAGCGCAAACGACCTGCCGGGTGCAATGGTCTGGATCGAGTGTCCATCCACCGGCTTGAATTCCGCCCCGGTCAGCCACCCGCCGAAGGTGCGATGCCACAACGGATCGTGAGCCTGGTCCGCCACGGACTCCAGCGACTGGTGTTTGATGGTGGATGGAAAAGCGACGGATTCCTCGTTGCGGTGATACCAGGCCGCCGCCCCTTCCAATCCGGCTGGGAAAACATCCGCCGATTCATAAAGTTCGAATGGCGCATCCCGCAGGGTCCAGGCCGAACCTTGTTCGTCTCCCTTGGGCAGCGCGCGGCGCTGCGTGCGCCAGCACTCAGCCCTTGCCTTCACGGTCAGCGGCGAGGCGGACTGCCCCGTCACATGCACCACCGGACGATCGCTGCCCACGAAGACCCGCAGCGTCACCTTCTTCCCGCCCTCGCCGGCGGTGATTTCGCACACGCCATCGCTCAGTTTCAACTCCTGGCGGAACGGGGCGCCCGTGACAAACGGATTGGGGGACAGCGACACGCGCACCTGCCCGACTTTCAGAAGCCGGGAGATCTCGCTCAACGAGTCGCTTCGGCCGATGTAGAACAGCAGATCCCCGTTCTCCTCCACCCACAGATTGATGCCGGCCTCGCCGTTGCCCAGCGGCATCGAACCGGCCGCATCCTTGCTCGGGGTGGTCCAGACGACGTTGTAGCGTTCGGTCCAGTGTGGCCCGGCCAGTGCCGTGGCGGCAAATAGCAGGGACATCGCGCCTTCGATCAGGGTCATGGTTCGCATAAGGCTTCCTCTAAGTTTTTTATTTTAAAATCATTTTGCCATTCAGTCAACGCGAGGCCAAACCCTGCCGCCGGCTCCTTCATCATCCCGGAGAAACAGAAGCGGCAGGCCCGCGTCAATCTCACGGCGTCAGCGCAAAAACTGCGCGGGGCGTCAGGAATTTCACATCAACCTATCCGAATATATGAATCCGGGCGCAATAAAAAAATCTCAAAATATTTTTAAATAGTAGTTGACGCAATGAACACTCCGTGATACCTGTGTTATAAGTTCAATGAAAACTTGCTTAAACATATCAGCCGCGAGTTGGCCGATGACGGCGGCCCCAATGACCATTGGGACACGTCATAGCCGGTATAACCCGGGTAGTGTGTTTAGCCTTGGTCTATCCACCGCAGCCCCGGAACAACAGGTCAAGTTGGATAGACTCATGGCAAGCAGGTAACGAACGAAATAGAACTTCCTCAACCCTGCTTGCCGACATGCAAGCAGGGTTTTTTATTTTCCCTGAAAAGCATGACTGTGAACGATTAACAACGATAAATGGACAATCTGTGAACAAGAATAACGCGACATCCAGGTGATGTCTTCTGGCGACAAATTGAATTTGGCGGGGACGAGCAGAGAAGCCTCACCGGCGGGGTCTGCCCACGACCGGAAGACAACGTCCCCAGGACGAACAGGACGAATTTTAGATTTACATATTAAGGGCTTTGCAGGAGGTGTGCCCCTAAACACCGAAACAGCCGCCGTGAAACCGCGGGTTGGGATCGCTTAGATCGCCAAGAGGTGTTTGTTCTTTGTTGAAATGGCATGGGCCGGGAGCAGCAACGCTCCCGGCCCTTCTAATTTCGCGGTTGTGATTTAACAGCAGAATGCCTCCCCGCCACGGAGGAAGTCCGGGCGCAACTCCCGGCAACCGCACCAGCCTTCCCCCGCTGCATGTCAACGGGTGAAGGCTGCCCGCCGCAGCTTCAGCGAAGGCGGGCTTTTCGTTTCCTCCTGCGCGGCTGCGGCTGGCAGGCCAATTCCAAAACAAGTCGCGCACCAGCCTGTGCAGCAGAGTCTCCAAAACTCAGCTTGCCTGGGGCAGCACCAGGGCGGCTTGCCATTCTTTTGACTTTATGGGGTCGTGGCAGACAAGCAATGCACTTGCCCTGCAAGCAAGCCGATGTGGGAGCGTTACCCACCGACTCCACCAGCCTTCGCCCGCTGTGCAACGGCGGGCGAAGGCTGCCGCGCCGTAGCTTTAGCGAAGGCCGACGTTACGCCTCGTCCTGCACAGCTACGGCTGGCAGGCCATTTCACTGCGGGGAGAATGAGATTCAGGCGAGCCTCATAAGCTCTGCCTCCGTGGGCGCAACTCCCACCCCCGCTACCAATTTCAGGGAAGTGATCCGGCAATCCGGCCGTAACCCGGACGTCTCAAAACATGTCGGAAGCGACGACTGGAGCGTTACCAGCACTTCCCACCAGCCTTCGCCCGCTGTGCAACGGCGGGCGAAGGCTGCCGCGCCGTAGCTTTAGCGAAGGCGGGCTTTACGCCTCGTCCTGCGCAGCTTCGGCGGGCAGGCCAATTTCGGACTCGTAGCTCAATCAGCAGAGCGCCCCGTTGTCTGCGGGAGGGTTGAGGGTGCAACTCCCTTCGGGTCCGCCATTCTTCACGGAATGTAGCTCAGTCTTTAGAGCACCCGGCTTGGGACCGGGAGGCCGCAGGTGAAAACCCTGCCATTCCGACCATTTCCAAAAGCTGCCGTGGCCGAACGAGATGAGGCGTTCGTCTTCTAAACGAACTTATGCGGGTGCAAATCCTGCCGGCAGCGCCAATTGCCAGGTGGTGTCAAAGTAGCACGGCGGCCTGTTAAGCCGCTTGTCTTGGTGCGAGTCCAAGTCTGGCAGCCATTTTGAATGCAGAGTGCAAAGTGCAGAGTGCAGAATACAGGCATTTTCGATTCTACACTCTTTACTCCCAACTCTCCACTTAAGGAAGGCAGGCAGATATAAGCTGGCTGCGCCTGTCCCGAAAACAGGATCGGCTCAAACCCGAGGTCGGAGCGTTACCGACGCCTTCCGCCAGCTTTCGCCGCCTCCATCAGCGGGCGGCGCAGGCTGCCGCGTCGAAGCGAAGCCAAGACGGGCCATGTCTCCTCCCGGAAGCGGCTTCGGCCCGGCAAGCCAATTCCAAACCCTTAACGAAAGGTAATCCCATGAAACCCATTGTCCGCTGTCAAAGCCAGTTGCTCTTTCGCAAGCGCTGCCAACTAAATCGGGCCATGCGCATCCGGCCAATCGGCAAGCTGAACATCGTGTTCCGCCCCGCCAAACGCTTCGGCCTGAAACCGCAACTAACCACCGTCCTGTAGCTCAAGAGCAGAGCGCCCGGCTGATAACCGGAAGACGCAGGAGCATTACCTGCCGGGACGATACTTTTCCCGGTAGGGAGACTCCGTCGAACCCTGACTCGATTTAGTCACAGCTCGACAGAGTCTCCCTCTACCGGGCCATTCATTCCCCGGGTAGCTGAGGAAGATTAGCGCCTCCCTGAAGAGGAGGAGACGTTGGCGCGATACCAACCTCGGGGGCCAATTCTCAGTCCTGCGCAATTAGTCCGTGAATGCAAAGCAGATCGAGCAGCCGGTCTTTCAAGCCGGGCCTAATCGGTGCGAGTCCGATCACGGATGCCAATTTGCTCTAAATGCAAGAAACTGAGTCAGCCCGAATTTATGATGGCTACGAGGGGCGTTCCAGGCTTATAGATTCCAGGCGCTGCACATCGTGAAACGACGAATCGTCATTCTTATTCTCATAGTCGCCGCCATTGGCTTGGCGCTATGGCAGCTATTGGGAACGCGCAGTGTGAAGCTTCGCGCAAACGGGAAAGTCGTGGCGGCTGTCAAGCTCCCAGCACCTCTGTGGTGGGGGGACAAGGAATATCCCGTCTATGCCGGCGAAACCAAGTTGTTCAGTATATGGGGCGACTTTTTTGATTGTCCTCTTTGTCTCTATGCTTTTGCGGACGGCAAACGCTTCTTGTGTGTGGACGACGACGACACGTCCATGTTGGTATTTGTCGTTGATCTTCGGAGTGGTTCCACGAATCTTCCACGGTCCTCGGACTGGCCGCCGAACAGCGGCTCCCTGGGCAGCTACGTACGGGACTACATGGAGCACCGAGCACCCCAGGTGATGATCGAAGGCAGCAATTACGTCCGCCTGCCGAATATGGCCGAGGTCCGGGAGGCCGCCAGTAATGTTGACAACATGTCGAGATTAACTCTTTTTCCGCTTCGCAACAAAACCTGGATTCTCGACAACCTGGCGACAAACCGGGCGAGTGTTTGGCCGTAACGAAGCCAGAACCTCATGGTGCAAATCCATGTGAGAGCGCCAGTTTTGAAGTAAGAAGGAAGAAGTATGAAGGATGAAGGAAAAGATTGCTCAGCGAGCATTAGAATCTCTTGTTGATCGCTCGCTTTTGCCTTTACTTTAGCCTTCAGCCTTCATCCTTCATCCTTTCTTTCCCGCCCCCGTGCCTCAGCAGCAACAGGGCGAGTTTCGTAAACTCGTATCCGCCGGTGCGAGTCCGGCCAGGGGCTCCATTTGAGTGAAGAAGGCAGAATGCAGAGTGAAGAATGGAAGGACGCGAACATGGTGCCTTCCACTCTGCACTTTGCGTTCACAACTTTGCACTTTTGCCATGGTGATCATGATGTAACAGCAGCATCACGCCCCGTGACGGCGTTTGTGCCGGTGCAACTCCGGTTGGTCACCCCAATTTTGAAGTGCGTCCCGTTGGCCGAGCAGCTCAGGCGGCGGTCTGCAGAACCGCAAAGGCTGGTGCAATTCCAGCACGGGATTCCAACCTTCGCCGCGGCGAAGGTTGGCCGCCGTAGCTCGTAGAGCGGAGGTGGGCCTACGACGACGCGCGCAGCCCGCCACGCACGGCGTTGAGGCCCTCCATCAATTCGGGCAACACAACCCCGGCCGCCCCAGCCAGAGCAAAATGCGCCTGCGGCGTGAATGGTGTGGGTTGCGGATTGATCTCCGCCACGGTCGCCCCGCTGCGCAACGCTTCCGCTGGCAGGGCGGCCGCGGGATAAACAACAGTGGACGTGCCGATGGAAAAAAAGACGTCGCAATGCGTGCTCGCCGTCGCGGCCTGTGCCATCTCCGCTTCCGGCATTGCCTCTTCAAACCAAACCACGTCGGGGCGCAACCAGCCGCCACAGGCCGGGCATTTCGGCGGGACATCGCCGGTGTCTTTCCAACTCGAAACCAGCGTGCCCTCGTCAAAACATTTCGTGCGCATGATATTGCCGTGCAGTTCGATGACCCGCCGGCTTCCAGCGCGTTGATGCAGACCGTCCACGTTTTGCGTGATGAGATGGAACCGCGGAAAGACCTTCTCCATTTCTGCCAGGGCGAGGTGCGCCGGGTTTGGCTTGGCGGCGGCGACAAGCTCACGCCGCCATTCATACCATTCCCAAACCAGGCGGGGATTTCGCCGGAAGGCGCGCGGCGTGGCCAGTTCTTCGGGACTGAATTTCGCCCACAGCCCGGTCTGGGCATCGCGAAATGTGGGGACCCCGCTTTCCGCCGACACGCCGGCGCCCGTCAGCACCGTCACGCTTTTGGCGGCGGCCAGGCGTTGCAGCAATTCAGCCGGAATCGTCATGCCTGGATTGTTACGTCCTTTGGAGACAATCAACAACGACGATTATTACTTACGCGACGCGAACACCGGTGCCGGCAAGGGCCTCACAGACCTGGCTGCGGCGGTTCAACTCCGCCATCGCGTCGCGTCCGGGTTGCAAACTTTTACAGTGAAGTCCCGGCTCTTAACCGGCGAGAACGCGGTGCAATTCCGCGGCAACCCACCATTTCGAATGGAGAATTGAGAGTGAAGAATGCAGAGTGAGACCATCCCGAAGGCAAGGCATGGTGTGCGGCATTTCATTCTGCATTCTGCATTCCGCATTTTGCACTTCTTCCCGCTCCCGTAGCTCAATCACCAGAGCGCGACGCTTCGAACGTCGAAGATGAGGGTGAGAGTCCTTCCGGGAGTGCCAATCCAGGCCGCGTTAGCCCAACAGCAGAGGCGTCCCGCTCAGAACGGGAAGGTTGAGGGTGCAATTCCTTCACGCGGTACCAACTTGCCCATGTAGTCCAACGCAGAGACAGCGCACTTAAAACGCGCCCAGTGTCGGTGCAAATCCGGCCGTGGGCACCAACAGCCCGTGTAGCCCAAGGCAGAGGCGCGAAGCTCAAACCTTCGACAGTGCAGGCGCAAGTCCTGCCACGGGCACCATTTGGAATGTCAACCGGACGAGCGAGCCGGGCCTCGGTGCTAACGAGTGCGTGCCTTCGGGCATGTGGCGCAACTCCACGGCATTCCGCCATTTGCGCGCGCGTAGCTCAAAGAGAGCCGGCGGCTTTATACCCCGCATCGCACTAGATCAGTGCCGGGTTCCGGAGCGTTACCGGACGCGCGCACCAATTCCATCCCTGTAGTGTAGCCCAGCCAACACGCCTGCCTCTCATGCAGGAGATCACCGGCTTGCCCGCCGTAGCATCTGAACGTAGGCGGGAGCAAAGCCGGTCAGGGACGCCAATTTCGGTCGTGTGAAGCCCTTCCCCAAGACGGCCATTCGCCCACCGCAGTCGAGCCAGCGCTCAGGCAGGTTTCATACGCCCGCTCTGCCCAGGGCAGCACTGGGGACTGCGACCAGCCTTCGCTCTTCGAGCTACGGCCCGTCGAGCCAATGCGCCTCCATGCAGCAGCCTGTGGATTTCTTTTGTAAAGAATTCGTGCCGGGGCAGCACCGGCTGGAGGCTCCATCTTTCAATTGCGGATTGCGAATTGCGAATTGAGAGCGCGCCCGGACAGCCGGACCTTTGTCTTCAAATCCGCAATCCGCAATCGCCAATCCGCAATCGTCATGGCCTGCAAGCATTAAAGTGATGCAACGGTCTTTTAAGCCGTTGAACAGGGAGCGTTACCCTGGCGGGCCACCACTCTTCCAGTAAGAAGGATGAAGGAAGAAGGATGAAGTCAAAACATCGCAGCGGCCCTCAATTCTTCCTTCATCCTCCATCCTTCATCATTTCCCATTTGCCGGGTCGTCTAATCGTAGGACAGCGCCCTTTGAAGGCGCATATGTTGGTGCAACTCCAGCCCCGGCAGCCACTCGGAAATGCAGAATGAAGAATGCAGAATGCAGAGTGGGGCGTCTTCATTCCGCACTCCGCATTCCAAATTCTTAACTCAAAATCGCCCGGTGGTGAAATAGAATCACGTCCGGCCTACACCCAGAAATCGAAGGGGCAGAACCTTCCCGGGCGACCATTGCCTCGTTGCATACTCAGGAGTGCGCCGGTCTCTGAAACCGGAGGACCTGGAGCAAAACCAGGCGGGGCAGCCAATTCCCAATTGTGCGCAAGCACCAACAAAGAACAAACACCGGAAGAAAATGCAGAGTCGGGAGTGCAGGGCGCAGAGTGGGAAATGCGGAGTGCCGGGTTTTTCATTCATCACTCTCCACTCTCCACTCATCACTGAATTTATGAATGACATACTGAACAAATCGCTCGTGCTGGTGCTCAACCGCAACTGGCAGGCCGTCAACGTTCGCACGCCGCAGGAGGCCTTCTGCATGATGGCCACCAACGTGGCGACCGCTCTGGACATCGAAGGCCAAAACCACATCCGTCCCGTGACCTGGGACGAGTGGATCACGCTGCCCATTCGTCCGCAGGACAACGCCGTGCGGACCGTCCGCGGTCCGGTCCGTGTGCCCACGGTCATCGTCGCGGTCAATTACGCCAAGGTGCCCAAGAAGCGCCCGAAGCTCTGCGCCCGCGCCATCCGCGAGCGCGACGGCAACCGCTGCCAATACACCGGCCGCGTCCTGCGCCCTGAAGATGGCAGCCTCGATCACGTCCTGCCCCGTTCGCGCGGCGGCAAGAACGCCTGGGAAAATCTGGTTTGGGCCGGCAAAGACGTCAACGCCCGCAAAGGCAACCGCCTTCCCCACGAAGCCGGCTTGAAATTGCTCCGCGTGCCGCGCGCGCCCAAGGAGCTGCCGGCCTCCGCCCTCATCCGCAACGCCCACCGCATTCCCGAATGGAGGCTGTTCGTGAAGGAATAAAACACCGGGAGGGCGGGCCAAAAAGCTCGCTCTCCCAAGCTGTCAATTCAAAGCGACCCAACTGCAAGAGCGAATTTGCAGATCGGGCGACCCGGTAATCCAACCCCAGCCCTGGGTCATGAAGTGGTCGGAGCGACAGGATTTGAACCTGCCTCCGCCTGCTGATAATCAAGGAGTTACAACGCGAGACTCACAAGGAGACTCACAAACTCCGGTCACTTCCTTACATGACCTGTCCCAAGTAGTCAAGGCATGGCCCCGGCTCAACGCGGCGCTCAAAGTGGCAATCCTCGCCATTGCCAGCACGGCCACAGACAAGGGGGGCCAGTGATACCAGGGCGGCACGGCGGCGAAATAGAACGAGCAGAACCGGACAGCGAGCCATTTTGCTCGCCGGTTCTGCGGCGGAATGTGGTGTCAACGGACGATGCGGGAGGGCCAACTTTCCTTGGGGCGTCGCGTTTGGGGGTGGATTGTGCGCAATGATTCCTTCGATTCCTCCCCGGTCACTACATTCGAGCAGGCTGCCGCCGTTGTCGCCGCAATGCGGGTCGGTGGCCAGGTGGACGGTTCACCGGCCGCCTGGCCGCCGACCACATGCGTTCGCCCTGGCTTGTCTAAGGTGCATAATTCACCGCGAAATACGAGCAAGGGCATGTTGCAAGTTTATCGCAACGCGAGCTTCATGGAATTGCGGTGCCGTTCTGAGGGACATTTGCGCGGGCCTGAGCGTCGCGGTGGTGAGCGTGGCGAAATTGAGGAGTTCACGGCGGCGTCACGGCGGCGGATGTTGGATTACTTGGCGAAGGTGGAAGATGGCGCGGTGCCGTTCATGGCGGGTCTGACGTATCCTGATGAGTTTGACCGTTACGCCTGGGATGGCGAACAGGTGAAGCGGCACATTGATACGATGTCAAAGCGGTTCGCCCGTCGGTTTCCTGACGGCTGTTTGATGTGGAAGCTAGAATTTCAACCTCGCAAAAGCGGGGTGAACAAGGGGAAGATCGCGCCGCATATCCATGCGTTTGTCTGGGGCGTGCCGTGGGGTTTCGAGTGGAAGACCATGCGGACCGAGCAAGTTCGTTTGCGCCGCCGAATGATTGGACTTGTGGTTGTGTGGGATGAGGATGTTTTGGCCGGGGGCGAATGGGTGGAGGGTCACAGTGCCTTGGTGGATGAGCGCGAGGAATGGTGTGCCATTCGTGTGGAGCCGCATGGCAAGTGTCCGTCTGTGGTGAACGGAGATTCGATTGCGAATTGGTTTGCGCGGAATTGGTTTGACGTGGTTGGGAGCGGCGAGGTGAAGCATTATCGTGCGGGCACGTCGGTTCAGACGCTTGGCTCGAAGCGTGGGGCCTTCGCGTACGCGGCGAAGAAGTATGTTGCGAAGATTGGCGAGTGCATTTGGTCCGCGAAGCCGGGTCGGTTTTGGGGCATTGTTGGCCGCAAGAATCTGCCTCTCGGTCGGCGGGATGTACTGGAGTTGACGAACGGGCAGGCGTTGAAACTGCGCCGGGTGATGCGCCGTTACCGCATGGCGACCTGTCCGAAGGAGAAACGGGCGAAGATGCGGAAGGGGCAGTTGTTCTCGCGGGATTTCACTGTCAAACTATTTGCTGGCGTTGAATTTTGGATGGAGCGGATTCCGGCGTTGCTCGGTTCGGTGCCCCGGCTTCGGCAGGCCGGTGCAAAGCGGTTGTTCCCTCTGCTGATTTGAAACGAACAACTGCATTAACGGCATTAAAGGCTTGATTTTGGGTGCCGGCGGCGACATCCTTCTGGGATGAGAAAGAACTATCCACTTTTCGCGTTCGTTGGGGCCATCGCGGTTCAGTGGTTTCTTTGGAGCCGCATTAGCTACATCATTAAGGACTACAGAAATCCGGATTCTTGGTATTTTGAGAATCTTGGACTTGCCGGTCTCGCATTGCTATTTGTTGCTCCGGTGCTACGCCACGGTGTGATGTGGCAGCGAGTTGTTGCAGGCCTCCTATGCGTTTTCCCCATTATTTTACTGGGTAGGTATGGTTATTATGCCATCACGGAACTCAGGTCATGACCCCATCGCCAAACAAGTCGCCGGAGCCAACCGCCGTTGGCGCTTTTCGTGCTGCTGTCGCGGTTCACGTCACGGGTCGGCGGTGGTTCAGCTTTTTTCTTTAGGCCACCAAGCACACTGCAATGAAAAGTCCGAAGGCATGGCTGGCGAAGAAGTTCATTGAGCCTTGTGCTTGTTCTTCCGGTCGCAGCTATCGCCAGTGCTGTTATCGTCGGGAGAGTGTCTATTTTGTCATCGGCGTCTTCGCCGCACTGGCCCTCTTCGGCGCTCGTGAACTGCCTTGGCTTCTCGCCACTGTTCCGATTCTGGTGGTCGCGGCTTTTGCGACGAAGCTGCACTATGACCGGGAGCGGAAGAGACATTAGAAATGTGAAGACACCGTGGGCTAACGAAGTCGCCGGAGCGAACCGCCGGTGGCGCTTGCCGTTTCGCTAACGCGGCTCACGTCGCGAGTCGGCGGTGGTTCAGCTTTCCGTGTTAGGCGTCATCCGTGCGTTATCGTCCCTCGCGGCCTCGGAGATGGAGTGACGGCACAGTCTGATTTCTCCCCCTCCGCGACAGCGGAAAACATCATTGAGACCCGCAAAAGCGGCCTGCCCGCGCTGCCTTCAACTCCCTGGTGGTGATGGCGGTGGATTCCATGTTGCGAAGGGGAAACAGGGCGCAAGCTGGAATCCAGCGACTTCACCACCAGGCACTTGTCGGGGCGGAGCGTTCGCGTGTTGGCATCCGGCTTGGCCTTCTTGCCTTTAGCAAGCCGGATGACGACACGGGAACGAGCCGCGGGGAAAATGCCTTTATCAGAGGTGGGGGTGGCGGCATGGTCTCGGTGTTTAAAATTGTTGAAAATAGGGGGTTGACAAGGTTGATAAGGGTGTTAAGATCACCAACAATATGGCACAAGACCATCAAAAAACAACGAGTGCGACTGACATCGGCCTGAAATTGGTCGGGCACGCAAAATCAACAGAGTTCACCGCCCATCGCGGGCTGGTGATCGAAATGTTCCCGTTTCTTTTCGAGGCGTCGCAAAGAATGAGTGCGCGGGCAATCAGCCGGTTCCTGCTGGAAGAACAGGGCGTCAAATTAAGCGCCGTCACGATCACGAAGGCGCTCAACGACCCCAAAAAGAGTTGGAATGCGTTTTTTGACACAATCGAGCCTTCCGCGCGGATCATTGCCAATTGGGTGAAATCCGAGGCATTCGCCTTTTTGTTCAAGAGCCGGGTCGCTTACGAGAGTCACATTGACAAGGCCATTGGGAATCCGCTTGGCCGGCTGGGTGCCAAGCTGTTCCTGAAAGAGGATGTCGTGTCGGCGGACAGAATTCTTCGGGCGAAGTGGTTTTGTATCAACACGGAAACCCGGCAGAAGGCCAAGCCGTATCTGGAAAGTCGGCTGGTGGTTTGAGTATGAAAGGATAAAAATGAATGGTGAAGGCGAAAAGAAACTGGACCGGGTTATGAGATTGCGAGAGGTTGCGGCCAGCCTGGGTGTTTGCGTGCGGTCGGTGCGGCGGATGACGGACCGGGGCGAACTGCCGCATTTGGTGAGGGTGGGCCGCGCGGTGGGATTGATGCAAAGCGATATTGAGGCGTTTCTTGAGCGGATGCGCGAGCAAAGGGGGAATTTCCCCCAGAGGAGCAAAATATGATTGCCTACATTTATCGGCCAAAACGTCGGCGCAACGGCAAGGTGGTTTATGCCCGGTTATATCGGGCGCGTGTCCGCTTTCCCGGCGAACACAGGATGAGGGACATTCCGCTTGAGGTCACGGAACCGCGCTCGGCGGACCAGAAACTTCAACAGATATTGAAAGATCACAGTCAAGAATCGGTTGGCTTGATTGCGCCGGAGAAAATGCGGGAAGCGGCGGGAAGACCCCTGGCGGGGCATTTTGCGGTTTTCGTCCAAGAGCTTAAAACCAGCGGTTGTGTGAAACGATACGTGCAAGGCGTGGAAAATTATGTCGGCTCGCTGATGAGGGATTGCGCCTGGGAACACTTCAAAGATGTGAACGCGGAGTCGTTTCAACTGTGGCGGCAAAAGCAGGAGAAAGCGCCAAAGACCCTGAACGAATATCTCGTGGCAATGCGGGCGTTTCTCAAGTGGGCGGAGCGTTTGGGTTTTATCGCACGGAATCCGCTGGCGAAAGTGGAACTGCTGCGGGTGCAAGGCCGCCAGAAACGGGCGCGGCGGTCTTACACGGCAGAGGAGATTCAGCGCCTGCTGGCCGTCGCCGGGAGCCGTGCGGCGATTTACTTGTTGGCGGTGCTGACGGGCATTCGCAGAGGCGAAATCAAGCAATTGCGGTGGGCTGACGTGGTGCTGGATGGTGCGGACCCGAGAATCACCGTCTCTGCGACTATCTCCAAGAATCATTACGAGGATGATCTGCCGTTGCATCCTGACCTTGTGGCGGCATTGATGAAGCTCAAGCCCGCGTCGTGCAGTCAGGACCAACTGATTTTCAAGGGGATGTTCCCCGGTTACAAACGCTTTTATGCGGACTTGCAGGCGGCGGGAATTGACTGGAAAGACACTGGTGACGGGCGGCTGGACTTCCACAGCTTCCGCGTCACGTTCTGCACGCAGCTTGCGCCAGGGACACCGAGCGAGCGCGTGCGGATGGCGCTGATGAGGCACCGTGACCCAAGCCAGACGGCGAAGACATACACCGATGCGCGAATGCTGCCGTTGAAAGAGGCCATTCAGAAACTGAGCTTCCATCGCGCGGAAACCCCTGGGGCGGATGACACACAACTAGACACACAAACTCTGGTCAAAGCGGGTCATTTGCTGTCAACGATTGTCACTTTGCCGGTGATGGCGGAAAGTGAAAAAAGTCCTTTGTTTACGGGGGTAAAGTCCCCTTTTGTCCCTGTCTGTCACAATGGGTCAAAAGTGGCAAAATGGTCGGAGCGACAGGATTTGAACCTGCGACGTCTTGGTCCCAAACCAAGTGCTCTACCAGGCTGAGCTACGCTCCGGCGCGACCGGCCCTCCATCATGGCACATCTTTCCACTGATGCAAGGCCAACGGCAGCCCGTTCCGCACGCCCGCACGCCTTCCACCAGCCCCGCCCTTTCCGGTTGGACTAAACACCGGCTTCCGATTACAACCCTCAGACCTAATGCGCATTCTCCTCGCCACCATTACCGCCGGCGCAGGCCATCTCCAGGCCGCCGCCGCACTCCATGAAACCTGGCTTCAGGCCCGGCCCCAGGACGTCGTCCAGCGCCTCGATCTCCTCACCTTCTTTTCCCCGCTTCACAAAAAAATCTATAGCGATGGCTACGTCAAATTGATCGCCCACGCCCCCGAACTCTGGGGTCTGGTCTTCAACACAATGGACAACCCCAGCCTCGTCGCAAAACTGGCCCACTGGAAAAACGCCATCGGCTCGAACAGCTCCCGCAAATTCGCCCGCTTCGTCAAACAATTCGCCCCCGACGCCGTCCTCTGCACCCATTACCTCCCCGTCGAACTCCTCGGCGGACTCCGCAAAAAGTGGCCCGGCCCTCCCCCTCTCACCGTCAGCATCGTCACCGATTTTGAGGCCCACGCCCTCTGGATGGACCCCAACGTGGACCTCTATTGCGTCGCCGCCGAGGAAACCAAGGCCCGTCTTGTCGCCCGCGGCGCCCCCGCCGCCCAGGTCCTCGTCACCGGCATTCCCATCTCCGCAAAATTTTCCGGCCCCATTGACGCCGCCCTCGTGCGCAAAGAGCTTGGCCTGCGCGACGATCTCCCCATTCTCCTCGTTCTCAGCGGAGGATTCGGCATGGGGCCGGTCGCGCAAATCCTCGCCGCGCTCGATCAGCTCCAACGCCCCTTTCAAACCCTCGTCGTGGCCGGCCGCAACGACCGCCTTCGCCGCGACCTGGCCTCCTCCGACCGCCGTCATCCCACCCGCGTCCTGGGCTTCGTCGCCAACATGCACGAACTCATGGCCGTCTCCGATTTGCTCATCACCAAACCCGGCGGCTTGACCACCTCCGAGGCGCTGGCCCTGGGCAAACCCCTCTTCATTCTCAATCCCATTCCCGGCCAGGAAGCCGCCAACAGCGATTTCCTTCTCGAACACGGCGCCGCCGCCAAAGCCAATCGCGTCGAAGACCTCCCCTTTCGTCTGGGCCGGCTTCTCGGCTCCAAAAAACTCGCCGGCATGGCCCGGGCCGCCGCCGCCTTGGGCCGCCCCGCCGCCGCCGCCGACATCTGCCGCGCCGTCGCCGCCCGCGTTGCCGCACGCCCTTCGGCATAGATTCCAGCCACATTAAGCACTGCCGTTTGCCAACAAACCTGCCCAAGTGGCCGTCCGTGTTTGTCCAGATCCCTCCCATTCGCCCTATTTGTCCCATTCCCGTTCATCGGGCGCGCCGATATTTTAGCCTTTGAACCCGCCCAACCCATGCTAAACTTGCGGTGTTATGCTCAACAACGCGCAAAATGGGAATGGGAATGGCCGTGGCAACGGAGACCCCAGCTCAACGCCAAAAAAAATCAATCTCCGCCGCCCTGATGTCATGGCCGCCGTCCAGGCCCAGGTTCTCTCCCATTACCGCAGCGAACTGGTCGAACGCATTCGCGACAAGGGCCACGTCCTCAGCGCCGACGGCCTGCTCACCGTCAAATTGGCCAAGAAATACGGCTTCTGTTACGGCGTGGAACGCGCCATTGACCTCGCTTACGCCGCCCGCAATGTCTTTCCCCTGCCCCAGCCCATTTATCTCCTGGGCGAAATCATTCACAACCCCGAAGTCAACGACCAGATTTACAACATGGGCATCCAGATCATTTCCCCCAAGCCCACCGAACAGGAATTGGATCGTCTGCGCGAGGACGACGTCGTCATCATCCCCGCTTTCGGCACCGAAGTCGGCACCCGCACCAAATTGGTGGCCAAGGGCTGCCGGTTGGTGGATACCACTTGCGGCGACGTCATGAGCGTCTGGAAGCGCGTCCGCCAATACTCCAAGGAACGCGTCACCAGCATCATCCACGGCAAGGCCAAACACGAGGAAACCAAGGCCACCACCTCCCAGGCCGGCGCCGACGGCCCGGGCCATTACCTCGTCGTCTATACCCTGGCCGAAACCGATTACGTCTGTAACTACATCCTCCACGGCGGCAACAAGCAGGAATTCCTCGACACCTTCGCCGGCGCTTATTCCGCCGGCTTCGATCCCGACATCCATCTCCAGGCCGTCGGCGTCGCCAACCAAACCACCATGCTCCGCGGCGAAACCGAAGAGGTCCAGCGCCGCATCAAAAACGCCATGATCGCCCGCTTCGGCCCCGGCCAACTGGACCGCCACTTCCGCTTCTTTGACACCATTTGCGGCGCCACCCAGGAACGCCAGGACGCCCTCGAAAAACTGCTCTGCGAACCCATGGACCTCCTCCTCGTCATCGGCGGCTACAATTCCTCCAACACCTCCCATCTCGCCGAAATGGGCGAAGCCAAACTCCCCACTTACTTTGTCAAAAATGCCGCCATGATGGTCTCCGACAAATTGATCCGCCACTACAACCTCCAGCTCCAGCAGGAAGTCGAGACCCTCGGCTGGCTGCCCCCGGGTAAAATCACCGTCGGCATCACCGCCGGCGCCTCCTGCCCCAACAACCTCATCGAGGACGCCATCCGCCGCCTCTTCGAACTCCGCGGCTTCTCCGTCCAGGAACTCCTGGCCAACTGATCCCGCCGGCGGCCTGCCATGCCTTGTTCCAGAGAACAACTCGAACAACGGGAACGCCAGACTCTCGCCCCTTACGCCCAGCTCAGCGCCCAATCCCGCGGCCGCGTCCACCCCGAACCCCGCGCCCTCTGGCGCACCGAATACCAGCGCGACCGCGACCGCGTCATCCACTCCCGCGCCTTCCGCCGCCTCGAATACAAGACCCAGGTCTTCCTCAACGGCACCGGCGATCATCTTCGCACCCGCCTCACCCACACCATCGAAGTCGCCGCCATCGCCCGCAACATCGCCAGCGCTCTCAACCTCAACCAGGACCTCGCCGAAACCATCGCCCTGGCCCATGATCTCGGCCACGCCCCCTTCGGCCACAAAGGCGAGGAAGTCCTCGACCAATTGATGCGCGGCCACGGCGGCTTCGAGCACAACCGCCAGAGCCTCCGCATCGTCGAGGAACTCGAGGAAAAATACCCCGCCTTCCGCGGCTTGAACCTCACCTGGGAAACCCGCGAAGGCCTGGCCAAACACCAATCCCCCTACGATCATCCCCGCCACCGCCCCGGCTTCTCCCCAAAATCCCCCTCCCTCGAAGCCCAGGTCGCCAACCTCGCCGACGAACTCACCTATTGCAGCCACGACCTCGATGACGGCCTGGAAGCCGGCCTCCTCTCCGAAAAAAAACTCAACCGCGAAGTCAAACTATTTTCCGAAGCCTCCCGCGCCGTCCTGGCCGAACACCCCCGCCTCCCCGACGAAACCCGCCGCTACTTCATCATCCGCTGCCTCATTGACCGCCAGGTGCGCGACGTCGTCCAGACCACCGAAGCCGCCATCCTCGCCTCCGGCGTCCAATCCGCCGACGACGTCCGCCTCCAGCCCCATCCCCTGGTCCAGCACAGCCTTCGCCGCCGCCGTTTGAACCTCGAACTCCGCGCCTACCTTTTGCAGAATCTCTATTCCAGCCCTGTCGTCTTTGAGCCAAACAACCGCGCCGGCACCATGCTGGGCGACCTTTTCGCCTATTACCTGGAACATCCCCGGGAAATTGGCGTCTCCAGCCAAAAGCGCGCCCGTCGGGCCGGCTGGCTCCGCGCCATCTGCGACTACCTCTCCGGCATGACCGACCGCTACGCCATCCTCGAACACCGCCGGCTCTTTGGCTTAAAGTCCGACCGTTAATCCTACTCCTAATCTTAATCGCACATATTTCCTGCTTCCTGGGAGCGCGCGCGCCCCCGCGTGCCGCGGGCCGCGCCCTCGCGGCCCGCCTCTTTCAGGCAATGAGAATGGCAGGATTGGGAGCGCGACCGTCCCGGTCGCTGTGGGGTGCGTCTCGCGCCCCACTGCTTCGCCAATTCCTTCCCATGGACTCAATTTCGGCGAGACGCGCAGGCTTCCTAAATCCGCCGTTGCCTGACCAGATCCACAGAAAACCTCGAGAAACCACTTTGGAGGGAGCGCCTTCCGGCGTTGCTCGGTTCGGCGCCAAGGCTCCGCCAGACTGGTGCAAGGCCGTTGTTCCCTTTGTTGATTTGAGACGAAAAACCGCATTAAAGGTTTGATTTTGGGTGTTGGCGGCGACATCCTTCAGGTCGGACATATGAAAAAGCATTTCCCTTATCGAATGTCGGAAGTAGTAGTTTGTGCAGGCATGCTCCTCATCAGTTGTGGTGGCGCGACAGGTGCCACTTGGGCAATATCGGAGAAGATTCCCTTGGGCACGAATGTCGTGCGAATTCTGCCCGATCCCCATCGACCGTGGGTTTATGCCATCAACCGGCAGGGCAGCGAAATTCTCTTCATTAATCTTCAGACTGCATCGATCCAAAACAGCATTTATGTCGGAAAGGACCCATCGGACTTCGACATTGATAGCACCGGGAACTTTCTCTACATCGCGAATAAGGGACCAGGAACCGGGCTGCCCGGCTCTTGGCGCATTGGGGTAGTGGCGCTCATCAATCAAACCTTAGTTACTTCGTATATTACATCGGTCGTCGCCGAGAATGTGACCGCCGGCAGACCGGGCCGGCTTTACTACAACTCGGGATCTGACGATTGGAATGGAGGCGACGCGCATTCTCTGAATACCGACACTGGCGCGGATTTGGGAAGCTTTGCCGTCGTAAAGACCCACATGGTCATATTCTCGGATAAAACTCACCTCTTTGGGCAGTACACGTACTATGGAAATCTCGGCGCAATGGGAGACTTTGATGTTTCCACTGATCAGATTGCTCTGGACGATACCGAGTATTATAGCCCTTATCCCTATGGTTGGGGTTACGACAATTATTCAGTGTCCGGCGACAACCGGTGCCTGGCCTATGGTCAGATACTCTTCAATCCAACGAATTTTTCAGACCAGTTCGGTCTATTTCAGGAACAGGTTTACGCACTGAACTGCGATGGCACTGTTGCATTTGGGCAGGCCTCGATTTGGGATACCACGACATTTCCGATTCATGGTGATGCAACCGAGATTGCAGGCATGCCATTTGCGACGACTATTATGGCTTTCGATAGCCACACGAATGTACTGTATGCATTCAATCCAGCCGACAATTCTATTTGCGCAATCGAGCAAACAACTACGCACGGAATCCCTTTCCGCTGGTTGAACTATTACGGGTTGTCAACTAATGACAGCGTGGAAATGCAGGTTCCGGACCCGGATGGATACACCACCGTGCAAGAGTGGATGCTTGGCAATAATCCCACAAATTCAAGTCCGCCCCTGCTCATAGGGTGGAACTCGAACTTTCATCTGAGCGCGTCGAACACTTCGCCGCTTCGTTGGTACGAACTTCAGCGAGCCACTAATTTGTTGGCGGCAAACTGGCAACCGGTTGCCAAATTGCGGGGGGCGGGCAGCAACTTGCTTTTTGATGTATCGGCAGATACGAACCAATTTCCGAACGCTTTCTACCGTATCCGACCCACAGTGTATTGAATGTGTATAAAGGCGAGTCCCGGTCGTTCGGCAAGACGGCGGAGAGCGAGTGATGGCACCGTCTGATTTTTCCCCCTCCGCGAGAGTGGAAATCGAGATTGATGCTCCAAAAGCGGGTTTCCCTCCATGCCTTCAAATCCCTGGTGGTGATGGCGGTGGATTCCATGTTGCGAAGGGGTGTTTGCACACGGCCACCGGGCGCAAGCTGGAATCCAGCGACTTCACGACCATGCACTCGTCGGGGCCGCGTGTCCCGCCGGAGGCCATGAGAATTATGAAACTATGGTTTCGCCCTATCTCAAGTGCAAATGATTGCGCTGTAAGTGCTTACAAACTTGTCAAAAGCGCGTCACTGGGGCATAATCACCCATCTCCGTTCTCTTTCCTCGTCGCGCGTCACATTCGCCAAGGAAGCCGATTTTTCATTCTGCATTCTGCATTCTTCATTCTGCATTTTCTTCAAACCGGGGCTTGACAAAAATTAGAACCTATGGTTCAATCGTCAGCGTGAGAAACGGAGGCACAGTCCAAGGCCGCATCCGGGAGAATGCGGCCAGCGCAGGCGCGGGCGGGGAGCGTGCCGCGGCATCCCGGAGCACTCGATTCAACAGGGACGATCTTCCCTCCTCTGCCATCACTACTTTCCGCAAGGATTTTACCGCGGATTGCAGCGGATTCGGAATTCTGCATTTTGCATTCTGCATTCTGCATTTTCTATCCGTCGTTCAACTCCTTTGCTCCCGGCTGGCCGCGCTGAACTCGTTGGCCTTTGCGCCCGGATTCGCCGGCCCCATTCCAATAAAGGTTAATAAAGGCTAATAAAGGTTAATAAAGGCAAAAAAATAAATCTTATGACTCAACATGGCAAAAAATGGCCAATTCGCTCCGCGGCCGCAACCCATCGGCGGGCCAATCAACCGCCGCCTCTAACACGACCTGCCGCGGTCGAATTCTGCCAAACGAACCCATCCGGTCAAACCCGGTCAAACCCGGTCAAACCACATTTTTGAACCTTGACGGCCTTGACCACGAACATCCATCCGCTCCAGCGGGCTTGCCATGACAGAACCACAACCGATATATTCCTCCATGATGTTTAACGCCGCACCATGACCACGCCCAATCCAGATAAAACTCCGCCGCCCGCCCCCGCCGATTTCATTCGCGACATCGTCGCCGCCCATCTGGCGGAGAAGCGTTATGCCCAAATCCACACCCGCTTCCCGCGAATTCGGCGGCGTCTGCAACCTCCGCATGGACGACACCAATCCCACCAAGGAAGACGTCGAATACGTGGACTCCATCCAGGAAGACGTCAACTGGCTCATCGGCGGCTGGGCCGGCGACCGGTTGGGCCTCAAACCCAAAGGCAAAACCCCCGAAGCCGTCACCAGCAACGGCAAACCCGATTTCTATCTCCCGCCCGTCTTAAAATCCGAAATCCGAAATCCGAAATCCGAAATCCAGGAGCCTTTCTACGCCTCCGACTATTTCGATCAACTCTACGACTACGCCGTCACCCTCGTCAAAAAAGGCAAAGCCTACATCTGCGACCTCTCCCCCGACGACACCGACAAATACCGCGGCGCCCCGGACCGCCCCGGCCAGGACAGCCCCTTTCGCGACCGTCCCATTGCCGAAAACCTGGACCTCCTCCAGCGCATGAAAAACGGCGAATTTCCCAACGGCACCCGCACCTTGCGCGCCAAAATTGACATGGCCTCCCCCAACATCTGGCTGCGCGACCCCGTCATCTACCGCATCCGCCACGCCGAGCACCATCACACCGGCGCCAAATGGTGCATTTATCCCATGTACGATTTCGCCCATTGCCTCAGCGACTACCTCGAAGGCATCACCCACAGCATCTGCACCCTCGAATTCGAAGTCCACCGCCCCCTCTACGATTGGTTCCTGCAAAGCCTCGATCTGCCCCGGCCCCTTCCCCATCAATACGAGTTCGCCCGCCTCAGCCTCGGCTACACCGTCATGAGCAAGCGCAAGCTCCTCCAACTTGTCAACGATAAAATTGTCACCGGCTGGGACGATCCCCGCATGCCCACCATCTCCGGCCTGCGCCGCCGCGGCGTCACCCCCGAAGCCCTCCGCCATTTCGCCTACCACATCGGCATCACCAAATACAACGGCATCACCGACGTCGCCGTCCTCGAACACGCCATCCGCGAGGACTTGAACCAGCGCGCCCTGCGCCGCCTGGCCGTCCTGCGGCCCCTCAAACTCATCATCACCAATTTTCCCGAAGGCAAAGTGGAGCAACTCGATGCTCTCAACAATCCCCAGGACCAAAACGCCGGCACCCGCAAAATCCCCTTCAGCCGCGAACTGTTCATCGAGCGCGACGATTTCATGGAAGCGCCGCCCCCCAAATTCTTCCGCCTCAAACCCGGCGGCGAGGTCCGCCTCAAATACGCCTTCATCATCAAGTGCGATGAAGTGGTCAAAGATGCTGCCGGCAACATCGCCCAACTTCATTGCACCGCCGACTTCGACAGCCGCACCGGCGGCCCCAACGCCGCCCGCAAAGTCAAAGGCACCATTCACTGGGTCAGCGCCCCCCACGCCACCGACGCCCAAGTCCGCCTCTACGACCGCCTCTTTACCGTCCCCGAACCCGACGCCGCCGGCGATTTCAAACAACACCTCAACCCGCGCTCCCTCGAAGTCGTCACCGCCAAATGCGAGCCGGGTTTGCAAGACGCCAGGCCCGAATGCCGCTATCAATTTGAGCGCCTGGCCTACTTCGCCTTGGACAAGGAGAGCGCCCCCGGCCATCTCATTTTCAACCGCACCATCACCTTGAAGGACACATGGGCGAAGGAATCCCAAAAGCAATGACATTGGGAACAAACACAATCGCCAGCTATACCATCCAATGCGAAAATGAGTGCCGAAAAAACCCTTGAAAAAATCCTTCGGGGCCAGTCGGACGCCAACATCCGGTTCGACCAGCTTTGCCATCTGCTCCAGGCTAAAGGTTTTCGGATGCGCGTTTCGGCGAGCCATCATATTTTCACCCAAACAGGCGTATTGGAACGCATCAATCTCCAGCGCGAAGGCTCCAACGCCAAGCCCTATCAAGTTCGACAAGTCCGCAGAATTCTGGCAAATTACAAACTAATATGAAGCCCAACCGCTATGAAATGATTGTCTGGTGGAGCGAGGAAGATACAGCCTACGTGGTTGATGTGCCCGAGCTCCCCGGTTGCATGGCCCACGGCTCCACACGGCACGCCGCCATAAAAAACGCCGAAGACGCCATCAAGTTTTGGATCAAAACCGCCAAAGACGACGGCTTGGAA
Source organism: Verrucomicrobiota bacterium (assembly GCA_049513975.1). Classification (GTDB taxonomy): domain Bacteria; phylum Verrucomicrobiota; class Verrucomicrobiia; order Limisphaerales; family Palsa-1400; genus JBEKOF01. Next base: position 32,099 of record JBEKVM010000029.1, on the reverse strand, counting down.
ATTCCCTTGCCGCGCGGCCGATTAGTATTCGCATGAATACGGCCCGCTATCCCCGCCTTATGAAAATCACCCCGCTCTGGTTCGCCTTTTTCCTCGGCTCCTTGACCGCCTGTTCCACCCCCAAGTCCCATTCCCCACGCACTCCGCCGGCCAAAGCGGACCCCCCTGAAACGGTCATGGTCACCTATCATGTCAAAGCCGGCCAGGAAGCCCAACTGCAAGACACCCTGGCGCGCGCCTGGGCCATTTATCAAAAGGAGCGCATGGTTTCCGCCCAACCCCACGTTATCGTCCGCGACAAGGATGGCGGCGGCCAGACCCGCTTCATCGAGATTTTCACCTGGGCCAGCCACGCCAAGCCCGAACACGCCCCCGAGTCCGTCAAGACCATTTGGAACCAGATGCAATCCTGCTGCGAGCCGCGCGACGGCCACCTGGGTCTCGATGGCGGCGAAGTGGACCTTCTGACCCCGGCCCTCCCTGCCGCCAAACGCTGATTCGTAATCCTAATCTCTTAATCCTAATCCTAATCCCTTAATCCGACAATTAACCTTGCTTTCCGCCCCGCCTCGTGCTCTCCTCCGTCGTTGAACATTTCCAAACAGTTTTAAACTCAGGACTTTTATGAAGAACAGATTGCTCACCATGCTCGCCGTCGCCGCCCTTTTTCTTCCCTCTTTTCGCGCCCGCGCCGCCGAGCCAAGCGCCACTGCGCTGGAACTGAGTAATTTGGTCTTCCGCATCTCCGCCAGCCTCAAAGACGGCCAGAATCGGACCGAAGCCGACCAGGCCGACCACCTCAAGGAGTTCGACGCCCTCCTCGCCAAGCACAAAGGCGAAACCAACGACGACGTGGCCAACATCGCTTTCATGAAAGCCACCCTTTACCTCCAGGTTTTCCAGCAAATGGACAAAGGCTCCGAGATGCTCAAACAACTCCAGCGCGACTTCCCCGCTTCCAAGCAGGCCAAAAACGTGGACACCATGCTCGCCAACATCAAGAAGGGCGAAGAATCCAGAAAAATTCAAGACGCCCTCGCCGTCCAATCCGCCTTCCCCGATTTCGATGTGAAGGACCTGGACGGCAAGCCCATGTCCGTCGCCGCCTACAAAGGCAAGGTGGTCATGATTGATTTTTGGGCCACTTGGTGCGGCCCCTGCGTCGGCGAAGTCCCCAATGTCGCCGCCGTTTACCAGAAATATCACGACAAGGGCTTCGAGATCATCGGCGTCAGCCTCGATCGCGACGGCGACAAGGACAAATTGATCAGCTTCACCAAAGACCATAACATGCCTTGGCGCCAGTATTTCGACGGCAAGTTCTGGCAGAACGACCTCGCGGTCAAATACGGCATCCAGAGCATCCCCGCCACTTTCCTCCTCGACACCTCCGGCAAAATCATCGCCAAAAACGTCCGCGGTGAAGCCTTGGAGCCGGCCGTGAAAAAAGCCCTCGGCGTCAACTGATCTTGGATAACGCCCCGCCCCGTTCGCGCCGGTCCACTCTCCGCCGTTGCCTCGGCGGGCTGGCTGGCGCCTTGCTGGTTGTCGCCCTTTCCGGCTGCCAGACCGTCGGTTACTACCAGCAGGCCGTCGCCGGCCAGTGCCAAATCCTCCTCCATCAGCAGTCCATCCCCAAGCTCCTCGCCGATCCAAAAACTCCAGCCCCCCTCAAAGCCAAATTCGAAACCATCTTGGCAATTCGCCAATTCGCCGCCCAACAACTCCTCCTCCCCGCCGGCCGGAGCTACCTTAAATACACCGACCTCCACCGCCCATTTGTCGTCTGGAACGTCAACATCGCCCCCGCCCTTTCCCTCGATCCCGTGACTTGGTGGTTCCCCATCGTCGGCCGCGTCAGCTATCGCGGCTACTTTCACGAACAGCCCGCCCGCCGTTATGCCGGTGACTTCGCCAACAAAGGCTGGGATGTCTATGTGGACGGCATCGAAACCTACTCCACCCTCGGCTGGTTCCGGGACCCCGTTCTCAACACCTTCCTAGACGATCCCGACTCCGCCCTTGCCGAAATTATTTTCCACGAACTGGCCCATCAGCGCCTCTTCGTCCCCGGCGACACCGACTTCAATGAAGCCTTCGCCACCGCCGTGGCGTCCGAGGGCGTGCGCCGCTGGCTCCTGGCTGCCTCTGCGCCCCAAGCTTGCGACCGCTACCGCGCCGATCTGGCCAAGGACCATCAATTCATTGACCTCATCATGGCCGCCCGCGCCCAATTGCAGGCCCTCTATGACAACCCAAACTTATCCGACACCGCCAAACTCTCCCGCAAACAGGACATTCTCGCCCAACTCCGCGCCAGCCACTCCGTTCTCAAAGCCTCCTGGGACGGCCAATCCCCTTTCGACGATTGGTTCGACCAGCCCATCAACAACGCCAAGCTCAACACCGTCTCCGCCTACTACGATCTCGTGCCCGCCTTCGACTCCCTTCTCCGCGCCAACGCCGGCGACCTGGAAAAATTCTACCAAGCCGTCGCCCAACTGGCCAAACTCCCTCTCCCCGAACGCCACCGCCAATTGCAGTCCTATCTGGCCACCCCGCAACAATAACCGCCCCTTCCCGCCCGCGCGTCCGATCCGTGCCATTCGCCCTATCCTTCCCATGCGTCCCATAAGTCCCCCGTCCCATTCCCCTGCAACAACACCCTTGAATTCCCCTCCGCTTCGGGCACATTCCACCCATGCAATCTGTTTTTACTGGCCCTGTTTACGTCGTGCGCGACAACATTGACACCGACCAAATCATCTCCGCGCAATACCTCAACCTCGTCCCCACCATCCCCGCCGAATACAAAAAACTCGGCAGCCACGCCCTCGCCGGTCTGCCCGACTCCCTTTACCCCGTCCGCTTCATCAAGCAAGGCAAACTCCAAAGCGATTATCCCATCGTCGTCGCCGGCCGCAATTTCGGCTGCGGCAGCTCCCGCGAGCACGCTCCCATCGCCCTCGGCTCCTCCGGCTGCCATGTCGTCCTCGCCGAAAGTTTCGCCCGCATTTTCTTTCGCAACTCCGTGGCCACCGGCGAACTCTATCCCTGCGAATGCGCCGACCGCCTCTGCGACGCCTTGCAAACCGGCGATGTCGTCACCGTGGATTTGGACCGGGCCGCCGTCACCATTGCCAAGACCGGAAAAACCCACCCCTTCAAACCCCTCGGCGATGTCCGCCCCGTCGTGGATGCCGGCGGCCTCTTTAACTACGCCCGCAAAACCGGCATGATGCCCTCTTGATGTCTGCTTCTTTTGACAGCCCCCTCCTTCCCGGCAGTTCCAAACCATGTCCCCGCAAATCACCCTCTTCAACGGCGCCGCCTGGTACCTCGCTTTTCTCTTCTCCACCACCTTGCATGAAGCCAGCCATGCCCTCGTCGCCTTAAAGTTGGGGGACCCCACCGCCCATCGCGGCGGCCAGGTCACACTGGATCCCATTCCCCACATCCGCCGCGAACCCTTCGGCATGGTCATTATCCCCATCCTTTCCTACATCATGGGCGGCTGGATGATTGGTTGGGCCAGCGCGCCCTACGATCCGGAATGGGCTTGTCGCCACCCCCGTCGCGCCGCCCTCATGGCCCTGGCCGGGCCGGTCTCCAACCTCCTCATCTGCCTCACCGCCGCGCTCCTCATTCGCCTCGGCTTCCACCTCGGTTGGTTTACCGCCCCGGAACAGATCAGCAACGCCACCCGCCTCGTCTCGGCCAATCGCCCGGGCCTCTGCGAACTGGCCGCCGTCCTCCTCAGCGTCTTTTTCTATCTCAACCTCCTTCTCTTCGCCTTCAACCTCATCCCACTGCCTCCCCTCGACGGCTCCAGCCTCCCCCTCCTCTGTCTTTCCGAATCCGCCGCCGCCCGCTACACCGCCTTCCTGCGTTCACCCGGAGTCTCCTTCATCGGCATGATCCTGGCCTGGCAACTTTTCGGCCCCCTGGCCCGGCTCATCTACCATGGGGCCATTCAATGCCTCTACCCGGGCGTCCATTATTCCTTTTGATCCAGCCCCTTCAACAACTCCACCCTCCGCCGCCAGCGGATTGCCGCAATTCTTCATCTTAATCCTAATCTCCTTCGGCCGCCCCTCCTCCTCCAGCGGATTGACTCCCTCCTCCAATTTTCCCAGCCAGCCTTCAATCAGAACCAAAACCTCCCGCACCTCCAGCCCCTCATGCGCCGCCGGATACCCCTGCAAATTCCTCCGCGCCAGCTTCAACAACGCCGCCGCCGGCCCCCTCCGGTCCTTCTGCAAATGCACAAACGCCCCCGCCAACTGGATCAGCCCCTTGTAAAAAAGCCCGTTCGGACCGCCCCGTTGCCTCAGCCAGAGCTGTTCCAGCACATCATGCGCCTCATAAAAAAGCCCCCGGTTAAAACACTCAAAATACCCCGCATAATGCCGGTCCACTCCCTTGTCGTTTGGCGCTTCCCCCTTCATCCCCGCCATCATCCCCGCAATTCTTTCCGCTTTCCTGCTCATCCCCTCAACATAAGCCGCGTCCCAGCGCTGCGCGAGCCATTAACAACCTCCGTTTAAAAAACGGGCGCATCTTGATACCACCACCATGCGATTTGCCAATTCCCTCGCCCCACGAAGTGGGGAGAGGGTTAGGGTGAGGGGTTTGATCCATCCAAGGGTGGTTGTATCAAGATGCGCCCTTAAAAGACCGAATTCAAAATCGGTAGGCCGAGACTCGATCCGTGACTCCTTTCCGCCGCCGCCCGCCGCTTTTTATCCTTCCCCAACCGCCGTTAAAACTCACCATCCAATTCATCTTCCCCTCCGGAGACCCACTTTATCATTTAGCATTTAGCATTTCCCATCGGTGTCTCACGGCAGCCTGGCCCGATAAAAGCGCCACGGAGGATTGGTCCAGCACGGATCGCAGAAGTAGAACAGGTTGCTGCATAAGCAATTGGTGAAGAGCGGAGTCCAATTCACCAGATCCGTCGAGCCATCCACTACAATCGTCTGGCCGACCGCGCCGCTGAGGTTAAACCCGAACTGGTTGGTCAGGAAACCGAAGCTGGCGTCACTGGCGATAATCTGCGGCGGGGTGCGCGGGTCGGTGACTGTCAGCGTGGCCACGGCGCTGGTCACGCTGCCGTAAAAACTTGCCACCACCACGGTGTGCCTGCCGGCATCGTTGGCACTCACATTGGTTAAATTGAGTGCCGGGGAACCAGAAATATTCACCTTGCGAATGCGATTGTGACCGGAGTCGGCGATATATAGGTTGCCAGAGACATCCAAAGCCACCCCGGTGGGGAAGCTTAGGCTGGCGTTCGTGGCCGCGCCGCCGTCGCCGCCCGCGCCTCCGCCCGCCACGGTGGTGATAACGCCATTCGGGTCCGCCTTGCGAATGCGGTTGTTGTTGTAGTCCGCGATATACAGGTTGCCCGACGCATCCAATGCCACCCCGTTTGGGCTGGTGAGGTGGCCATTGGTGGCTGCACCGCCATCTCCCATATAACCTGAAGTCCCATTGCCCGCCACGGTTGTGATTATGCCGTTGGCGTCCACCTTGCGAATACGTTGGTTTGAACTGTCGGCGATATACAAATTGCCAGCGCCGTCCAACGCAACTCCAGCAGGGGCATCCAGGCTGGCATTGGTGGCGACACCGCCGTCCCCGGAATAGATATGGCCCCCATTTCCAGCGATGGTGGTGATGATGCCGTTGGCACCTACCTTGCGAATGCGCTGATTGCCCAGGTCAGCAACATACAGGTTGCTGGAAGCGTCCCAGCCCACACCTTGGGGATGATTCAGGTTGGCATTGGTGGCCGCGCCGCCGTCCCCGGAAGAGCCCGGGATGCCATTGCCCCCCACCGTGCTAATGATGCCGTTGGCATCCGCTTTGCGAACGCGGTTGTTGTTGTAGTCAGCAATATACAGAAGGTCGTCAACAGTGCCGGCCGGCCGCAGGATGTGCAGGTTGAGATCAGCGGCGTTTCCGGCATCGAGTCTGCCGGCCAAACCACCGTCTTGAGCGCCAGCAGCCCGGACGACACCAATTCCATCAAGGAACCCCAAAGAATAGTGCCCGTGACCGCGAAGGTGACCGGCCTGGGCAAAACCTTCACCCGCACCTTCCCGCCCTGCTCCGTCACCGTCCTCCAATTGCAAGGCACGTAGCAGCGCGGCGTAATCGCTTGGATCAGGCGCAAATTCATTGATCCCCCCCGGTCCTCCGCCGCACTGCAAATCGTTCTCGACGGCCTCCTGCGTTGCCTATTGCCCACCCTCCTCGGCAGCTCCCGACCGCTGGCAGAAGCGTCAACAATAAACGTGGGTTTCTCTCGCTCCGCCCTGTCCTCCGTATTGATTCAGCCTTCAACCTTCAACCTTCAGCCTTCAGCCTTCAACCTTCAACCTTCAGCCTTCAGCCTTCAACCTTCAACCTTCAACCTTCAACCTTCTGCCTTCTCAACCCCCCTCCGGCAGCCGCACCGTGAAGGTCGCCCCCTCTCCAGGCCGGCTGGCCGCTTCCAGGCTGCCCCCGTGCGCCTCCACGATCGCCTTGGAAATCGCCAGCCCCAGCCCGGTGTGTCCCCCGCTCCCCGACCGCGCCTTGTCCACTCGATAAAATCGCTCGAAAATCCGCGGCAAATCCTCCACCGCAATTCCCGGCCCGCTGTTGCTCACGCTCAATTTCACCGTCCCGCTTTGTCTCTCCCCGCTGATTCGCACCTCGCCGCATTCCTGGCTGTACTCGATGGCGTTGCCCAGAAGATTGGTGATGACCTGGCCCATCCGTTCCGGGTCGCCTGCGCACGGCAACGCCGGCGCCGCGCAATGAATTCTCAGCCCCCGCGCTTCCGCCAGCGGCGTCACCAGCTCCACGCACTCGTTCACCGTTTTCGACAAGTCAAACGGCACCCGTTGCAGCGTTTCCTGCCCCGCGTCCAGCCGCGCCAGTTCCAGGAGGGATTCCATCAGCTTGCGCATCCGTTGCGCCGCCCGCTGGCAGGCTTCCACCGTGGCCCGATATTCCGCCGCGCCGCGCTCCCGGTTCAACGCCGTCTGCGTCTGGGTCAGCATCACCGTAATCGGCGTGCGCAATTCATGCGCGGCGTCCGAGGTGAATTGCCTTTGCTGCGCGAACGACGCCTCCAGCCGCGCAAATGTCGAATTTAAAACCGCCGCCAAACGGCCCAGCTCGTTGTCCGTGTCCGCCGCGCTGATGCGCTGGGAAAGATCCCCCGCCGCGATTTTCACCGCTGTGGCGCTGATGTCTTCGATCGGCCGGATCGCCCGCGTCGCCACCCACCAGCCGCCCGTCAAACCGAGCAACAGCACCACCCCGCCCGCCCCCGCCAGTTCCCACGCCAGCAGCCGCAGCCCCGCCAGGTCCTCCGCGATCGAACGTCCCACCAGCACCATTTCCCCGCCGGGCGTGGGATGCCAAAACTCCCGGAACACTCCGCGCATTCGCCACTCCGGCGGTCCTTGCGGCGCCCGGGTGTCCTCCGGCCGCGGCACCTCGGGCGGCGCGGCCACCGACCGCGCCAGTTCCTTGCCGTCCCGCGCCCAGACCACATAATAAAAAGAATTGCTCTCGCTGCCAAACATCGCCGCCTGCTCCGATGGAAGATGAAATTGAAATCCCGGCTCGCCCGGGCCTGGAAACATCCCCTCCTCCGGTGGTCCGCCGTTTGGAAAGTCACCGCCCCGGCCGCCCCGATCACCCCGGTCACCCCGCCGCCCGCCCCGGCCCATGCGGGGGCCGTCCGGCCCCGGCCCGCCCCGCAGTGGACGCAAGGAGTTGGAGACCGGCCCCATCCGCCTCAGAAATTCCTCGTCCAGGTGGCGAAGCTGGTCGTTGCGCAGCAAGGCATACGCCGTCAACCCAAACCCCGCCAGCAGCGCCAGGAAAACCAGGCCGTACCAAAGCTGCAGCCGCCAGCGGATGGACCGGAAAATCATGCCCCGCCTCCCACGCAGTAGCCGTGCCCGCGCCGCGTGATGATGAAGTCCGCCCCCAGCTTCTTGCGGATGTTGGAAACATGCACGTCCAGCAAGTTGGACAGCGTGCTTTCGTTTTCGTCGAACAAATGCTCGTAGAGCGTCGTGCGCGTGACCACTTCGCCCTGGTGCAGCGCCAGATACTCCACCAGCGCGTACTCCCGCGCCGTCAGCGCCACTTCCCGCCCGCCCCGCAAAACCTGCCGCGCCCCCGTGTCAATCACAACGTCCCCCGCCGTCAATACGTTGCTCGTCCGGCCCGCGCTCCGCCGGATCAGCGCCCGCAGCCGCGCGAACAATTCCGCCAGGTCGAACGGCTTGACCACGTAATCGTCCGCGCCCGTGTCCAGTCCGCGCACCCGGTCTTTGGGCTGGTCGCGCGCCGTCAGCATCAGCACCGGCGTCTTTTTGGTTTTGCGCAGCCGCCGCAAGATCTCCCAGCCGTCCACCTTGGGCAGCATCACGTCCAGCACCACCGCGTCGTAGTCATAATTTTGCGCGTTGAACAGCCCCGTTTCGCCCTCCGCGGCGGTGTCCACGGCGTAGCCCTCCTCCTGCAACGCTTGCGCCAGGCTGCGGAGCAAATCCGGCTCATCTTCCACAATTAGAATTCTCATGCGTCATCGGGCGGCGGGAACTTTAACACCTCCCCGCCCCGCCGTCACTCTCTCACAACCAACCTTAAGTTTGCATGAAGAACGCCCCAAAAACTTTTTTCAAATAAATTTCAGCCTTAACGTCCCCTTAAGGTTCACTGATGTATCGTGGCAGCATGAAGATTCAAATGCTGCCTCTGAAAAACGCCGGCCCCCCCTTCCTGCTCATGCTCCTCTCCCCTTCCAGCCGCTCCGGCAAAAGGGCCCCCGCCGCCTATTGCCGCGCACGGCTCCCAGTGCGGTTTTATCCGGCCACCGAATTTTCTGTTTCGACCTCGGCGTCTCCCGCGCGGTGGTCGGAGCAGCCTTTGACAAACACGCAAAACAACGAATCAACGAAAGGAATCAAAATATGAAGACAATGACAAAAGCAGTTCTGGCCATGTTGGCGCTCGGCGCTTCAACCTGGGTGATCATCGCCCAACAGGATAACGGCCCCGGCCCCGGGGGCCAGGGGGGTAATGGCGGACCGCCCCCGGGCCGGCAAGGCGGGCCGGGCGCACGCCGCCCGTTGCCGCCGGTTTTCCTCGCGCTGGACACCAATCACGACGGCGTGATTGATGCCAACGAAATCGCCAACGCTCCCGCCGCCTTGAAAACACTCCTCAAAAATGGCGCCACCACCTTGACCCCGGAAGATTTGCTCGGCCCGCCGATGCGCCGGGGCGGCCCCGGTGGCTTCGGCGGCCCAGGTGGACCTGGTGGTCCCGGTGGCCGTGGTCCTGGCGGCCCGGATGGCCCTGGCGGTGGCGGCCCGCCTCCGGATGACCAGTAATTGACGCTGCGCCCAATCCGATTCGCCCCGTCCCCAATCCCCGTCCGCGGCCATCCCGCGGCCGGGGACTTTTTTTGACTTTACACGCTGCACTCCCCACTCTGCATTCCCCACTTCCTTCAATGCGGCATCAGGGAAAACCCATCCATGGGCGGCTTGCCCAATTCCCGCGCGTCCCCCTCAAAAACAATGGACCTCTTCTTGACTGTAAATTTCGTTTTCCCCGCCAGCGCCGACGCCTCCAGCGCTTCCCAGCCGTTCAGGTCGAACGCGACAAAACTGTTGCGGAAGAAATGATTCGAGTCAGGCGACCTTGGCCTCGGAATCATCGTGGTGTTGAGATAGAACCCCAGCAGGTGCTCCATGTAATCCCAATCGCGGTCATTATAGAGCGCCTCCCGGGCGAATTTGTGCCGCCTCGCCGCGTCGGCCGCCTTCGCGTCCAACACCACCTCGATCGGCTCCAGCGGATCTTCCGCCGTGTGCAACAGCAGAAAAGGCGCCCGCACCGTGGCGCGGATGTAAGTCTGGTTCGTCAGCGCCGCCACCGCGTCCAGCAGCGTGGGCGAACTGTTGGTCAGCCGGGCGCGCGCGCGCCGGAAGAAATAAAACTCATCCGTGGCTCCCGGCATGAAAATCAACCCCTTCACCGCCGGATTGCGCCGAAACGAGCCGAGCATTACCGCCACACAATTCGAGCGGTTCAGTTCCGCCACGCGGTTCGTCAGCGGCATTTTGCCCAACTCCTCCTGCCAGGTCGTTTGCGCCTGGAGCGCCGCCTGGGCGGCCGCCAGCGCCAGCAAAACCAGCCCCGCCGCGCGCAGCCTCATCCTATGCCGCCTAAAAAGACCTTCATTCATGCAATCTCGTCCCATTTCCTCTCATTTAAGCCCCTCCCCGGCAAGCTTGAAACGCCGCGCGTCTTCTCCCTCTCCTCCACATACCTGTGGAGGAGAGGGCCGGGGAGAGGAGGTTTCCAGAAAATTCATAGCCCCTGTCAAAACGAAAGCTGCGCCACCCGTTCCTCGATTTGCCCGGTCCAGCGCCCGATGTAGCTCAACATCCCATAGCCCCGCTCCAACGCCGCCAGCGGCAGCGTCGCCGCCCGTCCCGCCGAACCCGCCGCCGGCGCTGCTTCCCACGCCGCGTTTCCCCGCAGGCCGAGCTTGAAACCGCTGGCCGAATCCTCTTGCTTTGGCGGAGCCAATTAAGTAGAATATGAATCAACAATCCTTGATAAGGAGTGCTATGAAAATGAGCCAAAAGCTTCATCGTCCGCAATCGGACAACTCCGCTCTCACTCGGGTTGATCTTGTGGTCCTTCTGGCCGTTCTGACGTTGCTGGCCGTCATGGCCCTGCCCTCCCTGGGCCGTGTCACCGGGAAAACCGCCATCGCCCAGTGCGCCGCCAATTTGGAGCAGTACGACCTGGCCCTGCAAATCTATGGCGGCGAAAACCAGGACAACCTTCCCACCATTAACGGTGGCAATTGGGCTTGGGACGCCCCGGAGGCTTACATTTTCCTTGTCACAAACACCGGCCTGAAATGGACCTCCTTATATTGTCCGGGAACATCTGTGCGTTTTACGGAACAGGATAATTGGAGCCTCTTCAATTTCGGAGGCACGTTCGGCGTCCTCGGTTATGCCACCACGGTCCCAGGCGTCTCCACTATGTGGACGACCCCGGTGGGAAGCTATTTGTTTTCCACGAATATCAATGCCACTTTGACCATGCAGCGGGTTAACAATTTGGGCACATATTATCCGGTCACACCGGCCTCGCGCCCACTTGTGGCGGACGCGACCCTGACCCCGGGGAATGGCGTCCCTCCGCCGGCGGGTCCCACCCTTAACGCCGCGATGCTCACCTACAATTGGGTGGTCGTCCCCGGTGGTTACACAAAACATCATCTCAGTCCCCATTTGAACGGTTCGATCCCTCTCGGCGGCAATGTCGGGATGCTCGACGGCCATGTCGAGTGGCGGAATTTCACCGACATGCTGCCAAGGGCGGGCGACGGTGGTGATCCTTACTTCTTCTGGTAAGGAGGCGCCTCGCCGCGCTGGACTCGTTATTGCACCACGATCCTGTAATACCGGCTCGCCTTGTCGGTCGGCACGGCAAATTCTCCCTGGTTGCCGTTAATCGTCGGAGTGCCGCCCAAGGCGTGCCAGAGCGGATCATCCAGACTGTCCTTAAATTGCACAGAGTAGCTCCGCCCCGCCACTGCGGTCCAAACCAGCGCCACGTTCCCGCCGGACGAGCCGGGCGGCGCCACCAAAACTTGGAAAACCGACGTGGGATCAGTCGGGTTCGTGCCCGCAATATAATCCTGCAACGTCGTCATGCCCGTGCCGTTCGGATCGTCCTGCGCCAGCGACCGGTCGCCGGCCTGGCCGGTGATATGCCCGAAATACTGGATCATCCACCAGTCCGGGATGCCGTCGCCGTCGCTGTCAGCGTTCGCGGCGGGCGGCAGGAGGGCGGCGAACACGTCCTGCAACCGGCTGACATGGCCGAGACCCAGTCCGGAGCCATAGCTTTGGAACACCGCCGAACTGACATCCACGCTGATCACCGGTTTGGACGGCCGCTGCATCCAGTCCGATGCCGGTCGCTCCAGAGTCAAAAGGCTGTTCGTGCCGTTGATGCGGTCGTAGAGATACAGGTCGGGCGCGTTGGTGTGCCCGGCGACAAGATTGGTGGAAAAACTGCGAAAGATCACGTACCGCCCGTCCCAACTCACCGCCGGCGAATCGGACGCGGCATTCCCGCTCCCCGTCAGACTCGAATTCACGCTGACGAGAATGTTCGTCCCGGCAAGCAGATCGGCCAGATAAACGTCGTTCGTATGATTGCCGTCCAGTCCCGATAGCGCCACAGAGGTTACCAGCGCGACAAACCGCCCGTCCCCGCTCCAGACCCCCGGACTTCGGATCTTGGGCGCGCCCGTGACCGTGAGCATGTTGGTTCCGTTGACCAAGTCCTGGACCTTGATCGTGCCAGAGGGGAACAATTCGTAGAGCAGGCGCGACCCGTCGGGACTGATCGTCTCGAAACCGCCGGAGTTGGTGAATATATTTTTCCCCTGCTGCGTGTCCCAAACGTACACCGCCTGGGGTTGGATGTCATAAGCAATGTAACGTCCGTCGGCGCTCATTGTCGGTGCAGCTCCCGCCCATCCTGTTCCTCCCAGGGCCAGCGATGTTCCCGCGTCGAGATCGTACCAGAACGTGCTCGGCCCGCTTCCGGTCAGCCCCGCCGCCAGGTTGCGCGCCCTGCTCAGAAACGCCACATACCGTCCATCCTGGCTGATCACCGGGCCGGTCGAGTCGTTGTCCCCCGTCGTCACCCCATTGGTGCTCACGCTCGCCAGCACCGTCGTCTGGGCCTGAAGGTCTCGCCGATAAACGTTGTAAGTGCCGGCATTGGTTATCACATTGCCCGAGGTCAGATTCGTCGCCGCGCTGACAAACGCCACGTATTGCCCGTTGCTGCTGATCACCGGCGTCATCGAGTCCCCTCCCAGCGCGCAACCTCCGCTTTGCCCGGCGCTCACCAAAATGTTGCTTCCGCTCCAGCGGTCGCACACAAAAACATCCCGCGCGTTGTTCGTGTCATTTGCCACCAGATCATTGGCGTAGCTGGCAAACGCCACCCAGCGCCCATCCGCGCTGATCGAAAGCGGATCTTCCGAACTGTACCGGTCGCCTGACCGTGTCGGCACGGATGGATTGCGTTGCGAAATCAATTGCGTCGTCCCGCCGGTCGCGTCCCTTACAAACACATCATTCGCGCCGTTAAAGTCCAACGGTACCAGTCCGCCATCCGGCCCGGAAAAGGCGATGAACTGGCCGTTGCTGCTGATACTTGGGCACGTCCCCGTGAAATCGGTCGAGCCAGCCCCGTTGGTATCCACATCCACCAGCGTCATGCTTCCTCCCGGCATGTCGCGCCGGAAAATATGCGAGCCGTTGGAAACCGTGTTGCCCGTCAAATCCCCCGCGTTGCTCAGGAACACCACATAATGTCCGTCCGGCGTGACCGACGCCGCCTGCGCCAGGGTGTTGGCCGAATACACCCCGCTGCCATTCGTGCTGACCAGCGCATTGGTGCCGGTTTGGGAATCCCAAAGGCGGATGCTGCCATAAATGTTGGTCCCCTGTTCTCCCGACGTGAATGCTAGGAACCGTCCGTCCGGCGTCATTTCCGGCCCATAAAAATCGTCGCTCCACGGCAGCGCGTATATCCCGTTGGTATAAACCGTCGTCAGCGCCGCCGAACCGGTGTTATATTCAAAAATCACGGCCCGGCCGCCCGACACGCTATTTGACCCCGTCTTGAAGGCCACCCACGTCCCGTCGTCGCTGATGACCGGGTGTTCGGAGGACGGCGTGGCGCTTCCTCCCAAAATCGCTTTGGCCGTGGTCGTGGCATTGCTGCTCGCCCAAATGATCCCGCCCCCAGTAAAGTCGCGCACATAGACTTCGCCCCCGGCTTGCGTCACGCCGGATACCAAGTTCAGCGCCGTGCTGACAAACGCCACATATCTCCCGTTCGGCGTGATCGTAAGACTGGAAATCGCTGCCCCGGACGAGGAACCGATGGCGGCCGTGCTCATCGCCACGGTCGTCTGCCCCGCCAGATCGCGCAGGAAAATGTCAGGATTATCCTGGCCTCCACCGGCCAGATTGCCCGCCGTGCTGATGAAGGCCACGTAACGCCCGTCCGGCGTCATGACCGGATGACTGGATACTCCGTTCCCTTCCACCCCGCCGGTGGACACGCTCGCCAGCACCGTCGTCCCGGCCGCCATGTCCCGCACAAATATCTCGCTGAATCTATTCGTTTCTCCGGCCGCCAAATCGCTCGCATCGCTCGTGAACACCACATAGCGCCCGTCCGGCGTCATCCCCCCGTAACTCGAATTCCCGTTCCCGCCAAAACCATTGAGATTGACGCTCACCAGCGTCGTCGTATTGCTGGCGCGGTCGCGCAGATAAACTTGGGAACACAACTGCCCGCCCGTATTCGGCGCCAAATTCCCCGCCGTGCTGTTAAACAGCACAAACCGTCCGTCCGGGCTGATTTGCGGATCCACCGAGTCGCCGTTGCCCCCGGCGGGCAAAGGCAGCGCGCTGGAATGGGTGGAAATCAACTGCGCCGCATCTTGCGCCGAGCCGTTGGGAACCGCCGCCGCCGGCAACAGCATGAGCGCTGCAAGGAAAAGATGTTTAGGCTGCACCAGGAAATGGACGGGCCTGCCGGCAAATAATTCTTTTGCGCGCATGATGCGTCTCTCCTTAAGTCGAGGGCTTTCTCTCTTCAAAGTTAGTTAACCACGTCCCTGCCAAACATTCAAGTAATAATCCTTATATCCTGACTGCCCGCCTGCGGCTCAAAACGAAAGCTGCACCACCCGTTCCTCGATTTGTCCGGTCCAGCGCGCGATGTAGCTCAACATCCGGTACACCCGCTCCAGCGACTCCAGCGGCAGCGCCGCCGCCCGCTCCGCCGTCCCCGCCGCCGGCGCCGCCTCCCACGCCGCATTCAGACCCGGCAGCTCCGCCAGCAACTCCTCCCGCCGCCGTTGGATGACTTGCTGCAGCCCGTTCAACTGTCCGGCCAGTTCCATTCCCCGCCCGAACATTTGCGCCTTGACCACTGGCGAGCTGGTTTTCCCTTTCGCCGCCAAAAACGCGTCCGTCTCCCGGCAAATCCGGCCCGTTTCAAAAAACAAATCCATCGCCGCCGCCGGCACATCCTGCGCGTCCGCGGGCCGCGCCCCCAATTCCAATTCCAGCAAATGTCCCAGCCGCTCCTTCGGTTCCCGCAGGCATTGCCAGGCCGCGTTCACCTCCGCAAAACAGCGCGTCGCGGCCTCCCGTGCCGCTTCCCCCGCCTCGTGCGCGCGGTCCGGGTGAATTTCAGACGAAAGGGCGAGAAACTTTTGTTTCAGCAACGCCGCATCCAGCCAGGGCCGGCGCGGCTCGTTCAGCAGGGCGAAATTATCCGGCATGATTCATCAAAAAACATGAGCCATTCCAATCACGCCAAATCAAGCCAAAAAATTCATTGCAATTCCCGCGCCGGGCTGGTTTTATCCGCGCGTTTCAAGCAGGACACGTCAATAAAATGAAATATCTCAAGACCGCCGCCCTTGCCGGCTTGCTTCATCTCGGCCTCTTTTCCCTCGCGGCCCAACCCACCAACGAGACCCGCCAATTGCCCCCCGTCACCGTCGAAGGCGTCTCCATCGCCCCCATTCCCCAGGCCGACAGCAGCGCCACCACCCTGGTCTCCGGCGAGGAGGTGCGCCCCGGCGAAATCACTTCCGTCCGCGACCTGTCCGCCCAGACGCCCAATCTCACGGTGTTCGGCGCCAATGACGACCGCACCCCCAAGTTCTCCATCCGCGGCTTGCGCGAAAACAGTTTCGGCGTCGGCGAACCGGTCCTCGGCATGTACGTGGACGATGTTCCCTATTTCGATCTCAATTCCCGGGCCATGCCGCTCTACGACGTGGCCGGCATTCAGTTCGCCCGCGGCGAGCAAGGAACGCTTTACGGCGCGAGCGGCATGGGCGGCGTCATGAACATCACCACCAGGCAACCCGGCAACGACTGGCACGGCTCCGGCACGCTCAGTTTTGGCGATTACAACGCGCAGAGTTATCAACTCGGCGCCGGCGGCGCGCTCATCAACAATCAACTCTATTTGAATCTGTCCGGCCTTTACGGCTTTCGCGATGGCTACGTCCACAACCTCTTCCTCCATGATTACCCGGACACGCAGGATACACTCAGCGGCCGGGCCGAACTGATTTGGACGCCCGGCGAACCGTGGAAAATCGCCTTCACCGCCACGGGGGAACGGTTCCATGACGGATTTGTCCCCACCTACCGCCCCGGCCCTTTTACCTTTGCCGCTCCGCCGGCCCTGCCGGTCCCGCCCGATCCCAGCCCCTTCGCCGTCAATCGCAATGTGGACGGCTTCGTCAACGCCGCCGATGACAATCAGGCCCTCAAAATTTCCTACGACACCGGCCCGGCCCTCATCTCCTCGGTCGCCACCCACCGGGATTGGAAGCAGAATCTGTTGCAAGACTTTGATTTTTCCGCCCTGCCCATCGCCGAAGGCTTCACCCGGCCGCGCCTCGAACAATGGGGCGAGGAGCTCCACGTGAAATCTCCCGACACCGCCGACACCTTCAAATGGCTGGCCGGCTTCTATTTCCTGGACAACGACCTCCGCGCCGATTCCGGCTACGTCGGCGGCACCCCCAGCGTGACCGATTCCGACGGGCAAACCTATGCCGGGTTTGGACAGGGCACTTACACGCTCTTTGAAAAACTGGATTTAACCGCCGGACTCCGCGCCACTTTTGACGACCGGTCCATCCACGGCTCGGTGGTCAACCCGTTGGGCGGCCCGGCCCCCGTTAATTCCTCCGCCGACTTCTCCGCCGTGCAGCCCAAGTTTGCCGCCGCCTGGCATTTCACGCCCCAAACTGAAATCTACGCCAGCGTCGCCCAGGGTTATCAAAGCGGCGGGTTCAATTCCTTCATCAACAATAATGCCTATCAGCCCGCCAGATCCTGGCAGTACGAATTGGGCCTCAAAAACTCGTGTGACGACAACAAATACACCACCCGGGCGGCCTTGTTTTACACCGACACCAGGGGCTGTCAGGTCATCAGGGTCTCGCCTCTGGACCCCCTCATCGCCAGCCTGCTCAATGCCCATCGCGCCGTCAGCTACGGGGCGGAACTGGAACTCACCGCCAAACCGGTGGAAGACCTGGAGTTGAGCGCCGCGGCCGGTTACACTTGCGCCACTTACGAAAATTTTCTTGACACCAGCAGCGGCCTCCCCGTCCAACTCGCCGGCCACCCCATCAGCTTCGTCCCTGAATTTACCGCCGATTTGTCCGCCACGTATCGCCTTCCATGGCGCACCTATGTTCGCGGCGACGTCATTGGCATCGGACGCTATCACCTGGACGACACCGGCGCCCCTCTGGCCGGGCCAACCGTGCAAGATTCCTATGAACTGGTCAACCTGCAGATTGGTTTCCAGACCAGGAATTTTGAAGCTTGTTTGTTCGCTCGAAATGTTTTCGACCGCCATTACTTCAGCAACGCCCAAAACTTTGGCGCCGGCCCCGCTTCCGCCTCCGGCTTCAGTTCCTTGATCCTCCAGCCCGGCGATCCGGAAACCTGGGGCGTCGCCCTCACCGCGCGCTTCTAACCCGCGATGCGCTCGAAATCAATAAATCCACGCTCCGCGTTCACCCCCAGCAGGCGCACCCGGGTTGTCTCGCCCACATCCAGCCCCCTTTCGCCACGGACAATCCGGCCTTCCGCCGGCACCTTCAGCAACCGCGCGTAGGTTCCCTTCTCCGAGGCGCCGGTGACAATCGCCTCAAAATCCTGCCCGATTTGCGAAGCCAGCATCGCCGCCGCCGCCACCTTTTTCATGAACCGTTCCACCTTCCGCGCCGCAGACTCCCGCTCCGTGCAGTGATCGGCCAGACCGGACAGCTCGGCTTCCGTATATGGCGCCGCGCCGCCGCTCAGGCTCGCCTTCAACAGCCGTTGCATCGCCAAATCCGCGTAGCGCCGGTTCGGCGCCGTGGAATGCGAGTAATCGTTGAGCGCCAGTCCGAAATGCCCTTCGTGCTCCGTTCCCGGCCGTTCCACCACATATACCCCCGGTCCCAGCGATTTCAAAATCGCCAGCGACAACTCGGGAAAACGGATCGCATCGGCCTGCCTCCTTTGCTCCAAAAATTCCCCCAGCGCCTTCGGGTCGGGATCCGTCGGCAATTTGAAGCCCAGTTGCCCGGCGATTTCCTGGATGCGGTCCCAGCGTTTGGGCGTCCGCACCACCCGCCGCAGACAGGGCGAATTCCGCTCCCGCAGAAACCGCGCCATGGCCACGTTGGCCGCTATCATGAAACTTTCGATGATGTCCCGCGCCGAATTCTCCTGCAAAATCGCGAACCGCTGCACCTGGTCGTCCACCACGATGGGCACGCTTTCCACGTCGCCCAGCGTCAGCGCGCCGCGTTCCTCGCGGAACCGCTTCAAGCGCTGGCTGGCCTCCTGCTGCAAGCGCAATTGTTCGCACAGGCCCGCCGGGGCGGCGCCTTCACAGGGAGCCCCGGCCTTTCCGTCCAGCCACTGGCCCGCTTGGTCGTAATTCAACCGCGCCTTGTTGCGCAACCTCGCCGTGCGGACGTCCGCGCACTTGACCTCCCCTTCCGCGCCCATCACAAACTCCATGATCAGCGCCGCCCGGTCTTCATCTTGACGCAGCGAGGTCAAATCCGTGGAAAGCCTTTCCGGCAGCATGGAAAAAACCGGCCCGCCGGTATAGACCGACGTGGCGTTGTCCCGGGCGTGCAGATCGGCCGGCGTGCCGCTCTTCACCACCGCATCCACGTCCGCGACGCCCACCAGCACCCGGATGTTGCCATCGGGCAGCCGTTCCGCCCATTCCACCTGGTCCAGATCGCGCGAGTCCGGGTTGTCAATGCTCGACCAGAGCCGATCGCGCAAATCACCGCCGGACGGGGCGGGAGGACTATCCGGCAACGCCTTCACCTGCGCCAGGACGGGCGCGGGAAAATCCGGCTTGAATCCGGCCCGCAAGAGGGCGTTCCGGGCGGCCTGTTGAAAACTAAATCCGGCTGGAGGCTGATTCATGGTGGGATTATTTCGCCGCCTTGGTGTCCAGTTCCGGCCAGCCGTCGGCCTTCCAATGCAGCGGCAGCATGGCCAGCACCGATCCGCGCCGCCCCGTCCCGTCGGCTTCAAAATGGCAACTGAACCAGTTCGTGCCGTTGTCAACTATTATCCCGGCGTGGCCCGGCCCGACCAGCGGCCCCGTCGTGTCCAGAAACAGGCTGCCCCCTCCGTCCAGCATGTTCACTCCCTCCTTGTCCAGATACGGCCCGGTGATCTGCCGGCTCCGCCCCAGCCGGATGTTGTAGGTGCTGTTCGCCCCGCGGCAGCACATCCCCCAATCCACAAACAAATAATAATAGCCGCCCCGCTGGTAAAGATAGGACGCCTCTATCGAGTCGTAATGCGCCAGCGACAACACCGGATAATCCGGCGTGATCCGCTTGCCGCTGTCCCGATCCAGTTGGATCAGCCGGATGCCGCTCCAAAACGAGCCGAACGACAGCCACAGACTTCCGTCGGCGTCATGGAAGATGGCCGGGTCTATCGTGTTGTAATCATCCTTCGGGCCGGACGCGATCACCAGCCCCTCATCCGTCCAATGATAGGCTGGGTCGCCGGGGTCCAGCGTGGGGTTCGTCGCCAGCCCGATCCCGGAGGTGTTCTTCCCGAAACTCGACGCCGAGTAATACAGAAAATACCGGTCCCCCACCCGTGCCACGTCCGGCGCCCAATAATCCAGCCGCCGGTTGGCCGGCACCTTTTCCGCCACCCAGCCCGGCGCATTGGTGAAGACCGCCGGCCCCCGCTCCCATTTCACCAGGTCTTTTGAGTGATAGCACGGCACGCCGCGTCCGGTATAAAAAACCCAAAACTCGTCCTTGCATTTCACAATGGTGGACGGGTCATGCACCGCGACATTCTGGATGACGAACGGCGCCAGCGGCGACGCCACCGCGGAATTTGTCCCCGGCGCGCCGCCCGGCGGCGTTTGCGCGGACACCGGCAACACCGCCGGACGCGGCCACATCGTCAATACTAACCCGATGACAACGATGCCCGCCCTGCCACAGAATTTTCTAATCATGGCCTTGGTTTCTAAAGGTTTTTCCGGGGAACCAGCGTAATGACGCCGAGCCGGATCGTTCCCGTCTCGGCCAGGGTGATCACCATCCGGCATTGCGGCGCGGCTTGACGGGCCTGCAGCGCCAGATGGTATTCGGTCCACCGACCGCCGACCTCGGGCAGGGTGGCCCGCGCCCCGACCGTCTTTCCGTCCGCGCTTTCCAGCGAAACCGTCAGCGCGAAATGCTTGCCGGCCTCGGTCGAGGCATAAAACGACAGATCATACCATTGCCCCGCCTGCACGGTTGCTTCTCCGGTTTCACCGCTGACCATGCCGGCCCGATGGCCGGTATTCTTGACCGTCAGCCGCCATGAATTTGTCTTTGGCCCATCCAGGGGCGCAACGGTGTCCGGCGCGATTTCCACGACCGCTCCGCCTTCGGCCATCGGTTTCCAGCCGGACCAATCGCCGCCGGGCGCGGACCCCGCTTCCACCGCCAGCGCGACCAGAAGGATGGCGCCGGCCCCTTTGCCAAATCCCCTGAAAAGTTTCGGCGATGTCTTCACAGAAAATTCCGCGCCACGGGCCTTCGCTCTTTTCGCCCGTCAAACCTGCGTGGACGGCCCTGAAATTATGTCTCCCTCCAACCGCGGGCAAGGCCAAAACGTCTCATCCCCCCGCCAAGGGCGCATCTTGATACCACCACCATGCGATTTGCCAATTCCCTCGCCCCACGAAGTGGGGAGAGGGTTAGGGTGAGGGGTTCCATCCATCCAATGGTGGTTGTATCAAGATGCGCCCCCCGCCAAAGCCACACGTTTGTAACCGATTTGTCACCGTGCCGCCGTTGTGCGCGGCACAACTTTTGAGGAATGATATGGGAGTGAAAGCCAAAGTTCTGGTGGTGGATGACGAGCCGGATGTCCTGGATCTCGTCAGTTACAATCTGGGCCAGGCCGGCTTCCTCGTGGAGACGGCGGTGGACGGCGCGGATGCCTTGCGCAAAGCCCGCTCCGCCTCCCCCGATTTGATTTTGCTGGATTTGATGCTGCCCGAAATGGACGGCTTGGAAGTCTGCAAACTGCTCCGGCGCGACCCCAAAACCAACGCCATCCCCATCATCATGCTCACCGCCCGCGCCGGCGAAATTGACCGCATCGTCGGCCTGGAACTGGGCGCGACCGATTACGTGCCCAAGCCCTTCAGCCCGCGCGAACTGGTCCTTCGTGTCAAAAAACGCCTGGAGGAGCGCCAGGCCCTGGCCGCCCCGCGCAACGCCTTCTCCTTCGGCCCACTCCAGTTGGACGTCTCCCGCCATGTCGTCACCGTCAAAGGCAAGCGGGTCGAACTCACCGCCACAGAATTCAAACTCCTCGCCGTCCTCGTCCAGCGCATCGGCCATGTCCAGTCCCGCGAGCAATTGCTCCGCGACGTTTGGGAATACGAGACCCATATTGACACCCGCACCGTGGACACCCACATGCGCCGCCTCCGCGAAAAGCTGGGCGTCGCCGCCAAATATCTCGACACCGTGCGCGGCGTGGGCTACCGCTTCCTGCCGGAATGAGCGCAACGCCAGCCGGTGATTACTGAGCAGTCTGTGGCCTGGACTGCGCGCCGGGCCAAGTCAATAGAGCATCATTAAAAAATGATGTAGCCGAAATGAAGTTCCCCCTCTCCTCCTCAGGAGGAGAGGGCCGGGGAGAGGGGGCCGTTCGGTCGGCTTCGGTGCGGCTGCAGTTTTCATGAAATTGCTCTGTTCCCCTGACCATCATTCGCCTGACTTCTCTCCGGCCTGTTCCATGCTCCATTCGGTTTCGCCGCGCGTGGCCGGCCGGGCGGCCTTACAGGCGCTGGCCCGGCTCGTATATCTCCGGCTGGCCGCCATCCTCCACCGTCCAATCGCTTCCCGCTTTTTTTAACCGGAATTTCTGGGCCACGCCTTGTCCCTCGTAGGAAAGCAGAATGGTCATTTCATCGGGGGCGGTGGCCTTTTCTTCCACCAGGCGGAAACCGGTGGTTTGGGAGAACATTTCGGCCGCCATTTGCTTGAACTCCTTCTCAATATCCTGCGCCGCGTTGGCATTGTTCTGCTCCTCATTCTCAATCGCCGCCCGCATCTCGGGCCCCATGCACGAAATCACCGTGTTCAGGTCGCCGTTTTTCAAGGCCCAAAGGCTGGTTTTTAAAGTTGACTCCGGGGTGGCGCGGCCCGCGTTGGCCAATTGATCCGCCGGCCAATAATTTGCGCCGCCGGGCGCTTCCGCCGGGCTGGGCAGGCCGGCGTTTTGCAGCGCCGCGCGCAGGGTCTTCGTTTCCGCCACCGTCTCCCGCAGCCGGCCCGCTTCATTGCGCAAGCGCAGCAATTCCTTGAGTTGGTCATTGGGGAGCGACGGGGCGGCCTCATGGGAAAGACGCTCCTTGTCGGCGGACAACCGCGCCATCTCCCCGGCCTGCTGCCTGAGGGTGTTTTCCACCGCGCTCAGTTTAACCCGCGCCCGATGTTGGGCCCAAAATGGCGCGGCCATGCTGGCCGCTGCCACGGCCAAAGCGAAGGCAAATTTGAGCGTCTTCACCATCATTGGCCGGGCGGGGTGACGATGCGCTGGCTTTCCCACTCGTCAAAGTTGCCGTCTGGACTGGCATGAATCTCGCTGTGGCCGTCTGCAAAAGCGTAGATCCGCGACCACTTCCCATTGCTCTGCCAGGCCTGCTTTTCCCGGATCACGATCACGTTGCCCGGATTCGTCACCGCGTTCATCGGTCCCTGGTAAACAATTTCAAACTGGTCGGGGGTGACACTGGTCTGGTTCGTGGCCTCGGGGCCTAAAAAAGAAGCCGCTTGGTCAAAATTGGTCGGAAACTGGTCCCGGTTTTTTTCCGCATATAAAAAAAATGCCAGTATCAAATTCTTCGAGTAATTCAATTTTGTCATGGCTTCCGCTTTCACGCGCAAGGGCGATTTTGGCGTGGCATCCCCCGTCGGCGCTTTTTGCCGTTGACGGACCTCGGCTTGCAGCGCGGCCAGATCATTGGTTTGTTGGCGCAACCCTGCTGCTTCGGCGCGAAGTCGCGCCAGCTCATTGGGCGTGTTCAGGTTGCCGGATCGGCCGGCTGGATGGGAAAGACGCTCGTTATCGGCCCGGAGTTGGGCGATTTGATTGGCCTGTTGTTGCAAGGTTTCATCGTCTTTTCGCAGCCTGGCCTGCGCCTGCTGTTCAATCACCCCCGTCGCCACCAGGCCGGCGGCAACAAGGCCGCCGACGATTCCAATTTTAAGTTTGGTCATGGCCATGATTTTAATGAGGGTTAATGCGCTCCCGCCTCCCGCCGCCGCCGCCGCCAGCGCCGATCCGGCGACCGCCGCCGCCAGCCCGGCCGGCGCGGCCGTGACCGTCCCGGCCGCCAGGGCTGTTCCCAGGGCCGCCGCCGAATAAGTCACGCCGCGGCCTTTCAGAATCTTGTGCAATTTTTCCAGCGCGCGCCCCACCCGCTTGCGCGCGGATTCCTCGTTGCCTCCCAAGGCCTGCCCGATGGAACGCAGGTCGCGCTGCTCGAAGAATCGCAGCAGGATGGCCGTGCGGTCGGCGGCCCCGAGGCCGTTGATCGCTTCGTCAAGGAGGGGAGCAATCTGGGCCAGATTGGCGGCGGAGTGGTCTGTCATGGCATTCATGGCGGCGGCTTGTCTTTCACGGCATTGACGGCGGCGCTCGCCTCGCATGAGGTTGGCCGCCACGAAACAGGTATGCCGGTGCAGCCATCCGCCCAGCATCACCTCGCGCCCAAGCGAGCCGGCCCGCCGCGCCAGATCGGCAAAGACAATTTGCGTGACATCCTCCGCCAGGTGCGGCGCGCCGTCCACCAGCCGCGCCGCCGCCGAATAAACGAAGTCAATGTAGCGCGCGACCAGTTCGCCAAAGGCGGCTTCCGAGCCGTTCCCGGCGTAATCCGCGAGCAATGTTTGGCTCTCCGTCATCTGCTTTCCCTATTATAGACCCGCCCCAGGGCAATACCGGACAATTTTTTTACGGATTTATTCTGTTCCCCAAGTCGGCCAACCGTGTTATCTTGATTCGTCCTTCAACGGACAACGGATTATGTCACTGAAAATCTGTTGCAGGCGCATGGCTGCGGTGGTCGCCGCCCTGGCGCTCGCCTCGCCCGCGCTTCTCGGGGCGGAACAAGTTGGCCTGATCAAAATTGACGGGGCGATCGGGCCCGCCACCGCCACTTACATTTCCCGCGCCATTGACCAGGCCGCCGCCGACCACGATCAATGCCTCATCATCCAACTGGACACCCCGGGCGGCCTGCTCGAATCCACCCACCGCATCGTCGAGAAATTGTTCACCGATGTCCTCCCCACCGTCGTCTTTGTCGCCCCTTCCGGCGCTTGCGCCGCCAGCGCCGGCACTTTCATCACCATGGCGGCCAACATCGCCGCCATGGCCCCGGACACCAGCATCGGCGCCGCCCATCCCGTTTCCCTCATCGGCGGGGCGGGAGTGAACGAACCCACCAACGGCGTCATGCGCGAGAAACTGGAGAATTTCGGCTCCAGTTTCATCAATAACGTCGCCAGCAAGCGCCACCGCAATATCGCGTGGGCCGAATCCGCCGTCAGCCAAAGCGCCTGCACCAACGCCGCCGCCGCCCTGGAACTCAATGTCATTGACCTCATCGCGCCCGACCTTCCCGGCTTGCTCCAACAGCTCGACGGGCGCGAAGCCGCCGGTAAAATCTTGCGCACCGCCGGCGCGCGCGTCGTGGAAATGCCCATGTCCGCCCGGGAAAAAGTTTTTCAGTTGCTCTGGAGTCAGGAAGTCATGTTCGTTCTCATGCTCATCACCATGTACGGCATCATCGCCGAACTGAGCCATCCCGGAGCCATTTTCCCTGGCATCGCCGGCGCCATCGCCCTGGTGCTCTTCCTCTATATGTCCGCCGTTCTCCCGATCAATATCGCCGGCGTCGTCTTGGTCCTCGTGGCCATGGGGTTGTTCATTACCGATGTTTATGCCCCTACCCACGGCGTCCTCACCGTGGGCGGCCTGGCCGCCTTCTTTATTGGCTCGCTCATGCTCTTTGATCGCGACTCGGCTTTTTCCTTGTCCCTGGCGCTCATCGTTCCGGCAACCGTCTTGACAGGGCTGTTTGTTCTGTTCGTCCTTGGCGCGGGCTTGCGCGCCCAACGCCTGCCCGTTAAGTCCGGCCCCGAAACCCTCCTCGGCCAGACCACCGCGGCCTTGACCGCGATTGATCAGCACGGCGGCCAGGTCTTCGTGGACGGCGCTTTATGGAGGGCGGTCAGCCAGACCCCAGTCGCCCAGGGAGAGTGGGCGGAAATTGTCGGACGCAACGGACTCACTTTGATTGTCAAACCTAAATCCTAAAACACAAACCTATATGCCTCCCATCGACATACCCAAAAACCTCATCGCCTGGCTCGTCCCGGCCGTCGTTCTCGCCGTCATGATCCTCCCCAACGCCGTGCGCATTCTCCGCGAATACGAGCGCGGCGTCATTTTCCGCCTCGGCAAACTCATCGGCGCCAAGGGGCCCGGCCTGGTCTTCCTCATCCCGCTGGTGGACAAGATGGTGCGCATGGACCTGCGCGTCATCACCATCAACGTCGCCAAACAGGAAGTCATGACCCGCGACAATGTCCCCGTCACCGTGGACGCCGTCATTTATTTCATGATCATAGATTCCGAGGCCGCCGTGGTCAAGGTGGAGAACTATCTCCAGGCCACCTCCCTCATCGCCCAAACCACCCTGCGCAGCGTCCTCGGCCAAAGCGAATTGGACGAGTTGCTGGCCAAGCGTGACAAAATCAACGCCACCCTCCAGGAAATCATTGACCGCCACACCAGCCCCTGGGGCGTCAAAGTCACCGCCGTCGAAGTGCGCGACGTCGTCCTGCCCGACACCATGAAACGCGCCATGGCCCGCCAGGCCGAAACCGAGCGCGAACGCCGCGCCAAAGTCATCAACGCCGAAGGCGAATTCCAGGCCGCCGAAAAGCTCTGCCAGGCCGCCGAAATGATTGCCAAACAGCCCATCGCCCTGCAACTGCGCTACCTCCAGACCATCAACGAAATCTCCGGCGACCGCAACACCGTCACCATCTTCCCGATGCCCATAGACTTCCTCACCCCCTTCTTTAAGAAACCAACGGCATGAAATGGACGCTAAATCTCCGACTGAAGTAGAATTGAAGGCAGCTCTTGGCCCAGCCGGAGTTTTGTGGTCTGCCATTATCCGCGCCGTCGAAGAGATGTTTGTCCCGCTTGACCAGCAGTGGAAGCCATCCAAAGCCGGGTTTGGGCGCATGTGCCTGCTGCAACACAAGAAGAGAACACTGCTCTATATCACACCTGACAAGGAGAAGGTTTGGATAGCGATTGTTCTTGGTGAGCGTGCCTACGACCTGGCCATGTCCAGTTCGCTTCCCGCTGCGATCAAGAAGATGTTTTCAGAGGCAAGGCCGTATGCCGAAGGCCGGGGGATTCGTTTTCCGGTGAGTTCACTGAGCGACGTTGCGAGGATCAAGAAGTTACTGGAGATAAAGACCACTCCCAAATGAAAAGGCCCCACAAACCGAATGCAGCGAATCGCACGATCACGTCTTTGTTTCGTAACTGGCGTCACCGGCTCGGCGCTCATGGCTTTTCAATCACCGCCTCCCCGGTCTGGATGTTCAGCGTCCACGGTTTGGGCTCGGGCAGCCAGAGCTTGCCCTCGCCAATTTCCACCGGCATCCACAGGTAGCGCGAGTCCCATTGCGTGCGCGGCTTCCAGATGTCGCCCATGTAAATCACCGTCGTCGCTTTTGTGCCCGTCACTTTCAGCATCATGGTGGATTGCGCCCCGTAGGTTCGGGCCGCGGGCGGCGCGATGTCTTTGAACTCCGACCACGGGCCTTCCAGCGATTTGGCCGTGGCGTATTTGTTCGGGTTGGCGTTCCAGCCGGTCAGGGCCGAGCCTATCGCGTAATAAAGACCCTGGTAATGCACCAGCGCCCCGCCTTCCATGTGATTTGTGATCAGGCACATGTCCTTTTCCACTGTCAAGTAATCATCGGAAAGTTTGGCGATGTGAAAGCCATGCGGGCGGTCCTCGAATATCAAATACCCCGTCCCGTCGTCG
This sequence comes from Verrucomicrobiota bacterium, assembly GCA_049513975.1. Classification (GTDB taxonomy): domain Bacteria; phylum Verrucomicrobiota; class Verrucomicrobiia; order Limisphaerales; family Palsa-1400; genus JBEKOF01. The sequence continues at coordinate 4,781 of JBEKVM010000029.1, read as the reverse complement.
TCCACAAACTGCCCGATGTCCCGGCTTTGCTCGCCCAGCGGACGGAAGCTTTTGAGATACTGGTAATCGCCATCCACCGTGTCGCACACCGCCACCCCGACGCGGGCCAGCGCGTAGCCGCCGCCCCCTCCTCCCGGCTCCGGGCCGTCAATGTGCATGTACATGACGAATTTCTTGGTCTTGGCGTTGTAAAAAACCTTGGGCCGTTCCAGCACCACGCTGCGCCCGAAATGTTCCGGGTCCCCCAGTTTGAGAACTTGATTGCGAAATCTCCAGTGCCCCAAATCTTCCGACGAATAGCAACCGACATAGCGCAGGTTGCGGGCATTGTTGCTCCCCCGGTCTTCGCCAAACCAGTAATAAGTGTCCCCCAGCTTCAGGATCCCGCCCCCGTGGGCCTGGACATGCTGGCCCCGGTCGTCCGGCCAGACCTCACCCGGTTTGATTTCCGCCGGCAACGCGCCGGCGCCGCTGCGGCAGGCGCCGGCCGCGAGCAGGCAAACAATCGTGGCGGAATGCACGGACAGCAGTTTGGTTTTCATAGTGTTCGCCGCTTATCTTGGACGATTCGTGGCGGAAAGCAAGTTGTGGCAGGCAAAGAACTGCGCGCGGCGCAATACCCCTTTATCGGAATAAACATCATCTTTGACCCCCAAATCGGTGATCGCCTCAAATTGCCCGCGCAATTCGGGCGGCAGGGCGGACGTGACCAATTGGTTGGTGAGATAAAGGTCGTTGCTGTGGCGCCACCATTCCGAAATCCAGCCGGGCCGCAATTTCGGGCGGTCCACTTCCCGCACGAACAGGGCGTCCTGGCCGGTGCGTCCGAGGTAATCCGGCCAGAAATAGAACTGGTTGCGCGGCTCCCGGCTGGCGTAGCAGAAAACCAGCGGCTCCCCGCCCACCCGGCTTTTGGCCTCCGGCAGATAAAAGGTGATCTCGGAGGTGAACCCGTAATGCTCGCCGATGATGAAGACCGGCTTGCCCGCGCGCCGTTCCAGGTCGCGCCGCTCCTGGCCGGCCATCTGCGCCAGTTCCTTCCAGCCGAGAACGCGGCGCAACGGGTTGAAACTGGGCGGCGGCGCGCGATGCAAAACCTTGGTCAGCAGATTCGGATCAAGCGCCAGCACCGCCGCCATGAACCCGATCCCGATGCCGGTTCCCAGCAGCGGTTTGAGCGCGCGCCGCGCCCCCGCCCATCGCACCTCCCAATAAACCGCCATCAAACAAAACAGCGGCACCACCGAGGGCGCAATCCAGTTCAGCTCGATGCGGCTGTGCAAACTCAGCGCCAGATAAAACAAAAACAGCGGCGCGCCCATGCTGAATAAAAAAAGCGCGAAAGCGTTGCGCGGTTTCACCCGCCAAAACGCCGCCGCCGCCCAGAGCGCGCCCAAAAAAAAGAACGGATGCAGCACCAGCGCTTCCGTCCACAGAAAATCCCAGGTGAAGGTGCGCTCCCATCGCTGCCCCAAACGTCCGTCGCTGGCCACATGCTGGATCGTGATCCAATCGTGCTGCGCGTTCCAAACCACAATGGGAAGCAGGCAAACCGCCGCCAGCAGCAGCGCCAGCCACGGTCCCTTGCGGCGCAGATGCGCTCGCGCGGGGGGCCACAACACAAAGAACACACCCCAGCAGACCCACTGGAACAGGTTGGTGTATTTGCCCAGCGATCCCAGGCCCATCCACAGTCCCACCCACAGCCATTGCCGGGTTGTCCCTCCGGGCTGGACGGCCCGCCAGCCCGCCACCATCGCCGCCGTCCAAAACAACACCGACAACGGATCAATCGTCATCAACATGGACCCCAGCGCCATGAGCGGCGTGACGTTGAGAATGGTCACGACGAAAAAGGCCGTCCGCCCGCTGACTTCCCGCGCCAGAAATCGCAGCAGCAACAGCGACAACCCCGCCGAAATTACCGGCGAAAAGAAACGGACGCCAAATTCATGGTCGCCCCAGAGATGCGTGCCGAGGAATTGCACGCAGGCGATCAGCAGCGGCTTGCTGTAATAGGAAAGCGCCAGGTGTTTGGACCAAATCCATTGATAGGCCTCGTCCTCGCTCAATTCGATTTTCCCCGCCGCCAAATAGGCCAGACGCACCAGCAGGAGCAGGGCGATCAGGACATAGCCCAGGTTGAGCCACTGTTTGTCCAGCGAGGATGGAGGATGGAGGATGGAGGATGGAGGTCGCGGAACCGGTTGCATGAGCGAAGGCAGCCGGGCCTGCCAGAGCGGGAACCAGCGGCGGCCGGCCCATTGCCAGAGGGCGTTGGCCGACCAAACGACCGCGGCGCCGCAACCGGCCCCGATCACCGCGCCGGCCAGCACGTCGCTTGGATAATGCACCCCGTTGTAAATCCGCGAGAAGCTGACGATCACCGCCAGCGGCAGCATGTAATAAATGCTCTTTCGATAAAAAATAAACACGATGATCGCCGCCAAAAACCAGTTGAGCGCATGAGAGGAAGGCATGCTGAAGCTCGCGCTCTTGCCCACCAAAACATGCGCGTCCGGGAAGCGGTTAAACGGCCGCAGGCGGGCCACCCCGTGTTTCATCGCGTCGGCAATCACCCAATCGCCCGCGCACAACCCCAGGACCAGCATCGCCGCGCAGAGGCGCCCGCGCGCGCCCCCCTTCCAAATCAGCGCCACCAGCGCCAGGATGACGACGGGCACAAAACCCGGCGTGTCGCTGGCCAGCGGCATGAGCGCGTCCAACACCCCGTTGCGCAACGTGTGATTGATAAACCGGAAGAGCGCGTCATCCCCCGACTGGAGCCAGTCAATCATCGGTTAGTAAACCACCAGCGACCGCACCGGGAAGCCTTGCAATTTTTCGCGCCCTTTCAGAAAACTCAGCTCGATGAGGAAGGTGATTTCCAAAATGTTCGCCCCCAGCCGCCGCAGCAGTTTGGCCGCCGCCGCCGCCGTCCCCCCCGTCGCCAGCAAATCGTCCACCAACAGCACCCGGCTGCCCGGCCGCACCGCATCGGTGTGGACGGCGATGGTGTTCGAGCCGTATTCCAATTCGTAGCTTTCCTCGTAGGCCTGCCAGGGCAGCTTGCCTTTCTTGCGCACGGGGACGAAGCCGCATTGCAGCCGGAACGCAGCCGCCGCCGCAAAAATAAAACCGCGCGCGTCAATCCCCACCACCGCGTCCACCGCGCCGGGCTGGAAATGTTCCGTCAGCCTCTCAATCGAGCTGGCGAACAGCCGGGCGTCGGCCAGGACGGGCGTGATGTCTTTGAACACGATGCCGGGCTTGGGAAAGTCCGGCACGTCGCGAATGGCGCGGGCCAATTCTTCTACAGTGGCAAGGCGGGTTGTCATGCCGCAACAGTTTAGCAAACCCCCTAAGTTTTGACAGCCTCAAGTTTCTCGATCATTTTCCGCAGCTTGATCAGCGCGATGTTCTGGATCTGCCGCACCCGCTCGCGCGTCACCCCAAATCTGGCCCCCACTTCTTCCAGCGTCTTTTCGCTGCCGCCATCCAGGCCAAAACGGTAGCGCAGGATAGTGGATTCCCGCTCGTCCAGGGTCCCGACCATCTCCTGCAACATGCCCGTGACGGTTTTCTCCTCCAGATGTTCGTAGGGCGTGTCGGCCGCTTCGTCCTGCACCACTTCGGCAAAACTGTTGCTGTCATCATCCCCGATGGGCGCGTCCAGCGACGCCGGGCGGATCGCCGCCGTGCGCATCTGCGCCACCCGGGAAACGGACATGCCCATTTCATCGGCCAATTCCTCGTCCGTCGGTTCGCGCCCGAATATCTCCTGCAGCTTCAAGGCGGTCTTCCTCATCCGCGAAATCTTGTCCACCAGATGCACCGGCAGCCGGATGGTTTTGGATTGATTGGCCAGGGCGCGCTTGATGGATTGCTTGATCCACCACGAGCCGTAGGTGGAAAGTTTGCCCCCTTTGGCCGGATCAAACCGTTCCACCGCCTTCATCAGCCCGATGTTCCCCTCGCTGATTAAATCCAGCAAGGGCAGCCCGAAGTTCTCGTAATCGTGGGCGATCTTGACCACGAGCCGCAAATTGGCCTTGATCATTTGTTCCCGCGCCTTCTTGTCCCCCTTTTTGATGCGCGCCGCCAGTTCAATCTCCTCCTGCGGTGTCAGGAGCTTGACCTGGCCGATTTCGCGCAAGTAAAGCTTGATGGCCGTCTCCCCGTCATAAGCCTGCGGCTCAATGTCCGCCGCCGCCAGGAACGGCTCCTCCACCCGCGGCGCCGACCGGGGTTCCGCCTCCGCGGCTGACGGCGCGGCCGCCCTGGCCGGAACTCTCTTCTTGCGGGGGGAAATCCGCCGTCGGGCCTTTGGGCGGCCTTTGCGAAGATTCTTGGCGCGCTGCGTTTTCATGCCCGCTGGAAATGAATACTCTAAAAAAGCATGACTCATCCCCCTCCTCTGCGGCAAGCAAATAAAACGGGAGATGCGGCGCCGGGGCGCAAAACAGAATTCTTCGTGACTCGCCCTCATCCTAACCTTCTCCCCCTGGGAGAAGGAACAGACATCGTCCGTCTCGGCTTGGCCCCAGGCGCGTCCGGCAAATCCAGGTGCTGGCCTTTCGCGCGGGCGGCGGATGTTTCACCCTCTCCTGGAGGAGAGGGCCGGGGTGAGGTCGAGCTTTTCCACTGACTTGGCCTTTTGGCCCGCCCTCACCCTAACCCTCTCCCTGAGGGAGAGGGAACAGCGGTCGCCTGCCTTTGGTTGGTGGCTGGTTGAACAGCCAATGCAGTCAAACGTTTCTCAGTGGGATGGCGCATGATTC
>JBEKVM010000028.1:0-50637 GCA_049513975.1 Verrucomicrobiota bacterium | reverse complement strand
CCCATCAGGGCGTCGGCGGGATTGAAGTCCAGGCTCAAGACGACGCTGACATTCTGGCCGGCAATGGTGAAGTTGGTTTGCGCCCGGCCCGTCAAGTCGAAGGACCCGCTGAACGAATTGGAACCGCCTTTCAACAGCAGTTTGGCGGAATAGGCGCCGGTGCTGTTGCTGGAGATGGTGGCGGAGACAAAGCCCGAGCTGGCCTCGGTCACGCCGGTGACCGGATAGAACAGCCCGCTATAGACACCCGCCACGGCCAGGAACGGGTTGGGCACGAAATTGGCCTGCAAAACCATGTTGGTGTACATCATAAAGGTGAGGTTGGAGCCGCCCGGAAAATTGGTCAGCGGGCCGGGATTGGCCCCGCTGGTCCAATTGGTAAAGAGGTAGTTGCTCACCGACGTGGCCAGAATGGTGTAGTTGCGGCCGATCATCAGCTTGGCGCCGTTGGTCGCCCCGCTTAAACTGGTCACCTTGCCCACGCCGTTGGTCTGCACGATCAGCGGCGAACTGGCCAGGTAGATGAGGTGGAGGGTGTTGGTCAAAGAATTGGTGCCCGCCAGATTAAAGCTCCTGGCGGAAATCACATTGGTGCCTGGCACCAGCGTCACGACATTCGTCCATTTAGTCGTTCCGGTGGCTGTCTGGAAACCATTCTGGTTGACTTCCACCTGCACGTTGGTCACCGCCAGATACGGGTCCGCGGCCGTGCCCGTCAGCGTTACCACGCCGCCGTTGGTGCTGAAGTTGTTGACCGGCGAGGTGAAAGCCACCGTCGGCCGGTTGGTGTCCACGACCGTCAGCGCGACCACCGAACTGTTGGTCGCGCCGAAGCTGTTGGTGATGGTGACAAAGTAGCTCCCGTTGTTGGTGTATTGCGCCACCGGGAAAGGCAGGGTGGAATTGGTCGCCTTGGGCAGGGCGGCGCCGGTGGAGGAGTTGGTGAGGAACCATTGATAGCGGAGCGGATTGGCTTTGGAGTTGACTCCCACTACCGCCACCGCAAATCCCGCCTTCTGGCCCAAGAAAACCGTCTGGCTGGCGGGCTGCATGATGATGGCCGGATTGGTTTGCAGGGTGAGCGTGGCCGGCGGGGCGCTTGTCACGGTGGCCACCACGTTGCTGACCACCACGATGTAGCTTCCGGCGTTGGCGCTGGTGGCGTTGGTCACGGTGTAGCTGGAGTTGGTTGCCCTGGCGATTTTCACCCCGTTGAGCTGCCACTGATAGCCAAAATTGGTGGACCCAATCGCCGTCACGCTAAAGGTGGCATTGCTCCCCGGCGCCACCAACTGGCTCGCCGGCGGGGACACCACCGACGGGGACTGCCCGAGTCCGATGTGCAGTTGCACCGTCCCGCTCGCCCCCTGGTATCCGTCCACCGCGATGAAGAACCTCGTATTTTTCACCACTCCGGGAATAACCACATTGGGCTGCCCTTGGGTCCGGTAATTGGTCACGAAGCCGCACCCTTGGGGGATGAGGCTGGCAAAATTAGTTCCCGGCCCGGTATAAATCGCCAGAATGGTGTTGAAGCTGCTCCCCGCCGTGTTCACGTTCAGCGTCCCGTTGGTCGGCGCCGTATAAACAAACCATTCCGAAGCGCCGCCGGCCTGCCCGCAGTGGGCCGGCTCGCCCGGCTCCTTGGTCGCCCCCACGGTGCTGAACACCTGCGAGACGCTGTAGCCGCGGGAGTCTCCGCCTCCGGACGCCGGCACCCGCGCTGACGAGGGCTTGGGCGCAGATCCCGCCGCAGCGACCGCGTCCCCGAACTTGAGCTGGGCCGAGCCTCCCGACCCGGGTTGGTTGGGCGCGCCGACTATTTGCAAACTGGCCTGCTCGCTGAGCACCGACCCCACGGCGTTGGCCACCAGGACTTCGTAAAAGCCCACCGAGCCGGCCTGAAAATTGGTGATGACCAAACTGCTCCCCGTCCCGCCCACTCCCACCGGGGCCCCCTGGAAAAACCATTGATAGGTCATTGGGGTCTGGCTTGATGCCGTCACACTCAGGGTCACATTGGCCCCCGCCTGCGCCAACTGGTTGGTCGGCTGCTTGGTGATCACCGGCACGCTGTTGCCGGAGGACGGAGGCAACACCCGGTACCCCGTCCCGGACGGCATTCCCAGCACCACATTTCCGGACTCCCCGTTATACCCAGCCACCGCGATCTGATAGTTTGTTCCCGCCGTCACATTGAACGTCACCAGGCTGGTAAGATATCCGCCCGAATCATCATCCGCCGCCACCGTCGTCAACTTGGCCACGTTGGTCCCCGTGTAAACGCCGAGCAGCGTGTCAAAGTCGCTTCCTTGGGTGGTCAGCGAAATGACGCCGGTGAAACTGGCCTGCCAGGTGTACCAAATGGACTTGCCGGCGGTTTTGCCGGCGATTTGGTTGGTCTCGCCTGTCTCCAGGGTGGCATTCTGATTGTTCCCCATGACCGGGCCGAGCAGCGGGTTGATGCTGATCCGGTTGGAAAAGTAGTCCGCCGTTTGCAGCGTGCCGTTGCCAGAATGCACCAGCACCACCGCCGGGGCGCTTTGCACAAAGGCCACTAAATTGCTCACCTGCACTTGAAAACTCCCGGAATTCAACGGCTGCGCCGACAGGATGGAATAGGTTCGGTTGGTCGCCCCCGGGATGCTGGCCCCATTCAAGAGCCATTGCCAGAAGAACGGCCCGTCTCCACTGGCCAGCGGGGAAAGCGTCACATTGGCGCCAATCGGCACCGTCTGCCCCAGGGGCTGGGTCGTGATCACGGGCGGTTGCGCCACCGTCAACACGGCGGGCGTGCTGGTCAGCGTCACGCCCCCGCTCGTCGCCGTCACGGTGTAACTCCCGGCATCTGTGCTGTTCACCGGGAACAACGTCAAGGTGGACTCGGTCTGTCCGGCCAACGGCGTCGTTCCCTGATACCATTGATAAGTCACCGCGCCGGTCCCGGTCGTTGCCACGGAAAAAGTCACGCTGCTGCCCACCTTGGCCGTCTGGCCCACCGGCTGGGTGATAATTCCGAAGACAAACTCCGACGGCAGAACAGACACATTGACCACCGGCGAGGTCCGGCTCAATCCGTTGTTGTCCAGCGCCACGGCGGTCAAGGCATAGCCCCCCACGCCGGGATTGACCCACTGCACACTATAGGGACTGGAGGCGGCTGTCGCGATCAAGGATCCGTTCGCGTAAAAACTCACCGACGCGATGCCCGCCGCATCCACCGCCTGCGCCGCCACCGTCAAGGTCACGGGCGAGATGACTTGCAGCCCGGTGGCCGGCGAGGTGATGGCCACCGCCGGCGGGAAGTTGGCGCCCGGCCCGTTGGTTGTCAATACAAAATCATCCGCCACCAGGGCGTTGAAGGTGGTCAGCCCCGAACCTTGCGAGGCAAATTGCACGCTGGCAATTCCCGGCCCGCTCAAAATGAAGGCCTGCGCCCCCACGTTGGTGTAGCTGCCGATCAACCCTTCGCCCACCTGGCCCAGCGCCACCCCGGCCGCGTCGAAGGCGGTGGCCTGCCAGGCCGGATGGCTGACAAAGGGATTGGCCAGCAGTTCCGGCCGGGTGAACCCAAAGTTGGTCAGCAACGCCGCAAAACTCACCGTGTAACTCACCGGCCCGCTGGAACCAATCTGCGTGACGATGTTGGGGGGCGATGAGGCGGCGACCGCTCTGCCTGCATTGATCGCCGCCTGGTTCTCCACCGCCAGCGCGGTGCCGGGGCTGACATTGGTTGCCGTGATCCCAAATCCCGCCAGATAATTGCTCAGGACGCCATTGGTCACCGGCCCCTTGGTCGCGTTGAGCGAGTCAAAATTCACCACCTGCGAACTGCCGCCCGCACCCACGGTGATGGTGACCGCGCTGGAAAAAGCCGTCACCCCGGAACTGTCCGCCACCTGCGCCCGCAGCACATAAGTGCCCGCCAGCACATTGTTCCACGGGTAAGTGTACGGGCTGGCGCTGACGCTCCCCACCAGATTCGGGCCCGCATAAAAGGAGACCGAATAATTGGCCCCCAAATTATCCGTCACGTTCGCGCTCAACGTGATGGTCGCCGGCGCCGGGGGGGTGAAGTTGGGCGGCAGACTCGTTGTCAACGACACCGACAAGGGCGGGGTCACCGCATTGGTGTTCAAGGTCAAATCATCCAGCAGCACCGCGGAAAACGCCGCCGTCTTCTGGCTGTCGGAATCAAACCGCACGGAGGCTATCCCGTCCTTGTTCAACCCCGTCAAGACAAACGACCGCGCCGGCACATTGGTCGCGCTTATGATCAAACTCTCCCCGGCCGAGCCCAGCGGCGTCCCGTTCGCGTCCAGGATCGTCGCCGTCCACTGCGGATGCGACACCCCGCCCGCCCCCGCCAGCAACTCGACGCGGGTAAAGCCAAAGGTCTGCAGCGGCGTCTTGAAGACCAGGGTGAAACTCACCGGCTGGCTCAACCCCGCCTGGGTGAAATAGTTTGGCGGCGACGACGCCACCGCCCCGCCGCTGCCCGTGACCAATCCTCCATTGACCGCCTCCATGGCGGAACCGACCGTCACATTGCTCAAGGTCACGCCGAATCCCGCCAGATAATTGCTCAGGGCCGCTCCTCCGACCGAGCCTGCCGAGGTGTTCAACTGGTCAAAATTAATCACATTCACCCCCGGCACCGGCGTCACCATGATGGACAGCGGACTCGAACTGCTCACCGCCCCCAGGCTGTCCGAGGCCACTGCCGTGAACACGTAAGACCCGGCCGCCAGATTATTCAACGTCAACGACGCCGCGCCCCCGCTCAGTGCGACGGCACTCACAAAATTGGAGCCCTCGTAGAAACTCACCTGGCTGACGGTCCCCAGGCTGTCGGTTACCGTCGCGTTCAAAGTCACCTGTGCCGGCGCGGGGAACGATGATCCCCCGGTGTTGGTCAAAGTCACCGCCAGCGTCGTGTTCGTCGCCATCGTGGCGAGCAACAAATCATCCAGCGGCAGCGTGCTCAAGGAACTGGCTCCCTGATTGTTACCGTCGAACCGGATGGCAACGATGTTCGTGGCCAGGTTATGCATCGCGTCCTGCCCCAACAAGGTGAAATGCGCCTCGGGCACATTGGTAAAACTGCCCAGGGCGTTTTCCCCCGCCGATCCCAGCACATTGCCCTGGCTGTCAAATATATGCGCCTGCCAGGCCGGCAGGGAGGCCCCGGTGGATCCGGCCAGCAGCTCCGTGCGCACCCAGCTCACACTGGCGTAGGGCTGCGCAAACAACAACGTGTAAGAAACCGCCCCATTCGCGCCCGTCTGCGCCAGGAAATTGACCCCGGACGAGGCCTGCACCACGTCCCCGCCCAAAAACACCCCGTCATTGGCCGCGACCAGACTTGTGCCCGGTGTCACGTTGGTCGCTTTCACCCCAAACCCCGCCAGATAATTGCTCAAGGTTGTTCCTCCCACCGGACCGGCGGAGGCATTGAGCGCCTCAAAATCAATCAGGGTCGAGCCGGGATTGTTCACCGTCACATGCACCACCGCCGAGGTCGCGCTCAAGCCGCCCGTGTCCACCGCCACCGCCTGCAAGGCGTAACTTCCTCCCGCCAGCCCGGCGCTCACCGGAAAGGCATAGGGTGATGACGGGGCGCTCAACACCCCCAACGACACGCCGTTGGCATAAAGCTGCACCGTGCTGATGGTATTGGTGGCGGAAGTGGCGGTGCCGCGAATGAAGAAACTCTGATTGGCGTTGAGCAGGGCGCCACTGGCCGGGCTGGTGATGGCCACGGCGGGCGGCGGCGGCGGGGTGGAATGCACTACCAGGTTGATGACATTGGTCGGCGGGGAAAGAGCGTGCCCGTAGATATCCTGCACGCGGGAAACGAACACCTTGACGTTGCCGTCCATGCCATTCCCGAAGGTGATGCCCGGGGTTTGATAGGTGTCGTTGCTGATGGCGGTGGTGGACCAGAGGCCGTTGGCGCCCACCCTGGCCTGCACGGCGTTGGCGGCGGAATTGGTCAGGACGACCAGAGGCGCGGGATTGACCTTCATACTGCGGTCAAATTGGAACGTCAAAAGAAAACCCGTGGTGGCCGGGACCGGGTTGGGATAATTATCGTTGACGTTAATGATGCGCGGCTGCAGGCCAAAGGCTTGATAGTCGGCCACGTAGGCCAGGCTGGTTGGGTCGAAGGTGGAGAAAGATTTGCTGAAGGAGGTGGCGGAAGTGACCGGGGAGCCGCCCAGGGTAAAGCCTTGGAACACATAGAATATGCCGGCATTGGTCAAAGCCGGGGGCGCGGTGATGATGGCGGTTTGTCCGTTGGTGTAAGTACCGGCGCCGGTCCCCGTGGTCAGGTTGGTGGGCGCACTGGCGATGGTCACCACATGACTGGGGTTGGCGTCCGCGTAATTGGCGACCAGGGTGATGTTGCTCAGAACCAGCGTGCTGAGGGAGTTGTTGGCGCCGACCACCACCCCGTTCTGCGTCCAGTCCACAAATTTATAGCCGGTGACGGGGAAGGCGGTCAGGACACTGGTGGTATTGTAGGTGTAAAGGCCGGCCCCGCTGACCACGCCGTCGGCGGGGGGATTGTTGGAAGCGGTCACGAGCAGGCCCGGCAGGGCAAAATTGGCCACCAGGTTGCGGTTGCGGAAGGCGGTGAAGGAGTAGTTGACATTGGTGCTTTCCAAAACGCCATTCTCCATCCAGCCGGCGAAGAAATAGGGCAGCGCGCTGGCATTCTGCGTCACGCTGACCGTCACCGGGGCGCCCAGGAGAAAATCTGTGCCGCCGCCGGAAGCGGTCCCCAAGGCCGGCGGGTTGACAGAGGTGGTGATGGCGAAGAACTGGCCTCCCGCAAGAGGCGTGGGGGTGAAATTGACCGTGGCAATGAGATGATCGCTGTTCAGGAGCGCCGCTTGCTCCTGCACGTTGTTATATCCCGCGTTGGGCAGGCCGTCCACGCCGACTTGGAAGGTGCCGGAGGAGACGTTGGCAATCTGGTAATTCCCGTTCGCGTCCGTGGTGGCCTGCGCCACCGTGCCCAGGCCGGGCGGGATGACCTGGACGTTGTCCACAAAACTATCGTCCGCGTTGAAGCCGGTGAGTTCCGAGAAGGTCAGCGTCGTTTGCCCGGAAGAAGCGGTGAAAGGAATTTGCACGCGCCGCCAGTCCAGGTTGTCGTAAGTGCCATCCGTTTCACCAAAGGTGTAGTAATAATTGGTGCCAATCGTGACACCCAGGACGGCGTTGCTGCCGTAGTGCTGGTAAGAACCGTGATAGAAAACCAGTTCGTAAGTCATGCCCGGCGACGTGGCAAAGGTCTGGGAAAGGCCCGCGCCGCCCGTCTGGCCGGTGGGATCAAAGTATTGCGTCCCATCCTCGGCCGGTCCGAGGTAATTATTGAAGTGGATGGCGATGTTGTCGTTGGCCGGGCCGACCACCGTCCAGCCGGTGACATTGGTGGCGCCGGAGGCATAGAGAGAGTAACCTGCGCCCATGTTGGCTGAAACCGGGGGCGCCTCAAAACTGCCGTTTTGGATTAAATTGGTGACCCCGGTTTGCGTGGCATAAACGGTGAGGCCGGAAATCGGATTGTTGTTGGCGTCCCGCACCGCCCCGCTGATTTGGAAGCTGGTGGTCGCGGCCACGGACGGCACCACGCGCAATTTGACGCCGGAAGAGCCGGCTTCCACGTCCCAAGTCATGCCGGTGAGAGGCGGCAGGACCAGATTGGCGAAGGCCGTCTGCGAGGCCGCTCCATAAGTGACCACCGGGATCTCGTCTCCCAGTTCCGGTGTCCAGCCATTGAGGAGGTTGAGCCCCAGGGTGCCATCCAGGCTGACGTTGGTGGAAAGAATCAACTGGCCGGCCAGGTTGGGGGCGCTGACGCCGAATTCCAGCGTCGCGCCGGTCTGGGCGTAGGGGACCGAGTTAGTGTTATAACTGGGGGTGGCAAAATTAAGCGAGCCAGACTCAATATCCAGAGTTCCGGAATTCAGGAAGGCAATGCCATAAAACGTGGTTGCGCCGGTGGTTGTGGTCTTGGCAAAGGTCCCAGGATTGAGGAAGGGGGTGTTGGGAGAGCCATAGTAATAATCCTCGTTGTAGAACTGGTTATCGGTTTCCACCAGCCAGAGGCCAAAGTTGGTGATGACGGTTGCCGGGTAGGTATAAATCTCGCCGCCTGTCCAATCCACCACGCCTTGATTGACGAGAACGGACCCGGAGCCGAACGTGACGGAGCCGGTTCCTGCAATAGTCAGCAGGCCGTTGGTCAGCACCGTGAGGGAACCGGACACCTGGCTGCCGGGGCCTAGATTGAGGGTGCCGCTGACGGAATTGGTGCCGGCCAAAGTGGCGCCGCTGAGAGTCAAGTTGGTGATGGCTCCTTTGAGCTGGAAATTGGGCCCGAGCCGCACCGTCCCTCCGGTCAGCGGCAGGGTGGGAATGACGTCATCGGTCAGGGTGATGGTTCCGTCGAACTGGACGGAGCCGGCCCCGGTGAAATTAGCCGGCGGGACGCCGTTGGTGAAGCCTCCCCCATAGAGGTAGAGGTCAGACAGCGCGGCCACATTGAAAGTTCCGCCCAGAACGCCGCCATCTTCAAAATCAACCGAGCCGGTGCGGATATCGCACAAGCCGTTGTTGAGGAAAGGGAGGTCGAAATAGGTCGTTTCAGTGGAGCCTTCCTTGCGGTAAATGCCATTATTGATAAAAGTCCCGGTTTGATAACCGCTAAAACCGGAAGTGCCCTGATCCAGCCAAAGGCCATTGTTGACCAGAAACACCCCGGCAACTTGAGGATAGATATACGACGAATTCCCGGTGCAAAAAACCGACCCGAAATTGGTGATCGCCCCGGTCCCATAGACGTAGAGGTAGCCCGTGCCAAAATTCAGCGTGGCATTGTTGTTGACCGTCAAGGGTCCATTGATGGAGCCTCCCGTGAAGGTGAGGCTGCCGGTGACGGTGTTGGTGCCGGCCAGGGTGGAGCCGTTGATCACCAGATGGCTGATGGCGCCGCCATTCTGGAAAGCCGGCCCCAGCACGACCGTCCCGCCCGTCAACTGCAAGGCCGGGTCAATGTCATTGGTCAGCAGGAGGGTTCCGCCGTCGAAGAGGAAGGAACCCAGGCCGGTGAAGTTGGGCAGCCCAACCAGGGTATTGGTGCCGCCGCCAAAAGCGATGGTGGCGCCCGCTTCCGAGTTATAGGCGCCGAGAAAAGTGCCGCCGCTCTCCAAATAAATCGTTCCAGCCTCGGCATCCACCGTGCCGTTGTTGATGAAGACCGTGCTGGCGATATAGCTGGTCGAGGCGGAGGTCTGTTTGATGAGGCCGTTGTTCACGAACCTGCCGCCATACAAGTAATAGCCGCCCTGCATCAGCCAGAGGTTGTTGTTGGTGATGGCCGAGCCGCCGACATAAATATACCCGCCCTGCCACAGAACCTCTCCCAAATTGATCAAGTTCAAATTGAACAACGAGACGCTGCCATAATTGTTGCTCGAGCCCACGACGAGCAGGCCCGCCGGCGCCACTGTGAGCACCCCGACGCTCAGGGCGCCGCTGGCGCAGTTAAATGTCCCGGTCACGGTATTGGTGCCCAACAGAGTGGAACCGGCCAGGGTCAGATTGGTGATGGAGCCTTGCTGAAAGTTGGTGGCGAGCAGCACCGAGCCGCCTGTCAATTGCAATCGCGGCGCCACGTCATGCAGCATGGTCAGCGTCCCACCCGAGAAAAGATCGGCGCCCAATCCCGTAAAATTGGGAGGCGAGGCGAGGGTATCGAGGGTAAAGGCGCCGCCGTTAAACCGGATGGTCGCGCCCGCCGCCGTGTTATAGACCCCGCTCAAGGTACCGCCGCTGTCGAAGGCAATCGTGCCGCTTTCCGCGTCCACGACGCCATTGTTGATGAAATTCAGCCTGCTAAGGGAAGTTGTCCCCGTGGTGGTAGTCTTGCGAACGGTGCCATTATTGACAAAAAGACCGCTGGGCGACGCCGCCGGGTTGCCCTGCGGGAAGGGATTATCCGTCTGGAAAAGACAGAGCGCGCCGCTGCCGTTGGTGATGATGGTACCGGGGCCGACGGTGATGTCGCCGTGGATCCACTGCACCGTTCCCTGGTTGACCACGGTGCCGTTGGTCAGGATGGCGTTGTTGAAGGGGTTGATCACCAGCGTGGCGTTGGCCGGAATAGCCAGGGTATTGGAAATGGCGCCGCCCAGCCAGGTGAAGAGATTACTCACCGTCAGCGTGCCGCTGCCTCCAATCGTGCCACTGCTCAAGGTCACATTGGTCACCCCGGTGCTGTGGCCCACCACGGCCGTGCCGCCGTTGGCAATGAGAACGCTGTCACGCCCGCCAGGAACGCCGTTGGGACTCCAGTTCGCCGCATTGAACCAGTTGGCGTCGCTCGCGCCCGTCCACGTATAATTGGTGGGCTGTTGTCCCGGGGCATAAACCGTGATGTTGACAGGCGCGGAGGTGGCCGTGTTCCCGCTGGCGTCGGTGGCCACTGCGGTCAGCACATAGTTACCCACGGGCACGGAAGTCCAGGCATAATCATAGGACTGGCCCTGGAGCACCCCGGGCCCCACAAGAGTGGTTCCCTCATAGAACTGGACGGAAGCGAGGACGTCGTTGTTTTGCGTCGAGGAGGAAAAGCTGAAATTGCTGATGTCCTGCACCGAGACTCCGGCGCCGGTGCCCCCCGAAAAGCCGACATAAGCGGTTCCGCCCCCGGCGTCAGAGACTAAATTCACCGCATAAGCATTGGTAAAACCGGCGCCGGTCACGGTATCCACCAGGATTTCCGTCAGCCTGGAGCCGTCATAACTGATGGTCACGTTCAAAGGATCGGTTGAGGCCAGATTCACCGGCGAAACGCTTTGATAGCCGCTGAAGACATAGTCCATGGCGTTGTTCGCATATTTTGTTCCAGCGCCATAGCCCGTATAGAGATTGAAGGCAATGGCGGCGCCGGGTGAAACGCCCGGGCTGCCTCCAAATCCCAGGTTTCCCCCATAATCTCCCACCGCCCACGGCCCATCGTTTTGCACCACAAAAGCAAAACCGTCCGCCGGATCAGGGCCGTCATAGGGCGTGGAATTGTGATAAGTGAACGAGGCGGTGAAGGTGCTGACGTTCTGCGGAATACTGTAGAAAGCGCTGCCTCCTTCATAATAATTTCCATGCGTGAGGTGCAACACATTTCCCGAGATGCTGGGGCCCTCGTCGCTGTCCGGCGACTGGTTCACAGTCCAACCGGCGCCATTGCCGCCGAATCCGCCGAGGATGGAGGCGGCCGTTTCGACGGCGGCAAGGGGGATGGTGGCCGGCGCGGTAAAGGCGGCGTTGTTGGCCGGATTGGTCAGGGTCACGTCCGGCAGCGGCTGATTGGTGACGATCAGACTCAAGGCGGTATTGCCGGTGTTCAACTGCCAGGAGGCCCCGTCGGAGGGCAGGCTGACGGTGGAGATGCTTCCGCTGTAGGAAGGGTAGTCAACAATGTTAATGAAGTTGCTCACGCCGGGGATGTAAGCCGGGCTGGCGGTGACGTTGAGGGCATTGGGCAGCGGCGCCGTGGCATTGAAGGTCATGAAGCCGCCCAGGCCGATGTCCCAGGTTCCGCCGGTTTGACTGACGGGCTTGGCGAACTCCAGCGCCCCGCTCTCCACATCAATCGTGCCCGTGTTGGTGAAGAGAACCTGGATGTTGTTGACTCCACTCGTGCCGGATTTGCGGAAGGTGCCGTCGTTCTCGATAAACTCATAGCCATAAGCTCCGTAGATCGGCTGGTCGGTCAAAACGTTAAAAGCGGCCCCGGCCAGATTGTAGATGCTCCCATTATAATAGTAGTAGTAATAATTTTCGTTATAAAGCTGCAGGTATCCGCCCGTCCAATTGATCGTGCCCGCGTTGGTCACGAGGGCCTCCACCAAGGCATAGTTGGTGGGGGCGAGGTTCCAGACCGCCCCCGCCGCCACGGTCACAGGCGCGTTGAGGTATTGGCCGCTCCAATTGAAGGTCGCCCCCGGCTGGAGTGTCACCAGAGCGGTGATATTGCCGCTGACGCTCAAGGTGGCGCCGCTGGCCACGTTCAGCGGCCCGGCCACATCGCCGCGCAAGTTCAACACGCCCGTCACGAGGTTGGAGCCGGCGATGCCCAGCCCGGTCAAGGTCAAATTGGAAATCGAACCCCCCTGAAAATTCGGGCCGGGATTGATGTCGCCGGAGAGCAACTGCAGGTTGGCCGGGAAGCCGTAAAGCAAATTCAAGGTGCCCCCGTCCAGATTGTAAGTCCCGACGCCGTCCAGCACGGTGGAGGTGGTGTTGGTGAAGTCGCCGCCGCTGAAATCCATCGTCCCTCCTCCTTGCGCCGTGAACTCGCCGGTTAAATAGCCCCCGCCGCTGAAATTCAGGGTCGCGCCCGCTTCGGCCTGATAAGTCCCGCTGACGTTGGAATTTTGAATCGGCCCGGTCACCTGGAGCGTGCCAGTCTGCACGTCCACCAGGCCGGTATTGTCAAGAGCGAAGCCGAACTGGACTGTCGCCGGGCTCATCCATTTGCGGAGAAGGCCGGCATTTTCAAAAGGGCCTCCGCCGTAGCTGTAAACATCGTTGTTCTGAAGATTGATATTGAAGGTGGCGCCGGCCAGGTTGTAGAAAGTGCCGTTATAACCGTCATAATGATAAGAATAGATGTAGAGGTAACCGCCAAACCAGTTGACGGTGCCGGCGTTGGTCATCGGGGCGTACAACTCAACCGTGCCGGGGCCAACCAGATTCACCACCGCGTTGGAAAAGATGGTCACGGGAGCTTCAGCAAAACCGTTGCTCCAGTTAAGCGTGGCGCCGGGCAACAGGATCAAGTTCGCCAAAATGTCCCCGCCCAGGTTCAGAGTGGCATTGCTCGCCACCGTCAGCGGTCCCTCCACGTTGCCGGACAGGCTCAACACCCCCGTGACCGTGTTAGTGCCCTCAATGGAAGCGCCATTGAGCGCCAGGCTGGTGATCGTGCCGCCTTGAAAGGTCGGGGCCAGCAGGACCGTACCCCCCGCCAATTGCAAATTGGGGATGGTGGTGTTGGTCAAGGTGATCGTCCCCCCGGTCATGGTGTTCGCGCCGGGGCCGTTGAAGACCAGGGTGGGACCGGGCGTGAAAGTGCCGGAAGTCAACTCGATCTGTCCGCCGGCTGCCGACGTAAAACTGCCCGTCAGGTTCCCGCCCTGTTGAAATTCCAGGGTGGCCCCACTGGCCGCCAGAAAAGTGCCTCCCAGGACCCCGGTCTGGCCGTAGTAGTAAGGGTCAAAAACGAGCGTGCCGCTTTGCGCCACCACCACGCCCGTGTTGATGAGATTGACATAGATGGAGCTGAGACCCGTCGTCCCGACCTTTTGCACTAAACCGGCATTGTTGATCGTTTCAGGGCCAGAACCGTAATAAATGTAATAATTATCGCACTCGATGTTAAAAACCGCCCCGGCCAGATTGTAAAACGTGCTGCCAGAGAACAGTCTGAGGTAGCCGCCCATCCAATTGATCGTGCCGGCATTGGTCAGGCCGACAACGTTCATGAAGTTCTGACCGGCCAAGTTGAGCACCCCGCCGGGAGAGATGGTCAAGCCGCCGGACATGGTTCCTCCGCTCCAGTTCACCACGCCGCCCGGCGCCACCGTCAGCGGCCCGCTCAAGCTGCCATTCAAATTCAGCACCCCGGTCACCGTGTTGGTGCCGTTGAGCGTGACCCCGGACACCGTCAAATTGGTGATGACACCGCCTTGGAAATCAGGCGGCAGATTGATGGCGCCGCCGTTGAGTTGCAGATTGGGATTAATGTCATTCTGCAACATCAATGTTCCCCCGTTCAATTCCACCGTGCCGGCCCCGCCGAAGGCCGGCGCGCTTTCCGAAAAGGTCCCGCTATCAAAACCGATGTCGGCCCCAAAACCCGCCGTGAACGAGCCGCTCAGCACCCCGCCGTTGTTAAACCTCAGCGTCGTTCCGTTGGCCGCCTGGAAATTCCCCCCGAAACTGCCGCCGGCAAAGCTAAAAACCATCACCCCGCTCTCCACCGACACCGTTCCGGTTGCCGTGTTGGTAAAAGCAACGTCAATCGTCGTCGTGTTCGTGCTCATGGTTTTGCGCAACAACCCCGAGTTGCTGAACCACTCGGCGCCGTATTGATAGAGCATGGCATTATTGCATTGCGCGTCTATCACTCCGCCCGGAAGGTTGTTAATCTGGCCCAAATTGGCCGAGCCGTCATTGTACAAACGCCAGTTCCCGGACCCATTCCAGACGATGTGGCCCGAATTGGTCAACGAGGCGTACTGCGTCACCTGGCCCGCTCCGCTCAGGTTGAGGACGCCACTGGAGGAAATCACGAACCCGCCGCTGACAGCCCCGGCCAGCCAGTTCATCGTTCCCACCAGGTTGTTGGTTCCGGTCAGATCGCTGCCGTCGAGCGTCAGGTTGGTGATGGCGCCGCTGCTCTGGAAATTGGGCCCCAGCGCCACCGTGCCGCCCGTCAGCGCCAGACCGGCCTGATCGTTGCCCAAAGTCATGGCGCCGCCGGTGAGGGCGGTGGTCCCCGGCCCGGTGCATCTAAAATTCGGGCCGGTCGTGAATGGCGCCGGAGCCCCCGGAACCTGATCGAAACGGATAAGCGCCCCGGCCTCCGCGTGGAACCCGCCGTTCAAATACCCTCCCCCTTTGAACAGGAGCGTGCCCGACGCCACATACACCGCGTCGTCCACGTTGTAGTTATTGGTGAATGCCACCCCGGAAAAAGTCGCTGTCTGGGCTGCCGTATTCTGGACGAAGAAAGAGCCGCTGGTGACGTTGATGAATGAGGGCGTGCCGCCGTAGGCATTATTGAACTGATCGTTGACCCCGTTGATGAACCAGGTTCCGCTGTTGGTAATCACCGTGGCGCCGTCTCCGCGAATGGTTCCGCCCTCCCACTGCACCGTCCCGAAGTTCACCAGCGTCGTTTCCGGCATATCCAGGGTCCCGCCCGGTTTATTCAAATAAAAAGCCGCCGATCCCTCAACCGTCACCTTGCCGTGCAAAACTCCTCCCGTCCAATCTCCGCCCAAAACAATCGCCAAGCCAAATGGGGCGCTGAGCGTTCCCCCGCTCAGATTCAGATTGCCGACCGTCGCCGACTCGGTTATCCCCACCGACCCGTTGGTAATGAGAGCCGTATCCTGCAATCCCGGTATCCCGTTGGGACTCCAGTTGGCCGCATTGAACCAATTTGTATCCACCTTGTTGGTAAAGGTGTAGAGGGTGGATTGCGCCGAGGAGTTGAAGGCCGTTGCCGCCAAGGCAATGGAGAGTACAAAAAGGAGGTGGGTTTTGATTTTTTTCATAGCACGTCCGCGTTATCCAAGTATGGCTTTATCGGAAGGGCAAAAGCAAGCCAAATCTCGCCAAAAATGCGGGGGAACACGGCTGGCTCGCGAAGGCAAACCCCCATGCGTTCTCCTTCTCCTCCAAACACTTGTGGAAGAAAGGTTCGGGGAGCGGTGGTTTTCCGCCCTCGCCTCCGGCCCTTCCTGAGCCGGCGGTGGTGGGAAAAGGGGGCTTACCGCAAAAAATTATACTTGAAAATGCACCGCAGCGCGCTGAACCCGTCCCGCCAGCCAATCTTCTTTCCCTCGACATAAGTGCGCCCGTAATAGGAAATCGAGACCTCGTAAATCCGCAGCTCCATCCGGCTCACCTTGGCGATGATCTCCGGCTCAAAACCAAACCGGTTCTCCTCGATTTGAATCTTCTGCATCACCTCGCGCCGGAACACCTTGTAACCCGATTCCATGTCCGTCAGATTCAGGTTGGTCGCCATGTTGGAAAGCAGGGTCAGGGCTTTGTTGCCAACGTAATGCCAGAAATACAGCACCCGGTGCGCCCCGGACCCGGCAAAACGCGACCCGAACACCACGTCCGCCTTGCCCGCCAGAATCGGCCGGGCCAAAACCCCGTAATCCGCCGGGTCATATTCCAGGTCCGCATCCTGGACCAGGACAATGGGGGCGGTGGCTTTGGCAAAGCCGGTGCGCAAGGCCGCGCCTTTGCCCTGGTTGAAGGAGTGCTGAAAAAGCCGGATGCGCCCATCGGCCTGCGCCAGCGGTTGGAGCACTTCCCAGGTCCCGTCGCGCGAGGCATCATCCACTACAATCACCTCCTGCACCAGCGGTTGGGCCAGGACGGTTTGCAAAACGGCGGCAATGGTGCCCGCCTCGTCGTAGGCCGGAATAATCACCGCCAGGCAGGCGGGGTTTTGGGCGGGCGGCGGATGGATTGGCACACGCATGAACAGTGGATCGGCTTGTCCGTATTCTCACGTATTCTCATCCCACTGGGCCGCGAAGGTCAATGCGGAACGGAAAACCGTCACGCCTTCCAGGCGGCCAGGGCGGCGCGGTAGATCTCGGCCAGGGGGAGGTTTTTTTCCGCGGCCAGCTTTTTACAGGACTCAAATTCCGGCGCGACCTGCGCCACGCCGCCATCCAGAAATCCAAGTTTCACCGTCACTTCGCCGTGAGGTGTCCGCACGGTGCGAAATTCCCGGCGCAGCTTGCGGCGTTCGGCCAGGCCGCGGCGCACGCCAAAGGCGCTGGTTTGGCGCAGGATCATCTCGCTGAATTTGTCCGCCTCGCCCGCCGCGCACAGGACGCTGAGCAACACGCCGGGGCGGCTTTTCTTCATGTGGATGGGCGCGTGGAAAACATCCAGGGCCCCGGCCGCCAGCGCCGCCTCCATGAAAGCGCCCAGAATCTCCGGGCTGGCGTCGTCCAGGTTGGTTTCCAAAACGGCGATGGTATCGCTCTCCCAATCCTGCCCGCCGGCTCCGGCGCTTTGGCCCAGGATGGCGCGCAGGACGTTGGGGCGGGTCTTGTTTTCGCGCGAGCCGACACCGACGCCGATTTTTTCCGCCGCCAGCCCCCGCATGGGGCCGAATTCGCCGGCAAATTCCGCCAGCAGCGCCGCGCCGGTGGGGGTGATCAACTCCTGCGGTTCGGCGCACTGGGTCAGAGGGATGCGGCGCGCCGCCAGGATTTCCAGCGTGGCCGGCGCCGGAATGGGAAAACGCCCATGAGCGCAATCAATCCAGCCCGTGCCATCCACGGCCTCCGCGGCCAGGACGCGCGGCCGGCCCA
Organism: Verrucomicrobiota bacterium; assembly: GCA_049513975.1. Classification (GTDB taxonomy): domain Bacteria; phylum Verrucomicrobiota; class Verrucomicrobiia; order Limisphaerales; family Palsa-1400; genus JBEKOF01. Next base: position 33,487 of record JBEKVM010000028.1, on the reverse strand, counting down.
GGATTTCCAGGGCCGCGCAGCCGCCCACGATGTCCACAATGGAATCCACCGCGCCGACCTCGTGGAAATGGACCTGGCCGGGGGGCAGGCCGTGGATTTTTCCTTCCGCCGCGGCCACGCGCTGGAAAACGGCGAGGGCCTTTTCCTTGACCCACCCGGAAAGGCCGCTGGCCGAAATCAACTCTTGGATTTCGGCATGTGTTCGGCTGTGTTCGTGTCCGGGTTCGTGCGCTGGTTCGTGCCCATGCTTGTGCCCATGCCCAGGCCCGTGCTCGTGCCCAAGATGAACCTCAAATTTCACCCCCTCCATCTGGCCGCGCCTGGCCCGATGGGCGTGGAGGTGGTAGCCGCCCAGGGAAAGTTTGGCCAGTTCCTGCTCCACCTGGGGGAGATCCACGCCCAAATCGAGCATGGCCCCCATAAACATGTCTCCGCTGATGCCGCTGAAAATATCCAGATAAAGTGTTTTCAATCGTCGAGCCTCCGGGCCGGCGAAGCCAGCTCGTTCATCTGGCTGGCTGCATACCCCGCGCCAAAACCGTTGTCAATATTCACCACCGTCACACCGCTGCCGCAACTGTTCAGCATGGCCAGCAAGGCGGCCAGCCCGCCAAAGCTCGCGCCATAGCCGACGCTGCTCGGCACCGCGATGACGGGCCGGCTGACCAGCCCCGCGACCACGCTGGGCAGCGCCCCTTCCATCCCCGCCACCACCACCAGCACCTGGGCGCGCTGGATCGCCTCCAGCCGTCCCAGCAACCGGTGCAACCCCGCCACGCCCACATCATAAATTCTTTCCACCCGGTTGCCCATGATGTCCGCCGTCACCGCCGCCTCCTCCGCCACCGGCAAATCGCTCGTGCCGGCGCAGAGCACGGCGATGACGCCCGGGCGCTTGGGGAGCGGATGTTTTTCCAGCGTGACGCACCGCGCCGCCTCATGGAAGACGGCCCGTTTGAATTTTTTGCGCACCGCCCCCGCCTGTTCGGGGGAGAGGCGGGTGATCAAAATCCGGCGCTCGCGGGCGGCCAGTTGGCCGGCGATTTGCACGATCTGCCGCGCGGTTTTTCCGGCCCCGTAAATGACTTCGGGAAAACCTTTGCGCAAGGCGCGGTGCGTGTCCACCCGGGCGAAGCCCAGATCGGCCACGGGCGCGGCCTGAAAAGCCCGCAGGGCGCGTCCGGCGCTGATTTTGCCCGCGCGAAAATCTTGCAAAAGCTGGATGGCTTCGGCTGTCGTCACAAGCGAGGAAAATACACCAACCCCCCGCCGCGTCACGCCCGAAAATCAGCCCGGGAGCAGACGGGGCGCAGGTCAATCTTTTGCCTGACGGTTCACGGCTCCTGCGCTGCATCGTCATCTTAATCCAATTCCGACCGCCAGTTGAGCGAAGGAGACTGGGATTAAGAATTAGCGTTTAAGCAAAGTGTGGAGGCGCGGCCTCAAACGCAACCGATGGCGCGGCCCGGTGTTTGACCTGTCAACCCCGCCGGGCGCGGGGCCGGAATGGTTCCAGATTAATTTTTCACGGGCGCGGGCCGGGTGACAAAACGATTGCATCGGCCGCGCGTTCAAGGAATGATAATTTCATGCGTTTGCGGCCCTGGTTCATCGTCTCAGCAGGATTGAATCTAATCCTGGTCGCGGCTTGGTACATCGCGCACATCCAGGAGGACCACTCGCGCCCGGTTCACACGCCCAACCTCGACTTGACTGCGCGGATGATCCGGACCAGCTCGGTGGTGCGCTACATCAACCTGACCTGGGCGCAAATTGAATCCAGCAACCTCACCGCCTACATCACCAACCTGCAGGCGGTGGGCTGCCCCAAGGACACCATTCGCGACATCATCCTGGCGGAGGTCAACCAGGGGTTCGCCCGCAGCCGGGCCACGGAAGTGCTCACGCCGGATCAGCAATGGTGGAAAACGGAACCCGATCCCGCCGTGGCGCGCGCGGCCAGCGCCCAATTGCGCGAACTGGAAAACACGCGGCGCGCCACGCTCAACTCCCTGCTCGGGCCCAATTGGGAAACGGAGACGGATGTCGCGGCCTGGGTGGAGTCCAACTATGGTTTGACCGGGCCACATTTGGGCACCCTCCCCCCGGAGATCAAGCGGGCGCTCTATAACTTTGCCGCGCGCGTCCAGGAGCAAATGACCGGCCAGAATCCCGCGGAGGCGGCCCGCATCCTGCAGAACGAGCGCGCCCGGTTGCAGGCCTGGTTGACGCCCGTCGCTTTGAGCGAATACCTCCTGCGCTATTCCCCAACCGCCGCGCAACTGCGGGCCGACACGCGCGGGGTCAATTATTCGCCGGAGCAATTTCAAAATTTGTTCGCGGCCGTTGATCCGATCCTGCTGGAGCCCGATTATTATTATCGGGGCGATGACCCGGATTTGCTCGGGCGCCAGCGCGCGCTCCAGGCGCAATACGAGGCGGCGTTGCAACAAGCGCTGGGCAGTGAAACCTACCGCGCCCTCCGGCTCAACCAGGACCCGCTCTACCTTGCCACCACCGCCGCCGCCCAGCAAACCGGCGTTCCCGGGCAAAACATCACCAAGCTTTACGAAATCAACCGCGCCACCCAGGCGGAGTTGGACCGCATCCGCAACGACGCGACTCTTTCGGCCGATGATAAAATCGCCGCGCTCGCCACCACCCGCACCGAGCAGCAAAAAGCCATCCAACAACTGCTCGGCCCCGAGGCTTTCCAGCGCTGGCTGCAAACGCAGACCCGCCCCTGACCCGCGCCGGGCTAATTATTGAGGTCTTCCCTGACAAAAAGGATGAGGCCGGCGGTGAAGGTGACGAAGGCGGACACTCCGCACAAGGTCATCATCCTCCACACTTCCGGGCGCCATTGATAATCCATTCCCTGGGCGATCTGCAGGAGGTTCAGCCAGGAGTAAGTGATGTAGCGGGTGAAAATATAGGGGTCGAGTCCCACCAGGTGCTTGGTGAAATCAATGAGGAACAGCGTGCTGATGCCCGCCGCCACGGCCGCGCCCGGACTGCGAATGAGAGTGGAGATGAGCAGCCCGTACATGACCAGGGCGCTGAGCGGAATCCAACTCAGCGCGTAACCCACCGCAAGTTCCTGCAGGGCCTGCTTCCGGCTATAGACAACTCCCAGGGAATCGCCCACCGGGCCGAAGTGGTAATGGATGACGGCCAGGGCCGCGGAGAAGAGCAGGGCGGCGGCGGAGAGGACCATCATGTAAAACAACCCGGTGACAGCCTTGGCCAGGTACAACTCCCAACGATGCACCGGCGCGGCCAGGGCGGCGCGGATCGTGCCGGTGCCCGTTTCTTCCGCCACCAACATGGCCGCGAACACGATGATAAATATCGGGCCCAGGTCGGTGAAGACCATTTGCATGGAAAAACCGACATAGCCCCAGGCGTTGGCGGTCGCCGTGGTGTTGAGTTGGCCGCCGACGAAATAAATAATCACACACAACAAGCCCACCGCGAAAATGCCGAAGTAAGGCAGCTTGCGGCGCGCGGCCTTGGCGACCTCGTTTCGCAGTAACGGCGCCAATTGGCTAGACATGGGATTGGTCTCCCCCCGGCGTGGCCGGAGCCTGGCCCGGCGGCGCGTCCAGCCCGGCCGGCGCGGACGGAGGCTGGTTGATTGAAGGCGGCCCTTCGGCGCGGTGAAGGCCGGTGATGGAAAGGAAAAACTCTTTCAACGTCTTTTGTTTGGGGGCCAGGGCCGAAACGCGGAAGCCCGCCTGCTGCAGACGTTGGTTCAGCCACACCGAATCCTCCCGCTCCAGCGTGATCTCCAGCGTGTCCGCGCTCACGGCTGCCGCTTTCCGGATCTGTTCGTGCCGCGAAATAAAATCGGCGTCGGGAATCCTGCCTTGAAAGGTGACCCGGACGATGCGTTCGTGCGGTTTCAACAACTCCTTGACGCGGCCGGAAGCCACCAGCCGCCCGCGATTGATGACAAAGACCGTGTCGCAAAATTCCTCGACTTCGGACATGAGATGGCTGGAGACAAAGATGGTGAGACCCGCCTTCCTGACCTGCTCGCGCAGGAAGGAAAGAACCTCGTGCGTGCCCTCGGGATCCATTCCGTTGGTCGGCTCGTCCAGGATGAGCAGGCGTGGCCGGCCCAACATGGCCCGGCCGACGCCCAGACGCTGTTTCATGCCGGTGGAATAGACCCGCACGCGATCATGCTGCCGCTCCGCCAGGCCGATCCGTTGCAGGATTTCGTCAATCTCACGCGGGGAAACATCGTCCAGCAAACGGGCGGCCAGCTCCAGGTTCTTGCGGCCCGACAAGTACTCATAAAAGGCCGGCGATTCCACGGTGATGCCCACGGAGCGGATGGCTCTTTTGTAATCTTTCCAAATATCCACGCCGAAGATGCGGAGGCGCCCGCCGCTGGGGCGCACCAGCCGGGGGATCATATAAAGGGTGGTGCTCTTGCCCGCTCCGTTGGGTCCGAGAAACCCGGCCATCTGGCCCGGTTCCACCTCCAGGGAAAGATGGTCCACCGCCTGGATGCGCCCAAAGCGCTTGGAGACGTCTTGCAAAGCCAGTGCCGGCGGATTTTCCATCATGGGTTCTTATCCGTTGCCCGGCGGAAAGGCGACATGAAAATGGAAAGGCTGGGCTGATCCAACTCATGCCAGATGATGTCCGACAGCCCATCGCCGTTCAGGTCGTTGATTTCAATATAGCCTTGCACCGGCGCAGCGAAAGTCAGGGCCGGTTGCGGGGCGAACCAGCGTCCGTCGCTCGTGCTGAAGAAGATATTCCATTGCGTATCCGAGCGTCTGACCAGCAGATCGGGGCGGCCGTCGCCATTGAAGTCTCCTAGAATAAAGATGGCCCAGTCGCGCAAAGCTTCCGCCGGCAAGACCGTCGTCACCGGCAAGGAGGCGTCCGGACTGCGGGAAAAGGCGCCGTCATGGAAGGAGCGGATGGTGAGCGACCAATCCACTCCGTGGGAAAGCAGCGTATCCACCAGGCCGCCCGTCGTGATAACAGTGCTCTTGAGTTCGAGCAGGACCAATTGACAAACACCATCGCCCTTCAAATGGCCCAAGGGCGACACCTTTTCCGTGGAACCGACGGGAATCGGGTACCCGCGACAGTGCAGAATTTGCGTGGGCCGCTCCGGCAGTTTTTGGTCCGCGCCACGCAGGAAGAGATAGAGGTCGGTTTTGACATCCAGCTTGCCGCTGGCCTGCCACAGCACCAGATCTTCCCGGCCATCGCCATCCACGTCCAACCGCTCCAGGAAATGCGGATTGGCGGGGGCGTTTCTTTTCATGTCGTCAATGATCTTTTTGATGGCTTGATTTTCCGGCTCCGGGTCCCGCCTTGCATCCGCCTCGGCCAGAAAGGATTGCTCCACGCGCAGGCTGTAGGCCGGATGGGGTCCCATCATCCACGGGTCGCGATTGATCCACCGGTCGCGGTAGATCCGCGGGTCGCGGCTGTCGGACCAAGCCGTTTGTTTGACGTCGAGGGTCATGGGCGGTCCGGGACTCCATTCATAAGCGCTGTTGCGACGGTAGAGCACGGTCTGCCCCGCGGAAATCACCGGAATCATAACGTCCGTTCCAGTTTTGTTCGTCGTCAGCGAAGTTAGAATTGGAAAATCGAAGTTGGTGAAAGGCTGGCGCGCCGCGATGAGGGGGCGTCGTTCCGATTCGAACAGGCCGGCGTTCTGCCGGGAATAAACCAGCCCGCTGGCGGTGGAGAACAGCAGTTCCAGACCCGGGTGCGCTTCCACGTCGCACAAGGCGACCCAGGCGGTTTGCGGCGGCAAGGCAATGGCCTGATCGGGCGAGTTGCGGAAGCCGTCCGGGCGTTGGCGCCAGCGCCAAAGTTTTTTCTCCACCGGATCAATCACCAGCAGATCGAAGCGGCCGTTCCCGTCAATATCAACAAAAAGCGGCGCCCCGGCGTTGGCCGGGAGGGTGATGGTCTGGCGCGACAACTCCACAGGGCCGGCCCCGCCTGCATTCACCGCGAGCAGCATTAAAAGGACGGTAACGCTCGCCGGAAGCAGGAGGCATGTGTTTGGAATATTTTGGGGAGAACACGCGCCCTCGCGTGTTGGGTTCGGCGCCCCGCCGAACACGCGCTTTGCGCACCGGCTCCACTTGATTTTTTCCCCGGCTTCCGCCTGCTTGGTTCGGTCGGCGAGGCGCCGACCGATGCACGCGAAGGCGCGTGCGCTCCCCACGCTAAACAGATGCCGCAGGAGGCGGCGGGCGCGGGCGCTAAGTTGGGGCAGGAAACCGGTGGTCATTTTTGGCTGATGAAAATTCGCCAGGCGTTTTGTTTCCCCAGCTTCACGATCAAATCACTGACGCCATCGTTGTTCAGATCCTTGGCCACCCAGCCGTCAATCTGTTCCGGGCAACTGAAGCGCAGGTCCGGTTTCAGGCTGAACCCCTTCTCTCGCGAAACAAAAAAGTAAACCGAGATGGCATCGCGGTGGTCCCGCACCAGCAAAGCCGTTTTGCCATCCCCCTTAAAATCGCCGCCCAGTCCGACGTATCGCCCCACATCCTGCCAGCCCCAATTCCGCAGCATCTCCACTTGATCCAGATGGATCACCACGTCACGCTGACAGTCCGCCTCTTGTGGAAAGCCGGTGCCCGGGCGGTAGAAGTAAAACCTGAGAGTGTAATCGAGTTGTTTGGTGGTGATCTCCTTGCTGAGGCTCTCCCGGCTGTCCAGGTGACTGTAGCCCAAAACCAGGTCCAAAAAACCATCCCCATCCACGTCCACCACCGGCAACGCGGCCATCCAGTCGTTCTTGCGAAAAACCTGTTGCGGTTCGGCCGGAATCCGGCCTTGCGCATCGGCCCTATACGTGCTCACCAGCACTTTGCCGGAAGGCGCCCCCGGTATGAACGAAGGTTCGTTGAGCCAGACGCTTTTGATCAAATCCACCCTGCCGTTGTGATTGAGATCGGCCCAGCACAGCCAGGAGTGCGCATCCACCTTGTCCGCGTAGGTCAAGGCCGGTTCCAGGGCGAACAGCCCGTTGGTCTGTTGCAGGTAGAGGCTGTAAGTGTTGAGCCGTCCGCCATGGCTGCGCCGGACCATCAGATCATCCCGTCCGTCGCCGTTCACGTCGCCTGCGCTCAGGTTGAGTTCGAAGGACGCCGTGCATCCGGGATTGGCCGCCGCCGGCCACAGCCGGGCATCCATGGCTTGGCCGATGAATTGTGCCTGATGCCACTCGTCGCCATGTTGCCAGACCTGAAGTCCGCCGGCCGCCGGCACCAGCAGCAGCGGCCAGTCGCCTCCTGTCCCCGCCGACAAGGGAAGGCACAGGGCGTTGGTTTCCTCCGCAGCCTCCGGCACGATGGTGGGTTGCCGGATGATTTGCCGGAGGAGGGGCGGGCCGGTTCGATTGGCAAAGTCCAGTTCGCTCACGCCGTCGCTGGTCATGACCAGCAAACTCTCGGCCGGCCGGCCCAATTTGGCCGGCCAGACCACACACGGCCGATGCTCCAAACGCCAGGTTTGTTGCGGTTGGCGGGTGAAACCTTGGGTGCGATCCTGATAAAAAATGGAGAGATTGAGGTCGTCCATCAGCACCAGATCCTTCAGGCCGTCGCCGTCCAGATCGCAAATCATCAATTCCGAGCTTTGGCCGAATATTTCGCTGGCCTTGAATTTCTGTTCGGCCCGGGCCGGGAAGCAGGCCATCAGGGAAATGCCCAACAGGACCGGCGGAAACAACCTCCACTTTGACCTCGCTTCGTTTTGCCTCATTTCAAAAATGATAATTCCCGGTCAGCGGCCTTGCAACATTTCCCGGACCTTCGCGGCGTCGTTAGTCGGGGCCTGGCAGGCCGAGCCGGTGCAGACGTAAACCAGCGGCGCGTCTTTGTCCGGCAGCGTTCGGGCGAACGGCTCGACCGGGCCGGCGTTGCCCAGCACCACCTTGCCCGGCTGATAAACCGCATGGACGGCCCGCAGCAGGGCGGCGGTTTCCGCGCGCCCGGGGCCGCCGGTCACGACGGCGCGATGCGGTTCTGTCAAATAGAAGTCAAGCGCGAGCAGCAGGTGGGGGACGGCCTGGGGAAATTCCTGCAACTGCCGCGAAAGCAGCCGGAGGGTTTTTTCCGCGGCGTTCCTGAATTCGGCGCGGCCCGTGATCGCCCCCAGCCGCAGCAACGCCAGCGCCGCCACCGCATTGCCTGACGGCTCCGCCCCGTCGTAATCCTCCTTCACCCGCAAAATCAGGTCTTTGGCCCCGGCGACGGTGTCGAAAAAGCCGCCGTCGTCGGGATCGTAAAACCGGGCCAGCATGGCCGCCGCCAGGGCCAGCGCAAAATCCAGGTGCGCCGGCTGCAGCGTTGTCTCGTAGAGATCGAGTGTTCCGGCCAGCAGTTCCGCGTAAGCCCGCAGCAGTTGCACCGTGTCCCGCTCGCCGTCGCGCCAGCGATGATAAAGGGTTTGGCCGTCCCACAGTTTTTCCCGCAGAAAAGCCAGGTTTTTCTCCGCCGCCGCGCGGCAGCGGTCGTCGCCCAGAATCACCGCGGCCCGCGCCAGCGCCCCCAGCATCATGCCGTTCCACGAGGCCAGGACTTTGTCATCCAGGCGCGGACGCACCCGGCGGGAGCGGGCGTCAAACATTTTTTTCCGGGCGGAATCGAGCCGTTTCATGGCGGCGGGCGGGAGTTCCGGCTCCGCCACGCTCAAAACATTCTGGTTGGGCAGCGGCGCGGGATCGCTGTGGTCGGTGAAATTGCCGTGGCCGGTCACGCCAAAATAGCGCGTGGCGGCCTGGAATTCCTCCGGGGTCAGCAGTTGGGACAGTTCCGCCGTCGTCCAGCAGTAAAACTTTCCCTCCTTGCCTTCGCTGTCCGCGTCCTCGGCGGAGTAAAAGCCGCCTTGGGGATGGGTCATGTCGCGGAGCACGTAAGCAATGATGCCGCGGGCGACGGCGGCGTGCCGGGCCTCGCCGCTGACCAGAAAGGCGTCCAGATAAAGGTTCAGCAACTGGGCGTTGTCGTAGAGCATCTTTTCAAAATGCGGGACCAGCCATTGCGCGTCCACCGAGTAGCGGGCAAAGCCGCCGCCCAGTTGATCGTGCATTCCGCCCGCCGCCATGGCGTCGCAGGTGTGCAGGACCATTTGCACCGCCTCCGCGTCGCGGGCGCGCGCGCCGTGGCGCAGGAGAAAGGCCGGCAGGCTGGGGCGGGGAAACTTGGGCGCGCCGCCGAAACCGCCGTGTTGGGGGTCGTATTCCTGCTTAAACTTGGCGGCGGCCTGGTCCAGCAGACGGGGCGCGAGCACGCCGCTGTCCGGCTGCGGCAAAACAAAACCTGCCAGCCGGCCGTGCAAATCCGACGCCGAAGCCAGCACTTTTCCCCGGTCCGACTGCCAGAGTTTGGCGATCTGCCGCAAGACCGGCAGGAAGCCCGGCTGCCCGTACTTTCCCTCCGGCGGAAAATAGGTGCCGGCGTAAAACGGCTTGAGCTGGGGAGTGAGGAAGCAATTGAGGGGCCAGCCGCCCTGCCCGGTCATGGCCTGGGCTGTTGTCATATATATCTTGTCCACGTCGGGCCGTTCCTCCCGGTCCACCTTGATGCTGATGAAATGGGCCTTGAGAAAGGCCGCGATCTCGCTGTTTTCGAACGATTCCCGTTCCATGACGTGGCACCAGTGGCAGGTGGAATAGCCGATGCTCAGGAAGATCGGTTTGTCCTCCTGGCGGGCGCGGGCGAAGGCCTCCTCGCCCCACGGGAACCAATCCACCGGATTGTGCTGGTGTTGCAGGAGGTAGGGCGATTTTTCGCGCCCCAGGCGGTTGGTATTCTGAGCGGACACAAGCCTATTTTACAGGAAGAGTTTTAAAACCGCCAATGGTAATAAATGCGCGCCTTCAGATACTGCCTTCTACCAGTTGAATTTCCGTTTCGGTCAGGCCATAGAGATTGTAAACCAGCGCGTCTATTTGCCGGTCGGCGGCGGTGACGGCATTCTGCAACGTCTGCCGCTCCGACTCGCTCCGCGCCTGCCGCAGCCTGGGCATCAAGGCCGAAAGCTTTCCGGCCAATTCCGAGATTTTCGTAAGAAGACTGCTTGTCGGGCGGGGGCACGGCAAACCAAGAACGTCGGCAATGGTGACCTGCGGGAAATCGTCTTTCGTTGCCTGTTGTACTTGACTCAAATAAAGGCGCGAGATGAGACGACTATTCAATACCCCGAGCATAAAACCAAGTCCGGCATCCTTCAGCCCCGCCTCCATGCGAACCAGCAGGGAGTAAAGGTTTTTGTTCGTAATGAAGGTTTCCTCAGCCGAAGCTGTCATCAGGCGCTGCTGGCGGTTCACCAGACGCCTCATCAATAGACGCTCTCCTTCAAACCATCTGAACTGTTTGGGCCATTCCCGCATCTTCGGGCCATATTCCACCCAACTCGGAGCCACGCAATTCAGGTCGTAGCGATAAACGTCGCCTTCAAAATATCGGTGCGATTGTTTGTTCGACTTGGTTGCTTTCAACAGGCTCCGGTCAAACAACACTCCACGCTTCATTTCCACAAAATCCGCAAGGCGCGTGTTGGATGCCTTGGATAAACGTGACACCAAGTTCGCCAGCCCAACCGACAGGACGAACTTCCGATCAGGTGAACCTCTCCACACCGACAGCGGGACAAGACTATATTGGCGTTCGGTCAATTTAATGGATTCCAGTTTTGTTTTCTTGGCGTATGCAAAGCACCGGACCACTGCATTTGAATCAGCCGGTTGTTTGCTTAAGACAAAGGTTGCGGTGTCAATGTAGGCGTCCGCAAAAACATCGAACGGCAACGCGATGATCTCTTGAACTTGAAACTCCAGCAATCGCTCGCGCAAGGGACGGTAGGCTGGGCCTCCCAGCCATGCCGACGGCACGATGAAAGACATTCGCCCCTTCATCTTTATGAGTCCAAGACCCCTCTCAATGAAAGCCAGATAAACATCTGGAATCCCTCGACAGCAGGGAAATTGAACGGCGGCATATTCTTCACCAGGTGCGTCGAGCAGCCGTCCGTAAGGCGGATTGCCCACCACCGCATCGAAGCCGCCCGCTTCCATGATATGCTTGAAGCCGACATTCCAGTCGAAGGCGCGCACGCGCAAGAGGTCATCAGGGATCATGGAGAAGTCGGAGGCTATGAGCGAGTTGCCGCATTGGATGTTCTTCTCCAGGGGCGGCAAAAGGGGGTCGTCATCGTCCGGCAGAAGTTCGCGCTGGCGCTGGAGGGTGTTGCGGTTCTCGTTCTCCAGCATCTTGAGGTAAAGCGAGAGTTGCGTCACTTCCACCGCGCCGGGGTCAAGGTCCACCCCAAAGACGTTGCTTGTGAGAATCCGCCGCCTGAGTGCCAGGGTCAGGTGAACGTTGCCGGTCTTTTCGTCCATCCAGCACCATTTCTGTTTGCGGTCGCCGGGATGGTCGGTGAGCCATTGCTGCCAGTGTTCGCATACCACCTCGAAGACGCGCAGAAGAAAGCTGCCGGAACCGCAGGCGGGATCCAGGAAGTGCAATTTCAAGGTGGCTTCCGGCGCGGCCTGATGCAGAAGTTTCTCAACGGTCTGCTCCACGATGTGTTCCACGATGTAGCGCGGGGTGTAGTAAACCCCGCCGGCTTTTCGGACTTCGGGCTTTTCCTCGATGGTGACACCGCGTCCTTGCGGACGGACCACCTTGCCGAGAAACCGCTCGTAAATCGTGCCGAGGATTTCCACGGGCATGTAGCTGAAAAGGTAAGGCGATTCCTCGTCGCTCAAATCAGCCACGAACCCGGCGAGCCAGCCGTCACCTACCACCAATTCCTCGCTGAAATGGGGCTTGAAAAGGTTGCCGTTGAAGAAAGGAACATGTGAAGCCGGGCGGCGATCCAGCGCGCGGAAATGGCGGACGATGGCGCGCCAGAGCGAATCCCTCGGAGCGCGCAGGCCGGCGTAACCGAAACCGGCGGGCGGTTCCTCGTGCAGTTCCAAAGGCTTCTGGTGGGCGCGAACAGCATCTTCCTTGTGGTAATTTCGCTCCCAGGTTTGGACGATGGATTCGAGCAACACGCCCGTGTCAATATCGCGGGCTTCGCAGATGCGCAGAAAGAGAATGCGGTCCATGATGTGCTGGACGGCTTCGTTGAGTTTGTTGCCTTCGAGCAGGTCCGCGCGGTCGTTATTGCGGATCAGGTCGAAGCCAAGCTCGCGCCGGGCTTGGTCCAGAAAATTCAAAAACTCCACATCGAGCGCGCGGGAAGGGTCGGGTTTGAGGAGCCATTGCTGGCGGGCCTTCCCTTTGCCCACGGGGGTTTTGGGCAGTGTTTCAATCAACTGGGCAATGCTGCCGGCGGCGGTTTTGTCGCGGGCGAGCAGGTTCCAAATCTCCTGCGCCAGCAGCGGGAGTTCACGAAAGTGCCAAGTTTTCCAAAGGCCGGCCAGCGGCTCATCCAGGTACGGCCTGCCGCCGACGATGTAGATTTTGAATTCCTCAAAATTGGTCAGGATGGCCAGTGGCAGATTCTTGTTCCAAGCATAGCGTTTGGCTTGGAAGGCCTGACCGGAGTGAAGCTCCTCGGCAGGTTTCTTGGCTTCGCAAATAAACCGATCGTGACCCTCGGTGCGGAAAAGATAATCGGCGCGCTTTTGCCGCCCGCCGATTTCCGTGCGGCTCTCGATCTCGACTTCACGCTTGGTTTGAATCAGTCCGGCGCTATTCTCCAAATCCCACCCCAGCGCGCGGAAGAAGGGATTGAGAAAATCGTCGCGCAGTTGCGCTTCCACGTAGCCGGGACCGTTGAATTCCGCCAGACCGTGTTCGAAGATGCCGGCCAGGCGGGACAGTTCCTTCTCGAACGATTCAAAGCTGGCGGCCTTCGGCATGGGGAATTTTTAACGGAGAATCGCCGCCGCGGCAACTCAGGAAAAAACGACCTTCCTCCCCGCTCCGCGACAAAATCCTCCGCCACCGGCCCTGCCTTTGGAAAGCGCTGGAGATTTTTCTCTCGCTTATTTGGCGCGGCGGGGGCACACCATGGCTTCTTAATTTTCGGCGATGGAACAAATTGTCATCCTGGATTTCGGCTCGCAATTCACGCAGGTGATCGCCCGGCGGATTCGCGAGTGCCATGTCTATTCCACCATCCTGCGCTACGACACCCCGGCCTCCACCCTGGCCGGGCTGACCCCCAGGGGGCTGATTCTTTCCGGCGGGCCTTCCAGCGTTTATGCCACGGAGGCGCCCTTGCCGGATGGCGGCATTTTTGACCTGGGCATTCCCATCCTGGGGATTTGCTACGGGGTGCAGTTGCTCACCCATTTTCTGGGCGGGAAGGTCGAATCGGGCCAGAAACGCGAGTACGGCAAGGGCACACTGTCGGTGAAGGACCGCTCGTCCGCCCTGTTTGCCAATTTGCCCGAGAACCTGCAAATCTGGAATTCGCACGGGGACAAACTGACCCGGATGCCCAGAGGCTTCAAGGCCGTGGCGGCCTCGGACAACTCGGAGTTCGCCGCCATCGAAGACCCCGCCCGGAATTTTTACGGGCTGCAATTTCACCCGGAAGTGGCGCACACGCCGCGCGGGCGGGAAATCATCGCCAATTTCGTGCATGGCATTTGCGGCTGCGGCCAGCAATGGACCATGCGCCATTTCGCCGACCAGGCGGTGGAGGAAATCCAGGCCCAAATCGGCGGGGAACGGGTCATCCTGGGACTGAGCGGCGGAGTGGATTCGAGCGTGGCGGCGGCCCTGCTGCACAAGGCGGTGGGCAGCCGGCTCACCTGCATTTTTGTCAACAATGGTTTGTTGCGGGCGGGCGAGGCGGCGGTGGTGCGGGAGGTTTTCGGCCGGCATTTCAAAATCAAGCTGCAATACCAAAACGCCTCGCGCCTGTTTCTCGGCCGGCTCAAAGGGGTGACGGATCCGGAGCGCAAACGCAAAATCATCGGCAAGACCTTCATCCAGGTTTTCGCCCAGGCGGCCCGGCGGGCGGGCCGGGCCAAGTTTCTGGCCCAGGGCACCCTTTATCCCGATGTCATCGAATCAGTCCCCATCGCCGGCAACCCGGCGGCCTTGATCAAGAGCCACCACAACGTGGGCGGCCTGCCCAAAAACTTGAAATTCAAATTGACAGAGCCGCTGAAGTGCCTGTTCAAGGATGAGGTCCGGCAACTGGGCCTGGAGCTGGGCCTGCCCAAGGAAATCCTCTTCCGCCAGCCCTTTCCCGGACCGGGCCTGGCCGTGCGCATCCTGGGCGCGGTGACGCCGAAGCGTTGCGAGATTTTGCGCGCGGCGGACAGCATCGTGGTGGAGGAAATGAAAGCCAGCGGCTGGTATTATAAAATCTGGCAGAGCTTCGCCGTCCTGCTCCCGGTGCGCAGCGTGGGGGTGATGGGCGACGAACGGACTTACGAAAACACCATCGTCATCCGCGCCGTGGAATCGCAGGACGGCATGACGGCCGACTGGGCCAAGCTGCCTTACGAGCTGCTGGAAAAGCTTTCCAACCGCATCATCAACGAAGTCAAAGGCGTCAACCGCGTCTGCCTGGACATCTCCAGCAAACCGCCGGCCACGATTGAGTGGGAGTGAGGGAGGGCGGATTGTGGGCAGCGGCCTGGTTTAATTGTTGCCGTGCCGGAACTGCACAGCCCTGCCACTCACCGCCGGATTATTTTCACTTCTGAAATATTTCCGGCTAAAGAAGATGGATTAATGTTGTCGCAAGGCCCGGCTATTGATAGAAGTCTGTAGCAGACGAAAGGAATCTGCGTATGAGTATTGCCCGGCTTCCTCAGCGAACAGGTCCTGGCGGCCTTTCCCGGCGGCGACACGTTTGTCTTGCGGGAATCGCAACCGCATGGCTGCTCGCGATTTGCAACGCGGACGCGGATGGTTGCTTTGTCTTCCGCTGGAACAAAGAAAAGGACATCAACGAGCCGACGCAAAAGGCCATTATTCTGCATGACAAGGGCCGGGAAGACCTGGTTTTGCAGGTCAAGTAGGAAGGGCCGGCGGAAGAATTCGGCTGGTTGATCCCGGTGCCCGGATTGCCCGAAGTCCGGAAGGGTTCGATGGAATGTTTCTACGAGGTGAGCCGGCTGACCCAGCAGCGGTTTGGTTCTCAGGCGTGGGGCGTCCAGACCGCGAGCCTCGGCAGGGGCAAGGACGAGGACGCCGGGGTCAAGGTGATCCAGGTCAAAACGGTCGGCGCGTATGAAGTGACCGTGCTTTCGGCCACCAATGCCGCGGCTCTTGGGGAATGGCTCCAGGCCCACCGCTTCGCTTTTCCCAAGGAAAAGCAGGAGGTGCTGGATGGCTACATCAAAAAGCAGTGGTATTTTGTCGCCGCCAAAATCAACCCCAATGAAAACGGATTCGTCATCGCGCGGGGTTTGCCCAAAACGGGCCCGGACAGCACGGCGATTTCTCCCTCCATCCGGAAGGAGCTTGCCAACGGAGAACTGCATCCATTGGTCATCAGTTTTCCGTCGGAGAAATGTGTGTTTCCGTTGGCGATTTCAGCCGTCAATGGCAAGCCTTCCGAGGTTTCGCTTTACGTGCTGTCGTCCGAACCGTTGACGAGCCGGGTGATTTTCGACAAGAAGTTCGCCGCCTACAGCCGGGAACGGACGGATTGGATTCAGCAAGCTGGCGAAAGGCAAAAGAAGCGCGAGGAAATGATCAAACAGAGGGATGAACGTCTCAAGAATTTGCAGCAAGTGCTCCGTGCGCGCACAAATGGCCCCGGCTCGTCTCTGGGCGACGGCACCAGCCCGCTTGCAACGCGGGATAATGATCCTGCCGACCCGCAACCCGACCTCGCGGTCATGCGGCAGTTATTGGGCTTGGAAGAGCCTTTTATGAGGATTCGTGCGGAAGCGGCGGACGAGTTTTCCGGAATGGGAGATTCGGTGCAGAGCATGGAGGTTGGTTCCAAGGACCTTGTTGCGTGTTCCAAGGAGATCCCCCGGCTGGCAGGCAAATCCTGGTGGTTGAGCAAAGAGGTCCAGGTGTTTGGGCCGCTCGAAATGCGGGATCTTGAATTCGAGCCGGCGGTTCCGATTTTGGCGGAGAAACTTCGCACGGCGGATGGTCCGGGGGCCGCGATTTGTTTGTCGCAACTGGGTGTCTGCGCGGTTCCTGTCGTGCTGGCAGCAGCGAAGAGTTCCAACCCCGTCGAGCGCAGAATGGCCGCAATGGCTCTGCAAGGCATGGCGCAGGAAGATCCACGGCTGGCCGCGGCCTTGCCAGGATTATTGGCGGATGCGGACGCGCGAATCCGCCGCGACGGCTGTTATGCGGCTTTAGAGCATTGGGATGCCGCCTTGGCCCACCGCGTGGCGGAATTGTTGAGTGATCCAGATTTGGAGGTCCGTAAGGCAGCGTGCAGTTGCCTGATCAACCACCCGGACCGCTCGCAAATTCCTCTTTACAGGAAGCTCGTTGAAGAAGACGGTTTGGCCGCGCCCCAAGCCATCGGTTTGCTGAACAGAGAGAATTTATTATCCAGGGAACAATTGGTTCATGTTTTCTCCTCCACGAACCTGCCTGTTGTCTCGACCGCCTTCACACGATTGCGGAGTCAAAACCTTGAACTGAAGGAAATCGAACCGCTGCTGACCAATTCTCTGGTCATGGCGCGGATGATGGGCTTGGGAGCGCTGACGCAAATCGGCAATAAAGAGGCCGTTGACCGGATGGTGGCCATGCTGCGCGACCCCAACGAAGGCGTCCGATGGCATGTGCGCGCCAGGCTGCGCCATCTGACGGGGCAGAAGCTCGGCCCGGACCCGGCGGCGTATGAAAAATGGTGGGCGGAAAACAAAAATTATTTCAAGCCGCCGCCGCCTTCCACTCCCGGTCCGCCAAGGCGTTGATCTGCTTTATTGAATTTTTTCGATTTGGACGGAAGCGGAGACGGCGGGAGGAGGCGGCTTGGGCCGGGTCAGGCAACCGCGCCAAAAACCCAGGCCATAGACAATATGGCTGACAAAAATCAATCCCATGATTTGCGGAAGCCAAAACCACTTGCGCATGGGCAGCACCGCAATGGACTGGACCAGGACGGCGGCCAGATAAAGCAACGCCGGCCAGCGCGCAATCGGCGGCAAAAAAAGCAAGGCCACGAGGTAAAGACAAAAGAGAGGCGGGACGAAATTGGGCGCCGAACGCAAGGTGGGATGCAGACGAAACTGCTCCGCCCGCCCGCGGCCATAGTTCAACAGCATTCTGCAAAAAGAACGCAAGCTCGCACGCGGCGGGCGGTGGACGATGAGGCCGGG
Organism: Verrucomicrobiota bacterium; assembly: GCA_049513975.1. GTDB lineage: Bacteria > Verrucomicrobiota > Verrucomicrobiia > Limisphaerales > Palsa-1400 > JBEKOF01. The sequence goes on along the minus strand of JBEKVM010000028.1, from coordinate 16,209 downwards.
ATCGTAGAGGAGCCGGCCGCCGCGCTTTTGCAGTTCGTCCATGAGCGCGTTTTCTTCGTTGGGGTAAAGCGATTCATTGAAGCCGCCGAGTTGGAGAAGGTCCTCGCGCCGGGCCAGAAGATTGCACAGGATCAATTCCTTCTCACTGGAGGGGCGGACGCGGCCGCGGGCGCGGTAACGGGAGCAGCTCGGCCCGAAAGCGAGCCAACTGCCCATGGTCAGGGCGAAGGCCTGTTGCAACGCGGGGGCATCGGGCGGGCAGAGGCTGGGGCCGCCGGCCATTTTCACGGCTGGGGATTGGAAATGGTCCAGGGCGCGGCGCAGATTGCCGGGCGGCGCGATGGCATCGTCGTCCAAAAAATAAATGAGATCGCCGCGAGCGGCGCGCAGGGCGGCGTTGCGCTGGACGGAAGGCTGGCGGCCGCGGGCGAGGAGGATTTCAATTTGGGCGGCCGGGTAATCCAATTTTTGGGCGGCGGCAACGGCGCGGACTTCGGCCTGGTCGGGCCGGGCGGCGATAATGACGGTGACAGAAAGCTCGCGCACGAGGCAAAAGCTACGGGGTGGGAGGATTTGCAAACGGCGGCGTTATGGCCCGATGATCTCAACGATGCTGTCCATGTCAATGAGCACCACCTCGTCCTCACCTAAATAAGTTAAGAGATGATAATCCTTAGGTGCGCCGACATCCCTGGGTTCTTTGAAAAGGTATTGCGCGCCGTTGTTGAGGCGGACGCCAAAGGGACGAAACGGCTGGCGTTCCACCAAACCCTTAATTTCTTCGACTTTCATCGTGTAAACATAACGCCGGGAGCAGAGTTCGGCAAGGGTGGGATGATTGACGTTGCTGGAGGCTCGAATTGGCCCTTTCGCAAAGGCCTTTTTGACTTATATTGAACGCGTTGTCACATCATGGACGAAATTATTTCAGTTGAATTGAAGCGCGATTGCGAGGGCATCCAGATTCCGCTCGGCACGGCGCTGACGCTGAAGGCGGGCACGCCGGCCCAAATCACCCAAACCCTGGGAGGCAGCTATACGGTGCAGTGCCCCGATGGATTGTTTCGCATCGCCGCCAAAGACGCGGACGCGCTGGGGCTGGAAGCCGGCGCCAGGCCCGCGCCGGCGGCGGCCGCGAAGCCCGCCGGGGCCGCCGCGCCGGTGGAGGAGCAGCGGATTTGGGAGACGCTCAAGACCTGCTTTGACCCGGAAATCCCGGTGAATATTGTTGACCTCGGTTTGGTTTATGACCTGCATGTCGAAACTCTGGCCAGCGGGAACAGCCGGGTGCTGGTGAAGATGACGCTGACCGCGCCCGGCTGCGGGATGGGGACGGTCATCGCCTCGGATGCGCGGGACAAGCTGCTTTATTTGCCGGGGGTGGAAGACGCGGCGGTGGAGATTGTGTGGGACCCGCCGTGGCATCAGTCCATGATTACGGCGGAAGGGCGGAGGATATTGGGGTTGGAATAGGGCGCGCGCGCCTCTTTTTCTGATTGCGCGGCGGCGGCGGATGCAGCACTCTGGCCGGGTCGTTCTTTATCCAAACACGTTGTCCTTTTATGAAAACAATGACTGCCCCCGAACCAACGGGAAATCCCTCCGCGGTCCGCCCGCCCAACCAACTCGAACAGTTGCGCCAGTTCACCCGCGTGGTGGCTGATACCGGCGATTTTGACCTGATGAAGAATTATACGCCGGAGGACGCCACCACCAACCCGAGCCTCATCCTCAAAGCCGCGCAAAAGCCGGAGTACCAATCCCTCCTGCGCCAGGCGATTGCCGATGGCAAAAAGGCGGGGAGTTCGACCGACGACATCCTGCGCCAAATCCTGGTCTTGTTTGGCTGCGAGATTTTGAAGATCGTGCCCGGACGGGTATCCACCGAGACGAGCGCCAAGCTGGCCTTTGACACGGCGGCGCTGATTGACGAGGCCCATGTCTTCATAGCCAGCTACGCCAAAAAGGGGATTGCCCGGGAGCGCATTCTGGTCAAGCTGGCCACCACCTGGGAAGGCATCCAGGCGGCCAAAGTCCTGCAAAAGGAGGGGATCAACTGCAACATGACGCTGCTCTTTTCCCTGGCCCAGGCGGTGGCCTGCGCGGAAGCGGGAGCCAAATTGATCTCGCCGTTTGTGGGGCGTATTCTTGACTGGTACAAAAAAAGCACGGGCCGGAATTACGCGGCCGCCGAGGACCCCGGCGTGCTGTCCGTGCGCGAGATTTACGCCTATTACAAAAAATATGGATACCCGACGGAGGTGATGGGCGCCAGTTTCCGCAGCAAGGAGGAGGTGCTGGAACTGGCCGGGTGCGATCTGCTCACCATCAGCCCCGAATTGCTGGGCGAATTGCAGGCCGGCACGGAAAAAGTGGCGCGCAAATTGTCCCCCGAAGACGGCGCGCAACTCCAAGTCTCCCGGTTTTCGCTCGACGAAAAAGGGTTCCGCTGGATGCTCAACGAAAGCGCCATGGCCACCGAAAAATTGTCCGAAGGCATCCGGGTCTTCGCCGCCGACGCGGCCAAGCTGTCCGCGTTGGTAAGAAGGTGATTCCTTGTTTGGCCGGCTCCAGCCGGGAGGCGCGGAAGCGGCTCTGGCTTTAAAACAAGTTTTGCAAGAAGTGGATGAGGCCGCGCGACTCGTTGGGGCCGTTGGGGTTGACGATGGGGTTGGCCAGGTGATGGGCCTGCAAATCGAATTGAAGCAGAATGCCGATGTTCTGCCCGCCGCGTCGGCCGTCGCGAATGGCTTCGAAGCCGTAGCCGTAACTGGTCTGGACCTGCCAGGAACCGGCATGATAGGCCAGGCCTATTCCCAGGCCTGAATTCAGGTGGCCCGCCTGGGAGAGTCCGGGCAAATAGTCCATCTCGGCGGCGGCCCCGTAGGTGATCAGGTTCCAGCGTTTGGCGGCGTCCAGCGGCACGTCATATTCCCCGCTCAAGGTGACAAAGGTGGTGGCGCTGAGTTCCTCGTAAAAGTAACCCGGAATGAGCAGCGGAAACTCGGAGCTTAACGGCAAATTGCCGCCCAGCCGATAGGCGCTGAAACGGTCCGCATGCCCGCTGCCGCCGCCAGTCAGGCTCAGGCTGAAGCTCTGCTTGGATTGCGGCAGCGTGTAATTCAGCAGCGCGCGCCCAAACATCAACTGGGAGAACGGTTCCAGCTCCCGGTCCCCATGGTAGCCGTAAGCGCCGGAGTCGGTGCGAAACTCCCCTTCGTACCAGGCGGACAGTTCCATGGCCAGATCGGGATGGATGACCGGCTCCTTTCCTCCCCACCGCAGCCCGGCGCGCAAGGAGGTGGTGGCATGATCATGCGGCAGAACAAAGGCCGGGCTGGTGTTGTTATATTCGTCATGGACGGAATAATGTTCGCGCAGCCGCAGGATGCCGTTGAGCGGGATTCTCTGGCCGGGGTTGAACAGATGATAGATCGAGCCGGATACTTCCGCGCTGTGGCCGACAAACGAGTCGGAGGGAAAATACTTTCCGTCGCGAAACTCAAAGTAACTGTCGGCGAAACCGCCCCCGGCCAGGCCCAGGCCCAGATCCGTGTCCGGTCCGAGGGCGTCGCGGATTCCTAATTCAGAATCCACATAGACAGGGGCGATGGCCAGGCGCAGGGTCAGGTTGGTGCGCAGGAAGCCGGGTTGGTTGAGATAATAGAACATGTAGCCGGCCATGGGCGCGGCCCCTTCCAGCGACTGGTTGAAACCCAATTGGAAAAGTTTGCGCGGCTCCGGATCAATCTGGGAAAAGACCGTCCGGCAGGGCCAAAGCAGGCCCGGCACCAGCAGCCATCCCATCCAGATACGTCGCATCCCCACTCTCTATAACAAATCGCCCGCCAGCACAAGGGCGGGGGAGCATGACAAGGCTTGACGACAAACGCCCTTGGAGCCAGGATGGGTGGCACGATGGAGCAAAAGGCTTCTCTGACAAACATAATGCCTTTGGTTGGCGCCGAGGCGGAGAGCGCCTTCTTGCCCTGTCTCTTTAATGCGGAGGTTTCTCATGAAAAGCTTATCTTGGAAGTTGTGTCTGTTGGCAGGGATTTCCGGCTTGGCGCTGTTTGGCAATACGACACCGGTCTTTGCCGCCGCCGACAATCCTGCCGGGCCGGATGAGCGCCTGCAGCGGTTGGAGCGGCGCCTCAACGACCTGGCCGACCGCCAGGAACAGATGATGCGCCGGCTCGGCGCTCCACTGGAAACCGGCGGGCCGATGGAGCCCCGGCTCGGCGTTCCACCTGGCCCCCAAGGACCCATGCCCGCGCCCGGTTCTGAAAGTACTGGCCCCTCCATGCCGCCGGCGGGACCGAATCCTCTGATGGAGGTGAGGATCCATCGTCTCGGCGATCTGGCGCGGTTGCTCTTCCTGGGCTGCATCGTGTGCAACGTTCTTCTGGCCATTTGGATTTTCACCGATATTCGCAAAAGGGGGGAAGGCTCTGGCATCTTCATCGCCTTGGCGCTGGTGGCGGGAATCCCGGCGGCCATTATTTACTCGCTGGTGAGGATCGGCGATAAAGCGGCCGTGACCGGGAAGTAGGACAAAAGGGACCAAAAGGAAAAGGCGAACGGGGCGGATTTGCGCCGCCGCCAGAGCTTTGGCGGGCCAATTGGCGGAGAAGGCGGATTGCCAAGGCAAGCCATCGCCTTTATGATGGGGGCCATGAAGGCGAAGAAATTGTTGCATACGCGTTATCGCGTCAATGATCTGGCGAAGACGATCCGGTTTTACAAGGAGGTGCTGGGCCTGGAGGAGACCCGCCGGTCCAAGTCGCCCCGCGGTTCGGAACTGGTTTTCCTGAAAGCGCCGGAAAGTGATGAATTGATTGAGATTTGCTCCTTTCCCGCCGGCGGCCCGGTGCAGGTGCAGCCCGATTTGACCCATCTGGCGTTTTCCGTGGACAGTCTGGAGGGATTCGCCCGCCATCTGGACTCTCTGGGCTTGAAGTTTTCCGACGGCCCAACCCTGCGGCCCGGCGGCGGCGGTTTTGCCTTCATTGACGCGCCGGAAGGGTACGAGATTGAATTGATCGAATTGCCCAAAGGCCAGGGTCAGTTCTGAGTGTTCAGTTTTCAGCGGGGAGCGCAAGAACTTGTGTTTCTGAAATGAAGCAGGCGTCCCAATTCTCCATCGTGCTGGTGACCGCGCCGGATAAAAAGGCGGCGCGCCGGCTGGCGCAGGCGGCCTTGCAGGAACGACTGGCCGCCTGCGCCAATTTGCTGCCGGGCCTGGAATCCCATTATTGGTGGCGGGGAAAAATGGAGCGCAGCGCGGAGGTGCTGATTATTTTCAAAACCACCCGCCGCCGCCTGGCCGCGCTGGAAAAACTGATTTTGCAAAAGCATCCCTATGACACGCCGGAGTTCGTGGTGCTGCCCGTGTCTGCGGGGACCGGACGCTACCTGGATTGGCTGGCCGGCTCGGTTCGGGAAATTCCGTAGCGTCCAACTCATTTGACCCGTTCGAATTCAATTTCACCGGGCAGCGTTCTTTTCATCCTCGGCTTCGATGTCCTCGAGCCTTTAGCCTGCGGGATGACCGCAGGAACGACCCTGATCCAGCGCCGGGGTGCCAGAAAAACCTCCGCGCGGCATCTCCAGTCTCTTGACTGGGGTTGCCTGGAAATCAAGATTTGCGGATGGTGGGCGCTTTGGCTATAGTATCATGTATGAGCACCGTTGAGATGGCGGTTGAAAAAGTCCGGCAATTGGATGACGCGCGCGCGGGGCAGTTGCTCGCGTGGCTGGAGTCCCAATTCACGGCGGAGAAACCGCCTGCGGAACCGCTTGGCGCGATGGCCATGCTCGGCTTCGCGCGCCGATTTCATCCGCAGCCTCGCACCACGGACGACTGGATGGCCGAACTCCGCGCGGGGGAGCGTGAGTAATGGCTTGGGTGGTGGACACTTGCCTGCTGATTGATGTGGCCGAGGCTGACCCGCGCTTCGGGGTTGGCTCCGCGCGATTCCTTGATCGCCTGCGCCCTGATGGCTTGATCATCTGTCCGGTAAGCTACGTGGAACTCGCGCCCGTCTTTGCCGGGGATGAAACCGCACAGCATCAATTCCTCAACAACCTTGCGGTTTCGTGGCAGGAACCTCGGACGACTGCCGACACCCGCGAAGCCAGAAAGAGCTGGAACCGTTACGTGGCCGGACGCCGCGCCGGGCCGGCACCGAGACGACCGCTGGCCGACGTGTTGATCGGGGCATTCGCCACGCGCTTCCAAGGCATCCTCACCCGCAATGAAGCCGACTTCCGCCAAGTCTTCCCGACATTAAAAGTGCTTGTGCCTTGAGCTTGTTGCGGCCTTGAACGGTGGAAAAAATTATGCGTGAACGGCCGGTTTCAGTCACCATTTTCGGGATCTTGAACATCGGGTTTGGATCGCTGGGGCTGGGCTGGATGTTGCTGTCAAAAATGTTTGAAGGCTTCGATGCCTCCTCCCCCGGTTCTCCCCTGGGTTCGTACTTCGCCTCGATGATGGCGCTCTGGAATGCCATCTCAACAGACCCGGCTTTTGTTGTCTGGAACCGGATATCCGCTTCGCTGGATGTCGCGGCAAGCCTGGCGCTCGTGGCCGCCGGGATTGGCCTGCTGCTGCTCAAGAATTGGTCCCGCCGCCTTTCCACCGGCTGGGCGATTTATACCATAATCTCCGTGTTTTTGAATTTGGCGGTGTTGTTTGTGGTGCTGCACCGCGTGCTGGCCAATGCCTTGGCAGCCGGCACGGGCGCAAGCACTGCCCTGGTGATCGCGGCGGCGGCGCTCGGAGCCGTGCTCACCCTGGTTTACCCGGCTCTTCTAATTTTCTTCTTGACCCGGCCCCGGGTCGTGCTGGCCTTCCAGCGCGAACCCGGCTCACCCCTTTGAACTGGGGCGCGCGGCAATGCCGGCCAGTCTGCCCAGTTCGCGATGGATGCGGGCAACGCGCTCCACCTGTCCCCGGGCCGGGAACCGCTCGTAAAAACCCTCGTTGCGGAAGTTGCGCGCCTGCTCGCTCCAGGGAGCCAGGCGTTCGCGCCAGCGCGCCGTCCGGTTTTCTTCCGGCCCGGCATCCTGCGCCGTCAAGTCCGCGCACACGCGCGCCATCGCCTTGAGAGTGACGGGCTTGGTGATCATGTAGGCGGGATCGCCCCAGGACTCGCCCCAGGCCTGGGCGGCGGCCTTGAAAAAGTCGCGGATCATCCCGTAATACCGTGCGGCGGTGCGTTTGTCGGCGCCCTGCGGTTCTATTTTGGCCCAGGCCAGCCTGGTCCAGCGATGGATTTCGTTGAACAACTCCGCCTGCAAAATCCATTTCTCCTGCCGGCTCCGTCCCCCCAGGCGGTTGATGCGGTAGCGCAACGGGCTGTCCGCCTCGCTGTAAAGCATCTGGGAAATGTGCGCGGCGAAACGCCGGTCCGGCTCGGCCCAGGAGACCCGCTCGTACAGATCAATCAGATGGCTCTTGTTGATGCGGGTCGGGGTGGAGTTGATGATGACAAACATCTCCGTGGCAAAATCCTCGCTGCCCCCGTCAAAGACCACGCACGGGACGTGGATGTTCCGGGCTTCCTCGGGATGGGTGCGCTCGTAAAACTGCAGGGCGGCCAGCCGGTGCTGTCCGTCAATTATAAGAAATTTTTCCTCCGGCTCCTGCAGCCGGCCCACGCCCGAGCCGTCGGCCCAGGCCTCGAAGCGCAGTTTTTGCGGCGTAAACAGCAGCACGGTGCCGGGGATGGGCGGCTGGGTGACCGCGGTTTCGTAAAAATTGCGGATGGCGGCCACCTTGGCGCGGGAAAGCTCCCGCTGAAAGGCCTTGTCGTTGCGTTCGATCTTGGCGATGAATTGGGCGACATCATCTTCCGCTTCGCCCGGCGCGGCTTTGATTTCGCCGCCTTCTTCGTCGTAAAACCGGCTGATGAAGCGGACTTTTTGCAGGAGGGTTTCCGACGGATACGAGACAAAGTAAAAAAAGGCGTCCTTCTGGCGAATTTGTGTGGCGATCATATTGTCAGTCCCGCGGAACGGGATTAAATTTTAAAAAGTTAAAAATATAAAATGCAAAATTCAAAGCGGTCTTGGCCGCCGGGGGGAATCTAAAGCCTGCCGCCAAAAGCGCAAGGGGCGGAGTGTGCGAGTAGCTGACAGGTTCTTCACCGTCGGGAGCTCAATTGCCAATGACCAATGGTCAATCCTGGGAACCAGTGAGGTGTTACGCCTGCCAGAAATCGGGAATTTGTCATCGGGAATTTGTCATGGGCAACATAAAGGCAGACACATGAACCGCTCCTTCAGCGTCCTCCGGGCCGTGCTCCTTAAACGCCGCGGCCGACAGCGAAGTTCCCGCCCTGCCTGTCCCGGCCCGCCCAAAAATGTCAGCGGCGGCGTTGATGGCGGCGGAAATTTTCGCCCGGATGACGGCTCGGCGCGGGGTCGCCCGGCTGGCCAGGCCGGCGGGCGGGCGGGCCACCGGAGCGCACGGAGGGCGCGGGGGCGGAGGGAACCAGTTGGAAGTCAACCTGCTTTTTGAAGGTGTCCACTTTATAGACCTGCACGGTGACCTGGTCGCCCAGCTTGATGACGCGGCGGGTGCGGCGGCCCACCAGATGGCCGCGCGCCTGATCGAAGATGAAAAAGTCGTCCTCAATGGAGGAGAGATGCACCAGGCCGCTCATGCCCAGGCCCGGCACGTCCACAAAGAATCCGAAATTGCGGGGGTCCGTCACCAGGGCGGGATACTTTTCGCGGCGGCCCGATTTCAACTGGGCCTTGAGGAAGGCAAATAGTTTGACATCCTTGCTGTCGCGCTCGGCGTCGGCCGAGTTGCGCTCGGTTTCGGAAATGTGCAGGGCGGTTTCCTTGAGGGAGGAGAGCGACGGCCCGAGCCGGTCAAACAGGGCGCGGTGGACCAGCAGGTCGGCGTAACGGCGGATGGGCGAGGTGAAATGGGTGTATTTGGCCTTGCTCAAACCGTAATGGCCCAAAGGTTCGACGGCGTAACGGGCCCGCATGAGGGATTTGAGAAAACCGATCTTCAGGGCCGGGCCGACCGGCAGGGCGTTGAGGCGGCGCATCAGTTTCTGCACCTCGCCCCGCTGGGCCAGGTTGCCGCAGGGGATTTGATGGCTGAGCACGTCCTGGCGGTACTCCTGCAAACGCCGCTCGTCGGGCGGCTCATGCACGCGATAGACGGCGGGACGGCGCAAGGCCATTAAGCGCGCCGCCACCGCCTCGTTGGCCAGGAGCATGTATTCCTCGATCAACTGGTGCGAGACGTCGTTCTCGATGCGTTCGACGCGCAGCAGGCGGCCCTGTTCGTCGAGACGGATTTTCGAGTCGGGAAAATCCAGGTCGAGCGAGCCGGCCTTGAAACGGGCGCGGCGGATGTGCTGGGCCAGGGTATGGGCCTGGTGCAGCATCCGCTCGATGGCCCCGCCCGGCGACGGGTGCTCGATCACGGCCAGCGCCTCCTTGTAAGTGAACCGCCGCGCCGAGCGGATGACCGCGGGATAAAACTTGGCGTTCAGGACCCGGCCATCGTCGGAGACCAGGAACTCGACGCATTTGGTCAGCCGGTCCGCGCCCGGCTTGAGGGAGCAAAGCTCGTTGCTCAAGGCCTCGGGCAGCATGGGGATGACGCGATCCACCAGATAAGTCGAATTGCCGCGCCGGCGCGCCTCTTCATCCAGCGCCCCGCCCGCTTTGACGTAATGCGAAACATCGGCAATATGCACCCACACTTTCCAGCGCCCCTCCCCGGTCCGCTCCAGCCCGATGGCGTCGTCAAAATCCTTGGCGTCGTCGGGATCTATCGTGATGACCGGGTGCGCCCGGCAATCCACCCGTCCGGCCAGATCGGCGGGGGAGGTGTCCCCCGGCAGCCGGCCCCGGGCGATGAGTTCCGCTTCGCGCAGCGCGTTTTTGGGGAAATGCAGCGGCAAATTGTATTGACGGAGGACGGAAAGCATGTCCACCCCCTCCTGGTCCGCCGGGCCAAGCACTTCGATGATCTCGCCTTCCGGATTGGCATGGCGCGATTCCCAGTGGCGCAGTTGCACCACCACCTTGTCGCCGACGCGGGCCGGCCGTCCGGCGTCGCGCGGCGGGCTGACGTAAATGTCGTGGGGGACGCGCGGATCATCCGGGATGACGAAAAGAAATTGTTTGCTCTGCTGCAGAGTGCCGACCATGTGCGTGCGTTTGCGCTCGAGCACGCGGACGACGGCGCCGGTCAAGGGACCGCCGGCTGGCCGGCGCGCTCCGGGCCGGACGTCGCGCCGCACCAGAACGCGGTCGCCATGCATGGCGGTGGAGGTGGCGATTGCCTCCACCACAATTTCCTGGAGGGCGGGGTCATCGGGTTGGAGGAAGCCGCGACCCTGGCGGTTGATGCGCAGGACCCCCGGCACCAGGTCGGCCTGTTGCGCCAGGATATAGCGATTGCCCTTGGTGCGGACAATGCGGCCGCTTTTTTCCAGGAGATGCAGCGCCTGCTGCAAGGGCTGCTGTTCATTGGGGCGCAGTCCCAGGCGGCGGAGCAACTCCGGGACATTGGCGGGCGCGTAGTCATGCCGTCCCAGCAATTTGAGGATATTATCTTCCATGAATGTCAAGGGGCACACTATGCCGCAGAAGGCAGGCAGTGGGAAGGGCAGAATTGTGGGAATGCGTTAGTCTTGGTTGGTAGGGCGGGCAGTCCTCCATGTGCCGCCATAGCCTTGGCGACGGCGCATGCCTGCCGCACGACGGAAGTGCGACATTGCTTCCTCGTCCAACGCCTGACGGCGTGAGGTTGGTAGGTGGGTTCCTGGACAAGATGCCGGGCGCGAGCGGGAAAGCGGCTCTGGCGCGCCCGCACTCCAAGACCTGTCGGCATATCGGTCGCGCACCCGGAACGCGAAGCGTCTTGGAGTGCGGAACGCCAGTTCCGCTTTGGCCATCAAAGAGGCCCTGCCGTTCCATTGGAAAAATTCTGTCTCACACCCCGGACCAGGCCATTCCGGCATTGCATAATTTGGGCGGCTCCGTAGGCTGGGCGCTGTCGTGCCAACCAAACGAGGATCCATCCATCTGTTCCGCTTTGCGGGAATAGACGTGTATTTGCACTGGACGTGGTTTCTGCTGGCCTACTACGGCATCCAGGTGCAGAAGAAGTATTATTCCAGCTATTTGTGGCCGGCGCTGGAATACGGGGCGCTGTTTGTCATCGTCACGATGCACGAATTCGGCCACGCCCTGGCCTGCAAACAGGTGGGAGGACGCGCCGATACGATAGTGCTCTGGCCTTTTGGCGGAGTGGCTTATGTGTCCCCGCCGCGCCGGCCCGGCGCGACCCTCTGGTGCATCGCGGCCGGACCGCTGGTTAACGTCGGGTTGTTCCCCATCCTGGCGGGAATACTGCTTCTGGCGCAAAGGCTCGGCTGGCCCCATCTCGCGCCGGACGCTTACCAGTTCACCATGACCTTATTGTATATTGATGTGATGCTCCTGGTCTTCAATATGTTGCCCATCTTTCCGCTGGATGGCGGGCAAATTCTACAGTCGTTGCTTTGGTTTATTTTCGGCTATGCGCGCAGTCTGATGATTGCCGCCTCCCTCGGCTTGGTGGGAGTGGCGGCCTTGATCCTGTTTGCGATCAACAACCATGCCTGGTGGCTGGGAGTGATGTGCGCCTTGGTGGTTTTGTATTGCTGGGGCGGCTTGCAGCGGGCGCGGGCTTTGTCCCGTCTGGCGGCGGCGCCCAAACACCAGGCTCTGGCTTGTCCGGCCTGCCGGGAAGCGCCGCCGGCGGGGCCGGTTTGGAGGTGCGGACAATGCCGCCAGGGCTTCGATGTCTTCGCCGCCGGCGGGGTCTGTCCGAATTGCGGGGCGCAAGTCGCCTTGGTGCCGTGCCTGGCCTGTGGCACGGCCAGCCCGGTCCACGCCTACCAAACCCAGGTTTGAGAGAACGCGCGGGCGCGATAAGAAAAGGCCGCGGCCGCTGCAATGAATAATACGGCGCCCGTCACGGTTGGCAGGGGGGGCAGTCCCCTAAGCGCCAACCTAATAGAGGTGGCTGGATTGCGGCAAGGAATCGGATTCCTTTTTTATTTTTTTGACCCCATCTTTCTGACTTAACCATGCCTGTTAAAAGCCATGAATACGGCTGGAATCCGGGCGTCTGATGTAATAGAATTGTCCTGCGTCCCGCAGCCAGGAACGCAACGAAATAAGCTTGTGCCGGCGTTTAAAACGCAAGCAAACTCAACAAAGCTATGAATCCCAAAACTTTTGGAGGTTCGATCTGGCTTCTCTTGTTCGGAGCGGCCTCGGTTCTTCTCATCGGCGCCTTCACCCGTTTCGACCGCGGCGGCCAGCCCGACGGCGCGGCGGCCACTGCGCCCGCCCCGCCGCCCGCGGCGGCGGGGGTGGATTCTGCCGGGCCGGACCCGTCTCCCGCGGTCGCCTCGGCGGGCGTGCCGCTGCTGCCGTCGGACTTGTCGCCGGGCCTGGCGGAAATCATCAAACTGGCGCAGGCCCATATCGCGGACGACACCATTCTGGCTTATATCCAGAATTCCGGGCAGACCTACAACCCGTCGGCGGACGAAATTCTTTATCTGTCTGATTTGGGCTTGTCGGACAAAATTGTGGCGGCGCTGTTCAAAAATCCGGACGGCGCGCCGGCCGACATTCCGGCCCCGGCGGCTTCGCCCGCCGCGGTGGCGGCGCCGGAGACGCCGCCTGCGCCGGCTCCCGGAAGCCCCCTCAACGCGGCCGCGCCGGACAGTATGATTGACGTGCCGCCCGCGGCGGCGGTGGAGGAACCGCCCCCGTTGCAGAATCCGCAGGACAGCTATTTTTACGACAGCCTGGCGCCCTATGGAAGCTGGGTGCAGACGGCGGACGGCTGGGCCTGGCAACCGATGGTGGCGTCGGTGGATGCGAACTGGCTGCCTTATCGGGACCGGGGCCAGTGGGTGCTGACGGACGACGGGTGGTATTGGGCGTCGGATTATTCCTGGGGTTGGGCGCCTTTTCATTATGGAAGATGGAGCCATGACGGGCGCTTCGGATGGGTCTGGGTCCCCGGCCACGTCTGGGCTCCGGCTTGGGTGGCGTGGCGGAACACGACGGACGGTTTCGCCGGCTGGGCGGCGTTGCCGCCGGGAGTTTTGCTGCAGCCCGGCGTCGGGTTGTTTGCCGGCGCGGGGCTGGGAGGGTTTAACGTCAGCTTCGGTTTGAGCGCCTCCTGGTTCACCTTCGTGCCGCATAGTCATTTTCTGGCCCGCAACCCGGGCCGGTTCGCCGCGCCGGCCTCGCGGGCGGCGGCCCTGTTCAAGAGCAGCACGCCCGTCAATAATTATTCCTTCTCCGGCCGGAGAATCCTCAACCTGGGCGTCAGCGCCGAACAGATTGCGGCGGCGACGAAGGCGGCCGTGCCGAAACTGGCGATCAAGGAAGTTTCCTCGCCTGCGGCCGCGGGCGGCAGGAGCGCCGGGCAGAGTTTGGCGGTTTTCCGCCCGAATCCAGCCGCGCCGGCGGTCCGGTCATCGCCTGAGAAGCCAGCCCAGCCGGTTTTCATCAACAAGACACCGCGCCCGGCCACGACGGAGGCGGCGATGCCGCGGGCGGTTTCAGCCAGGCCGGCCACGGTGGCGTCCGATTTTGCCGTCCAGGCGCCGCGCCCGGCTCGCACGGCCTTGCCGCCCCGGCCCGGTTTCATCAGCAGCAATTTCCAGCCTCCGGCCGTCCGGGCGACCCCGTTCCCAGCCGCGCCCGCCGCGCCCGCGGGTGGATGGCCGTCTTTGACAGGCGGTGGCGAGGTGCGCCACATCCCGTCTCCATCCGGGCCGGCGCCTGCCGCTGGCTATCCGTCCTACAGCCCGCGCGGCCTCAACCCCGCCCCGCCGTCCGTGCCGGGAACCGCGCCGGCTTACAATGCGCCGCCCCACAATTCACCGGGCTACAGCGCGCCCTCCTACAGCGCGCCGCCATCCGCCCCGCCCCACAGCGCTCCGGCATCCGCCCCGGCTGAAAGCCATGGCGGCGGCGGCGGACAGAGCAGCCCGGGCGGCGGTTCGGCGGGGTCCGCTTCGTCTTCAACCCCATCCAAGACGTCCAAGTAATACATTCGAGTTTGCTTTTGCACTGTAGCGGCGGTCTGTGACCGCCGCCAACCGACTTGGCAACAGTGCAGTTACAAACTGGAAGGGGTATAAACCCCGGCGAACGCAGCCCGGTGATCTACACCCTGCTGGGCAGTGGCCGGCGGCTTGGCGTCAATCCATTCGATTATTTGAAGGATTTGTTCACACGCCTGGCGGCTGCCAGGATCACCGACATCAAGCCGTTCACACCAGCGGCGTGGGCCAAGGCCACAGCCGAAAACATCAAGGCGAACATGAGCGGAGCCAGGCGATGGCTCGATCGAATAAAGCTCACAGATCACGCAAGGTCGAAGCGATCCAGGTTCATCACCTTATTCCAGGCCGCGACAAAGTCGTGGACGAACTTCTTCTCAGCGTCGGAACTTCCGTAAACTTCAGCCAGGGCGCGGAGTTGGGAGTTTGAACCGAAGACAAGGTCGGCACGCCTGCCCGTCCACTTGAGTGCATCCGTTTTGCGGTCGTGGCCTTCATACACAGCCGCGTCTTTAGAGACCGGCTTCCACTCCGTGCCCATGTCGAGCAGGTTCACGAAAAAGTCGTTGGTCAGTGCCTCCGGTCGCTTGGTGAAGGCACCGTGCTGCGCCCCTCCGAAGTTGGTCTTCAGGACGCGCATGCCTCCCACCAGCACCGTCATTTCGGGCGCGGTCAGTGTCAGTAATTGCGCCTTGTCCACCAGCAGCGCCTCCGCCGATAGGGTGGATTGGCCCTTGAGGTAATTGCGGAAGCCGTCCGCGATGGGTTCGAGCACGGCGAAGGACTCCACGTCGGTCTGTTCCTGCGAGGCGTCCATGCGTCCCGGGGTGAAAGGAACCGTGACCTTGTGACCGGCATTCTTCGCAGCTTTCTCGACGCCTGCGCAACCGGCCAGAACGATCAGGTCCGCCAGCGAGACCTTCTTGCCGCCGGCCGCCGCGCCGTTGAAAGCGCTCTGGATGCCTTCCAGAGTCCTGAGCACCTTTGCCAGTTGGGCGGGATGGTTAATTTCCCAATCCTTCTGCGGGGCCAGACGAATGCGGGCGCCGTTCGCACCGCCGCGCTTGTCGGAGCCACGGAACGTGGATGCCGACGACCAGGCGGTGGAAACCAGCTCCGATACGGACAGACCGGAAGTCAGGATTTTGCCCTTCAGAGAGGCGATGTCCCGTGCATCAATCAATTTGTGATTCACCACGGGGATTGGGTCCTGCCAGATGAGCTCCTCTGCGGGAACCTCCGGCCCGAGATAGCGCGCGCGTGGACCCATGTCGCGGTGCGTCAGCTTGAACCATGCCCGGGCAAACGCGTCGGCGAACTGATCGGGATTCGCCAGGAAGCGCCGCGAGATTTTTTCGTAGGCAGGGTCCAACCGCAGGGCGAGGTCGGTCGTCAGCATGGAAGGGGCGATCCGCTTGGACGGGTCGTGAGCGTGCGGCACGGTGCCGGCGCCAGCGCCATTCTTCGGCGTCCACTGATGCGCACCGGCGGGACTCTTCGTGAGTTCCCATTCGTAGCCGAACAGGTTCTCGAAGTAATTGTTGCTCCACTTCGTGGGCGTGGCGGTCCAGGTCACTTCCAAGCCGCTGGTGATCGCGTCGCCGCCTTTGCCGGTGCCAAAGCTGCTCTTCCAGCCCAGGCCCTGTTGCTCGATACCGGCCGCTTCGGGCGCAGGACCCACATGGGACGCCGGGCCGGCGCCGTGGGTCTTGCCGAAGGTATGGCCGCCAGCGATGAGCGCCACCGTCTCTTCATCGTTCATCGCCATGCGGGCGAAGGTCTCGCGGATATCCCGCGCCGAGGCAATCGGATCGGGTTTGCCGTTCGGGCCTTCCGGGTTGACGTAAATCAGCCCCATCTGCACGGCCGCGAGCGGGTTTTCGAGGTCCCGGTCGCCGGAATAGCGCTTGTCATCCAGCCAGGTCGTCTCCTTGCCCCAATAGACGTCCTGATCCGGCTCCCAGACGTCCTCGCGACCGCCTCCGAAACCGAACGTTTTGAAGCCCATCGTTTCCAGCGCGACGTTCCCCGTTAGGATCATCAGGTCGGCCCATGAAATCTTCCGGCCATACTTCTGCTTGATCGGCCA
>JBEKVM010000027.1:0-50776 GCA_049513975.1 Verrucomicrobiota bacterium | reverse complement strand
GACGTGTTGTTGACAGCACAACGGGCCGACGGCTCGTGGCCGCCGGAACCGCAGGCGGGCATCGGCCGTTTTGGCAACGTTTATACCACGGCCATGGCGGTGCTGTCGCTGACGCCGCCTTACCAACTGCTGCCGGTTTACCAGAGGTAGGCGAGGGGAGGCGGGCAGGGCGCGCGGCCTACCGGCAAGAAGCGGGGGATGGGACGAATAGGACGGATAGGACTGATGGGACGAATGGACTGATGGGACAGCGGTTATTGGGGCGGGATAAAATGTTGAAAGAACGGGGCTGCGCGCCGTTAAATTATGATTGACTGATTGAAGGCCCGGCAAAACCGGCTTTCGCGTTTGCAGCAGCGGTCGCAGACCGCCGCTACAGAAGTCAATTCAAGGGTTTTTATCCCTGGAATCCGGCGGGGCGGCGGGGACGGTTTCGGAAATGCTGTTGAAGTACTGTTCGATGGCCTGGCGGTACTGCTCGGGGGGGACATTGTCGCGGCTCTGGCGCAGTTCGTCGCCCAATTTGGAGGCGAGGGTGTTCCAGGCGTTGGCAGGAGCTTTTGGGCCGGCCTGGTTGCTGTTGGCGGGGGTGGCGGCGTCAGTGGTGGTCAAGGCGTTGGCGCGCAAGCGGGCGTCTCTTCTGGCTTGATCCGTGGCGCGGTCGGCACGCCTGGAGGCATCGCGGGCCTGTTGCTGGGCCGCGCGGGCCTGGGCGCGGCCTTGACTTTGACCCTGGGCGCCGCCGGCTTGCTGGGAAGCGGAACCTGGGCTGAGCCAGTCGCGCATGATCTGAACATTGATGGGGCGGTTGGGAATGCCAAGGGATTCGGCCGCTTTTTTCTCGTCCTTGAGCATGGCGAGCATTTCTTCCAGGGTGGGATTGCGTCCCGGGTCGGTGGGAGAAGGGGCGCTGTCGAGTTTGGCGACGATGAGGCGGAGCAGTTCGTCGAACTGGGTTTCGGCCTGGGCGAAGGCGGTGGTGGCGCCCTCCTGGCGGCTGACGGCGTCTTTGAGGGTTTTGCGGGCGAGGGCGTCCACGGCGCGGGTTTCCTCGGGGAGAACTTGTTTTTCGACGGTGTGGAGCAATTGGTCTGATTTGGCGTGGATCTCCGGGGAAAGGGCGGCGAGGGAGGGAGCGGAGGCGTCGAGTTTTTCGCTCAGGGTGGCGGTATCCAGGGCGAGACGATGCTGGTCAACTTCGACGGATTGGGAGAAATCGCCGTTGCGCAGGGCTTCGATTTTTTTGATCCAGCCGGATTCCATGGTGACCAAATCGGCATCCTCATTCAGGCGGTTGGCGGCGAAGACGCTGAGGTTCTGGGTGTCGGCGTCGCCCGCCATGTCGGGCAAATAATCGTGCAAGAGGCGGAACTGGTCCAGGGCTTTGCGTGCGGAGAGGAGGCTGTTGGTGAGGTCGTCGGAGGAGGCCTGGCTGGAGGCGAGAGAGGCCAGGCGGGCGGCTTCGGCGGCGAGGGACAAGGCGGTGGCGACCGGCTCCTTGTCCTGTTCCACGCCGTCGGGGAGCCAGGTGATCATGTTTTCGTGCATTTTGGCGGAAGCAGAAGCGATCCCGGCTTGTTCGGAGGCTTGGGCGGAGAGATCGCGGCTGGCCAGGGTGGAGCGCGCGGCTTCGTCGGCGACGGTCCATTCGGCGGTTTTTTTGGTGAGGGCTTGCTGGCGCTGGGCGAGGAGGGTCATTTGGTCGCGCAGAGTGGTTCCGTCCAATTCCTGCAAGGCCATGAAACGGCGGAGCATGCGTGGGTCGTCGGCGAGGATTTTGGCCAGTTCGGCCATGATTTTTTTCTGTTCTTCGAGGAGTTGGTTGAGCTTGGCCACGAAATCCTCGTCCACCTCGGCGATTTTGCGGTCCACCGAGTTAATGGGGGTTTTTTTGGAGCCGAGCATGGCCTGGGTGTCCTCGAGGAAGATCTGGTGCATTTTTTTCAACTGCTGCATGGCGTCGGCGAGTTGGTTGTCGCGCTTGACGGACTCGTAGGTCTTGGTGAGGTCGGCCAGCATTTTGAGGGCTTGGCCGAGGTGGAAGGAGGCCTGGGATAAATTGTCCTTGTCCTCCCTGGCCTTGGCCGATTCGAGGGTGACTTCGCCCAATTCCTCGCGGGCGGGGGCGATGTGGGTGTCGGCGATGTCGGAAATCTGCAGGCCGATGAAAGCGTAGGCGGTGCCGACGCTGTTCTTCTTCAAATCCACCACGGCGCGGTCGGCCTGACGGAGCTGGTCTTTGCTCTCCTCCAAGGCCCAGGTCTGGGGCAGGCCGAGGCCCTCTTTGGATTGGGCGGCGTGGAGGTTGGAAGAGGTGAGGTCATAAGCCCTGTGGAGCAATTGCTCCAAAAGTTTCAAAACGGGGTCAATGGCGAGTTCCTGTTTTTCGCGCATCTGGCCGTCGAAGGAGCGGGCCCATTGGTCAACCACAATGCGCATCTGCTGGGCGCTGGAAGACTGGCCGGAGGCGACATCCAAGGCGCGTTTGGACATGGAATTGGGCGGGGGCTGGCTGGAGCCGGAAGGGGGGGGTGAGTTGGAATTGGAGTTGGGGCTGGCCAGGGCGATATGATTCTGATTCTGCTGGGGCGGCGAAGGCTGATTTTGATTTTGGTTTTGGTCGTTCGCCGGGTTGGATTGCTGCTGGGATGAGGAGTTTTGGGCGGTATTTTGCTGGGATTGATTCTGCGCGGCATTCTGCGGCGACTGGTTTTGGGCGTTGTTCTGCTGGGATTGGTTCTGCGCGGTATTCTGCTGCGATTGGATTCGCGCGGTGTTTGGCTGGGATGGGTTTTGGGCCGTGTTGGATTGGGACTGGTTTTGAGCGCTATTTTGCTCCGATTGATTTTGGGCGTTGTTGGGCTGGGACTGGTTTTGCGCCGTGTTTTGTTGGGATTGATTCTGGGCGGCATTCTGCTGGGATTGGTTTTGGGCCGTGTTCTGCTGAGATTGATTTTGGGGGGAATTCTGCCCGGACTGGTTCCGGGCGTTATTCTGGTCCGCCTGATTCTGAGCGGTGTTTTGTTGCTCCTGATTTTGGGCGTTGTTTTGTTGGGCCTGATTTTGGGAGTCGTTGGGCTGGGAGTTTGTGTTGGGAGCGGAGGCCAGCTCGGAGTTTTGCGCCTGCCTGGCGGTGTCGGCATCCGGGCGCGGGGTGGAGAAGCTGGAATCGTTTTTTGTGTCGGTGACGCGGACGCTGTAGTTGAGTTGCTGGTCTTGTTTGAGATTAAATTGGGCGAGGTCCAACTCGACTTGTTCTTGGATGAGCTTTGAGCCGAGTTCCTTTTGATTGAGCGGGATGGGAATGGTGACGGGCGGGGAATTGGAACCGTTTTCGCTGGTGACGCTGACGACCAGTTCGGCCCTGGCCAGGCCGAAATCATCGCGGGCCTCGAATTCGATCTGGATTTTGTCGTCCGGGCGGGCGGTGATTTCGTCGCCGGGCGAGGTAATGTTGACGGTGGGGGGTTGGTCCTGATAGACGACGATCTCGCAGTTGGGGGGGGACTGGTTTTGGAGATGACGGAGGTTGGAGAGCACAGGTTCGAAGGCCAGGGTGTTGGTCAGAACGGTGTTGAAGCGATAATGCCGGTCCGGCTCCTTTTGCAAGTGCTGGATAGCGCCGTCGGCGAATTTCAAGTCCAGGCCGGCCAGTTCCTGGTCCGGGAGGAAACTGATTTCCATTTTGCTTCCCTCCAGGGCACGGAGGTGGCGCGGGAGGTTTTTTTCGTTGACGTCCGGCAACCGGCTGTAGGCGGGGGCGACGATGCGCAACTGGACTTGGGCCAAGGTCGGGCGTTCCAGAACGGTGACATGGCACAAGGCGGTCTGGCCGTCGCCGGAACGGGCGCTGTAGGAAAAGGATTCGGTGACGGAGTTGGCAGTATAGATGAATTTGGAGGCGGCGGGGGTGGACTGCTTGGCGTCCTTTTCCAAAACCAGGATCTCATCGGAGCCCGCCGCAGGATGGAGGAAAAGTTTGGCGGAGCTGGTGGCTTTTCCCGTAGCGGTGAATTCCAAGGTGACGTCTTCTCCCTTGCCAGCCAGGAGGTCGCCGCTTTGGGACTGCAAGCGGGTCAGGGTGATGTCGGCGCCGGGCTGAAAGAACCGCTGGCAGAGGACGTTGGCACGGGGAAAATCAACGATGAAGAAAAGGGCGAGCACGGCTGCGGCCGCCGCGAGAAATTTTGCGGCGCAAATCAAGCTTTGATTGGAAACGACGGCCCCCGGCACGACGGTCCCGCTCATGGCGGCGGTTTGTTGGGCGACTTTTCGGATCATGCCTTCCGAACCGCGAATGTCGGCGTGGTCCTTGGACTGGGCGAATTCGGCCACGGTCTGGCAGCGTTCCTGGAGGGAGGGGTGGGCGCGATCCACTTGCCGGGCGAAGGAGTCGAGGGAGCGGCGGCGGAGGAGGGGAATGATGCAGCCGAGGAGGAGGGCGGCGGCGGCGCAGGCGAGGGCGGAAAAGGTCATGAGCCAGCGCCAGGGACCCTGGCGCGGGGAGGCGAGCCAGTCCAGGGCCATCATGAGGAGCATGGCGGCGAGGAGGACGGCGCAGGAGCGGGCCAAGCCGGATTGGAGGAGGATGAGGCGGTCGCGGCGGCGGACGGCGCGAAGTTTGTCGAGCATCCCGGCCGGCATGAGGGAGGCATCGCCTGGAGTTTTCATAAATTAGGATTGACGCAAAAGGGCACGCCCTTGCCGCCAGGCTGGCTGACCGGTCTGGATGATGTCCTGCATACCCAATACTGATAGCATCGCCCCTAGTTTCTGCCAAGCGATTTTATGGGTAAAGCGACCGCCAGCTTTGAGGATGACCGGTTGCAAAGGTGATGTCATGGGGATGATTTTCAGGGGAACATGCACCCGTGGACGGAATGGACGAAGTGGACGGAATGGACGGAATGGACGGAGTGGACGGGGGGACCAAGCGGACGGAGACAGATGGCGGGCCACAGGCACCCGACTCCCGTGGGGAGTTGGACTCGCGGCGGAGCGGAGCAGGGGGGCGCTTTCGGCGCAAGGGATGGCGATTTTTGACGAATTTTGACGATTTGGGGGTTGACAGGCATAGCATTGTTAGGTAACGTGTGGTCATGCTTTCAAAAGAACTGGTTGCGGCGTCCACCACGACGCTGGTGCTTTCGATCCTGAGCGAGGGGGAGAATTACGGTTACGCGCTGATCCAGCGGGTGAACGAAATGTCCGGGGGCGAGGTGCGATGGAGCGAGGGGATGCTGTACCCGGTGCTGCACTGGATGGAGAGGGAGGGGCTGATCGAATCGGAATGGCGGGAGGCGGAAAACGGGCATCGGCGGAAGTATTACCGTCTGCGCCAGAAGGGCCAAAAGGCGCTGCACACGGAAAAAGCACAGTGGATGGCGGTTCACACGTTACTCACAAAATTATGGAAAACCCAACCCCGTTTGACTTGAACGAAGCGATTCGGCGCTGGCAGGAGAACCTTGGCGCGTCGCCGGCTTTTGGTGCGGATAATCTGGAGGAATTGGCGTCGCATTTGCGGGCGTCTGTCGGGAGATTGAAGGCGACGGGGCTTTCGGAGGAGGAGGCGTTTGTGATAGCGGCGCGGCGGATTGGAGAGCAGGGCGCGCTGGAACGGGAATTTGCCAAGGTGAACCCGGCGGGCAGCAGGTCGTGGGCGGTGGTGTCCTTTTGGATTGTGGCAGGGATATATCTCTGCCAAGCCGCCTTTGCGCTGGTTGTCGGGGTGGGCTTGTTTCGGGAGATGTTGTTCCAGAGAAAGCTAATAAGGCTTATTCACTACCGCACCGCATCGCTCAACCAGATTTATGATTTTCTTGTATCTTCCCATGGGACGCCGCTTTCCTTGACCCTCGAGTTGAGCCTTTTGGTGGTGTTGGTTTTCATTCTTGGGGCGCGATTGGGCGCCGGAAGTTGGAAGCGATTGGAGAATCTGATCAGAATTTTTAAGCGCCCGATACTTCCCGCGCTGGGTTTGGCCGGGCTGGGCGTTGCTTTAACATTATTGCCTGAATTTGCGGAAGCTTATCGGGGAAGGAACCATGTCCCATTGGCGGCTTATTTGAACGGCGCAGGCGCCGTCAACGCCGAAGTCAGTATTGTTTTGGTCTTAAGCATGGTTTTGCTGGCGCGGCGGGGATTGCGGAGAAACTCTGCGAGGGAGAGGGGTTTTGTGGAGGGGCGTCGCTGATGCGGTCCGCGGGGGCGCGGCCCGCGACACGCGAGGGCGCGTGTGCTCCCGAAAAGTTGAGGAGTGGCCGGAAATCAGACCATGCGCCAGAATTTGCGGAGGAGCCATTCGGCGGCGACGAAGGCGATGAAAAGCCAGAGGTAAAGCCAGCGGTCCCAAAGGGCTTCGCGGCTGACAATGGTCTCCATGACGTCGGGGACGGTGTTGAGGTGGGCGAGGGCGTTTTTCAGGGAGGCGGGCGGGGTGAGGGAGCCGCCGCTGACGTCGGCAATCTCGCCCAAGAGAGGAAGGTTGCAGAGGGGATTGTTCAGTTCGGAGGAGACGGCCGGGTCCACGGCGATGATTTGCTCGACGGGTTCGGGGTGGCCTTCGGCGGCGAGCAAGGTGGCAACGATGGTGCCGCCGGCGCGGAGAGTGACGGGGCCGAGGGAGAGGTTGTCGAGGGTTCCGCGATAAGCGCCCGGGGAGCCGGGTTCCTCATGCAAGGGGATGACGGCGATCAAGCGGCCGTCTTGACGGGCTTCGACGTTGCATTGGGCGCCGGCGACGGCCTGGCCGTCCACTTGGGCGAGGCGCAGACCGATCTGGGCGGTGTCGCCTTTGGTGTAGGTGGTTTTGTCGGTGAGGAGGCGAACGGTTTTGGAGCCGGTGCTCATTTCGCGGGCAATGGCCCAGCGCAAGAGCTGGCCCCAGAAGCGATGATGATAGAGGTCGCCATTCTGGTAGCGGAGTTGCCAGGTGACTGGGGCGGCGAGATAAATGACGCGCCCCAGGCCGATGTATTGCCAGGAAAGGAAGGCTTGCTCCTGGCCGCTGAGGCGAGGGGTGGTGGCGGCGATGAGAACATGGGCGGTGGGCTTGGGTTTGGAGACGGGGGAGAGGTTGTAGATGGGCAATTTGGCGCTCATCTCGCGCCAGATGCGCTCGCTGGCGAGGGGATCGTCGTCCAGTTGGGTGGGCACGGAACTGCTGCCTTCGGCGGTGACGACGAGGCT
This sequence comes from Verrucomicrobiota bacterium, assembly GCA_049513975.1. Classification (GTDB taxonomy): domain Bacteria; phylum Verrucomicrobiota; class Verrucomicrobiia; order Limisphaerales; family Palsa-1400; genus JBEKOF01. Next base: position 43,585 of record JBEKVM010000027.1, on the reverse strand, counting down.
GAAGGGCTGGGTGGGATTGGCGGGCAGGCCGGAGGCGGTGGCCGGGATCATGGCGGCGAGGGGCTGGTCGGCGAAGGCGGCGGGCATGGCGGTTTGACCGGCGATGACGATCAAGTTGCCGCCGTCTTCGGCGACGTATTGCCTGAGCATTTCCTGTTGGGCGGGTGACAACTGAGCGGGACTGACGTCGCCGAGAATGACGACGCGGTATTTGCGCCATCCGGCCATGTCGCGGGGAAAGGAGGGGACGAGATGGATGACCTGGGTAGGGGCATCGTCGGCCGGCTCGAAAAGGAGTTGTTCAAAAGCGACGTGCTTGTCGCGCTTGAAGAGGTTGACGACGTAGCGGAACTCCCAGCGGGGCAGGTCGTCGGCCACGAGAACTTTGATGACGTCTTCCATGACTTCCACCTCGACCTGGACCTGGTTGTTGTCGAGGGTCAGTTCCCTGGGGACGGGGAGGATCTTGACGAGCAAGGTGTGGCGACCGGGAGTGAGGCCCTTCCATTGGAAACTGACGCGGCCATCGTACATGCGGGTGGTGACGTCAATAATATGTTTTTCCACGGTGACGCCGTCGCTGGAAAGCTCGACCTGCAATTGTTCGCCCTCGCAGGAGTAGGCGGTGACCATGGCATCAATGACGGCGGTGTCGTTTTTGAAGACGGCGCGGGGGGCGTGGACGTGGTGGAGGATGGCATCGCGGGGCATTTCGACGGCGCCAATGGGGACGATGAAGAGAGGGACATCGCGCAGGGCGGCGGCGCCCTGGCGGGGATCGGCGGGGGCGTTGTGGCCGCCGTCGGTGATCATGACGACGGCGTCAATGGATTGTTTGGCGGCTTCCTGGGCGACGAAGTTAAGGGCGGCGGCGAGGTCGGTGGAATTGGCGGCGGGGTTGTTGTTGGTGCGGAGGACCTGGCGCCAATCGTTGCTGGCCAGGGACAGGACATCGGAGGCAAAGGTGTAGCGCTCGATGCCGGCATGATCGGCGACGTCCTTGAGCCAGGAGTTTTCCGCCGCGTCCAGCCAGGAGGCCACCTTGTCGTTTCTGGACATTTTGGATTGGAGGGCCAAGCCGGGCTTGTCCTGGCCGGCGGCATTTTTTTCGTAGGCGGCGGCGAGCTTGTGGGACTGGCGCTCGATGCGCTGGATGGCGGCGGTGATGAAGGCGGCGGTTTCGTCGAGGCGGTCCTCGGGCGATTTGCCGCCGGTTTTTTTCCACAAACCCATCGGGGCGGCGTTGTCCTTGAGAAAAGCGGCGACGCGGTCGAGTTCCGCGCCGGCGGCGGCGTCCGCGCGGGAGACAGGGGAAAGGAGGGGGCCCAGGGCGGCGGCGGCGGAATCCACGGAGTGGTGGATTTGCTCCCAGAGGATTTGGCCGTGCTGATTGGGGTCGCCGCCTTCGGTCAAGAGGCGCAAACGGGCCACGTCGGAGCGGGCGGATTGGAGGGAGCCGATCACTTCGTCCAGGGCGGCGACGGGAGGAGAGGCGCGGAGTTTAGTTTCCGAGCCGGTCCAGCGCACGGTTTCGCCCGAGCCGTCCACGGGATCCACCAGGCCCATGCTGGCACTGGAGTCAACCATAAAAACGACGGACTTGGCCCTGGTATCGCGGCGGAGGGTGACGGTGGAGGCGCCGGCCAGCATCCAGAGAGCGAGGGCGAGGGCGCCCAGGCGCAGGAGAAGGAGGAAGGCGGATTTTTTCCAGGAGCCCGAATCCCTGGCCCAGCGCCAGGCCAGCCAAGCCAGGATGGCGGCCAGGGCCAGGCCGAGGATGAGCAAATGGGCCAGGGAGAGAGGCCCTTGCAGCGCAGATTTTTGGATGGTCTCGGAGTGTGGCATCAGATCAGACGTGGGAGGGCGGGGGCATTTGTGAGATTGGGATTAAGATTAGGATTAGGATTGAGATTAGGATTAAGAGTAAGATTAAGAGTAAGAGTAAGATTAGGAGTCAGACATGGAAGGCCGGGGCCATGGGAACACCGGGGCCGGAGGCGCGGCGCTGGCGGTCGAGCCAGAAAGCATAAGCCGCCTCGAAGACCATGAAGGCGAGCAAGCCGGAGAGCAGCCAGGCCGCCAGCGCCCTGGGGGGGGCGACGACCCGCTCCTGGCGGGTTTGCGAAAATGGGTCCGGCCCGAATCCCACTCCGCCCGCCTCGCGCACGGCGGCGATTTGGGCAGGGGTGAGCGGGGTGAAATCGGATTCATCGGGATCGCGGTTGACCTGGAATTGTTCCGGGGGCAGGGCGCCGCCGGAGATTTTCAGGCGGTATTCGCCCGGGAAGAGGGTTTTGGCATAACGGAAAATCATGCGGCCCTGTTCTTCGCGTCCGACCAATTGGGCCAGGCCGCTGGCCGGGGTGTCCACAGTGGCGCCGCCGTTGCCGGCATCCAGTGGGACGGAGACTTGCAAAGGTTCGCCGGGTTGGAGGTTGCGGCGCACCAGGGCCGATTCGGTCAGGTACCAGAGCCACTCGTGGACCATGACGACAAAGGACTGGCACAAGGGCAAGTTGCTCCAGGAGACGTTGAGCGGGACGGCCTGGATGATGACGCGGCCGCGGCCGAAAGTTCTTTCGACAACCAGGGGGGAGCCGCCCTCCGCCCGGAGCAGGACGGAAATGGAATTGTCGTTGCCGGTGTCAAGTTGGTGGCGGCGGAAAATGCGGAGGCGGTCAATATCCAGGTGATGAGTGTCGGCCAGGAGGGCGGTGGCGGGATGTTCCGCGGAAGGGGGCGAGACGGCGGTGAACTTCTCACGGTCGAAGGCGTCGCCGACCGGCTGCTTGAGGGAAGCGGGGGAAAGGCCGGCACCCCCGGCGAAGAACTGCTTGTTGAAAGCGGCGATTTCGGTCTGGTCGCCGAGGGCGATCCAGAGGCCGCCGCCGGAATTGACGAAGCGAGCGAGTTTTTGCACGGTGTCGTCCGAGAGTCGCGGGACGTTGGCGAGGACGACACATTGATAAGAGGCGAGGTTTTCGGCGTCGAGTTTTTGATAGTTGATGAGCTTGGGGCGAAAAATGGAGGCGAGGGAGGGGGTTTTTGCGGCGGCGGGGCCGGCGGGCTGCCAGCCCAGGGCGGAGAGGAAGTAGGCGCTGTCGGATTGGAGGGGATCGAAATGCGATTCGCCTTCGACCACCAGGACAGGAGCGGACTCGGTGACGTTGAGGAGAAAGCGGGCGGAATCGTCCAGGCTTAAATCGTCATGGCCGGTGAGCTGGCAGGAAACATCCACCAAGCCGGGATTGGGAAAGGGCTGGCTCAAAGTGAGGGTTGTTTCAGCGCCAGGTTCGAGCGGCGGCACCGTGCTCAGGCCGATGGATTGTCCGCCGGCGGACCAGGCGAGCGGAACGGCCTGGGCTTGGAGGGTGCCCGTATTCTTGACAGTGGCGGTCAAAGCGACCGGCTGGCCGACGGCGGCGACGGCGCGGGCGGCGGACAATTTCTCGACGGCCAGATTGGAGACGGGGCCGGCATCGCCGCCGGCCAGGACGGCGCGGAGAATAACCGGGGGACGGGACCGTTGGGAGAGCGCCCGGATGGAGGCCCATTCCGCGGTGGCGTCGGCGCGCCAGCCATTGGCCAGGCCATCGGTGATGACGGTGATGAAGCGGGTGGCTTCCTTGCCAGCGGGTTCAGCCTTGATGGCGGCATGGATGGCCTTGGGGAGGTCGGCGGCGCCCGGGTTGGGGGCCAACTGGCGCAGGCGGGAGATCAAGGCCTCGCGGGTGCCGGCGTCCGCCGTCTGGGGCGAGTCTGTCAACCATTCTGGAGATGGGGAAGCGAGCAAGACGCGGACCAAGTCGGCGGCGCTGAGCTGGCGGATGAGTTTGGCCGCCTGGTCCAATTCCTGGTCAAAGACGGTGCCGGAACTGAGCTTGCGGGCGGCGGACATGGAATTGTCCAGGACGAGGACGACGTCGCGCGGTCCGGAGGAGCCGATCAAGCCGATGGAAACGATGGGCCGGGCCAGAGCGGCGACGAGGAGGAGGACAATGAGGATGCGGAGCAAGAGGAGCAAGAGGTCTTTGAGTTTGAGGAAGCGGCGGCGCGGGGCGTTGCTGGCGAGGAGGAACTCCATGGCGGCCCAGCGGACGATGTCGCGCTGTTTGCGGCTGAAGAAATGGATGAGGACGGGGAGTGCCATCAGCGGCAAGGCCCAGAGAAAAGCTTGGGACAAGAACTGCATGCGCTATTTGGCCGAGGCGCTTCTGCGCCGCAGGTAATCGGCCAGGGCATCGCCGACGGGCCGGTCGGTGGACATGGGGATGTAGTCGCAGGAACACTCCGCGCAGACGCGGCGGACTTGGGCGAGGAAAGCCTTGAGGCGGGCCAGGTAATGGGCGCGGACGGCGCCGGGGTCGAGATCGAGGTGGCCCAGGCCGGCCTCCATCGGCTCGAAACGGGTGAAGCGGGTGAAGGAAAAGGAAAGTTCTTCCGGGGCCATGACGTGAAAGAGGAGGACCTCGTGGCGGCGGGAGCGGAGGAGCTTGAGCGCTTTGGCCAGGCGGTCAACGCTGTCAAAACAATCGGAGAAGAGCAGGATGATGCCGCGGCGCTTGATGCGCTGGATGATTTCCCCCAGGTCCTCGGCCATGGAGGTGGGGCCGACGGGGGAGCTGTCGCGCAAGCTCTGGCTCAGGACATCCAGATGGCTGGCCCGGGCGCGGGGCGGGATGAAGGCGCGGACGCCTCCGCCCATGACGGCCAGGCCGGCGGAATCGCGCTGTCCGAGCACCAGGCGTGCCAGGCAGAGAGAGGCGGCCTGGGCGTATTGATATTTGGTGACGGTGCTCATGCCAAAGCCCATGGAACCGCTGGCGTCCATGGCGATGATGGCCTGGAGGCTGATTTCCTCCTCGTACTGTTTGATGACGTAACGGTCGCTTTTGGCAAAGACGCGCCAGTCGAGCAGACGGACTTCATCGCCAGGACTGTAGGCGCGGTGTTCGGCGAACTCGGCGCAGCCGCCCTTCATTTTGGAGCGGTGCCTGCCGGCGAGCAAACCGTCCACCATCAATTTGGAGACCAATTCCAGATGGGCGGTCTTGGCCAGGTCGTCGGGATCAATGATTGGGCCAACCGGATTCATGGGCGGCTGCAAAGGGTGGGTCGCATCTGGCCTGGAGCCGGGTCAGCCCTTCTTGAGTTTGGGCAAGGCATCGTGGATGCGGGGAGGAGAGGGGATGCCCATTCTCGGCATCACGCGAGGCGGTTCGGGGCGCTGTCCAGTGGCGTCGGCGATCAATTGGCGGATGATGTAATCGGAGTTTTGTCCGGCCGCTTCGGCATGGAAGGAGGGAATAAGGCGGTGGCGCAAGACGGGCAGGGCCATGGCGGCGATGTCTTCGGTGGTGGCGTGATAGCGGCCTTGCAGGATGGCGCGGGCCTTGGCGGCCAGGACCAGGAAGATGCAAGCCCTGGGGCCGGCGCCCCAGGTGACCATCTGGCAAATGAAATCGCCGTTGGAAGGGCGGCTGGGACGGCTGCGGCGAACCAGGTCCACGGCGAAGGCATAGACATGATCTCCCACCGGCAAGCGGCGCACCAAATCCTGCATGGCGAGAATTTCCTCGGCGGTGAGGACATGGCCGGTTTCATAATGATAGGCGGTGGAACCGCGTTTGGTGATGGTGATTTCCTGTTCGCGAGAGGGGTATTCGACCTGGATTTTGAGCATGAAGCGATCCAGTTGCGCTTCGGGCAAGGGATAGGTGCCCTCCTGTTCAATGGGGTTTTGGGTGGCGAGCACCAGAAACGGGTTGGGCAGGGGATAGGTCTGGCCGCCGACGGTCAATTGGCGTTCCTGGGTGGCTTCCAAGAGGGCGCTTTGGGTTTTTGGGGGAGTGCGGTTGATTTCGTCGGCCAGGATCATGTTGCCAAAGAGGGGTCCCTGGACGAAGCGGAAGACGCGCTTGCCGGTGGTGCGGTCTTCTTCGAGGATGTCGGTGCCGGTGATGTCGGCGGGCATCAAATCGGGGGTGAATTGGATTCGGCGGAAAGTCTGGTTGAGAAGGGAAGCCAGCGTGGAAACCATGAGGGTCTTGGCCAGGCCGGGAACGCCTTCGAGAATGCAGTGGCCGCGGCAGAGCAGGGCGACGAGGAGTTGTTCGATGACCTCTTCCTGGCCGACAATGACGCCTTCCATGCGTTGGGTGATTTCGAGGTATTTCTGATGCAGTTGATCAACTGCCTGGACATCGGCGTCCACTTCCGGGCCGGTATTTGTGTCTGTCATGTAGATGAACTTTCTTCCTGATCGGACTTGTACTGCTTGCAATAGACCGGCCCAACGGCCAGCAGGTTACAAGGTGCTTCTGAATGGCGGGGCCGTCAACCAGATTACGCAGAAATGAATTCTTGAAAATACGGGGAAATGAACGAAGTTAGGATGAGACGCAGTGGCTTTGGAGGTGTTGTCTTTCAACCGAGTTTTTGAGCCAACACGGAAAGCGCGTGTTGTGAGTTATGAGAAGGCTAATCAATTTGATTTGGATGGGGTTCTGGGGCGTGGGTTATGGCGTCCGGAAGTTGTGTTCGGCCCGGCGGGCGCCGAAAGCCACGGCGCCGGGGACGAAGCCGGTTCTCAAGGGGGAACATGCCATGATGCTGGTGGCGGCGCGGCACGGCGATGTGCGGGCGCAATATCAACTGGCGGTCTGTTACGCGGAGGGAAAGAACATTGAACAGGATTACGGGGAGGCGGCGCACTGGTTCCTGGAGGCGGCGCAAAACGGGGAGATCAAAGCCCGATATAGCCTGGGCATCTGTTACGCCAACGGACAGGGGGTGGCGCAGGATCTGGAGGAGGCGGTGAAATGGTTTCGGCTGGCGGCGGAGGAGGGGCATCCCAACGCGCAGGTCAGCCTGGGGGTGTGCCTGCAAAAAGGGCTGGGGGTGTGGGCCAGCCCGGAGGAGGCAGTGACGTGGTTTCGCCGCGCGGCGGAACACGGGGACGCAACCGGGCAAGTCAGCCTGGCCTCGTGTCTGCAAAGCGGGGAAGGAACGCCGCAAAATCAGGAGGCGGCGGCGGGTTGGTTTCGCAAGGCGGCGGAGCAGGGTGTGCCGGAAGCGGCTTTCAACCTGGGCAAATGTTATCAGCAGGGCCAGGGCGTGGCGTGCGACGAGGGGGAAGCTTTCAAGTGGTTTGAAATGGCCGCGAAAAAGGGACTGGCGCAGGGGCAATACGAATTGGCGGTTTGTTATCATCACGGGCGGGGCACGGCGATGAATTTGCGGGAGGCTTTAAAATGGAGCCGGCTGGCGGCGGGACATGCGTTCAAGCCGGCGCAGGAACAGGCGGGGGATTTGGAAAAGGAGATGGCGGCAAGCGGGGCGGAAGAGGCGGTGGCGGTTTCGTGATGGTGTCCTTGCGGGAGGAGGCAAGGTGGGCGTATTTCTTCTTTGGCTGCTCGTAAACGTACGCAATCCAAGGTGAGAAATTACCAAAAAGGGTAGAGCATCTCGGCGCGGATTAGGACTAGGAACGAAAATGTGTGAAAGTCACACGAATGCTTGGCGTGCCGTCCTTCAAAGACCGGCGCGCGTCATTTTAGTAGTTTATGAAGGGAATCAGCACCAAAACCAAAGGACGTTTTCGGATTTGGACAATCGGGCTTCTCACTGGGGTTGCCGCTGCTGGTTTGTTCTACGTTTTGTCTGCGCCTCCAATCGTCAAAGCCTGTGTCCGCCGCACAGGACATTGGCCTGCATTCTACGGTCCAATGCTCCAAGTTATGGAAAACGATTCCCCGGCGATTCATGGCGTGTTCAGATGGTATTTCAACAACGTCTGGGGGTGTGGGATTACATTCTTTTCAGATCCACCTCCAAATGCGATGGAGGAGCATTAATGCCGTTCACAGAGAAAAAAGCGGATGAAGGAGACGGCAAGATGTTCATCAACACCAACGCTCCGCAATGTTTTCCGCAGAGGCCGCCTGACAGGAATGGATCGAAATCGCGGCGATCAGGGGACTGGCGCAGGGGCAATACAAATTGGCGGTTTGTTATCATCACGGGCGGGGCACGGCGATGAATTTGCGGGAGGCTTTAAAATGGAGCCGTCTGGCCGCGGGACATGCGTTTAAACCGGCGCAGGAACAGGCGGGGGATTTGGAAAAGGAGATGGCGGCAAGCGGGGTGGAAGAGGCGGTGGCGGTTTCGTGAGCTTTCAATTCTCCGCATCAGAGGGCCAGTCAGTAAGAAGAAAGTTCGACCTCACCCTAACCCTCTCCTCCAGGAGAGGGAACAGCAGGCTCCGACTTCTTCAGTTCTTAGCGCGCTGCTGACAGTGGCGTCGCCGGAGAATGAACACGGCAGCGATGCTTTAAGACCGGGTGCGGTCTTCGTTTCATTCGTAGATTTCATAGACGACGCCGTCGAGAACGAACTGGACGTTCTGGCCGAGGGCGAGCCAGGGGAGGGCCTGTTTGTTTTTGGCCGCGAAGGCGAAATAGTCCGGGGAGTTGAACTGGAGGCGGGTGTGTTTGGCGGCCTGGTTGTTTTGCACTTCGCTGTCCATCCATTGGCTGCCGTTTTGGAAGAAGTTGCGGCCGTTGACGAATTGAGACTGCTGGGAGTATTGGACGAGTTGTTCGCGGGCCTGCGCCGAGGGCGTTTTTGCCGCGGTTGAGTCCGCGCCGGGGGGCAAACCCAGGGACTGTCTGGAGAAAGAGGCCGCGCCCCCGCGTCCCAGGCCTCCGCCTCCTCCGCCGCCAAAGCCGCCGCCCATGGCGCTGGCTGTCGGTGGCATGGCCACCGCGTTTTTCATGCTGTCGTTCAACTGCGCTCCGGCGATGGCGCTGGAGCCGTCCAACGTCGAATTCAGGCTGTGCCAGCTTTGCGCGGCCTCCTGGCGCACGGCCATGTCCTTGTCCATGTTTTGGAAGGAACGCATGTTGACAGCCACGCCGCGGCGGGCTTCGTCTTCGACGATGAGGTAGGCGGTGTAGGGGGTGACGATGCCGTATTTGCGGGCCAAGGCGGTGACTTCATCGCGCAATTCCGCGTTTTCGCCGTGCAAACGGATTTCGTCGAGCAAATAGCCCACGCGCCGGGTGGCCCAGAGGCGGGGAATGAATTCGTGGTCGGAGGATTCGTCGGGGAACTTGACTTCATAGGTAAATTTCCGGGTGGCGCCGTTGACCATGCCTTCGATCATGACAGCGGAATTACCGTGGCCGGAATAACGTCCGGCCAGCACCAGTTGCTCACCTTTGAAAAGGTCGGGGAGGGAGGAGGGGTAAAGTTTGGTGGCGCGAATGTCGCCGGTGAACTGCAAGGTTGGATTGGCCAGGACCGGTTCCTTGATTTTGGCGAAGAAGCTGGAGACCTTCACTTCAATGTCCTCCTCCGGCAGGACATACTGGCTGGAGCCGCGCGATTGTTCGGTGAGCTTGTCAAGAAGATGGGTGTTGACATCGGTGCCGATGCCGAAACAGAAAATGCGGGTGCGCCCGGTGTCGTTTTGCCTGACGTTGGACAGGATCTGGTCTTCATCGGTGACGCCAATGGTGGGCATGCCGTCGGTGAGAAAGATGATGACGAAGGGGCGGGCGCTGTCGGCGGGCCGCAAGGAGAGGGCCTTGTGCAAGGCCTCGTCAATGGCGGTGGCCCCGTCGGCCCTGAGGTCCTTGATGAAATCCTGCGCCTTGGCGCGGTTGGCCGGGGAGGCGGGCACCAACCGGTCAAAGAGCGGCTCGACTTCGGTGGAGAAGCGGACGAGTTCAAAATGATCGCCGTCGTTGAGGTTTTCCACGCAGAACTCCAGGGCCTTTTTGGCCTGGGTGATTTTTTTGCCGGACATGGAGCCGGAGGTGTCGAGGACAAAAACAACGTCTTTCAAAACCACCTGGCGGTCTTTGGCATCCATGCCGGGCGAAGCGAGCAGGAGAAAATAGCCGTCTTCGCCGGGCGTCTTGTAAGTAAGGAGGTTCAGGCCGACTTCGTCCTTCTCCGGCGCGAAGTAGAGGGCGAAATCGGTGTCGGGCTGCACATCGGCGACCTCGTAAGCAATGGTGGCCTTGTTAGGCCCGTTGCGTTTGATTTCCACGGCGTGGCTGGGGGAATAGATGGTTTTGAGGGAGAGCCTGGTTTCCAGTTCCACTTTGATGCTGACGTTCTTGATCGGTTTGGCGGAAAACTTTTCGGTGTTGAGCGGATAGACATAGCTGACCAGGCCGGCGTCGGAGGGGAGGACTTGGGAATAGGAAAGGGTGATGCGCTTGTGGCTGTTCGGCTCGATGGGGAAAACGCGCACTTTGAACACATCGCGGCCCGCGTATTCGAGCAGGGCGGGGTCCTTTAATTTGCGCACGATGTCTTCGTAAATGCCGCGGGCCTTGTCGGCGGACAACAGTTCGGCCTGGACCTGCTGGCCGCCGATTTCCATGGTGAATTTGTCAATCTGGCCGCCTTTGGGGATGGGAAACAGATAGGTGCCTTCGAGGCGCTGCGGGTTGGGATTGTAGAAGTCCTGGTCCACCGAGGTGGTGGCGATCTGGCCGTCAATCTTGACATTGACGTGATGCCAGGTGATTTCGAGCGGCGCATAAATTCGGGGCGGCATGGGGCCGGAATGCGGCATTCTTTGCCAATGAGCTTCGTCAATGATAATCAGGCCGTCGGCCAACAAGGACGGGGCGGAGCCGAATAGAACCGCGAAGAGCGGGAGCAAAAATAGTCGTTTCATAATTGGTTAGACGGTGAGTTCTGGAAAATGCTCCCGCTGCTTTACCATTGCGGGTCGCGACAAAAACGGGGGAGGGTTTCATCCGCGAATTACGCGAATTGTCGCGAATGCGAAAGCAGCAAAAAGGCGCTGCGGCCATGCGCCCGGCCGAGGGGCAAGAAAATTATTGTTGTCCTGGGGCGGGAGCGGGTGGGGCGTTGGTGGAGGGGGGCTTGGCCAGATTGAGCAGATCGGCTTCAACGATTGGTTTGAGGCGCGTATCCCAAACCTGATTAAGAACAGGGGAAAGAGTCTCCGCAAGGGTCTGGCCGGGGTTTTGACGCATTAACTGGACGGAGCGGCGCAGCAGGGCGGCGTTGTCCGGTGAGAGAAGGCCCGCCAAGGCCTGAAGTTCGGCGTCGTCCAACCCCGCCAATCCCAGGGCCACATTGACAAGGCACTGCCGCAAGACGCAGGTGCCGTCGAGAAGCAACTCGTAGTCGTGGCGGAAATCCGTGGCGGAAAGCCGGGTCAGACCGCGGCTGGCAAAGGGACCCCTGGCCGGGGAGTTGGCCAAGTCCAAGAGTCTGGCGATGGCCTCGAAGCCGACCGGCCCGGTGTGATCGGATTCATAAACAAACTGGAGCACGACGCCGGTGTATTCTCCTTTGTTGGCCAGGCAGAGAGCGGCCTCGCGAAAAGGCCATCGGGATCACATCTAAACATTCTACTTTTATATTGAGAAGAAATGCAAATGTAGAATGTTTAGATGTGACCCCAGATTCCCCTATGGGGCCACGGAGAGCCGGTAGAAGAGCGCGCCAGAGGACGGAGGGGTGATCGGCCATTGGGCCTGGGCGTTGGTGGCGAGGAGCGCGCCGACATTCTGAAACGCGCCGGCGAGGTTGGTTGCGGCCAAAATGTTGTACTGCCGGCCGGGGATGGCCGGCCAGAGCAGCACCGGCGGCGGCCCGGCGAGGCTCAGTTGCAAGGCCGGCACTTGTTCCCAGAGCGTGGGCGTCTGATACTGATGGCCGTTGGTGTCAGTCACGACGGCATGGAAAGGATGGAGGCCGACGCCCAAGGTTGCCGCCGATGCGGCCAGTTCCGCGGCAGACTGACCGGTCGTCACGGCAATCGAGCCGCCGGTGCTGAATAACTCGATCTGGGCGATATTGGTGGCGCTGGCGGCGATGGCAAACTGGAGGTCTCCGTTGGCGGCGGGCGAAAGCGCGGCGAAGGTGGCGGAGAGCGCGGTGTTGCGGAATTGCAGCGTCCGCTCCACCCGGGTCTGCGTGCGGACGCTGGTGCCCTCATAGGCCACCGCGGTCAAGTCGTGGAATCCGTCGGCGAACCGTGTGGTGTCAAGCGTAAAGCTCACCGGCAGGGAGGCAGCGCCGGAACTGAGATAGACATGGGAGCGGGGTTGCAAGTCGGCGGCGTTGTCGTCGAGCGTGTTGGTTCCGGCGGGCGTGATGCCCAGGTCCGGTGAACCGGTGAAGATGGTTTGGATTTGCGCCGCCGGCCAGCCGGGCGAGGCGGCGTTGATCAGGAATCCTTCGGAGTTGTTGCCCCACGGAAGCAGGTCGGAAGCGTTGGCGCCATCGGCGGATTGCAGGGCCGGGGAGGCATTGACTTGATACATCAGGGCCGAGAGGAACGCGGTGATGGTCGTGCCGGACTGGGTGTTGGTGAAGGCGACCGTCACTGGCGTGCCGTTGGTTAGAATGAACGTCAGTTGCAGCCAGTCGCCTACGGCTGGATTATTGCTGGCCTGCACCAGGTGGTAACCGTAAGCGGTGCTGTCCAGAAAGGTTGGCTGCGCCGGAGTGGCAAAAGAAGTCAGGGCCGCCGCCGAGCCAATGGCCGAGCCGGCTTGCAGCGTGATCTGGCTGCCCAGAGTGGCCGGGTTCTGCGACCGCAGCACCAGGCGGTCGCCCACCGCATCGGCCTGCACCCCGGTATTGATTTGCTTCGCCGCCAGGGCGTTGCTCAGCCCGATGGCGGCGGAGGCGAGCGAATCGCCGTTGGCCACCGTGTAAGTGGCCGTGACGCGGCCGACGGTCACGGAAAGAATGTTGCCGGGGCCGGGCGGGAGGTTGGTGAGCGTCTGGACGAAGCCGCCATCCACGAACAAGTCCACTTGCGCCAGCGGCAGGTTGGTGGCGGCGGCGGAGAAGGAGAGACTGAAGGCGGCCAAACCACTGAGGACGCTGCCATCGGCCGGGGAATTCCAGACAGCCGCTCCGGGCCGGGCAAAGGGCGCGGACAACGGTTCGCCAACGATCAGGCCCTGGTACGGGTTGGGCAGACTTTGGTAATAGGCCTCGGCGAGGCAAAAGCCGCGGTTCTGGTAGAAATACACCATCGGGTCGGGAAACTTGTAGGTGTAGTTGCACGGCTCGACCACCGTGCCGTAACTGGCGCAGGCGCCCGCCTCGAGGAAGGCCAGCAGCGGCGTCTGGCCCGAATTCTCCAGAATATACCCGCCAAAAGACGTCAGGTTGTCCGCCACCGTGCCGGGGAGGAAGGCGTTGGCGGGCGAGGAGAAATCGGCCAGGCCGGTGTCCAGACCCAGCGCGTCCGTCAACGCGGTGGAATCGGAGTTGGTTCGAGTGACGGCGTTGTCGTTCCGCGCGCGGCACTCTTGAATGGCGTTGTCAAACAAAACGAATCGCACGTTGCGCGCCGGGTCCGAAGTTTTCTCCAAATAGACCGTTTGCGGCGGAAAGGAGGTGTCGCTGGCGACGCCCCGGGCCAGCGTGGCTTCCGCCTGGGCGAGGTTGGTGTCCGTCAGCATCACCGCCAGGAAGGCGTTGGTGGCGGCCGTGGCCGGCTGCGCCAGCGTGAAGGGCAATTCGCTGTAGGCGTAGCTGTTGGTCGAATCCACGGGCAGGGAACAGGTGTCGGGGAGGCCGTCCGGAGGCGCGGTGTTGGTTTTGAAACCGTAGAAGAGCGCCGAAGTGGTGCCGTTCTGGCTGTCGCCATTGATGACGCGGTACGGGATGTCCATTGAGAGAAGGACGATCTGGGCCTGGTTGGTCAGGCCGCGGCTGGAAAGCATGGCGAGGAGCGGATTGAGCAGATAGCTTTGAAAATCGCTCTGCTGCCAATTGATCGCCCCGCCCGTCCAGCCGGTCATGCGAAAGAGGTTTTGCGGCGGCACCCCGCGTTGTTCGCAATAATCGTTGCCAAGCTGCAGAGAACTGCTGCTGTTTTGATTGACGACGACAATGACATTCAGGCCGCTGTCGCCGGCCCAAGCGGGCGGCGCGACCGTCAGCAGGACGGGCAGGCAGAGAATGCAAAGGCGGCTCAACATGCTCCATTGAATGGCGGAGCGAGAGAGAAAGTCGAGCCTTTCCCGTGGGCCGGCGCATCTTGAGGGCGTGTTGCCCCAATCGAAAACTGGAGAAAATCATAGCCGGACTGATCCGATGTCTGCATGAATTTGTGAACCGAAGCAGGTTTGGATAATGCTGCGACCGAGGACGGTCGCACGCCGCGATTTGGGCAACACGCCTTTGATACAAGCAGCATTGCATGGAGGAAACCCCTCACCCTAACCCTCTCCCCACTTCGTGGGGCGAGGAAATCCTGTCGAGCCGCAGGCTCGACGCTACACCCGGCTGCCCGTCTTCGTGGGGCGAGGGAAGGCGGCGGGCAGGAGACTGCCCGCCCTACCACCGATGACGGACGCATTGCACTGTTTGATTGAAATCCGGCGGCGCGGCGAGCATTCTGTGCCTCGATGAATTGGCGCGTGGTTACAGCAATGGCCGGAGCGGGCTTGATGGCCGGAGCTTGCCGGAAAGAGGCTGCCCCGGCGCCGCCTCCGCCCGCTCCCGCGCCGGCGTCCGCCGTCGCGTTTCCGCGCGTGGTTGCGTGGCACTTGCCGACCCAGCCGCAGCGGAAATTGCGCACGATGAAAGTATGGCTGGGCAGCGAGGAAATGACGGCGGAACTGGCGGTGACGACGGAACAGCTCATTGCCGGGATGATGTATCGAACGAATATCGAGGAGAAGGGCGGGATGTTGTTTGTCCTGGGGCGGCCGTCGCAGCCCACCCTCTGGTCGAAGAATTGCCCGCTGGGGTTTTCCGCCGCTTACCTTGACCCGTCCGGGAATATTGTGGAACTGCATGATTTTCAGCCGGACAGCACGAACCTGGTCGCCGCCACCGCCAGTAATGTGCAATATGTGCTGGAAACCAGGCACGGCTGGTTTGAGCAGCATCATATTGGGCAGGGGACGCTGGCGCGCACCGAGCAGGGGAGCTTTGCAGAAACCTTCACGCCCAAACGCGGTGCTGCCCGATAAACTTGGCCAACGAACCCAATGAGAATAGCCCTTGCCCAGATCAACCCCACGGTCGGCGACTTGGCCGGCAACGAAGCGAAAATCCTGCAGGCGGCCCGGCGTGGCGAGGCGGAGTCGCTGGACCTGGTGGTGTTTCCCGAATTGACCATTCCGGGCTATCCGCCCCGGGATCTTTTGCTGAAGAAAGATTTCATCACCAAAAACCTGGCGGTGCTGCAGCGCCTGGCTGCCGCCAGCGGAAAAACCGCCCTCATGGTGGGCTACGCGGGGGAGAATAAGACCGCGCCCGGCCGCCCCTGCACCAATGAGGCGGCCCTGCTGCAAGGCGGAAAAATCGCGGCCACGCGCCTGAAAACCTTGCTGCCCACCTACGATGTTTTCGATGAAGACCGTTATTTTGAGCCGGGGAAAGACAATCTGCCCGTGGCCGTCAACGGGCACTCCTGCGGACTGAGCATCTGCGAGGACATATGGAATGACGAGGATTTTTGGCCGCAGCGGCTCTATCGCTCCAATCCCATCACCGGGCTGGTCTCCGCCGGGGCGGAAATCATATTGAACATCTCGGCGTCGCCCTGGCATGTGGGCAAGGAGAAATTGCGGCAGGACATGCTGGCCAGCGTGGCGCGCAAGTCGCGGCGCCCGGTGCTGTTGTGCAACATGGCGGGCGGGAACGATGAACTTATATTTGACGGCAGCAGCATGGCCTTCAACGCGGCGGGAGAATTGATCGCGCGGGCCAGGTCGTTCGAGGAGGACTTCGTGGTGGTGGACACGGCGAAGAGCGCGGTCATCACGCCGCCGGCGATGGCGGAGGAGGAGGCCATTTACAAGGCGCTGGTGCTGGGGCTGAGGGATTACATGCAGAAATGCGGGTTCAAATCGGCGGTGCTGGGATTGAGCGGGGGGATTGATTCGGCGCTGGTGGCCTGCCTGGCGGTGGAGGCGCTGGGGGCGAAAAATGTGCGGGTCGTTTCCCTGCCGTCGCAGTATTCGTCGCCGGGCAGCCTGGAGGACGCGCGCCTTTTGGCCGGGCGGCTGGGCATCGCCTACGATGTCATCCCGATCGAGCCGCCGTTCGCCTCGGTGCGCCAGCAATTGCAGCCGGTGTTCCGCGGGCTGGCGGAAGACACCACGGAGGAGAACATCCAGGCGCGGTTGCGCGGGTTGATTTTAATGGCGCTGTCCAACAAGTTTGGATCGCTGGTGTTGACAACGGGGAACAAAAGCGAACTGGCGGTTGGTTATTGCACGCTTTACGGCGACATGTGCGGGGGGCTGGCGGTGATCAGCGACGTTCCCAAAACGATGGTGTATCGCCTGGCCCGATGGATCAACCGCGAGCGCGAACTGATCCCAACGTCGTCCCTGACCAAACCGCCGTCGGCGGAATTGCGCCCTAACCAGACCGACCAGGACTCCTTGCCGCCGTATGAAATTCTGGACGCGATCCTGGAACATTCCGTGGTGGAAACCAAGTCGCTGGCCGAGATCGTGGCGCTGGGATTCAACGAGGCGGACGTGCGGCGGGTGGTGCGGCTGATCGAACTCAACGAGTATAAACGCCGCCAGGCCGCGCCCGGATTGAAGGTGACGACCAAAGCCTTCGGGGTGGGCCGGCGCATTCCGATTGCGCAACAATACCGGGAGGCGTGATGGCGCGGGCGGTTTGGGCGGTTGGTTAGTCTTGCGTCCGACCGGCGCCTCGCTTAGCCGATCTGATTAGGCGTTGCGGAACTACTGGGTATGCGCCCATTTCGCAGAGGTGCAAATATCGTTGCGTCCGAATTGGAGGACTAACTCAGGGCCTCCGCCGACCCAGGTTTGGGGCAGCTTATAAAATGAGTAATACCAGTCGCCTTCACGTGCGGATGGCGCCCAGTCAG
This sequence comes from Verrucomicrobiota bacterium, assembly GCA_049513975.1. Classification (GTDB taxonomy): domain Bacteria; phylum Verrucomicrobiota; class Verrucomicrobiia; order Limisphaerales; family Palsa-1400; genus JBEKOF01. The sequence goes on along the minus strand of JBEKVM010000027.1, from coordinate 26,703 downwards.
GGCCACATAAATGCGGCGTTCCCAGACCAGCCTTGATTTGTTCCCGATTCAAGCCGGGCAGCGCAGATACATCAGGGCAGGGGGCCGTGAACGGTTGGTCGTCTGGAGCGTTTTTCACGAGATCGAGAGAGGCACGCAGACTTGGGAGTGGGTCCGCAGGACGACAATCTTGGGTGCGGCATCCGAGGCAAGTCAATAAACTGGCCGCAACTAAAAATAAAAGCATTCGTTTCATTATTTCTCAGTGTGGTGATCCGGCTGACTGACCGGCGCAGGGGAAGGCGCTGTCAGAGAAACCGGTCGAATCCTCTTTTGCCAAAAGCGGCCTGCCAGTCTCCCAAAACCTATGGATGAGAGCAGAACTGTCGGCCCCGTCGCAACCACAAAGATTATCGGAAACATCATAGCCGCCTCATAGGCATAGGGATCCGTGGAAGAGTTCAAACTGCGAACACCATACAAAACAGACAGCATATCCGTAATGAGGAAACTGGCGATGATGGCGAGCGGGAGGGTGCGAACAATTCTTGCGAGCAAAAATGAAATCAAACCAGTTACCAACACAAGGAACATGATCCCTCGAGCCACGGGAACGGGATTCTGACCGTTCCCATCTGTGGAAATAAAGAGAATGCTCATGCCAGCGCCCGTCAGGATGAGGGCGGCGTCCACGAGAACTTTCTTCGGAGGGGACATAACCAGCCGCTTCTAACTTAAACCATGCAGGTTCAATATGCAATAAACCCCACGAATGCACGACGGCGGGCAGCGGAGTGCCCGCCCTACCTGAAATGCCCCACTCTTGACTGACATTACTCCTGAAGATTGCATTCGCGGTCAATTTGGTATTTGCTGCGAGATGCTTTTGAGAACGAAATCCGAAGAGCTGTTTGCCGAGGCGCTGCGCTATATTCCCGGCGGGGTGAATTCGCCGGTGCGGGCCTTTCGCGCGGTGGGAGGGCAGCCGTTTTTTGTCAACCGGGCGCAGGGCGCGCATGTGTTCGACGTGGATGGAAATGATTACGTGGATTATGTGGGGACATGGGGACCGGCCATTCTGGGTCATGCGCATCCGAAAATCATTACTGCGGTGCAAGACGCGGCAGGGCAGGGGACCAGTTTCGGCATCCCCAATCCGCTGGAAGTGAGGATGGCGCGCTTCATTTGCTCCGCCATTCCCAGCGTGGAAAAAGTGCGGATGTGCAATTCGGGAACGGAGGCGTGCATGTCGGCCATCCGGCTGGCGCGCGGTTTTACGGGGCGCGACAAGATCATCAAGTTCGACGGCTGTTATCACGGCCATGCCGATTCGCTGCTGGTCAAGGCCGGATCGGGCGCGCTGACGTTTGGGAATCCGGACAGCGCCGGGGTGCCGGCGGCGTTTACGCAACACACGATTGTTTTGCCCTTCAACGAGAGCGAGGCGGTGCGGGCGGCGTTCGCGGCGAATCCAAGGCAAATCGCGGGGATTATTGTGGAGCCGGTTCCGGGCAACGCGGGTTTGTATTTGCCCAAACCGGGCTACCTGGAGTTTCTGCGCGAGATCACCGCGGCCGACGGCGCGCTGCTGATTTTCGACGAGGTGATGACGGGCTTTCGCCTGGCGCTGGGCGGGGCGCAGGAGCGTTTTGGCCTCAAGCCGGATTTGAGTTGTTTTGGAAAAATCATCGGCGGCGGTTTGCCGGTGGGCGCGTTCGGCGGGCGGGCGGAAATCATGGATTGCCTGGCGCCGTGCGGCCCGGTGTATCAGGCCGGCACGCTGAGCGGCAATCCGCTGGCCATGGCGGCGGGCCTGGCGGCGTTGGAGGAGCTTTCCACAAGGAATGTTTATGCCAGGCTGGAGGAGGCCGGGGCGGCGCTGGAAGCCGGCATGAAAGACGCGGCGCGGCGGGCAGGAATTGCGGTGCGGTTCAACCGCCTCGGCTCGATGTTCTGCGGGTATTTCACCGATCAGCCGGTGCATAATCTGGCGGACGCGCTGCGCAGCGACCGGGCGCGTTTTGCGAAGTATTTTCACGCGATGCTGGAGGAGGGGATTTATCTTGCGCCGTCGCAATTTGAGGCGGGTTTCATTTCGCTGGCGCACACGGCGGGGGACATCGAAAAAACGGTGAGGGCGGCGAGAAAAGCCATGAAAGGCCTCTAATCGCGAGGTTGGCGATGGACATGGCACTTTTTCTCGAGGGGATTCCCCCTCATGTCGTCGGGGGCAAATATGATGTTTTGTATTACAATCAGAAATGCCGCACGCCGATTCCTTTTTTTAGCGAGCTGAAAACCGCCGAATATATTACAGTGGGTGTGAATTCATCTTCAACGGAACTTGATAAACCATTCTGGCGCGGACATCCAGATCCCGGAGCAACAGCGGACTACCTCAATAGCTACTTCAAATCGGGCCGAAACTACCAATGGTTTGCGGGATGGGAGAATGCCTTGGCTCCGCTGAAACATTCATTCAAGCGCAATCTAGCCCACCTGGATCTTTGTCCTCGTGGAACCAAAAGCATAACCGCAATTCAGAAGGAGGGGAATGATGGTCTTTTTCTTGAAATGGTTGAAGAAGATATGCCTTGCTTTCGTCAAATACTTTCCCATCTCCCGCAACTTAAACACTTAGGGTCCTGATCACTCCAAAATATGCAATCCAGATGCCTAAAATATCGCCTAACTTCGTCAAATCCGCGCCTTTTTTGAAGACCGGAAATGAAGGTTCCTTTTCCTTGACTTGTCCGGCAATTTGCCGGACAGTTGGAGCATGAAGACAATTGCAACAGCAGAAAAGCGGAGCGTGAACGGGGGAAATCGGCTGGAGGCTCGCGTCACCCCGGGTCTGAAGCGATTGTTTCAGCACGCCGCGGATTTGCAGGGGGTGACTTTGAGCGACTTTCTCATTCAGAGCCTGCGACAGGCGGCTGTGCAAACGGTGCAGGAGCATGAAGTGCTGCGGCTGAGCGCCCGGGACTCCCGGAAATTCGCCAAGGCTTTGCTCGCGCCGTCGAAGCCGAACGCACGACTTCGTGCCGCCGCCCGCCGATACCGCAGGATCGTTGCCCCCGTGTGAAAACCGAGCCGGCCAGGGACTATGTCATTGAACCGCTCGGAGATCGCCACGATCGCTTCCGGTTTTCCTGTGGCGTTGAACCGCTTGACCGATATTTTCGCGACCGTGCGGGTCAGGACATGCGCAGGAACATCTCCACGCCGTTTGTCCTGGTCCATCGTGCGACCCAAGCGGTGTCCGGTTTTTACACTGTGGCAAATACCGCAATCTCGCTCGATGATCTTCCGCCAGACATCGCCCAGAAGCTCCCAAAATACCCGTTCGTCCCCGCCACGCTGCTGGGCCGATTGGCGGTGGACGTAAAGCATCGGGGCAAAGGGTTGGGGGAATTCATTCTGCTTGACGCTTTGCGCCGGAGCCGGGCCGCCAGCGATCAAATGGCGTCGTTTGCGGTAGTTGTGGATGCCAAGGACGAGCCAGCGGCCGCCTTCTATCGGAAATACGGTTTCCGCGAGTTGGCTGACACAGAGGGGCGACTTTTCTTGCCTATGAAAGCCATCGTTCAATTAATTCTCTAAAAATGCGCATTCTGGCCTTGGATCATGGGACGAAACGGATTGGGGTGGCGCTGAGCGATGAGACGGCCACCATCGCGCAGCCGCTGGAGTTTATCCCTGCGGAACCGTTCGCGAAAGTTTTGCAGCGGATCAAGGAAATCGTAATTGAAAAGCAGGTGCGGGAGGTCGTGGTCGGTTTGCCGCGCAATATGAACGGCACTTACGGACCGGCGGCGGAGTCGGCGCGGAAGTTTGCCGCGACGCTGCGGGAGGCGCTGGGCATCCCGGTCAAGACGTGGGACGAGCGGCTGACCACGGTGCAGGCGAACCGTTTCCTGATCGAAGCCGGCCATCGGCGCGAACAGCGCAAAACGAAGGTGGACCAAAGCGCGGCGGCAATTTTGTTGCAGAGTTATCTGGAGGCCAGCGCGGCGCGTTCGGAAAATCCGGGGAATGACGGGTCGTGAAATTCAAATTGACCATCGCTTTCGACGGCACGCATTACGCCGGGTGGCAGGCGCAGAAAACCGGGGTGGGTGTGCAGCAACGGATCGAGGAGGCGCTGTCCCGGATTTTTCCAGGAGGGGACATCAGCCGCCTGCACAGTTCCAGCCGCACCGACGCCGGGGTGCATGCGCTGGGGATGGTGGCGCAGGTGGAAATGCGGGGCTGCCGGATGCCGGCGTCCAAACTGGCGCTGGCCCTCAACGCGCATCTGCCCGCGGATGTGCGCATCATGGCGGCGGCGCGCTGCCGGGCGGATTTCGACGCGCGGTTCGACGCCCGGGGAAAGGAGTACCGTTATTTTGTCTGGAACGCGGCGGCGATGAATCCGCTGCTGCGCGCGCAGGCCTGGCATGTGGCCCGTCCGCTGGATCTGGCGGTGATGCGCGCGGCGGCGGGATTTTTTACGGGTCAACACGATTTTAAATCGCTCGCCGGCACGCGGAGTTACGAAATGAAATCCACCGTGCGCACCTTGCGGCGGTGCGAGATCAAACGGCGCGGGCCGCTGCTGACGTTTGTCATGGAGGGGGACGGATTTCTCTACAAGATGTGCCGGGGCATTGTGGGAACGCTGGTGCAGGCAGGGCAGGGGAAGATCGCGCCGGGGGACATCGCGGAAATTCTGCGGCGCAAAGACCGGCGGGCCGCCGGCATGACGGCGCCGGCGCACGGATTGGTGTTGTGGAAAGTGAACTACGGAAGGAAACGGAGTTTTGGAGTAATGGACTGATGGTATGGAAACCAAGACTCCAACACTCCAAGACTCCAACACTCCGTTGTATCCAACCCGATGAATGTTGTCCTTGTTGAACCTGAGATTCCGCCGAACACCGGGAACGTGGCGCGGCTGTGCGCGGCCACGGGAACAACGCTGCACTTGATCGAACCGCTGGGCTTTGCGCTGGAGGACAAGGAACTCAAACGCGCGGGCTTGGATTACTGGCAGCACCTGGACTGGCACCGGTGGGGCGGCTGGAACGAGTTTGAAAAACAGCTTCCGCAGCAGGCCCGCCTCTGGCTGATTGAATCCAACGGGCCGAAGCATTATGCCGGCGTGAAATACGCGCCGGACGACTACCTGGTTTTTGGACGGGAAACGGCCGGACTGCCCAAAGCAATACTTGACCGTTACGGGGACGGCTGGCTGCGCATCCCGATGTTTGATGGGCGGGTGCGCTCGCTGAATCTGTCCAATTGCGTGGCGCTGGTGCTTTACGAGGCGTTGCGGCAGCAGGGGTTTGCCGGCGAAGTCCGGTAGTGAATTTGCGGGCGGCGCGGATTTGGCTCGTCAAGGGCGGAGGAGGAAAGGTAGAGTTGGGTTTGGGGCGATTAGCGCAGTGGTAGCGCAGCAGCTTTACACGCTGTTGGTCGGGGGTTCGAATCCCTCATCGCCCACCATCCCAGCGCAAAAGCCAGTCTCAGCTATTTCCAAAACACGCTTTCCGGAATCCTGAGGGGACGGCATGGTTTGGGAAAGGGACAGCCCCGCGGGGGTGGAGAAGGCATAAAAGCATGGAAAGGAGAGTGGGCGCATTTGGCCAGGGGCGGTTGACGATATTGTGAAGTGAATATAACAAACATTGTGCGAAGTGTTTGGCAAGTGCCGCAAGTCAAACCCGCGGTACACTGTGCGGCGTGTCAAACATTTTCGGCAAGTTTTGCAAGTAATAAAAGTGTGTTGACATTGTTTGGTGGACGTGCAAAAAGCGATTATGGAATCGTGTGATAAATGGGCGGTGTTTTTCCGTGAGACCATGCGGCGGCTTGCGGTTTTGCGGCGTCGTGTGCGTGAGGGCGTGGGCGTGGATGAGGCGCACGATTTTGCGTCGTATTTGCTGACTTCCTCCGTGGGCAAACTGATGTGTGAGCATCCTCCTGGGTCGGTCAAGCTGCAAGAGTATTTCCCGTATGATGGTCGCGAGTTGGAAGCGGAGGCGCGGGCGTTGCTGCAAGCGTGTTGTGCGTATTGGGTCGGGCGGACTCGTGATGCGGAGGGCACGCCTTCGGGGGCGAATAAGTCGGACTTGGAAGCGATTGAGCGCAAGCAAGATTTGGCGCTGAAAGCCTTGGCGGCGCTGGAATCCGCGAAGAGCCAGGCGCGGCGTCGGCGGAGGCCGGCGTTGCGTGTGGTAAAGGCAAAGGAGCGTGTAGCATGAACCATAATGCAAATATACTTGACAGGACGGGTGGGGACTTGGTTCGGGATAGTGACGGTCGGCTGTGGCTGCAAATGGTTGTGGGCGGCGTGCGGCGGATTTCGTACGTGGGGCGCATGGAGGCGGTGGACGCGGTGGCCTTGGCAGCGTCCAGAGGCCAGCGGCTGTATGATGTCGGGCGTGATGCCCATTGGCAGCGTGTAAGGCCAGGCAGGCCCTTTGCCGGGGCATCCTGATCGGCTTGGTGATGGCCGGGCGGGATCGCGGCGCGAAGCGCCGCGGTCCCGTCCCGCCTTAACCTTGTTACTCTTTGAATAATTAGGACGGCAAGATTTGCCTACTTGCACAAAAGCGGCGTTTGGGCCGTTGACTGACAACAGCTTATGGGGGCTTGACAGACAAGGGTTATGTGAGTTATGGTGGGGGGTATGGAAATTGTGTGTCCGCATTGCGGAAAACGGTTGAATCCTTGGCCGCTGATGGGCAAGGCCGGGGCCGGTAAAAAGCGTCGGATTTCCGAGAAACAGCGTCGGCGGCGGCGTGAGTGGCTGGCTCATGCTCGCAAGCTGCGGTGGAAGCATTTGGGGGGGTCCTGACAGGCTAAAGTTGGCAGCGAACCATAGACCAGTCAGCCTGCGCGTAGGCTGACCGTAAACGTCGGGACTCCCCTGTCCCGCCCCTGCGAGGCCGTCCGTCGGAACCCGGGCCAAGCGGTTCGAGCGTTGACTGTGTGTGGCTCCCCTCCCCTCCCCTTCCCTCCCCTGGCGTCCGACCGGTGAAGCGGAGCGGAGCGTAGCGGAGTCCGGCGCGAAGCGGTTGGGCAAGGCATCTGGCCTGGTGAGCCTGGCAGCATCGGTTTTGCGTCCAAAAGCCGGGCAAAATGGGTGCCGCTAAATGTCGTCTTTTTGGTGTTTCGGAAATCTACTTGACATTGAAATTCTCAGTATTGACTGGCATGGAAAGTGCTACACCCCCTAAGCATGAACCGTGCCTCTCACTTTTGACTATCAAATCTGCGAAGCGAAATAGGTTTGACAGACTATCGAAACGGGGCTTGACGGGCGCGGATCGGTGGCGTAAATTAACTATCGAGTAACAAACATTGTGCGAATTATATGAGGAGGCCTGGGTTGCACCCGGACAGGAAACCGCCAAAAACGTCTGGTCTTAGACCAGGCAGGTTTTGAGGCGGTGGATTAAGGGGCGCGTTCATTTTGCACACTTAAAATTCTGAAATGGTCCAGAATCAGCGAGATCTATAGCAGCCGCTCCAAACCAATCGAAGAACTGAACAGCGCCGCGTAAAGCGGGCCTCGCTCGGCACTGCTGCTTCTCCTCAAAGCCTCGAGGGCCGACCGGGTACAGCCGCGAAGTAGATGCCCCTCCTCCTGGAACGGTAGATAAGTTCGAGAATACACCGGAAGCGATCTTTCTCCGAGGTTTTTAGAGCTTCAACCAGCGTTTGAGCGCGGCTTCCACTGCGCTAATGACGCGATCATCGAACTTGCCGGGAGCTTTGCGGACGAATTCGGTGAACTTCACCGGTTGGATGCTCTGGACGTTGATGTAGCTTTGCTCCCGCAACCACGGCACGCGGGGCAACGTGACCTCGTAAGGTGTGTCCTCAAATTGTCTGGTAATCAAAACCACGCTGGCCAGTGCCAGTCGGGCATCGGTTTGAGCCGCCAAAACGAGCGCATAACGTGGTTTGCCGACCATGCCCAAGTCGATAAACCAAACTTCGCCGGGTTGTGGGACAGTTCTCATCCCTAAAACTCATCAGCCAGCGTATTGCGGCGGGTGGCTGAGCTCAAAACCTCATCTTCCGCGCTGTCTGCTTGGACAGGGAACGGGATTGCCCGTCGCTTGATGATCTGTTTGTAAAAAAGTTCCAATGCGGCCCGTGGTTTCAGTCCGATCTCTTCCAAGACGGCTTCAGCTTGGCGTTTCAGTTCGGGGTCAATACGGCTTTTGGCAATTGCGCTCATGTACCCAATGTGGCCCAAATGTGGCCTTAAGTCAAACATCCTGATGGCATTGTTTCTGGAGCGTGGGCTTGGGGGTTTTAAGTGCCGGTCTTCCCCGTCTGCCTCATCGCCTCAAGCGAACAACCTGACCCCGGCGGAGTCGGGTTGTGGTTGGGCCGAATTGATTCAGTTCAAAAATCTGCCGGAATCATCGACCAAGGCCCAGGCGTTCCGGGGTTTTTACCGGTTGGCGGCGAAGCCGAAACGGCTGGAATACGGCCAATAGACCAACCACGTCTGGCCCATGATGTTTTGTTGCGGGAAATCACGCCAAAAACGCGAATCGGCGCTGTTCAGGGTGTTGTCGCCAAAGACGGCGTAGTGTTTATCCCGGACGATCAACTTGTCGGCGCTGGTCTGGAGATGGCTGCGGGAATCCAGAACATGCCCGCTGTAGTGGCTTTCGCGCGCCCTGGTATTCGGATCAAATCCATAAACATTTTTGAAGTGCGGCGTGGAGGCGTCCAAACGGACTCCGTTGACGCGGACATGGCGGTCATCGCCGATGCTGATGCTCTCCCCTGGCAGGCCGATCAGGCGCTTGATGTAAAACTGGTCGGCGGTTTGGCCGGGAATGGGAATGTCCCTGGTTTTGAAAACAATAATCTCTCCGCGTTGCGGCCGGCGAAAATTATAGGTCAGGCGGTCCACGAACAAATGGTCGCCGGTGTATTCGACGCATTGGAGAATGGCTCCGCCTTTGTGGAAAAGGTTGGGCAGGTGAATGTCGTCCACCAGTCCGAGGCGGTGTTCGGTGGAGTCAAACTGGCTTTGGTCAGGGCCGCCCCAAAGGGTGATGGGGACGAGCGCGCCGTTGCGGTAGCGCACCCAAAATGTTTGTTTGTTGACGAGGCCGAAAGCATGTTGCAAAGGGCCGGCGTGATCGAACTCGCCGTCGGCCTGGGCAATGACTTGATGGTAGATGGCGCCATGCAAGGCAAATTCATAAACGCGCCGCAAGAGTCCCGGCATGACAAAATGCGGATCGCCGCGGCGGTCCTGGAGGGTGACGCCATAGAGGGTGGGCTGCATGGAGCCGGTGGGGATTTTGAAGGGCTGGGCGAAGAAGGTGCGGATGCTCATGGCGATGGCGATGGCCACGAGGAGGACTTCCATGTTGTCGCGCCATTCGGGGTGCGGATACGGGCGGAGGCATTGTTGGGCGGCGTTTTCCAATTCGCGGGCGCAGGCGGCCAAAGTCTGGTCGTCAGCGCCGGCGTGGAGGGCGGCTTTGGTCTGCTGCAAGGCGGCGTCGAGAAGTTGGAGGTCCTGCGGGGCGAGAAGGTCGCATTGGGCGCGGCGCAGTTTGCCGAGGTGGCCGCACAAATCGGAGGTGTGGCGGAATTGCGATGAGAGGAACCAGCGGAGGGTCATACCGAAAAACGGAGTGACGGAGTGACGGAGTGATGGGATTTCATTTGGCGGCTTAATTGGACGGGTCGGACGTCCCCTGCCCTTTCTTGTTCCTCAATTCTGACGGTTTTGACCCTCATAATGTTGTTCGCGTCCCTGTCGGCGTAATGAGCTGTTGAGCGGCCCATGAGAATTAAGACGGTGAGTCACGTCGGCTCATCTGCTGCCGGGAGGTTTTTAGTTTGCGGGCGAGGTCTTTTTGGGATAGCCCGGCCTTTTCACGCAACGCCGCAAGCTGCAAGGCCGCGTCGCACGCTTCCCCCGCTCTTTCAAACCGCCCGGCAAAGACGGGGTCTTTGAGTTGTTCTTCCAGATAAAGATCAAAGTTGGTCTTGCTCATATTTGATGTTCATGGTTCGGGCCACGGCGGCTCATGAGGGGCCGGAGGTGAAGTTGGAAAGCCTCCTCACTCCGGCCCTCTCCTCCACAAGTGTGTGGAGGAGAGGGAGAAAACGCGGGAGGTTTCCCTGCATGAGCCAGCCGTGGATTCATGCTTTAAGGACCTGGATGAAGGCTTCCTGGGGGATGTTGACGGAGCCGAAGGATTTCATGCGCTTCTTGCCCTCTTTTTGCTTTTCCAGGAGTTTGCGCTTGCGGGTGATGTCGCCGCCGTAGCATTTGGCGGTGACGTCTTTGCGGAGGGCGCTGACGGTTTCGCGGGCGACAATTTTGCCGCCGATGGCGGCCTGGATGGCGACCTGGTATTGCTGGCGGGGGATGACTTCCTTGAGTTTGGCGGCCAGGACGCGTCCCCTGCCCTCCGCCTTGGAACGATGGACGATGCAGGAGAAGGCGTCCACGGACTCGCCGTTGACGAGCATGTCCAGTTTGACCATGTCGGCTTCCTGGTAGCCGGCGTGCTCGTAATCCATGGAGCCGAAGCCGCGGGTGATGCTTTTGATGCGGTCGTGGAAGTCAATAAGAATTTCGCTCAAAGGCAGGGTGCTGGTGAGCAGGACGCGGCGGGGGTCGAGGGTTTCGGTGTGGTCCACCACGCCGCGTTTTTCGGCGAGGAGGGCCATCATGTCGCCGATGTATTCGTTGGGGCTGATGACGAGGGACCAGACCATGGGTTCGTCAATTCTTTCAATATAGTTGACTTCGGGGAGGAAGGCGGGGTTGTCCACCTCCTTGACGGCGCCGTCGGTCATTTTGACGCGATAGACGACGCTGGGATAGGTGGCGATGATGTCCATGCCGTATTCGCGGCGGAGGCGTTCCTGGACGATTTCGAGATGGAGCAAGCCGAGGAAGCCGCAGCGGAAGCCAAAGCCCAGGGCGACGGAACTTTCGGGCTGATAGACGAAGGCGGAGTCGTTGAGCTGGAGCTTGGCCAGATTGGCCTTGAGGTGTTCGTAGTCGGCGGTGTTGATGGGATAAAGGCCGCTGAAGACCATGGGATGGATTTCCTTGAAACCGGGAAGGACGGGCGAGGGATTTTTCGCGTCGGTGATGGTGTCGCCCATTTTGACGTCCTTGGGGCTTTTGATGTTGGCGGTCATGTAGCCGGTTTCGCCGGCTTCGAGTTTTTCGCGGGGGTAAGGTTTGGGATTGAAGCTGCCGACTTCCTTGACTTCGACGGTTTTGCCGGAGTGGAGGAGTTTGACGTGCATGCCGGGATGCAATTCTCCGTTGAAGATGCGGACATGGGTGACGACGCCTTTGTAGGTGTCGAAATAGGAATCGAAGCCGAGGGCCTGGACGGAGGGCGCGCCGGTGGGTTTGGGGGGCGGAATGCGGGCGACGATGGCTTCCAGGATTTCGTCAATGCCGATGCCCTCCTTGGCGCTGGCCAGAATGGCGGTGTCGCCGGGAATGGCGAGGATGTCTTCCATCTGGATTTTGGTCTGGGGGATGTCGGCGTGGGGCAGGTCAATTTTATTGATGATGGGGATGATGAGGAGATTCTGCTTGGTGGCCAGGTGGACATTGGCGACGGTCTGGGCCTCAACGCCCTGGGCGGCGTCAATGATGAGCAAAGCGCCTTCGCAGGCGCTGAGGCTGCGGGAGACTTCGTAGGAAAAATCCACATGGCCGGGGGTGTCAATGAGGTTGAGTTCGTAGGTTTCGCCATTTTTGGCGGTGTAGCGCATGGTGACGGGATGGGCCTTGATGGTGATGCCGCGTTCGCGCTCCAAGTCCATGGAGTCGAGCAGTTGCTCCTCCATTTCGCGGGTGGCGATGGTGCCGGTGCGATGGAGGAGGCGGTCGGAGAGGGTGGTCTTCCCGTGGTCAATGTGGGCGATGATGCTGAAATTTCTAATGTGCGCGGCGTCCATTTGCAGTGGAAGATTAAGGGGAATGGCGGATTTTGAATAGTGAATAGTGAAAGCGGACCGGCTGGGACTTATGGGACTTATGGGACGGATAATGCGGCGTTTTTGGCGGCGGGAGGCTGGGTCCCCTGCCCTGCCCTGATTTACTTGGCGAGATGGCAGGAGGCCCAATGGGCGGGGGCGATCTCGCGCAAGATGGGCGGCTCGGTCCGGCAACGGGGTTCGGCAATGGGACAGCGGGGATGAAAGGGACAGCCTGGCGGCGGATTGATCGGGGATGGGATTTCGCCGGGGAGAATGATGCGGGGACGGCGGGTTTGGGGGTCAATTTGCGGGACGGCGGAAATCAAAGCTTGTGTATAGGGATGTTTGGGGGTTTGCACGACGGACTTGGCCGGGCCGGTTTCAACTATTTTGCCCAGATACATCACCATGACGCGGTGGCTGATGTGTTCGATCACGGCCAGATCGTGGGCCACAAATAAATAGGCCACGGCCCGCTCGCGCTGGAGGTCTTGCAGCAAATTGATGATTTGCGCCTGCACGGAAACGTCGAGGGCGCTGACCGGTTCGTCGCAGACGATGAGTTTGGGTTCGACGGCCAGGGCGCGGGCGATGCCAATGCGCTGGCGCTGGCCGCCGCTGAATTCGTGCGGGTAGCGTTGCGCCTGGGCGGGGTCCAGACCGACGATGGCGAGGAGTTCGGCGATTCTGTGGCGGTAGGCGGAGGCAGCGCCCAAACGCTGAATTTCCAAGGCTTCGCGGACCATCTGGCCAGTGGTCATATGAATCTCGAGCGCTTCGCCGATGATCTCCCCAACGGTCAGGCGCGGGTCGAGGGAGCTGAAGGGGTCCTGGAAAATCATCTGGCAAAGGCGGCGGCGGGCGCGCATTTGCGCGGCGCTCAGAGCGGCGATGTCCTCGTCCGCCAGCCAGATGCTGCCAGCGGCCGGTTTGAGGAGTCGGACGATGGCGCGGGCGAGGGTGGTTTTGCCGCAGCCGCTTTCGCCGACGAGTCCCAGGGTTTCGCCCGGCTGGATGGTAAAACTGACGTGGTCCACGGCTTTGACGAAGGCACGGGCGCGAGTGAAGAGGCCGTGCCGGACCGGGAAGCGGACTTGGAGGTCGCGGACTTCGAGGAGGGGGTTGGCGGCGGGGACGGGGGTCATGCAAAGAGAGATTAAGATTAGGATTAAGATTAGGATTAAGAGGGGGATGGGGGTGAGGTGTTCCAGTATGGACAGCGCACCCAACGGGCGGGTTCGACTTCAATTAGCTCCGGTTTTTTCAGGCGGCAATCGGGCTGCGCTTTGAGACAGCGGGGATGGAAACGGCAGCCTCCGGGCATGGCGTCGAGGGCGGGCACATTTCCCGGGATGGAGCGCAGGCGCTCGCCGGGCGCGGCGAGTTTCGGGACCGAGGCGATCAAGGCCTGAGTGTAGGGATGCCAGGGGCGTGTCAATAAGGCGCGGGCGGGAGCGATTTCGACGATTTGGCCGGCATACATGACGGCCACGCGGTCGGCGATTTCCCCGACAATGGCCAGATTGTGGGTGATGAGGAGAAGACTCATGCCGAGGCGTTGCTTGAGGTCTTTCAGCAAATCGAGAATTTGCGCCTGAATGGTGACATCGAGGGCGGTGGTGGGTTCGTCGGCGACGAGGAGCTTGGGCTGGGCAGCCAGGGCCATGGCGATGAGGATGCGCTGCTGCATGCCGCCGGACATTTCGTGGGGATAGTTTTTCAGGCGCGATTCCGGGGCGGGGATGCCGACCAGTTTGAGCAGGCGGAGGACTTCGGCATCGGTGGCGGCGTCAGGGCGGTGGAGTTTGAGCACCTCCTTGATTTGCGCGCCGACGCGAAAGACCGGATTGAGCGAAGCACCCGGCTCCTGGAAAACATAACCGACCACCCCGCCGCGAAGGCCGCGCAACTGGCGCCGGCCGGCGCGGAGGACATCCACACCGTCAAGCAAAATGGCGCCGCCGGCATAATGGGCCGGGGGAGCGGGCAGGAGCCGGGCGATGGCGAGGGCGGTGGCGCTTTTGCCGCAGCCGCTTTCGCCGACGAGGCAAAAGGTTTCGCCCGCCGCGATGGAAAAGGAAACGCCGTCCACGGCGCGGAGGCGGCGGCCGCCGGAGGCGAAATCAATTTGCAAATTGAGGATTTCCAGCAAGGGGATGAATTTAGAGTCGCGCCTCCATGATTGACGAGCTTTTTTGGGCGGAGGAGCGGAGGGAGGGTGAGGGGCAATTGTTCTTGCGTCACGGCAGGACTCCGGCGCAGTGTGAATTGTTCCTGCGAAGTAATATGATCACGATACGTTCATTCATAGTTCTTGGTTTGTCGCTCATTGCCGGGCTGGCCATTTTTGGACATCAAATTGGCCGGGCGGTGAAGACGGGACGCGAGTTCGACCGGTTTCTGACCGTAAGAGGATTGTCGGAGAGGGAGATGAAAGCCACGCTGGCGATCTGGCCGATTCGATTTTCCGCCTACGCCGAGGATCTGGGAGCGTTAAAAACGGCGATGGAGAACGACCGCACCCTGGTCATCTCGTATCTCAAGGATAACGGGATTGATGGCAAAGAGATAACGCAGGGCCTGCCGGACGTGAGCGACCGCCAGGACGAGAGAATTCAGAACAAGTCACCCACGATGGCGCGCTATCGAGGGGTGATGACGCTGGTGGTGCGAAGCGCGCATGTGGATGTGGTGAAGAAAGCAATCCAGGGCGCGGACGCCCTGCTCGAAAAAGGGGTGTCGCTGGCGGGGAATGAATACAGCAATCGAATCCAGTTTATATTTGACGCGGTGAACGAGGTGAAGCCTGATATGATCAAAGAAGCGACGGGCAATGCCCGGGCGGCGGCGGAGAAATTCGCGGAGGATTCCAAGAGCAAGGTGGGACGAATCCGCCGGGCGGCCCAGGGGACCGTGGAAATCGAAGATGTGGATGTGGCTTCTCCAGAGCGGAAAATCATCCGGGTGGTGACGACGGTGGATTTTTTTCTGGAATAGACCGGGCGTCCTTTTTTCTTGTTGACTATTTGCCCCAAAGCGTGGCGAGGAGGAGGCAAATGCCACGGCAGAGCGGGGCGAGGGAATCGCCGGTGATCAAGCCGCCGCCGATGAGGGACGGGTCGCTCATGTCGCCGGGCACGGCGGGCGCGCCGGCGGTTTTGCGGAAAAGAAAGGCTGAATGATGTGCCCGGCGAGACGCCGGGCACGGCGGGCAAGGACGCCCGCGCTCCCCAACAAGCTGCCAAATGTGCATCGGATTTCCATGGTCGCGATTTCAGGCCAGCGGAATGGGCGGAGGGTAGATGTTTTTTGCTGTTGAGGCAATGCTTTCCCCGGCCTATGGTGGCGGGATGAATGTATTCGTCACAGGCGGGGCGGGTTATATCGGCTCGGTTTGCGTGGAGGAATTGCTCAACGCGGGCCACGATGTCACGGTCTATGATAATCTGTCGGAGGGCCATCGCGGCGCGGTGGATGACCGGGCCGTGTTCATCCAGGCGCAATTAAGCGATTACGAGAGCATCGCGGGGGCGCTGCGCGACGCCAAACCGGCGGCGGTGCTGCACTTCGCCGCCAACGCGCTGGTGGGCGAGTCCATGGTCAATCCGACGAAGTATTTTCGCAACAATGTCTGCAACGGGTTGAATCTGCTCGAGGCGGTGGTGGCGGCCGGGGTGAAGAAATTTGTCTTCAGCTCCAGTTGCGCCACCTACGGTCCGCCGGAGCGGATACCGATGAGCGAAGAGCTGCCGCAGCGGCCGATCAACCCGTACGGGGAATCCAAGCTGATGTTCGAGAAAATGCTTTACTGGCACGGGCAGATTCACGGGCTGGAATATGTGGCGTTGCGCTATTTCAACGCGGCGGGGGCGAGCGGGCAATTCGGAGAAGATCACCGGCTGGAAACGCATTTGATTCCGAACGTGTTGAAAGTGGCGCTGGGGCAGGCGGCGAGTTGCGAGATATACGGGACGGATTATCCGACGCCGGACGGGACGTGCATACGCGATTACATTCACATTGTGGATTTGGCGCAGGCGCACATCCTGGCGCTGGAGCCGGGGAAATGCGGCTTTTACAATCTGGGCAACGGGGACGGCTATTCGGTCAGGCAGGTAATAGCGGCTTGCGAGAAGATCACGCACCAGCCGATTGCCTGTGTGGAGAAGCCGCGGCGGGCGGGAGATCCTCCGCGGCTGGTGGCCTCGGCGGAGAAAGCGATGAGGGAACTGGGTTGGAAGCCGCAATTTCCCAAACTGGAGCAGATCATCAGCGACGCCTGGCGCTGGCATGTGGCGCATCCGCACGGGTATGGGGATTAGCGGGCGCCCATGCCGACGTTTTGGACGGTTTGGAAGAGTTTGCCCTCGGTTTTGATGCTGGGGGCGATGATGATTTCGGTTTCCTGGAACTGACGGATGGTGGCGGCGCCGACGCTGCCCATGCAGGTGGTAATGGCCCCCACCAGATTCTGCGAACCATCATCCACCGTGGCGGGGCCGTAAAGGATTTGTTTGAGGGAGCCGGAGAGGCCGACTTTGATGCGGGTGCCGCGGGGCAAATTGGCGTGCGGGGTGGCCATGCCCCAATGATTGCCCTTGCCCGGCGCTTCTTCGGCGCGGGCAAAGGCGCTGCCCACCATGACGGCGTCGGAGCCGCAGGCCAGGGCTTTGCAGACATCGCCGCCCTTGCTCATGCCGCCATCGGTGATAATGGGAACGTAACGGCCGGTCAACTTGTGATGATAATCGCGCGCGGCGGCGCAGTCCACCGTGGCGGTGACCTGGGGCACGCCCAAACCGAGGACGCCGCGGCTGGTGCAGGCGGCGCCCGGCCCGACGCCAATGAGGACGCCGGCCACGCCGCAGGCCATCAATTGCAGGGTGACGTTATAGGTGACAGCGTTGCCGATGAGGACGGGGATTCTGAGCTTGCGGCAAAACTCGGCCAGTTCGAGGCATTTATATTCGGTGGACAGATGTTTGACAGTGGAAACGGTGGATTGGACGACAAAAAGATCGGCGCCGGCCTCCTGGGCGATGGCGCCAAAACGTTCGGCCCGTTGCGGAATGGAACTGACGGCGGCGAGGACGCCGGCCTGCTTGAGTTCCTGGACGCGCTGGGAGATCAGCTCCTCCTTGATCGGTTCGAGATAGAATTTCTGGATGAGGGCGGTGACCTCGTCCCGGCCGGCCTTGACAATTTGGGAGAGGACTTCGGAGGGATTGGCGTAGCGGGTCTGGACGCCTTCGAGGTTGATGACGCCCAGGCCGCCGAGTTTGCCCATCTCGACGCAGAAGCGCACATCGGTCACGCCGTCCATGGCGCTGGCGATGATGGGGATTTTGAGAGTGATGCTGCTGCCGTCGTTGCGCGGGATGTTGAAGGTGGTGTCCACCTCGTTGGGGTTGATGGTGACTTCGCCGGGCACGAGGGCGATTTCGTCAAACCCATAGGTGACGCGCGCTTTTCGATTTCGTCCGATCCACATTCCCATAAGAGTCAGTTTGATTAAAGGTTCAGGCCGAGGGTTTCAAAATTGAATCGGCTCGTTCAAGGTTCCGCACTGCGAGCAGCGGGAACGGTCCACATCCGCGTCATCCGTATAAACCAGTCCGCAACGCTCGCAGCGGAAGATCCGGTCCTTTTCCCGAGCCGGCCGAAAGCGCCGGCTGCGCATGTCCGAATATATGGCGAGGAGAGAAAGGGCCGCAAGCAAAGAAAGCACATAAGCGCGGATGAGGGTCTCGGCGGACATATCATGGAAGCGCGGCTGGCGCGAGGAGGCGAGGGCTTAATGCGGGCTGCATCATGAGAATTGCGGTCATGGCGGGGGGATGGTTTTCCAGTAAAAGGTGGCGGTGTCCCAGGCATGTTCGGGGGCGCTTTGCCCCACCGGACGAAAACGCAGGACATTCACCGTCGCCAGGGCGGCATCGTCCGCCGCCTTGAGGCCGGAGCCGGCCAGCAAGACCGCCGAAACGACCTGACCGGCGCGATTGACGGCAAAGCGGACCACCGAATTGGTCACCAAAAAGTTAGTGGTCCAGGAAGGCAAAACCGCGGGCGGACTCGACTGGCGGGCCGCCAACGCGCCTTCAATACGGAGAAAGGATTCCGGGCGGCTGGCCTGCGCCGCCGGAAAGGCGGGAACGGCGGAGGGGGAGGATTCGGGCAGTCCGGCCAAGTGGAAGGGAGTCTGGCGCGACGCCAGGCCGGCGGGCTTGAGTTCTGCGCCCGACCATTTGGCGGCAAAGTTCAGAAGAACCGGCAAAGGTTCCTCCAGGGGAGCGGTGTCAGCATTGGTGCGCAGGCGACGCCAGGCTTGATCGGCGAATCCGTGCGGAGAGGACGACGGGAAAATGGCGGGATCTCCGGCGAAAACGTGTTTGGTCCATATCTCGTTGTCCAACGGCGTGCCCAGCAGGCGCAGCCCCAGGGGGGACGGCGCGGGAACGGGCGAGGGACCGGGACGCTCAGCCAGCAACAAAACCCAGCCAGCCTGTCCGGCAAACAGAAGCGCCGCCACCAGCCAAAAGCGCCCGCGCGACCAGCGGGGCGGAATGGGTTTGGGGGCGCTCATGGAGGCTGTGGGAGATAAGGATTAAGGTTAAGATTACGATTAAGAGTAAGATTAAGATTAAGAGTAAGAGCAGGAGTAAGATGGAAATGGGTTAGGCGCGCTCATGGAACTGGCTTGGCGGGAGAAGCGGCTGGCTTGTCGAGCCACTCGGCCAGAATGGTATCTTTAATGCCGGCCTCGCGCGCCCATTGCGCCAGGCGGATGAGGGCGTCCCACTTGACCTGTTCGTCAGCGGCGACGGTCAAGGTCAACTCCCTGGATTCGCGCGCGGCGGCCTGGAGGGCCCTGGCAAATCCGGCCTTCAAGTCCTGCTCCCCCATGATCTGGTTGTCGTAAATATATTGCCCCAAAAAATTGACGCGGACCATGACGGTGGGGTTGTCCGTCCCGACCGGGTTGCCGCGGGCGGGGGGAGGATGGATGAGAAAACTCTGATTGACAGCATTGCTGGCGCGCGCAGCCACTTTGGGGGGCGTGCCCGGGTCCACCTGGAGATCGGGCGGCCCCGCCGGGGAATCGAGCAAGGCGGCGCGCAACAGGCCGGTCTGCGCCTCCGTGAAAAAGTTGGTGCCGAACTGAATCCGGCCGTCCTTCCTGATGTGGATGGTGGCCGCGGGGTTATTCAGATGAACCAGCATCCCCGGGGTGTAGAGCAAGGAGTTGAGCTGGATGAAAATCAGGAGCAAAAACACGACGCCGGCCACCGGGGCGGCGTCCAATTGGCCGCGGAAAATTTTTGCCTGGCGGGGAAATCTCATTTTGGGACTGCCACCGCCGGCGACGGCTCGCCGCCCGGGGCGGGAGTGACGATGTTTAAAATCTCGCTGGAGACCTGTTCCATGTCCAGCACGATGGCGTTGATGCGGCTGACCAAATAATTATAGCCGGCGTAACTGGGAATGGCCACCGCCAGCCCCGCCGCCGTGCAGATGAGCGCCTGCCAGATGCCGCCGGAAAGCTGGCTGGCATGGGCGCTCAGGCCGGCCTCCTCCAGGCCGCGAAAGACCTTCATAAACCCGAGGACGGTGCCGAGCAGGCCCATGAGGGGCGCGATTTGGGCGATGGTGGCGAGGAGGTTGAGCTTCTCCTCCAGCCGGGGCACCTCCCAGGCCCCGGCGTCCTCCAGGGCCTCCTGCACCGCGAAGCGCCCGCGCTCGCGGTTGAGAATGGCCACCTTGACAAGCCGCGCCACCGGACCCGGGGTGGCGTCGCAGATTGCCAGAGCCTCGACCACATTATCGCGTTTGAGGACATTGCGAACGCCGTTGAGGAACTCGCCGGAATTGATTTGTTCGCGATGGTATTGGAGCAGGCGTTCCAGGAAGACGGCGACCGCCACCGCGCTGGTGGCCATGATGAGCCAAATCATCCACCCACCCTCGGACAAAAAACTAGGCAACATGCCAACCTTATACGATTGGCCGCCCGCGGATTAAAGTTTAAATTTTACGGGAATGGCGGCACGGCGCGGAGCTTGGCCCACGGTGGCCGGCATTGCCAGGTTGAGCGTGCCTCGGGGAAGGACAGCAGACACGGCGTCATTGGCAAAAATGACTTTAGCCTTGCGCAAGAAACGGGCATACAGTTGTGAGTACGATCGCCAAGTGTCTTGCAAAGGAGAGGAGTTGATATGAAATAAAGGATCGTTGGAGTCGTGATTGCTTTTATGGCCGGCCTGTTGGCCCCAAGGGCAAAGCAGCGAGGTGGCGGCGGGCTTCCTCATAGTCAGGCTTGATCTCCAAGGCCCGGCGGTATTGGGCGATGGCCTGGTTGGTTTGACCCAGGGTGGCCAGAGCGACGCCCAGGTTGAAGTGGGCCTCCGCATAGTCCGGCTTGATGGCAACCGCCTGCTGGAAATGCGCGATGGCTTCTCCGATTTCTCCCTTCAGGGCCAGAGCGGTGCCCAAGTTGTAATGGGCGTCGGCCTGGCCCGGCTTGATGGCAACGGCCTGCCGGAATCGGGCGATGGCTTCCGCCACCTCTTTTTTCTGGACCAGAGCAATGCCCAGATTGTTGAGGGCTTCCACATAATCAGGCTTGAATTGCAGAGCTGCGCGGTATTGCGCGACGGCATCGTCCCCCTTGCCGTTACGGGCCAAAGCGAGGCCCAAGTCGTAGTGCGCCTGGGCAAAAGCAGGCTTGATGGCCAGGGCCTGGCGGTATTGGGCGATAGCCTGCTCCACTTCGCCCTTGCGCGCCAGAACGAGGCCCAGATTGTAGCAGGCTTCGGCAGAGGCGGGCTTGAGTTCCAGGGCCTGGCGGAATTGGGCGATGGCTTCCTCCACGTCTCCGTTTATGGCAAGGGCCATGGCGAGATTGAAGTGGGCTTCGGCCTCGCGGGGTTTGAGCTCCAAGGCCTGGCGGAATTGGGCCACGCCTTGAGCCACCTCCCCTTTTTGGACGCAAATCGCGCCCAGGTTGTTATGGGCCAGCCAGCAGCCCGGATTGCGGGCGATGGTGGCGCGCCAGAGAGTTTCCACGCCGGCATACATCCCGCATTGATGCCGGGTCAAGGCGCCGAGCGCCGTCAGCAACGCGGCGCAAAAAATGGCGCGCAGCCAGGGACTTTGTTTTGGCAGCCGGCCCAAGCCGCGCTCCAAGGCGGCGGCCGCCAGCACCAGCGGCCCGAGGCAGGCCAGATATTGAAAATGGTCGGCCACAAAAGAATAGCGAAAGGGATAGACATCAAAAAAGCCCAGCGCCGGAAAGAGCGTCCCGGCAAAAAAGAGCAGCGCCACCAGCGGCCCGGCGCCCAGAGGCCGCCGCCAGCGCCACAGCGCCGCCGCCAGCGCCAGCGCCGCCGCTGGAAAGAGAAACTGCCAGCAGACGGCCCCGCTAACTTTCCAGCGCGGATAAATGAAAATCAGCGGATGCGGCCAAACCAGCTTTGCCAGGTAAAACCAGAGGGCGCGACCGGGGAGCAGGCAGTGTTGGATGAAGGACAAGTGCGAGGCGGATGCCTGGGTGAGAATGATCTGAGTTCGCTCCACCCATGCCGTCAACAATCCCATGCCAATGCCGGCGATGAAAAAGGGCGCCAGCGGGGCCACATCCTCTTTCCACCGCAACTTTCTCCGCCGCCACCAAAACAGCAGGAGCAAGGCCGCCGGCATGGTGGCGATGACGGTTTTGGCGAAGAGTCCCGCCGCGAACAGCCCCAGTGAAAGCCCGTAAAAGAGCCGCTTTCTCTCCTGGTCAAATCGCAGATAAGCCAAGGCGCTGGCAAGGCAGCAAAGGCCCGAGAGGGTGTTCTTGAGTTCGGTGATCCAGGCCACCGATTCAACCTGGACCGGATGCAGGGCAAAGAGGGCCGCGGCCAGCCAGGCGCCGGGCACCTCCAATTGCCGGAGTATCCGCACCAGCAGCAGCGCGGAGAAGAAATGGAGCAGAACGTTGAGCAAATGATACCCCAGCGGGGCCTCGCCCCAAAGGCGGTGCTCCACCCAAAAAAAAGTGTGAACCAATGGATAATACTGCTGGGTGGCCCCAAGTTTTATCCAGATTTGCGCCAAGCCGGTCCAGGACCGGAGCGCCGGGCTGGTCAGATGCCCGTCATCATCCCAGATGAACCCTGCGTGCCAGACAGGCTGATAGGCCAGGATTGTGGCGGCCAGCAACAACAGGCCCAACAGCCAATCCTTTCGCCAAGGAGCCGGATGCGGTTGAGGAGTTTTCATGGGCTTGCCTCCAATGGTTTCCTCTTCTTTGGAGTGCGGCGGCTGGCCGCCGCTTTGCCCGCCGCAGCTTGTGGCCGATCCAAAAGCGGGAGCAAGCTCCCGCACTCCAGATTAACGGCCCGCGATGCTGCAACCGCAGGCAAGGTTGGGACCAGCCGGCGAGGCATGCGTTCCCTCCGGAACGGAAAAATCAGCCTGCAAGCAATTTGGTGAAGTTCTTGTAGTCCTTGTCAATGCCTTCCAAGCCGGGGAACTTGCCGCTTTCCTCCTCGATATTGTACCATTGCAGTGTGGGGGAGCTGGCGCAGGCCTCGAGCACATCGGCCCATTTGACGATGCCCTCGCCGACGATGTCACTCCGCGTGGCGGGTTCCCAATCCTTGACATGCAGGCTGACGAGGCGGTTGCTGTATTTCTTGATGACAGCGACGGGATCGCCGCCCGCGTGGGCGCAGTGGCCGATGTCAAGCTGGACGAAGACGTCGGGGCTGGCCTTGTCAAAGAAAATGTATTCGGGAACCTGGCCGTCAACCGGCGTAAACTCCGCGGTGTGGTTGTGATAGCCGATGCGCATTTGGAGCGGCTTGAGTTTTTCGGCGATCGCGCTGAAGCTGTCCGCGAACCGGGTCCAGTCATCAACCGACCTGGCGTTGCCACTGGCGATGATGAGTTTGTCGTTGCCAATGACTTTGTTGAATTCGGTCTCCCGCGCGAAGCCGTCTCCCTGGAGGGTCGGCAGACCACCCTGGATGTGGGAGCCGCAGGCTTTGAGGCCATTGTCATCCAGGAGTTTTCGCAAGCCGGCGGCATTGTTGGCGTAGTTGGCGTAGCCGGCAAATTCGACCCCCTCGTAGCCGATCTTCTTGATCCCGGCCAGGACGCCGGGCACGTCTTTTGAAAAGTCATCGCGGACGGAGTAAAGTTGGACTCCGACCGGCAATTTTTTGCGCGCGGCGGCGAGGACGCTGAAGGGTCCTGCCATGAGGGCGGCCGAGGCGGCGGTGGCGGCGCCGATGAATTCGCGTCTGGTGAATCGAGACATAGTTTATCCTTTGTGTTGTTTGTGTTTGGTCAAATCTGCCATCCTTTGCGGAAGGAGGGGTGGACGAATTGGGCGGCTTCGGGGGCGTTTTTGGCGCGCATGTTCGGCCCGTCCCATTCGAGTTTCTTGCCGGCGCGCATGGCGACGCACCCCAGGAGCATGATCTCGGTGAGGTAGGCGGCGATGTCAAAATTGGAATAACCGGGCGGGCCGCCTTTGCAGGCGGCGATCCACTCCCGATGATGGGCGCCGTCGCTGCCGCGTCCGCCTCTGCCGCTTGTAAAGTGGGTGTTGCGCGGGATGGTTTGCGGGATGGCGTTCACGGCCGGGTGGGTGGCGCCCCGGCTGAATTTGCTTTCATCCTTCAACTTGAGGTAGAAAGTGGTGCCGTAGTCGTCGGGCGAAAAGATTTGCCCCTTGTCGCCCAGCATCAAACAGCCGGCGATGGGGATTTCCTCATAGATGGGGATGGTCAAGATGTCCGCCGTGACTTCGGTGGGAGGTTTATTGCTGCCGTCATGAGATGCTCCCCGTCTGGCGTTCTGGATGCGGTTGCCGCCGTCGTACCAGCGGAAGGTGACCGGCGCCAGATCTTCCCGCGCCGGGAATTGGAAACGGATTTTGGATTTGATCGGGTAGCAGTCTTTGGTGAGGTCCACGGTTTCGGCTTCGATTTCGGTGGGGTAGCCAAGTTTGAGGGCGCGGAAGGGGAGGTTGCAGGTGTGGCAGGCCATGTCGCCCAAGGCGCCGGTGCCGAAGTCAATCCGTCCGCGCCAGTTGAAGGTGTGATAGGTCCGGCTGCCCTTGAAGGGGCGCTCGGGGGCGGGGCCGAGCCACAAATCCCAATTCAAGCCCTCCGGCACAGGGTCCGAGCCTTCCGGCCGTTCCAGGCCCTGCGGCCAGATGGGGCGGTTGGTCCAGACATGGACATCATGGACATTGCCGATGAGGCCGGCCTGAACGACTTCGACGGCGCGGCGCAAGCCGTTCTCGGCGCTGCCCTGATTGCCCATTTGGGTGGCCACTTTGTTTTTGGCCGCCAGCTTGCGCAGCAGCCGCGCCTCGTAAACGGAGTGGGTCAGCGGTTTCTGGACATAGACGTGTTTGCCCATGTTCATGGCCGTCGCGGCAATATAGGCGTGCAAATGGTCGGGCGTGGCGATATCGAGGGCATCAATGGACTTCTCCTTGTCAAGCATTTGCCGGAAGTCCTGATAGTAGGCGGCCTTGGGATAGGCGGCACGCACCTCGGGGCCGATCTTCTCGTCGGCGTCGCAGAGGGCGACGATGTTGTCACCCTTGCCGATTTCACCCGCGCAGCAGTCGGCGTCGCCGGCGCCCTTGCCGCCGTAGCCGACAATGGCGATGTTGAGTTTTTCGTTGGCGGAGAGGAGGCGCGACCTGGGCCGGGGAGAGGCGCACCCGCCCACAGCCAAACCGCCCGCGGCCAGGGTGGACAACAAAATGAACTTGCGGCGGGACAATCCGTCGCCGGACGCATCGGGAGAATTGCTGGAGATCACGGCACGGATTATGGCGGGCGTACTATGCGGGCGCAAGGTTTTACTGGCGCAAGGCGCGGCAAAAGCAAATGGGACCGGGGGGAGAGGCGCCCGGCTCCCCATGTTTCCGGACCGTGGAGAGAATGGAATCAGGCGACACCCGCCTGGGCGGGACGGACCATGGCCTGATAAATCATGTTTTCCTGCAACGTCAGGTCGTCGCCCTTCGCTGGCAAAAGAAACGGGGCGCCGAAGGGCTGCCAGCCGGCCTCGATGAGTGTGTTGACCTTGTCCTCGATTTCGTCCCGCGGAGCGACCACCAATTTGTATTTGTTGACATTCATGGGATTGTGGAGGAAACCCAGATCCTTTAATCCTGCCGGGCCTCGTCGCCGACTTGAACATCGCCCTGGACAATGTCCGCCACCGTATTGTTGCCGGTCTGCCATCGGCCGTCCACCTTGACTTCGGCGACTTTCAGGCCGTTGCGATAGATATTGAGACGCTCTTCGGGCTTGGGCACGTCGCCCGGGGAAAAACTGATGACGACAAACCGTCCGTCGAGGTTGACCCTGGCCACTTTTCCGACGGGCCGAAGATCAGGGGTGAGGACGGGCTTGCTGGCGGGGGGTTTTGGCTGGTTGGGCGTGGGGGACGGGGACTTCCGGCTGGCGCAAGCGGCCAGCAACATGGCGCAGCAGAGGATTCCGATGAACTTTCGCATGGAGGCATTAAAGACGCCCGCGGTCCAATCGTCAAGCCGCGCCGGTGGCCGGCGGCGTCCCATTTGATTGTTGCAGAGTCGGCGCGGCGCGCCGATTTCGAGCCGCAGGCTCGACACGACACAACGAGGGACAGTGCCCGGCAGCCCTGGATTCGCCGGCGGAAGCAGAGTCACTGCATCCAGGCGGGAAATTGGATGCTGTTGGCGGCGTAGCTGGTATCGTATTGGTTGTGCCAATAGAAGTTCCACAAGGTTTTGGCGCGGGCAGATCGAACGGAGCCGTCAAAGAAAAGCAGGTTGACTCCCTTGTCGTGCCGGGCGATGGCAAAATGATGCATCTCCGCCCCGGCTCCAAGCCATTCCCCGTTGAAGGCGGGAGGGGGGTCGGTGAAATTGGGCCCGCCGCCGCGCCACATGGAGTCCAAAAACAAGGGGGTATTGGCCGGCTGGGGAACATCGAATTTTCTCCAATTCCAGGCGGCGGGACGGCCCTGGATGTTGGAGACGTCGGCGGGTGGATTAAAGACCCATAGATTCATGCCGTAGCTGCTGATGATGGGCAGGGCGGGGTTGGCCGGATCGGGCAAAGGCGCGGCCCAGGCGGTGGTGGGGCCGCCCCAGTCCACGGCATTTGGGTTGTTGACAGGCACTTGCGTCTCTTTGGCGCCGGGACCGCGCCGCAGGGTGGCCCTGGGGCAGAAGAGCAAGTCGGGCTTTTTGCCGTAGTATTTCTCCAACGCCACCAGCCATTCCCCCCTGGCCCACAGCACGGTGGTGCCGGTGCTGAAGGAATTATTATTGTCCTCGACATAACTGGTCCAGGCGATGGCCCATTGGTGAAGATTGGATTTGCACTGGGTGTCCAGCGCCTTGAGTTTGGCCTGGCCCAACACCGGAAGCAACAACGCCGCCAAAATGGCGATGACGGCAATGACCACCAGCAATTCCAGCAACGTAAAACCAAGCCCTTGCCGGCTCTGTCTGTTGTTCATAACGCAGGATGCTTTTCGGACGCTGGCCGCGTCCGCCAGAATATAAGGGAGAACGCCCCGGAAGGGAACGGCAAAATTTCGCAAGATATTGCAAATAAGCGGCGTGGCCCTGGTACATCGTGACCCCCCTCCGCCGGCCCCGGTCAAGCTGACCAAAATCAATTGTATTTCGATGAAAACACTGCGCTTTTTGCAAGCCTGGCAGCGCGAGCTTTACAA
>JBEKVM010000026.1:0-51696 GCA_049513975.1 Verrucomicrobiota bacterium | reverse complement strand
TGTGACCTTGCCGATGATTCGCAAACAACTCCAAGCGGCGCTGATTCATCTCTCCGGTAAGTGCCCCTGGTGTCAGACGAAATTCGAAAACTCATCCTGACTACTTAACCGAGTATTACTAACAGCCCGTTAAAAAACGCCCGGTGAGGCACCGGGCCTACAGGAGCCGCCGGACGTGTTTGTAGGCCGCGTGCCCTCACGCGGCGGGAGTGGAGCCTTTTTTACCGGCCTGTTAGGGTGAGGTGAGGGTTCATGGGAGGGGATTAATACCGTTTCCAGTTTGCTTTTGCACTGTAGCGGCGGTCTGCGACCGCCGCCAATCGCCTTGGCAATAGTGCAGTTACGAGCTGGAAACGGTATAAGGCGGTTATTGGAGCGGGGTGGCGGCTTCGCGGACGCGCTCCAGGATGACCTCCGCCATGTGCGGTTCGCTGCCGACGCTGGCGGTGTACCAGAGGCGTTTGCCTTCGCGCTCCGTCGGGTTGCGCCAGGTGGGCTGGCCCAGCTTCAACCGCTCCCGCACCACGGCCCGGGGCGCGCCCAGCATCACCGGGATGTCCTCAAAGGAATGCAAACCGTCGCTGATGAAGAACGGCGCCACGACGAGGTTTTTCGTTTCCGCCAGCTTGTAGCAATCGCCAATGCGCGGGTCTTCCTCCATGAAGACAGCAAAAACCCGGGCAAAAAGGTTTTTGGCGCCGATCAATTCCACCTGCCGCTCGATGGCTTTGCGGGAATTCTCGTTGTTGCCCGTGCCGTGGCCGGCGATGAAGAGGGTGGTTTCGGCCGGTTTGGGGGCGCGCGGGAAGGGAAATTTTTCCACGATGTCGCGGGCGCGGGCCAGGAGCACTTCGGTCATGCTGGGATGCGTTCCCACCGGGTCGCAGTAAAAAAAAGTTTGCCCGCCGCGCCGCTGGACGCGGGAGAAATCCGTTTCCCCCTTCCGGCAAAAGCCCAGTTCGCGCGGGATGATTTCCTGGGTGAAATAGCCGTCGCTGATAAAAAGCGGCACGACGAAAACCCGCGGCGCAAAAACTCCGCGCAACACCTGGGCGAAATACGGCTCCTGTTTCCAGAAGGTCTCCTGCACCTGGGCAAAAATGCCGCGCCGGCGCAATTCGTCGGCGTGCTGGTAAGTGGGCGCGGCGGAGTCGGCGTTGAGCGTCGAGCCGTGCCCGGCCAGCACGAGGGCCGCGTCTGAAAAGTCATCGGTCACGGGGAAGCATGGTTATCCAAGCCGCCGGCAAGCGCAAGCCGTGGAAGGATTTGGCAGTGATTCAATTTGGATTCCCCCTTCGCCAAAGCTTCGCCGGACAAGGGAGGATGCAGAATGGCACAGGCGCACCATCGCGCAAAGCGGTTGACAATGGGTTCGTTCCCGGGCGAGATTGTGCTGGTGAAGATGACACGGACAGGACAAGTCACAATACCTCCGGCGATGCGCCGAAAGCATGGGCTGCTGGCGCAGGCTGAAGTGGAGTTGGTGGACCAACCCGATGGCGTGCTGGTGGTCAAGGCCGCGACCACTTCACGCGGCAAACGCGTCCTGGCGGCTTTGCTCCGCGGGGGTAAAATCAAAGGCCGGACGGAAGACTGGCTGGAGTTGACACGCGGATGACTTTGGTTGACACCAGTGTCATTGCCGACATCTTCACCAAGGATCCTGACTGGTTTCGGTGGTCCAGCGCCCAAATCGAGCGCGCCGCCAGCCAAGGGCCCGTTGCCTATGACGCCATGATCTTTGCCGAGTTGGCTGTCAAGTTTGACACTCAAAAGGATTTGGAAAACCGGCTCTCTGCCTTCACCTATTTGCCACTCCCGCTCAACGCCGCTTTTCAAGCGGGGAAAGCGTTTGAAAAGTACCGGCGGGCAGGGGGCAAAAAAGCGCGCCCACTTCCGGACTTCTTTATCGGGGCGCACGCCTATGTCGCCCACCTCCCTTTGCTCACCCGCGATCCCCGGCGTGTCAGAACATTTTTTCCTTCCGTGCGACTGATCACACCCTGAAAAATGGTTGACGCTGGATTTTGATGATACGGATTCCATCTTGCGTTAGCGCAGGAAGATTTTTTCGGTTTCGGCGGTCGCCTGGGGAAGATCGCGCAGCAATTGGTCCCAATTCACGGTCAGGCCGGTGGCGGCGACGGACGGCTCCAAGGTGGCGCCTTCCAGGGCGTGGGCGTCCACCAGGCGCTGGGAAATTTTTTTGTCGCGCAGAAAATCGAAAAGTTGTTGCGCGGCCTGGGGATGGGGACAGCTTTTGATGACGGCCACGGTGTTGGGAAGAAAGAGCGTTTCCGGCGTGACGGGCAGGGCCAGGATGGGCGCGCCCTCCTGCTGCGCGTCGGCAATGTCGTCGGAATCGGCCAGCCCGATCCAGGCTTCCCCGCGCGCGACTTGCTTGACCACCACCGAGTTGCCGTCCACCACGAAGGGATTATTGGCCACGAGGGCGCGGCACCAGGACTGCCAGGCGGCGTCGCCCCAAAGCTGGCGCAGGGCCTGGAAATGGGTGGAGGTGGTGCCGAACAGCGGAAAGGCCAGGGCCACTTTATGGGACCAGATTTTATTGGTGACATCGGTCCACGCGCGGGGGGCGTCGGCGGCTTTTACATAATTAGTATTGATTAAAATGCGGCGGGTGCGGTAACCGAGATGGGTCCAGCCGTCGGGGTCGCGGAAGACGCCTTTGGCGGCCAACTGGCGGGTGCGGAATTCCTCGTTGTTCCAAAAAACGTCGCATTGCGGATTGTTTTTCTCCTGGAGGAGCCGGTTGGCCAGGCCGACCGTTTTCACCGCTTCGCTGTCAAAGACCGTCTTGACGTGGATGCCGGTTTGTTTTTCAAAATCCTTCAGGATCGGCTCCGCATAAACTTCGTCCTGCGAGGTGTACACCACCACGGCCCTCTCATCGGGTGTCCAGTTGCCAATCGCTTCATCGCCTCCCTTTCCATTTCGTCCCAGAGAATAGACATCGTAGCTATCCAGGTTATGAACGCCGGGGCAGCGATAGACATAGTCATGGCCCCAAGGGTCCGTCCGCAGCTTATCTACAGCCAGATAAGGGCCACGCCAATGGCCACCTTCCGGAATTGACGTCGGCCGTTTTATTAAGGCATCCAAGCTCTCCGCTGTTGTCGGATAGCGTCCGCAATCAGCCCGGAACATGTTGAGGGTCATTGTGAAAGTGGCAATATCCGCCTTGGCGCCTGTTATCTTTGCGTCGAACCTTGGCCCGCCTGGATAGAGCCGTGGCCAGATGCCGAAGAACGACAGGTACAGGAGGATTAGCACCGCGAGAATAAACAGTTGGAGTGAACGGCTCATAGCTCGCTGTTTAATATAGGCCAGTCCTGGGCGGTGGCGCGAGTGCGTTTGGTGATGCGGCCCTGGCGCAGTTCCAGCACTTCGTCGCACAAGGCCAGCACTTCCTGGCGGTCGTGAGTGACGTAAAGCATCGGGAGTTTGAACTCGTCGCGCACGCGGCGGAGATAGGGGATGATCCTGACCTTGAGCGCCTGGTCCAGGCTTTGCAGCGGCTCATCGAGCAGGAGCAGGCGGGGCGAGGTCAGCAGCGCGCGGGCCAGGGCGACGCGCTGCTTTTCGCCGCCGGACAAATCGGTGACGCGGCGCCGGGCCAGGGGCTGAATTTCCAAAACTTCGGTGATGTGAGGAAAACTGAAGAGGGGGCCGGCGCGCACCCCGGATTTTTGGCCGTAAAGCAGATTTTGGCGGACGGAGAGGTGGGGAAAAAGCGCCAAGTCCTGCGGCACGTACCCCATTTCGCGCAGACGCGGCGGGACCAGCGTCTTTTGTGCAGTGTTGGTCAGGACGCGGTCGTCGAGCTGGATGAAAGCGGAGGCGGGGCGGCGCAAGCCGGCGATCAAATCGAGCAGGGAGGTCTTGCCCGCGCCGGACGGGCCGAAAATGGCGGTGACCTGGCTCTGCAATTCGACATCCACCTCGATGCTGAAATCAGCGACGGGCAACGAGATGTTTTTGAGGAGGAGATTCACGGTGGATTTTAATGCCTGGGCCGCCGCAGGAGGAGGGTTTGGCTGGTCCAGACGGCGAGAAAGGCCAGCGCGACCGAGACGGCGAGCAAACGATAGGCCTGGGCGTCCTGGCCAAGCTGGACATGCTGATAAATGGAAAGGGAAAGGGTGGAGGTTTGGCCGGAAATGTTGCCGGCCACCATGATGGTGGCGCCGAATTCGCCCAGCGCGCGGGCGAAGGCCAGGGTCATTCCCCCCAAAATCCCGCGCCAGGCCAGCGGCAGGGTGATGGTGAAGAAGACGCGCGCCTCGCCCGCTCCCAGGGTGCGGGCAATTTGCTCAAAGCGGGGGTTGACTTGCTCGAAAGCGATGCGGGCGCAGAGCACCAGCAATGGGAAGGACATCACCCCCAGGGCGAGGAGCACGCCGCGCCAGGTAAAAACAATGTCCAGATCCAGCGTGTCATGCAAAAACCGCCCGAGAGGGCCGTGCCGCCCCAGCAGTTTGAGCAGGATCAAACCGGTGGCCACCGGAGGCATGACCAAGGGCATGGTGACGAGGGTTTCCACCAGCGATTTGCCCGGCCAGTCGCGCCGCGCCAGCAGCCAAGCCGCAGCCAGGCCAAAGGGCAGGATGAGCAAGGTGCTCAGGGCCGAAACCCAGGCGGTGAACCAAACGATTTGCCATTCCTCGGCGGTCATGGGGGCATCTGTTTTGGAATGAGAAAGCCGAATTTCTCGAAAACCCGCGTCGCCTCGGTGGAGTTGAGGTAATCAAGGAATTTGCGGGCGGCGGCCGGGTCCTTGGAATCTGTGACCATGGCCACGGGATAAATGATGGCCGGGCCATCGGCAGGCGGCACGGCGCAGGCGATTTTGACGTGTTTGGAAATGGCGGCGTCGGTTTTATACACCATGCCGGCCTGGACGTTGCCGGATCCGACCGCGGCGAGGGCCGCGCGCACATTATCGGTGGGAACCACTTTGGGCGACAGGGCGGGCCAAAGACCGAGCTTTTCCAGATATTTCTTGGAATAAATTCCCGCCGGGACGGTCTGCGGGTCGGCCAAAGCGAGGCGTTTGACGGCCGGCTGGGTCAAATCTTTGGCGGAGGCGATGGCCAGCTTGCTGTCGTCCGCCACGACGATCACCAGGGAGTTGGCCAGGCGCTGGCGGCGCGTTCCGGTCGCGATTAGCCCCTGTTTTTCCAGGGAATCCATTTGCGCCTGATCGGCGGAGAAAAAAATGTCGGCGGGGGCGCCTTCCCGAATTTGCCGGGCCAAGGTGCCGGAGGAGCCGAAATTGAGGGCGACCTTTTCGCCGGATTGCCGGGTGTAAGCGCGGGCGATTTCCTGCAGGCTGTCGGTCAAACTGGCGGCGGCGAAGACGACAATGGAGCCGGCGCGGGCCGCGCCTGCAGCCAAAAGGAGGCCGGCCAGCAGGAGGGATTGGAGAAAGGTTTTCATCATAATGCTGAAGGTTTCGGGCGCGGGGAAACACGCTAATTGATAGGGCACGACTCCTCGCCGCTCAACTCCTTGATTTCGTCGGCAAGGCGGCTGGCTTGCCCTTCCAATTCCGCGCTTTCTCTTTCCAGCAACTTTTCTCTCTCCGCCGCAAGTTCATCCAACACGCCCGGCTTTTGCTCTCCATTTGCGGCTGGCTCACTGTGCCTATCTATTCCTCCTTTTCGTAGGCGAGAAAGGCTTGTTCGGCGGAAGCAATCAAGTCGGTTTCCGTCACCACGCCGTAGGAATCATCACAAACAATGCCGCCCTGGCGCTGACGATATTGCTGATGAACGGCCTCTTCGACCCGCCGGAGTTCTTCGGTCGTCAACGCCGGCAGCGCCGATTCGATTTCCACGACTGTGCTCATGCCAGGAAATTTACGAAACGAAGGCCCGCCAGTCAACCCGTATTCCGCCAATCCGCCCCCACCACTCCGCCACTCCACCACTCCATTCGCTTCCACTCTCGTGCGGTTTTTAAACCCCCGTTCGAAGGGGTCAAACCATACTTTTGCCCAATTGTGCAAGTGTGCAAGCGCATGTGTCAGTCCTCACTTTTTCAAGGGTTTGACAGCGTCGCGTCAATGCCGTCCAACTGTACCTTTGCCTCTTTCGGGCATTCCGTGACTTCCGCCGCCACCGTCGAATCGGCCTGCGCCTCCGCCGCTTGCACCCTGGGTCTCACGGCTTCCACCTCCGACCGCGGGATATACCGCCGAAAAACCTCCCCAAAATCCTCCTTCAGATACCCCTTCGCCGCGATCTCCCCTATCCAAATCGTCTTGGGTCGGACGCCGTAGGGACGCAATTGCTGTGCCAGCCATAATTCGCTGATTTCCATCCCTTTCCTCAATTCCACCCAAGATTCCGCTTCTTTCAACAAATTCAGTTCAACATCATTTATAATTTTGCATTTTGCATTCTGCATTTCCCCATAACGGCTCCAGACCCCCAAGGACGGCTCCCCTACCCCCGCGTCCCCCATTTATCATTTATAATTTCCCCGGCTCCGCCCCGCCCCGCTCCAGCCATTTATCATTCATAATTTATCATTTATCATTTCCGCACTCCTTGCCACCAGCACCACAAACTCCCCCTTGGCCGGCCGCTGCTCCAGCTCCCGCAACAATTCCGCCGGGCTGCCCGCCTTGAATTCCTCAAACTTCTTGGTCAGCTCCCGCGCCAGCACGACTCTTCTTTCGGGATACAATTCAGCCAGTTCCGCCAGCAGTTTCAGGATCCGATGCGGTGATTCGTACAAAACCAGCGTGCCCGGAACCGACTTCGCCTCCTCAAGCTGGCGCCGCCGCCGCCCCGGTTTATGCGCCAAAAATCCCAGGAAATGGAACTCGTCCGCCGGCAATCCGCTCGCGCTCAACGCCGCCACCAGCGCGCATGGCCCCGGCACCGGCTCCACCCGGCACCCTCCCGCCAGCGCCGCTTTCACCACCCGCTCCCCCGGATCGCTGATGCCCGGCGTACCGGCGTCCGTCACCAGCGCGATTATCTCCCCCCGCTGCAACCGCAGCAAAATTTCCCGGCTGCGCGCCGCCTCATTAAATTGAAAATAACTCAACATCGGCTTGGAAATTCCAAAGTGTTTCAGGAGCCGTCCCGTGTGGCGCGTATCTTCCGCCGCCACCACGTCGCACTCCCGGAGCACCCGCAACGCCCGCAACGTTACATCCTCCAAATTCCCGATGGGCGTCGCCACCAGGTAAAGCGTCCCCGGCCGCAGCGCCGGCAAGCCGGTCGCAACCTCCGCCTCGCTCCTCTCCTGGCTTATTTCCATCATGGATTCTCCATTCTCACGGCTGGCTGATGACGGGAAATCTCCCGCGTCTTCTCCCTCTCCTCCACAGACCTGTGGAGGAGAGGGCCGGGGTGAGGAGGTTTCCCACGCTCTGCTCCGGCCCTTCGTGAGCCGGCGGTGCTTCATTCTTCATTTTGCATTTTACATTTTGCATTTGATTCTAACACAATCCCCCGGTGAAACAATGCGTTGTCGTTCTCGACCTGGAAGGCGTTCTCGTGCCGGAAATCTGGATTTCCGTCGCCGAGAAAACCCATATCCCCGAACTGCGCCGCACCACCCGCGACGAGCCGGACTACGACAAACTCATGCTCGGCCGCCTCAAAATCCTCGATCAGCACGGCCTCAAATTGTCCGACATCCAGGACACCATCGCCACCTTGAAACCTCTGGACGGCGCGCTCGATTTCTTGCGCCGCCTCCGCGCCCTCACCCAGGTCATCATCCTCTCCGACACCTTTGAAGAATTTGCCAGCCCCCTCTTGCGCCAATTGGAATGGCCCGTCATTTTCTGCAACCGCCTCGTCATCGAGCACGGCAGAATCGCCGGCTACAAAATGCGCCAGCCCCACCCCAAACGCAGCTCCGTCACCGCCTTGAAAAGCCTCAACTATTTCGTCATCGCCGCCGGCGACTCCTTCAACGACACCGCCATGCTCCTGGAAGCCCACGCCGGTTTTTTCTTCCGCGCCCCCGCTCCCATCCGGGCGCAATTCCCCCAATTCCCCCCTTTCGAGACCTACCCCGATCTCCTGCAAGCCATCCAGCGCGCCATGAGCTGAGCCTTGGAATCGGGGCCGGGATCGGACGTTGTTGCGCTTCGGCCGGACCGCTCAGAGGACTTCCTGCTCCAGGCGCCGGACTTCGGCTCGCAGCATTTCGGTCACGCGGTTCTTCACCAGATAGACTTGATTGAGGCTCACGTTGAATGTCCGGGCCACTTTTTCCGGCGGCCACTCCCGGTTGACGTAGAAGTCGAAGATTTGAAATTTCTGCGGATCGAGGCGGGGCTTGACCCGGGCCATCGCCGCGTCAAGAATAGTTTTTCCCCATTCCGCCTCCCAGATCGCGTCCGGAGCCGGGCTGTTTTCGTCGGCCACTCTTTCGATCGCCGCCGTGCGGGTGGTCTGGCCGGCCCTTTCCTGCGGCCGGGCCATCGGGCCCCGTTTGCGCATTTGGTCCACGATGCGCCAGCGCGTCAGTTGGAGCAGCCACGCCTTGAAGGAACCGACGGCGGGATCGTAGTGGAAGGCGGGCATGTGTTTGGCGACGGAAACCAGGGTTTCCTGCACCACGTCCTGCGCTTCGGCGTCGCTCAAGCCGGCTTGGCGGGCCACGCCGTAGATGAGTCTCCAGTAAATGTCGAAGAACTCCTGCCAACTGGACTGGTCGCTCCAGTTCTTCATCCGGCCCAGAAGCGTCGCGCGCGTCCGGTCCAGTTGGTCCTCGTTCTTTGACACGAACGACCAATGCGCCGGCGCGAGGCCCTTGGCAAACAAAAATGAGTTCTACGCCGCCAGATCCTCCTCCGGTTCCCCATCCAGCTCCAGGCTGTCCACAAACATAGCCATGATGATCCGCCGGCTCGCCTCCTCCGCCACGTGCGGGACGCCGGCCTTGGTCACCACCCCCGAGGAAATTTTTTGTTCCACCAGAAACCGCAGCGCCGTCGCAAGGCAGCGCGCAATCGCTTCGCGGTTTTCCGCGCGAAAGCGGCGCAGGACACACGCGTCCGGCAATTCCTCCTGGCAGAGACAGGG
Source organism: Verrucomicrobiota bacterium (assembly GCA_049513975.1). Taxonomy (GTDB): domain Bacteria; phylum Verrucomicrobiota; class Verrucomicrobiia; order Limisphaerales; family Palsa-1400; genus JBEKOF01. The sequence goes on along the minus strand of JBEKVM010000026.1, from coordinate 42,619 downwards.
GAAACTCCGGTCCCGCGCGGCCAGGCTGGCCGCCTCCCTGGAACTGTAAATCTGCAGCGCGTAACAATGGGCCAGCAAGGCCAGCACGGCGCGGGCCTGGGGAAAGGGCGGCGCATCGTCGGGCGAAAGCCGCCGGAGCGAGTCGTCCTCGATGGCGTCCGCCGCCGCCTGAATCGCCTGCCCGATCGTGCGCGGGCTGGCGGTGACGGTATATTCAAAAACGGTCCTGGGCGCCGTCCTCACCGCTGGAAAAATTGTTCTGCGGTCTCTCATCGTCATAGTTGTCATAGTATTCCTTTGGCTCTCCGGTTCCTGTTTCCTGAGCCGTTACGGGCGGATCGCACAAATCTTTCAAACTATTTTGAAAGTATTTTTGAAAGAACAACGCCAGCGCCGCGTATCCGCTCCGGGGCGCCGCCGTCCAGCAGGGCAAAATGGATTGCTTGCTCTGCCGCCGCCGCTGATTTAGAAGATGTCGGCCACGGGGCAGTTGAGAAGTTGCCGCACTTGAAACCTTTACTGACAGTCATCAGGCGGATGGTCCTGATCGCGAGTCTGGGATGGATCGCGCATGGGGCCGCGCCCGCTGCCGCGCAAACCAACGAGGCCATTCGCATCGTGGAACTTGGCGGCGTGGTGGAAATTTTGCCGCACGACGCGCCCCGTTGGACGAAAACCGCCACCGGCCAAACCCTCGATCCACTCGACCGCGTTCGCACGGGTGCCAACAGTTCCGTCGGCCTCCTCTGGTCCGGCCAAAGCGTGCTGCGATTCGGCGCCTTGACCGAGTTTGAAATCCAGCCGCCGAACCCGGGCCAGGCCGGCCACGGCCTGCACCTCCTCGGAGGCATCCTCTCCTTTTTCCATCGCGGCCAGCCGGGGCGCATCAACATCCTCACCAGCGGCGGCGTTGCCGGCGTCAAAGGCACCGAATTTGTCATGGAGGCCGGCGTTTCCAATGGCGTGGAACAAACCACGCTCTCCGTCCTTGACGGCACCGTCCTCTTCACCAACGAGGTGGCCAACCTGGTGCTCACCAACGGTCAACGAGCCGTGGCCGAACCGGGCAAGGCGCCGGTCCGCGCCTCCGGCTTCATCGCGAATAATCTGTTGCAATGGTGTTTTTACTATCCGGCCGTTCTCGATGCCAACGATCTGCCCCTGACGGACGGAGAGAAAGCCAGTCTCGGCGATTCCCTCGCCGCCTATCGCGAGGGAGATTTGCGTGCCGCGCTGGCGAAATACCCCGCTCCACCACCACCCGCCTCCGACGCCCAACGCGTCTATCACGCGGCGTTGCTCCTGGGCGCCGGCCAGGTGGCCGGGGCGGAGGCGGACCTTTCGGCGCTCGCGGACGCCGGCGTTCCGGGAAGACCCCAGCGTCTCGCCGCTGCGCTGCGCACGCTCATCGCCGCCGTCAAGCGCGAGCCGAAGCCATCCGCCGCCGCCGGCCAACTGCCAACTGAATGTCTGGCCGCTTCCTATTTTGAACAGTCGCGTGCCATCCCGGACGCCTCGCTCCAGGCTGCGCTCAAACGGGCCGGGGAAACGGTGGCCAACTCTCCCGGCTTTGGCTTTGCCTGGGAGCGCGTGGCCGAGCTGGAATTCAGCTTTGGCCGCACCGAACGGGCGTCGGCGGCCCTGGACAAAGCCCTCCTGCTTTCACCGCGCAACGCCCAGGCGCTGGCGCTGAAAGGTTTCCTGCTGGCCGCGCAGAACAAGACGCGCGAAGCCATCGAATGGTTTGATCGCGCCCTGGCGGCGGACTCCGCCCTGGGCAACGCCTGGCTGGGCCGGGGGTTGTGCCGCATTCGGCGCGGCCATTTGTCCGGCGGAGGTGAAGACTTGCTGATGGCCGCCGCCCTGGAGCCGCAACGCGCCGCGCTGCGAAGTTATCTGGCCAAGGCTTGGAGTGACAGCGGCGACGAACGCCGGGCTTTCAAAGAGCTTCAAATCGCGAAAACTCTGGATCCCAACGACCCGACGGCCTGGCTTTACTCCGCGTTGCTCCACGAACAGGACAACCGAATCAACCCGGCCCTGGGTGATCTGGAAAAATCGCAGGAACTGAACACCAATCGCAGCGTCTATCGCTCCCAACTCCTGCTCGATCAAGACCGCGCCGTGCGCAGCGCCAATCTCGCCCGCATCTACGAGGAAGCGGGCATGGCCGACGTCGCCTTGCGCGAAGCGGCGCGCGGCGTGGCGGCCGACTACGCCAACTTTTCCGCCCATCTCTTTTTGGCCAACAGTTACGAGCAACTGCGCCAGGCAAGTCCGTTTGACCTGCGCTACGAGACGCCCGCCTTCAGCGAATACCTCGTGGCGAGTTTGCTTGGCCCGGCGGACGGCCGCATTCTCGCCCAGCCGGTCACGCAGCAGGAGTACACCAGCCTCTTCGAGCAGGACACTGCCGGGTTCAGTTCGAGCACCGAATACTTGAGCCGTGGCGCCTGGCATCAATATGCTGCGCAATATGGCACCTGGCGGAACAGCAGCTATGCCATTGAGTCGGATGACAATTGGGACCCGGGTCAAACTCCCAACGGCGGCCAGCAAAGCCGGCAGTTGTCTGTCAAAATAAAGGAGATGGTGACCCCGGACGACGGCCTGTTTGTTCAGGTGCTGGATTTGCATCAAACCAGCGGCGACCTCTCCCAGCGCTACGACCCAAGCCAGGCGGACATCGGCTTGGTGGTGCATGAAAAACAGGAGCCGAGCGTGCTGGTGGGGCTGAATCACCAATGGAGCCAGACTCAACGAACGCTTTTTCTGGCCGGCATTTTTGACGACACGCTCTCCTTGAAGGACCCCTACGGCCAGACCAGCCTGCTGGGCAGCGTGTCGAACAGCCTGCCGCCGTTCGAATTTGTTCCGGTGAGTCTCGCGGAAATTTTTGAAAACCGGCTGACGGTCGAGTCGTTTGAAGTGCAACATCTGGCCAGCTTTTCTCCATTTCAGTCCATCGCTGGAATTCGTCTTCAGATCGGCACCGATCGTCTGGCCAATGAGCAGTCTGCGTCCCCCAACACCAGCCCCTTTGACCTGATTTTCTTTGCGCAGCCGCAGGTCATAAATCAGTCCTTGCGGGAGCATTCCCTGCGCCTGACCCCTTACCTCTACCAGTACTGGCAGGTGGCACCCCAGCTCTGCCTGATGGGCGGGTTGGCCTATGATTACCAGAGCCTGCCGGAAAATGCGCTCTTCGCGCCGCTGGGCAACGGGGATAAAATCCAAAACCAAATTTCTCCCAAAGCGGGATTGATTTGGGAACCCAGTTCCCGCTCCGCGGTTCGCGCCGCTTATTCACAGTCTCTGGGCGGAGCGAATCTGGACCAAAGCGTGCGCTTGGAACCGGCCCAATTGGCGGGGTTCACGCAGGCGTATCGGAATGTCATGCCCGCCTCGCTGGTTGGAGGCATTGACGGTGCGCGATTCGAAACAGGCGATCTTTCCCTCGAGCACCGGTTTGTCTCCCGCACCTACGTGGCGTTGTCGGCGGAGTGGCTTCACTCAACGGACGACCAGTCGGTGGGAGCTTTTTCCCGCTCGCTCAACACCGGTGAAGGACCGGCCATTCAACTGTCCGAACAACTGAAGTTTCACGAATGCTCGGTGGATTTTTCGGTGCATCAATTGCTCGGGGATTATTTCAGCCTGGGCGCGCGCTACCGGCTGGCGGACGCGCAATTGTCCACGGCATTTCCGCAGGTGGACCGGAGCCTGGGCAATACCCGATCGAACCTGTGCGGCCGGTTGCACTTGGTCAGCCTGGAAGGATTGTTCCAGCATCCGTCCGGCTTTTTTGTCAGCGTGGAGGGACAATGGTGGGCGCAGGAGCTGCGGGCGGATTTGTCCTCGGTGCCGGGAGACCAATTCTGGCAGGCCAATGCCCAGGCGGGTTATCGTTCCCCGCGCCGGCGCCTTGAAATCTCGCTCGGCGTGTTGAACATTACCGGACGGAATTACAACCTTTTTCCCATTAACTTGTATCCCGATCTGCCGCGCCAGCGCACCTTTGCCTCGCGCTTGCAGCTCAATTTTTAGCCGGTCCGCACAGAACCCTTACGGCGTGGGTGAAATGGTCATATAAACCGGGGTTTTGGCGGGGGGGCTGGGACATCTGAAACAAACGGTGAACAAATAGGAGTGCGCGGCCGTGCCAGTAAAACACATCTGGCCATTATCATTGGTCACACACATAGGCTGCGCCGGACTATGCATGTCAATAACCACCGCAAAATAGGCCGAGGCCGCCACGGGCTTGCCATTGGCATACACCGTAATGTAATTCTTGCCTCCATTCACACAATAGCCTGCGCCCCCGTTGTAGAAATTCAGCCACGAGCAAAAAGTGCCTCCGCAATTGCTTTTTTGGGGACTGCTCGGCGTTGGCAACGGCTGGATGGGGGTTTGGATGGTGCTCATTTTTTCCTTTCGTATTTTGTTGTGTTTTCCGGCTCCCCTGCCGCAACCCCTTTCAGAAACAAACGGCGGCCGCACGGCCGGGGATCTTCTCCATCAACTTCTCTCACCAGAAGGCGGGCCTGTAAAGTGGAAAAGAACATCTAAAAACACTGTTCTCCGGCCTGATTCCCGGTAAACTCCACAACCGAATGGGTTCAATTCTCAACAGAACGTTTTGCCGGGCCGGAACAGGCGCATCCGTTTGGCCCCGGTGTTGGTTTCCAGCCAGGTTGTGAAAGACCAGTCCGCCATCCGAAGATTTTTGACAAAGACCGTTCTGACTGGCGCGGCGCTGGCGATGCTCTGCGGCCTGCTGCTTTGGGGAGCGCCCCTCGGTCAGCCCTGGGTCAACACCAGCTACGACTGGCTGTTCCGCTTCGGACACCGGGCGGCCGGCCATGAGGTGGTGCTCATCCAGATGGACAACGCCGCCTGCCACGCGCTGGGCCAGACCCGCGCCAATTGGGATCGCGCCCTGCACGCGCAGTTGTTGAACCGGCTCACCGACGCCGCCTGCCCGCTGGCGGTGTTCGATGTCTTCTTCGAAGAAACGCGCGACACGCCAACCGACACCATGCTGGCCGCCGCCATGCGGCGGCACGGCAACGTGGTCCTGATGGCCGTGGTCCAAGCGCCGAAAATTCCCGGGACGGAAGCCGCGGCGGTCGCTTTGCCGCACAAGCTCTTTTTGGACGCCGCCACGAACTGGGGCGTGGGCATGGTGAACACGTCGGAAAGAACAGTTCGGCGGCACTGGCCGTTTCCCGCGCCTCAGGGCGGTTTTCCAAGCCTGCCGTGGACGGCGGCACGTCTGGCCGGCGCCCCACCGGAGAAACTGCCGCAGGAACAACAACCGCAGGAGCAATGGTTGCGCTACTACGGCGCCCACGGCGGCTGGGAAACATTCAGCTATGATCGGGCCTTATCCAATGCGCCGGACTCCTTTCGCGGCAAAATTGTTTTCATCGGCAACCAGCCGGATTTAAGCGACACCAATTCTCTCCGGCCGGACACGTTCCGCACGCCGTACGGTGACGACGTGGGCGGCGTGGAAATCCTGGCCACGACTTTCTTGAACCTGGTCAACGGCGACTGGCTGCGACGGCCCCCAGCGTGGCTCGAGGCCTCTCTGCTTGCGCTCACGGGGATTTTGATCGGCGGCGGCCTTGTCCAATTCAAACCGCGGACGTGCGTCCTGGCGGCGGCGGGGATTTCCCTGGCCGTGATGCTGGCGTTCGTTTCGTGGAGTTATTTCAGCAATTACTGGTTTCCCTGGCTGGTGATCGCGGGCGGTCAGGTGCCCTGCGCGCTGGCCTGGACCTGGGTTGCCGCGAGCCGGCCGGCCGTGCTTGTCCACGAGCGGTTCCCCGGCTACGCCACGGTGGGCCAACCCTTTGGCGAAGGCGCCTACGGCAAAGTCTGGCTGGTGCGTGATGCCACCGGACAATTGCAGGCGCTCAAGGAAGTCGAACAAGCCAAATTCCAGGACAGTGCCTCCTACGAGCGCGAGTTCCGCGGTATTAAGAGCTACAAGCCCGTTTCCAACCTCCATCTCGGCCTGCTCCACATAGACCACGTCAACCGCAACAACCCTCAAGCCTACTTCTACTACGTCATGGAACTGGGCGACCCGCTCGCCCCGGACTGGGAGCAGAAAGGCCAGCCCTACCAGCCGCGCGATCTGGCGCGCGTTTGCCCCCAGTCGGAAGGCCGGCGATTACCCGTGCGCGAATGTATTCGCATTGCCATGGCACTGTTGAAGCCGCTGGGTTTTCTCCATGAAAACGGCCTGGTGCATCGCGACATCAAGCCCTCCAACATCCTTTTCGTCAACGGGGAGCCCAAGCTGGCGGACGTCGGCCTGGTCCGGAATGCCAGCGAGGACGCCACTTGGGTGGGCACGGCGTCCTACATGCCGCCGCACCCCGAACCGCCGGGCACGCCGTCTGCGGACCTTTATGCCCTGGGCAAGGTTCTCTACGTCATCAGCACGGGCAAAGACCCGCACTCCTTCTCGGAACTTTCCACCACGCTGGCCGGCCAACCTGAATTCATGCGGCTGAACGACATCATCTGCAAAGCCTGCCACCCCGCCGCCGGCCAGCGTTACGCCAGCGCCGCCGAAATGCTCGACGCCTTGCGGGAAGCGCAAAGAGAACTGGATCGCGGCCCGACCGAAAGAATTTGAAAACCGGGTCGTGCCCCTTGCCGGCCGCACCCATCTGTCATGTTTGCGGCGGTGCAGGCAAAAGACGCCGCAGGCATCTCCCCCCGGAAACTTTTTTGCCCGATCCGCCATTCTTCAATCCTCCTGCTTCATGTCCCGGCTCATCAGCGATTGCACCGCCTGCCGGACATTCTTGTGTTCATAAAGCATGGCAAAGACTTCCCGCACAATGGGCGTCTCGATCCCCAGCCGGCCCGCCAAATGATGCGCCGAGCGCGCCGTCGGATAACCTTCCGCCACCGCCACCGCCCCGGCCACGATGTCCTCCACCTTTTCCCCGCGCCCCACCCGTTCGCCAAAACGGCGGTTCCGGCTCAAGCGCGAAAAGCAGGTGACGGTCAAATCCCCCAGCCCGCTCAATCCCGAAAAGGTTTCCGCGCTGGCCCCGCAGGCCACGCCCAACCGCCGGATTTCCGCCATGGCCCGCGTGATCAGCGCCGCTTTCGTATTGTCCCCGAAGCCCAGTCCGTCCCCCACCCCGGCCGCGATCGCCACCACGTTCTTCAACGCGCCCCCCAACTCCACCCCCAGCACATCGCTGCTCGTATAAACCCGGAAAGTCGGACGATGAAAAAGAAGCTGGATTTTTTTGGCGATCGCCGGGTCCGGGTGCGCGGCCACAATGGCTCCGGGAATTCCCCGCGCCACCTCCAGCGCAAAACTCGGCCCCGACAACGCCCCAGCCGCCGCCTCCGGCATGGTCGCCCGCAAAATGCCCGACATCGTCAGCCCCGTTTCATCCTCAATCCCCTTGGTCACGCTCACCGCAATTCCCCGGAACCGGGGAAGCCGCGCGGTGACTTCGCGCAAGAATCTCGAGGGCACAGCCACCACAACGCACTCCCTTCCCGCCGCCGCCTCCTCCAGGTCCGGCTCGCAGCGCAACTGCGGCGACAACCGGATGCCCGGCAAAAAAACCTCATTGCAACCCGCGCGTTGCACCTCCCGCAGAAGGTCCGGCTCATGTCCCCAAAGCGTGACCTCGTTGCCGTTTTGGCAAAGCAGGTCGGCCAAAGCGCTTCCCCAGGCCCCGGCTCCGATGACCGTTACTTTCATGGCGATGCCTGGTGTTTTTTGGCGCCGGCGCGGTTTTCCGTTCCGTCCAGCAGGCGTCGCATATTGGCCTTGTGTTTATAGATCGCCAGGACGGCCAGTGCTGTCATCACCAAGGTCATTTTCGCCCCGTAATCAAAACACCACACCGCCACCGGCAAAACCACCGCCGCCGCAATCGAAGCCACCGACACATATCGGCTGCATACAAAAACAATCCCCCATATCGCCAGCGTCACCGCGCAAGCCTCCGGCGCCCACGCAAAACCCACCCCCGCCGAAGTTGCGATCCCCTTGCCCCCTTTAAACCCAAGCCAGCACGTATAGACATGGCCCAACACCGCCGCCGCCCCCGCCGCCAGCGCCAGATTTTCCGCCGACGCCCCGGCAAAACATTTCCCCGCCAGCAGCGGAACCCACCGGGCCGCCGCGAAACCTTTGACTCCATCCACCGCCAGCACCGAGATGCCGGCGGCTTTTCCCAGCACCCGGAACACATTCGTCGCCCCGATATTCCCGCTGCCCGCCGCGCGAATGTCTATCCCGCGCGCCATCCCCGCCACATACCCGGTGGGCAGCGAGCCGATCAAGTACGAAATAAAAATGGCCAGACTGTAAGCGCCGATTTGCAAGCAACTCCAAAAAAACAAGGCCTTTAACTTCCAAACGCAATCCAGCCAGAAGATTGCCCACCCGCTTCAAACTATAAAGTCAAAAATCACGCCTCCCGCCAGCCGCAAAACGGTCTGGACAAAAGCGGGCGTTTCAGATAGTATCTTTCCCGCCGATGGAAACGGAGCCAGATTTTCAACCTGCTCGAAAAGGGATCGAATAACATGAACGACCCTTTCCCCATGCCCACACCCGCTCCCGACCTAAATTGGAACCATCGCGCGCGGGGCGTCGGCTTCACTTTGATTGAATTGCTCGTCGTTGTGGCCATCATCGCGATTCTCGCCGCGCTTTTGCTGCCCGCCTTGGGCAAGGCCAAGAGTCACGCGGGCAAAGCCACCGACATGGATAACCTCCACCAACTTATGGTTGCGGTCCACCTCTACTGCGCCGACAACAACGATGTCTTGCCCCCGCCCAATTGGGACAACGGCGGTTGGGCCGGCGCCCAGGGCACCAACACCGGCTGGCTCTACGCCGTGAATTTGAACGCCCCCGACAACGCCGCCAGATTTGTCGTCCAAACCGGATTGTTGTGGAACACCCTGCGCATCGCCAAAGTCTATTTTTGCCCGATGGATAATCCGTCTCTTCCCGTCCTTTCCATCAGGGACCAGCAGGTGGAGACCCGCCCGCAACAGATTTCCAGTTATGCCATGAACGGCGGGGTCGTTGATTATATGGCCATGATTTATCCCCCCGTCAAGATGGCGGCCATGGACCCGGAAGCCTGCGCCTTCTGGGAAACCGACGAGAATGAACCGCAGTTTTTCAACGATGGCGCCAACTTTCCATCCGAAGGCGTCAGCGGCCGCCACCTGGCGGGCGGCGTTCAAGCCTTGTTCGACACTTCGGTCAGTTACGTCAAAACCAACCTTTGGTATCAGGACGTTTACTCCACCAATAAAAACCGCCTCTGGTGCTATCCCAACACCGTCAATGGCCGGTGAAGACCCGGCCTCCAGCGGCGCTTCCCCGGTTCGCAGTCATCAATTGCCATTCCGCCGGTTTCAGTTCAGTCTCTCCCCATGTCAACCAAGCTTAAAGTGGCCGTGCTCGGCGTCGGTTCGCTGGGCAAGGAACATGCCCGCATCTACGCCAACCTCGCCGCCGCCGGGCTGATTGAGTTTGCCGGCGTGCATGATTCCGCCCATCAAAATGCCGCCAAAATCGCCGAAAAATATGGCGTGCCGGTTTTTGCCACCCTCGGCCAAGCCGTGGCCGGCGCGGCCGCTTTTAGCGTCGTCACCCCCACCAGCACCCATTTCCAACTGGCCGACACCCTCCTGGCCGCCGGCAAACATGTCCTGGTGGAAAAACCGATGACCGACAACGCCGCCCAGGCCGCCCTCCTGGTGCAGCGGGCCGCGGAAAAAAATGTCGTTCTCCAGGTCGGCCATGTCGAGCGCTACAATCCCGTCCTCCATTACCTGGAAGCAGTGGCCACCGATCCCCGCTTTATTGAAGTCCACCGCCTTTCCCCCTACCCGGCCCGCAGCATGGACATCGGCGTCGTGCTCGACTTGATGATCCACGATTTGGATGTGGTTCTCGCCTTGGTCCGCTCCCCCGTCGCCAGCGTGGACGCCGTCGGCATTCCCGTCTTGAGCCAGACGGAGGATATCGCCAACGCCCGGCTGCGCTTTGCCAACGGCTGCGTGGCCAACCTCACCGCCAGCCGCGTCAGCCCCGAACGCATGCGCAAAATCCGCGTTTTCAGCGCCGACGCCGCCACCAGCTGCATCTCGCTGGATTACCGGGCGCAGGAAGGCTTTATTTACCGCGTCGCCCGCGAAGGCGAGGAGGAGTCCTCCCTTTTGAAAAAACTTCTCCGCGCCAAAGACTCCGCCATCGTCAGCCAATTCGCCGGCAGAAAAATCGTGCGCGAACCGGTGCCCATCGAAAAAGACGAGCCTCTCAAGCTCGAACTGCAGGATTTCATCCGTTGCATTCAATCGCATCTGACCCCGAAAGTCAGCGGTGCCACCGCCAAGCGCGCCCTCGATCTGGCCTTGGAAATCACCCGCCAGATCCAGTCCGGCCACGCCACGACATGAAAGAAAATCGTGCGAGCACCTCTTTACTAAACGCCCGCGAAGTGTCACCACAAACCGTAATCCCATAATTCCCATGGGCGGCCTCATTATTATCGTTCCGGTCTTCGCGTTTGATGTCTGGCTGTTGGCCACGACGGGGAAAAAACAATTCAAAATCTGGTCCCAAGCGCGCGCCTGGCCGAAGTTGGCCGGAGCCGCCGGCATTGGCGTCGCGCTGGGGGTTTGGCTCGCGCTTTTCGTCGAGTATCATTGGGGAGCCAGGATGCGCGTCATCGGTTTTCCGGTCCCCGTTTGTTTTTTCCATCTGGAAGATGGAGACTGGGTAGATTTTATTCCGCCGCCGGCGATGCAATACTTGGGATGGATCGCCAATTTCCTGACCGGTGTGGTGGTGCCCCTCCTTCCTTTCAAAGCCGCCGAGTTTCTGCGCAGTGTTAAAGCGGAACTATAGCCATGAACCGCACCGGCATCATGCTCGTCGCGGGCGACCCCAGCGGGGACGCCAACGCCGCCGACCTCGTCCGGGAACTCGCCGTGGCGGTGCCGGCCGCCCAATTTCAAATCACCAACGACGCTCAACCGCTGACCACTCCGCTGGCGCCCGCCTTCTTTGGCGCGGGCGGCCCTAAAATGGCGGCGGCGGGCGTGGACCTGGCCGGCGATTTGACGGCGCATGCCGTCATCGGGCTGGGTGGCTTGATCAAGAAGCTGCCCATGCTTCGGCGCCGGATGAATCAAATGCTCCGTCTGGCTGTCGCACGCCAGCCTGAATTGATTATTCTCGTTGACTTTGGCGGCTTCAATCTGCGCCTCGCCCGCGCCATCAAGGATTATGTCCGCGCCCATACAGGCCGCTTTTTCAACTGGCAGCCGAAGATTGTGCAATTTATTTCGCCCCAGGTCTGGGCCTCGCGACCCGGCCGGGCGAAAACGATGGCCCGAAACTACGACTTGGTTCTCTCCCTGTTTCCGTTCGAGAAGAAATGGTTCGCCCGCACTGTGCCTCAGTTGCCGGTGGAGTTTGTCGGCCACCCCATTTTCGACCGCCACCCGGTCCGTCGCCCGGCGGAAGTTCCCGCCGGCCAGGATTCCCGACGCCCTGTCATACTTCTCCTGCCGGGCAGCCGCCGGGGAGAATTGCAACGGCATGTGCCGGTGATGCGGCAAGCGGCGGGCTTGATCGCGGCCAGGCAGCCGGCGCAGTTCAAAATGGTGGTTCCGGACCAAACGCTCGCGGCAATGGCCCGGTTTCTTTTACCCGCCGGCCGGCCGGCGATTGACCTGCAAGTCGGCGGCCTGGCCCAGGCGCTCTCTTCCGCCACCCTGGCCATCACCAAGACCGGGACCATCACCCTGGAATGCGCTTATTTCGGCGTCCCGGCGGTGGCGATCTACAAGACGGACTGGATCACCTATCTGGGCGGGCGGCGCCTGGTCAACGTGAAATACCTGTCCATGCCCAATCTGCTGGCCGGCGAAGCCATCTACCCCGAATTCATTCAAGGCCGGGCCACGGCCGGGAACATCGCGGCCGCGGCTTTGCCCTTGCTGGACAACCCGGCGCGGCGCCGTGAAATCCGCGCAAAACTGGACCTCATCATTCAGTCCCTGGGCGGTCCCGGCGCCGCCCGCCGCGCCGCGGCCGCGATTGTCAAGTTGATAGGCCGGCGCTGAGATGGGATTGCTTGCCACAATCCCCTTGATTTTTTTGCCATCGGGTGAATACTAATGCGTAGCGCAGCGTCAAATTAAATACAGCCGGTCGCTTTAAGGCAATGGGCGAGCGAAAGTCACAGCGCCCATCCCTTCTTCAACCCAAGCAGCGCCTTGGTTGAGGCCAGCGACCGGCAAGCAACCTTGTGTGCATGAGGGCGGGTTGCATGTTAGCGCAGACATGCCAAAAACTGAGAGTTGAGCAACTATGAAAACAACCTCCTTGCTGATCGGCACCTTTCTAACCATCCTGACCGGCGGATGCATGAGTGACTCTTACGGGCCCGCATCGCCCGACTTTTATCCCGGCGAATCGCCGCCTTTCGCCTGGAATTCCAGGCCGGGCCTGCCGGCGCAGGGCAAAGTCACCGCCGCGCGCTCCCTGCCCGCCGCCGCCCTCCCGGCTCCCGGCGTGCAGATGGCCCGCACGCCAGACCTGCCGCCCGCGGCGCGGAGTTGACGCGGCGTTGGCGGAACCCCTTCCCGTTTCATCATTCTATTTGGCCGCCTTGGCAAAGGCCAAGGGTAACGCGGTGGAATTGCCCAACCAATCGGGGCGTTTTTGGCGTCCCTCCCCGCGGGGGCGAGGAATTCAAATCGTGCTCAATTATGAGGTTGATTGCCACGGCCGATTGGCTACAGTCTTCGCGTGAAAAGTGTCGCCTCCGCTTGGTTGGCCAGCATGATGCCTGTGGTTCTCGGTTTGAGCATCGCGGGTTGTGCCGGCCCTCCTTCGCCGGGAAATGTGCCGACCTTGGAGGGGCCGCTCGGCTTGCAACTCTACAGCCTGCGCGATCAGTTCGCCAAAGATGTTCCGGGCACGCTGGAACAGGTGCGCCGCTTTGGATTCAAATATGTGGAGCTGGCCGGAACCTACGGCCTGAGCACCGAAGCCTTCAAGACGCAACTGGACGCGCACGGGCTTCAGGCCATCGGCGCGCATTATCCTTATGAGCGTTTCCGCGACGACCTGGCCGGTATCGCGCGCGAGTCTAAAACCCTGGGCTTGCAATACGTTGGCTGCGCCTGGATCGGGCACAACGGCCCTTTCGATGAGAAGACCTGCCGGGAGGCGATTGCGGTATTCAACCAGGCCGGCATGACCCTGGCCGGGCAGGGTTTGCATTTCTTCAGCCACACCCACGGATACGAATTCCAGACGCACGGAGACGGAACGCTTTTCGATTTGATGATGACGCAAACCAAACCGGAGTTCGTCAGCTTTGAAATGGATGTGTTCTGGGTGGTTCACGCCGGTCAGGACCCTGTCAAACTATTCCAGAAATATCCCGGACGCTGGTGGGCAACGCACCTCAAAGGGATGAAGGACGGCACTCCGACCGGCCTGTTCACCGGCCAGTCCGACGTCAACAACTCGGTGCCCCTGGGCGAGGGCAAGATTGATTTTCCGCCCCTTTTCCGCGCCGCGAAAAAGGCCGGCGTGCAGTGGCACTTCATCGAAGACGAGTCAAGTTTGGCCGGGCAGCAGATTCCAAAAAGCCTCCACTATCTCGACATTCTCCATGCGGCCGAAACGGTCAAGGTGACCTTGTGAAACCCTGGATCGGGACAACCCTCCTCAAGCCTCAACTTTGACGGAATTGCTCGACGACGGCGGAGACATCCTTGTCTCCGTTGCCGGCGGCGAGGGATTTTTCATAGAGGCTCAAGGCGGCGGCGGCGGTGGCCAAATCCATTTTGAGGCGGGCGGCTTCCTGGCGGGCGTAGCCAAGGTCTTTGGCCATGAGGCGCAGTTTAAACAACGGGGTGTAGTCGCGTGCGGTCATCCGGGCGGAAAAGATCTTGAGCAGCGGACTGCCGGGAGCGCCGGCGGTGAGAACTTCCAGTGCTTTGCCGCGATCCAGCCCGCCTCGCTCCATCAGGCCCAGCGCCTCGGCCAGCGACGCGGCCTGGACGCCGCAGAGGAAGTTATTGATGATTTTCAGGAGCGCGCCGCTGCCGGCGGGGCCAACATGAACCACGGCGCGGCCCATCACAGAAAGGGCGGGGCGGGCTTTTTCAAGAGTGGAGGCGGCGCCGCCCACGAGGAATACCAGTTCGCCGGAGGCGGCCTGCGGTTTGCTGCCCGTCACGGGGGCGTCCAGCATTTCGCAGCCGCGCGCCGCGGCCCTGGCGGAAATTTCCTGAATCCAGGCGACCGTCAGCGTGCTGCATTCAATGAGAACCGCGCCGGGGATGGCAGAGGCGAGCGCGCCATTTTCGCCCAGCCAAAGCGCGCGCGAAGCGTTGTCGTCAGCCACCATGCTGAGGATGATGGCGGCGTTGGCCGAGGCTTCGCGCGGGGTGGCGGCCGCGCGCGCGCCTTCGGCGGCGAAGGGCGCCGTTTTGGCGTGGGCGCGGTTAAAAACCGTGAGCGGAAAGCCGGCGCCGAGCAGGCGTCGAGCCATGCCGGCGCCCATCAGTCCAAGGCCGAGAAATGCGATGCGAGGTTTGGAGTCGTTGGAGTTCATGCCAGGGGTTTAACGGTTATATTGTATTCTTCCAAATCAATGGCGGCATGCCTTGATTGATCGGCCTGCTGGTAAAGCGGATGCACCGGAGAGTCTTACAGAACCAAACAAAGGAAACGAAGAATAATTTTCAACCCACGCTGCCGGCGAGTGCTCAACCGGCCCCCGCCCGCCGGGGGGCGCTTCCTGATGCCATCCCCGCGCGATTTGCCAACCCCTCGCCCCACGAAGCGGGGACTGGAGTTTGGCCCTGTTATTTCAGTTGGCGCTCAAAAATGCGGCGGCGGCCAGGGGGACTCCACATTTTTCCGGCTTCTCATCCGTATCCCTGTCTGTCATGAAGTCGGTAGAATGTTGGGGTTTTAAAGCCTCAGACCAGGGTTCCCCGTCCCTTTGTCCCTTCGAACAACAATTTCTTTGCGTGCCTTTTTTCCGCCATCCGGCTACGCTGGCCACATGGAAGTCCCTGAATCCATCCAATGCCCTTATTGCGGACGACGTTTCGATTTAATGATTGACACCGGCGTCCCCGCGCAACGCTTCACCACCGACTGCGAAATCTGTTGCCGTCCCTTCGAAATCGTCGCCGAATGCGAACCCGGCGAAATTCTCAGCTTGGAAATCCTGGCAGGTTGAGGACGCCTCGCGCGGAACATTCAATTCAGAAATCTCACTGTTCACCATTGTCTGCCATGCTAAAAATCGCCACCGCCCTCTTCGTTTTCCTCGGTGGATTCGCCGTCATGGTGCTGGAGGTCATCGGCACGCGCTATCTGGCCAAGGATTTTGGCGGCTCATTCTATGTCTGGATCAGCCAGATTGGCGTCATTCTCATCGCCCTGGCCCTGGGCTACGCCATCGGCGGCGCGCTGGCCGACCGCTTTCAACGCGCCGGGTTCCTGGCCGTCCCCATGGCCGTGGCGGGATTGTTCATCTATTTTATTCCCAAGTTTACCCCACCGCTGCTGGAGGCCATCGTCATGCGCCATCCCATGGAGCAGGACATCCCTCCCATCTGGGTGAAGTTGGACCCGGTGCTGGGCAGCGCCGTCGTGTTTTTTCTGCCGTGCTTCGTGCTGGCCGTTATTTCCCCCTACATGGTCCGCGTGGCGGCGCGCCGCTTGGACCGCGTGGGGACGATCAGCGGCTTGATTTACGCCGCCAGCACGGTCGGCAGCATCGCCGGCGTTTTTGTTTCCGGCTATATTTTCATTGATTATCTCTCCGTAACGACCATCTTCCAAGCGACGGGTTTGGTGACGCTGTTTCTCGCCGGGTTAAGCCTGGCGATGGACAGATGGCTCAGGCCGGCTGAACTCGATGGATAGACCAACAAACCGCAGATGGATCGCCGTAACTTTCAACCTGCAATCCGCGTCATTCCCCATGAGAGGAACTTTGTTAAAATGAATCGCATAAACCAACCTACATCAACCAGCCGCTCCCCAATCCCGGCCCGGTGGCTCCTGTCTCTGGCCGTCTTGCTCTGCGCCTGGAGCGGCCGGGCGCAACCGGGCAAGCAGGTAGTCTTCGAGCGCATCTCCCAATACCATCACATCCAGGTCTATGACGAGGAAGGCATTCGCACCCTAAGCTTCAACGGTTCGTGGGAAACCAAAATGTCCCTGGAAGACTCGTTGACCGGACATTTCGAATATACCGAGTTTTTTCAGATGCCGTTCATTTGGAATCCAGACATCAAGCATGTCCTGATGGCGGGGCTGGGCGGCGGCAGCACCCAACGCGCCTACCAGCACTACTTCACCAACGTGATGGTGGACACGGTGGAAATTGACCCGGCCGTGGTGGAGGTCGCCGAAAAATACTTCCATGTAACCAACAGTCCCACCCTGCGGATTCATACCAACGACGCCCGCCAATTCCTGCGGCGCACGACCAACACCTATGACGTGATCCTGATGGACGCCTACTCCACGACCCGTTACGGCTCCTCCCTGCCGCCGCAACTGACGACCAAGGAATTCTTCACCATGGCCAGCGAGCACCTGACCACCAACGGCGTGCTCGGCTACAACGTCATCGGCCAAGTCACCGGCTCGCGCGAAAATCTCGTCGCCGCCTTGTTTAAGACCATGCATGAGGTTTTTCCCCAGGTCTATCTCTTCCCCGCCGAGGAAAGTCAGAACGTCGTTTTCATCGCCACGAAGTCCGCGGACGCTGTCACCTGGTCCCAAGTGCAGCAAGAGGGCAACGCCCGCATCCGTTCCGGGGTCGTGACGCTGCCCACCTTCGCGGCCCGAATGAGAAACTTCGTCAACCGCCCCCCGCCCAGCGCCGCCAACGCCAAAATACTCACTGACGACTACTCGCCGATTGAAAGCCTGATGGAAGATTCAAAATAACCATTTAATCAACTAAACATGATGATATGGCCATTCCGACTGTGGGCCAGTTCCTGTTCGATTACCTCCACGACAAGGGCGTGACGCACGCCTTCGGGCTGCCGGGCGATTTCGCCCTGCCCATCTTCCGCTGGCTCGACCGCTCGAAGATCAAACTCATCACCATGACGCATGAGCCCTCCGTCGGCTTTGCCGCCGACGGCTATGCGCGCATGAAGGGGCTGGGCGTGGCCTGCGTCACCTACTGCGTCGGCGGGCTTAACATGGTCAATCCGGTGGCCTGCGCGTATGCGGAAAAGAGCCGGGTGCTGGTGATCTCCGGCGGGCCGGGCACCAATGACCGCAGGCTCGATCCGCTGCTCCATCATAAGGTGCGCACCTTCGACACCCAGCGGCGCATCTTCGAGGAAGTCACCTGCGCCACCGCCGTGCTTTTGGACCCGGCCACGGCCGCCTCCGAAATCATGCGGGTCGTCCAGGAAGTGCAGGCCCAGTGCCGTCCGGGCTATGTCGAAATTCCCTACGATATTGTGGACCAGCCGATCAAGCTGCCCCACCCCCGTAAATCACCCTGGCCCGTCAGCGACCCGGAGAATCTGGAAGCCTGCCTGAAGGAGGCGGCCGAGATGATCGGCCGCGCCCGCCAGCCGGTGATCGTGGCGGACGTTGAACTGCACCGTCATGGCCTGACCGACCTGGCGGTGGCGATGGCGGAAAAATTCCACATCGCCATTGCCGCGACCCTTCTTTCCAAAAGCGTGATCAGCGAGACCCATCCCAATTACATCGGCGTTTATAGCGGCGGACTGTCCGAGCCGGCCTGCCAGAACTATGTCGAAACCAGCGACTGCGCGATTCTGCTGGGCGCGTTCATCTCCGACGTTTTCCTGGGGCAAAACACCGCCAAGCTGGATCGCAAGAACTGCATTCTGGCCACCACCGAGAAAACCCGCGTCGGGCTGCACGGCTACGACCACATTATCTTCAAGGAGTTTCTGGAGGGGTTGCGGGACGCGCCGATTCGACCCAAGGCGCCGCTGAAGAATCCCAATCCGGCGGTCCGGCTCAAGCCCTTGACCGTCAAAGAACGCGCCGAGCCGCTCGATGTTGAAACTTTTTTCCGCATCGTCGGGCTGACCATGAAAGAAGGGAGCACCGTGGTGTGCGACACGGGCGACGCCCTGATCGGGGCCATCGGGCTGCGCACCTCCATGCGCAACAACTTCCTGGCGGACGCCTACTACCTCTCCATGGGTTTTGGCATCCCGGCGGCCATCGGGGCCATGGCGGCGGACCCGAGCGGGCGCGCCATTGCCATCGTGGGCGACGGCGCCTTCCAGATGACGGGCCTGGAACTGTCCACCGCCGCCAAGGAGGGATTCAAGCCGATTGTCTGCATCATCAATAACGACGGGTACGGCACGCAGCGCCATATTATTGACGGAAAGTTCAACAACATTCATCGGTGGAAATACACCAAAATCTGCGGCGTGCTCGGTTACGGCAAAGCCGCGCGGGTCGCGACCAAAGGGGGGCTGGAGGCCGTGCTGAAAAAGGCGTTTGCCGATGAGAGTCAGATGTATCTGATCGAGGCTGTCGTGCCGCGCGAGGATTGCAGCCGCGCGCTCCTGCGCTTTGCCACCCAAATGGCCAACGAGAGGGACGTGAACAAGAGGGGATAAAACCCCCACACGGTTAATCCAGCCATTCCAAATTGCCAGCCATCCAACAGGAAAAGCGCCGGAAAGTCAGCTCCGAAGTGGAAGAAACAGCAACGGCTCTGTCTTGGTGGTACGGCTCGAACCTGCCACGAATGGAATTGACAGGATGAACAGGATGAACAGGATTCAGAAAAGACAAACTGGAACAGGGCCATCCAGGTTTCATCCTGTAAATCCTGTCATCCTGTCTCTCTCTGCTATTTCGGTATCAGAAGACGAGCAGAAGGCGTCATAAATTGCCAGGCATCAAACCGGAAAAGCGCCGGAAAGTCAGCTCAGAAGGGGAAGAAAGGGCAACGCCTCTGTCTTGGTGGCGGGGCTCGAACCCGCCGCGAATCATTGATTATCAATGGTTTAGGTGGTGTGCCCTCACAAATAGCCTCACAAAGGCCAGTCACGCTCGGTCACGACCTGGCGCAAGTAGTCGCGGCATGGGGTAGGCTTTCCGCTCCACTCAAGGCCGCAATCCTTGCCATTGTCGGCTCGGCGACAGACAAGGAAGGTCAGTGACCAAGGCCCGCCAGCTTTTCACGAATTGCATTCGGATCACTCCGGCAGTCCAGGACAGCCCATAATCGGGCCGTCATGCCTTGCTGATCGTAATAGACGGCGTAGGGGAAACGCTTGGACAGCAGCCGATGGTAACCAAACTGCTTGGAATGAATTCCCGCGTAAAGGCGAAGCGATTCAATGTCCGAAAACAACGATTCCTGAAAATAATCTCCCAACCCTGCCTCCTGCCGTTCATAAAACTCGAACCCGTCGGAGAGATCATCCCGTGCCGACGGCAGAATAAGGATACTCATTTCACCCGATTGCGGAGCTGCGTTTTCGCTGTCTCCCAGTCCATGAAGGATTCCTTGCCCTGCTCCACTCGCGCGGCCCTCTCGCGGAGAACCTCGCCATGCCATTTGGGAGATTCAAGCTGCTCCTCATCACGCGTCAAGTCGCGCCAGAGCGTCTCCATCACCCGAAGTTTCTCGGCGATGGTCATTTTCTCCAATGGCAATGTAATTTCCATTTTCTTTTCGATACCGCGTAACCGCCTAAATCTCGCGTGTCCTGGGGATGATGTCAATAGCGGGCAGGCAATTCTGGCCATTGCCAACTCGGCAACGAACAAGGGGGGCCAGTGAGTCCTCCCCTCATTTGCAGAGTCGAGCCTGTGGCTCGAAATCGGCGCACAGCGCCGACACTACAACCTTCCCCCGGCGAAGTAGAACGAGCAGAACCGGACAGCGAGCACCACTGCTCGCCGGTTCTGCGGCCGTACGCGGTGACAACCCACCTTCGCCAAGGCTACGGCGGGCAGGCTGGCGACAGCGAGAGGCGGCGGGGTGGCGCCCAGCGCCGCCCCCCGCCTCCGCTGGGCTTGTCTAAAGCGCATATTCCGGCGCGACAACGAAGGGGAAACGTTACCTGTTACCGTGGGGCCAGCCTGATTCAAGTGCGGCTTCGTGGGGATGTGGCGGCGGGAAACACGAGCGGTTGCGGCCCGCGTGGTGAAATTGTCGAGTTCACCCCGGCGTCGCGTCGGCGGATGCTGGAATTGCTGGCGAAAGTGGAACAGGCGGCGGTGCCTTTGGCCTTCACTCTCACCTACCCGGACAACTTCCCTCTCTACCGGGAGGATTACAAAGGCCATTTGGAATCGTTCTGTGACCGAATGCAACGGCGTTGGCCGGGAGCGGCGATTATCTGGAAGCTGGAATTCAAAGAGCGACAATCGGGCAAGAACAAGGGCAAGATCGCGCCGCATTACCACCTGCTTGTTTTCGGCGTCCCCTGGCGGTTTCGTTTCAAAGAGGAGCGCGGGGAATTCGCGAGCTTGCGCCGGGTGCGTGTTCACGAGGGCGGCGAACACTGGAAAGAGGAGATTGAGCTGAACGGCTCAAGACAGACCACGGTGATGAGTGTTTGGGCCGAACTGCCGGACGGCGGGGAATTCCCGAATGGTGAAGTCTATGGGGCGGATTCGTTAAAGTGCTGGGCGTCCCGCAATTGGTTTGGCGTGGTGGGAAGCGGGGATTTCGCCCACTACCTGGCCGGGACTCGTGTGGAGCGTCTCAGGACCATCAAAGGGGCGTTTGCCTACGCGGGCAAGCGTTACATGGCAAAGAAAGAGGAAATGCCGGTGTTGGAACAAAAGCCTGGCCGGTACTGGGGCGTCATTGGCCGGGAACACCTGCCCCTTGGGAAACGGGAAGATCGGGAAGTGACCGCCAGCGAAGCGGTGAAGCTGCGGCGGGTCATGCGGCGATACCGTGTCGCGAACACGCCCCCGGAGAAGCGGAAATACCTGCGCAAGAGCCAACTGTGGTCGGAAGATTTCACGGCCAAGCTGTTCTGCAACGTCGAGTTCTGGCTTGACCGTCTGCCGAAATTGATCGGCTCTTTCGAGGGTGCCTCAATTGTAATTCGCAATTCCGGGCTTCAAGAGGAATATACCATTAGTCATCCTTAACCCCCTTATGCCTTTTGAAAACTCAATGTAATTCAGGATAATCAGGCACCTTCATTGGCGGTGCAATTCCCATTAGCACCCCATCCACGTCAATATCAAACAGATTGTCATTGTCTAATTGGACTTTCCTATCTGCGTCGGCATTAACGCGCACGAACCAAAGATATGTTTCCTTGGCGTTGTTGGAAACAAGACGTTCAGTTTTCGCGGATACGTAGTAAAAGCCAGTTTTGGTGAAAGTCACATTTAAACAGCCGTCGGCATCCGTGCGCCCCACTTCAAACTTGTTTCCTAAAATAGTGTGGAAGTTGCTTTTTCGTTCTTTCGCCCAATCTATGACCAGTCCAACCAACTGGAGCTTTTCACCTAGATATTGTGGTGACGCATTGACATCCGAACCATACTTGCTCTCGATGGCCTTTAGTTTGGCAAGCGCATCGGCTATTTGGGCTTTTGTGTTCACATCAATCTGGTAGCGTTGACCGCCTGGCATGGTATTCTGGTTATATACGCCGAGTACTTTTTGAAATGTCGGCTCATCCAGAACACAGATTGGTACGGCCCCTAGCTTTATACTACTCCCCCCTTGCGTTGTGAGGAATACCTGAACTTGGATATGATGTTCGGATTGTTGGCACCCAAACAACGTAATGCAGACAAAGCAGGTGGCAGTGAAACGAATCAGTTGCAAAAGACAATTAGGCAGTTTCATACGTTCCATTAGAATACCAGAGGGGCTTTAATGTCGGCTCGAATGACAATGCAAGCCCGTATTGATATTGGAATTTCCGGTCGTCGTGCGGTGCAGCGGTAAACTCCGTTACTTTCCTCCAATCCGCTGGTGTCGCGCGCATCTTCAGCTCGATTACCAGCAGATTGTGTTCTAATGTCAATTTGCCCCGATGGTGGAGTATAATGTCGGGACGGGTTCGTTGTGTTGCGCCAACGGTCTCAGCGTTCGTCTTGATTGCAAGATTCGTCCCTTCACCTTGTTTGTTATATTCGCAGTCCACGTCCCAGCCGGGTATTTCGTGTTCCAAATACACGGCCAAACGGTGCGCTATTGCCCACTCAGATGCCGCAAGCTCGAAGAGTTTAGCGTCGCGAGCATAGAGAGTTTTAATTGCCCTTTGGACAGCGGGCTTCAATTCGGAGATGTTCATTTCGCAATGGTGCGATAATTCCAGGCTTTTGCAAGCTATTTTCGGGACCTTTTGGCGACCTTTCAGACGCGCGACCATCCGTATCCTGGTGGTGGCGGCATTGGCCCCAATGTTGCGAGGGCAGTTGGGGCGCAATCTTGGGGACAAGGACGGCACGACCAGGCACTTGTCGGGGCGGAGCGTTCGCGTGTTGGCATTCGGCTTGGCCTTCCTGCCTTGAGCAAGCCGGATGACGACACGGGAACGAGCCGCGGGGAATCCCCAAAATAAGTGAAAAAAGGCCATTGACATATTCAAGCTCATAGAATAATCTAAGCTATTGAACATTCAACACGACTGAATATGGACGAAATCGAACGAGAAAGAGGCTGGTGCCATGAATGCGGCCATGCTGAACCTTCGGCGTCTGAAGCGCCGGATTTGCTGATTTGCCCCGCCTGCGGTGGTGAAATGAAGCCGTTGCGGAATTTGACCAAGACGGAAAGGAGCATGCTGGCTTTTCAGGACTGGATGGATGACCTGCACAAAAAGGACATGTGGGGGCCGTCGCCTGGCGGGGCGGTGGCGGAATTGCACTGCGAGCGGAGCATGATTGATAAGCTGGCCGACCGGGGGATTCTGGAAAAGAGCATTTACGACCGGGACGGGCATTACGTGGTGATGATCTCGGCGCGGTCCATCAAGAAAGCGAAGGAGAACAAGGCGAAGCGGGGAAAATGGACAGATTCAGGAGAGGATTGATGGAACCACCAAGCACAAGAAGTCCCGATTTGATGCGCGTCAAGGTGGCCGCTGCCCGGTTGGGCGTTCACGTTCGGACCCTGTATCGGGTCATCGCGCAAGGCGAATTGAGCCTGGTTCATGTTCGCGGATGCTCCTGCATCGCGGAAAACGACCTGGTCAACTACATCAAGCGCAACACACAAATGAGGAAAGCATGATTAACACGATTTTCAAACCCAAAGACTCGCGCATCTGGCGTTGGAAGTTTCGACTTCAACCGGGGGACACGCGAATCGAGGACGTTTCGCTTGGCACGTCCGACAAGCAGGTGGCCGAAAAGAACCGGGCGGAATTGCTGCGCCAGCGCGAACATGAGCGGGCCGGGTTCATTCCTCCAAAGGCGGCGCGGGATGCCGCGCAACGGAGTCTGTCGGAACACCTTGCCGAATTCCTGGGCGACATGCGGCGGCGGGGCAAGTCGGACAAATACCTGGCGAATTTGCAGCATCGCTGCGGGACACTGATTGCCGATTGTGCATGGGCGTTGCCCAAAGACGCCACAGCCGATTCTTTCCAGCGTTGGCGGCAGGAACATCAAGACCTGGCTCCAAAGACCGCAAACGACTACCTGGAAGCGGCACGGTGCCTTTTCAACTGGATGCAGAAGAACGGGCGCGTCGGCTCAAATCCGCTGTTCTGCGTGGAAAAGGTGCAAACGCTTGGCCGAGAGACACGGCAACGCCGGGCATTCAGTGATGAGGAAATGCGGCGGCTCCTGGACATCGCGGGCGATTACAAAGCGGTGTATCTGACTGCGGCGCATACCGGCCTTCGGCGGTCGGAGATCGCGGCGCTCAAGTGGAGCGACTTGGTTTTGGATGCGGTGACGCCGTTTGTCCAGGTGCGAGCGTCAACAACGAAGAACGGGAAGCCGGCGGCCATGCGGCTTCATCCTGAGGTGGCGGCGGCTCTGGCGGCCCTGAAAGGGAATGCTGGCAACGAGCAAGCGCCGGTCTTCAAACGGGTGCCGCGCATTGAACGGTTCAAACGCGATTTGAAAAAGGCGGGGATCAACTATCAAGATGCGAAAGGCCATTTTGCGGATTTCCATTCCCTGCGGAAGACGTTTGGAACAAACCTCGCCAAAGCGGGTGTGCCAAGTCGCATTGCAATGGCGCTCATGCGGCACAGTGACCGGCGGTTGACGGATAAAATTTACACGGATGAAAATCTGCTCGGCACATGGTCGGCCTTCGACCTGCTTCCATCGTTCAATCAGCCAGCCTCACAAATAGCCTCACAAATTTTAGTCGCGGCGGGTCAAAACGTGTCGCAGCCTGGCACAACGAGTGACGGGGTGGAAGTGGCAAAAACCCTTGTGAATACAGGGGAAAGTCACGTTTTGACACTTCCTGTCACAATGGGTCACGCAATGGAAAATGGCGGGAGTGGCGGGGCTCGAACCTACCACGAATGGAATTGACAGGATGAACAGGATGAACAGGATTGAGAAAAGACTAACCGGAGCAGGGCCATCCAGGTTTCATCCTGTAAATCCTGTCATCCTGTCTCTCTCTCTGCTATTTCGGTATCAGAAGACGAGCAGAAGGCGTCATAAATTGC
Source organism: Verrucomicrobiota bacterium (assembly GCA_049513975.1). Lineage (GTDB taxonomy): Bacteria > Verrucomicrobiota > Verrucomicrobiia > Limisphaerales > Palsa-1400 > JBEKOF01. Next base: position 17,902 of record JBEKVM010000026.1, on the reverse strand, counting down.
CAGGCATCAAACAGGAAAAGCGCCGGAAAGTCAGCTCAGAAGTGGAAGAAACGGCAACGCCTCTGTCTTGGGTGACAGGGCGCGAACCCGGCACGAATCGTTGATTGCCAAGGGTTTAGGTGGGGTGCCCTCACAAATAGCCTCACAAAAGCCAGTCACGCTCAGTCACGACCTGGCGCAAGTAGTCGCTGCCTGGGGCAGGCTTTCCGCTCCGCTCAAGGCCGCAATCGTCGCCATTGTTGACACGGCTGCGAACAAGGGGGGCCAGTGAATTTAGGGCCACGCAACATTTCCCGCTAAACCTTGGAAATGACGCGTGTTGCGCGTGATGAGTTCGTTGGACTTGGCCTTACTCGATACGAGGGCGTGCCAATAGTCATACACCCGCGCTCCTTGGACGCCCAGGCGCTGGGCCTTGTCCAGGCTGTTCAACGATTCTTCCTTGGTCAACTCCACAAACTCAAGTCTGTCCGCGAATTCTCTCAGCCAGGCCGCGCATTCGTTTTGCGTGAACACCATGCGGTCAGTATTTCCGGCTTCGTCGGTGATCTCCACGCCGCGTCCCGTCATGGTGGCAAAGAATTCGGCCAGAAGATGCAAGCGGGCCACATGCTCTCCCTTGTCGAGCCGCCGAAAGACTTCTGGCGAGAGTGCTGCATTGATGGCCGCCGATGTGTCCCAATAGGTCTTCACGAACGGCTATCCTGCTCCTCGGCCACCGCCTTGCCGATGGCCTCCGGGTCGAGCTTGTACCCGGTGGGAACTTGGAAAAACAGCCCGCCTCCCCGTTTGACCAGTTTGGCAACTACCCGCCTCGGTCCCGGTTTGGGGATTACCGGAACGAGTTTTATTGTCCCGTCCAAGTTCGGTTCGTATGCGAAAACCTGTCCCGCCTTTGCCTTCGGAAGCCGAACCCGCTGCCGGTCATCCACGGTCAATGTCTTCATGTGGGGAAATTCCCACAGAACATGGCCCGGTTCAAGTTATTTGTTCACGAACAAGGGGGGCCAGTGACACGCGTGTTAAATTGTAGAGTCGAGCCTGTGGCTCGAAATCGGCGCACAGCGCCGACCCTACAACCCGGCGAAATAGAACGAGCAGAACCGGACACTGAGCTACACTGCTCGCCGGTTCTGCGGTCGGATGTGGTGACAACCCGCCTTCGCGAAGGCTACGGCGGGCAGGCTGGCGACAGCGAGAGGCGGCGGGGTGGCGCCCAGCGCCGCCCGTCGCCTCCGTTGGGCTTGTCTAAAGCGCATATTCCGGCGCGACCAACCGCAAACGAATCCGGAATTGCCCGCAGATTGACGCAGATTAACGCAGATACGGAATGGAACAGTTCTTCATCTGCGCCCGTCTGCGTGAATCTGCGGGCAAATGCCTTTCTTCATGGATTGATTACGGTGCATCAATGGAAACAGTGTACGGTGATGAGTGTTTGGGCCGAACTGCCGGACGGCGGGGAATTCCCGAATGGCGAAGTCTATGGGGCGGACTCGTTAAAGTGTTGGGTGTCCCGCAATTGGTTTGGGGTGGTCGGAAGCGGCGATTTTGCGCACTACCTGGCCGGGACTCGTGTGGAGCGTCTCAGGACGATCAAAGGGGCGTTTGCCTACGCGGGCAAGCGTTATATGGCGAAAAAGGAGGAAATGCCGGCGATGGAACAAAAGCCGGGCCGGTATTGGGGCGTGATTGGCCGGGAACACCTGCCGCTTGGGACAGGGGAAGCTCGGGAGGCACCCTTCACGCTCCCCGGCCAACCCAGGACAAGAGTATTGGACAGGATGAACAGGATTTACAGGATTTCGAACGGAGTCAGAAAAGAATCCCATCGTCATCCTGGCCATCCTGTTAATCCTGTCAAAATTCCATTGCGTTTTATCAGCGTCATCGTTTGGCGAACACGCCACCGGAGAAACGGAAATATCTGCGGAAGAGCCAACTGTGGTCGGAAGATTTTACGGCCAAGCTGTTTTGCACCGTCGAGTTTTGGATTGAACGTCCGCCAAAACTGATCGGGCTATGTGAGGCTGCCGCCATTGTAATTCCGAATTCCGGGCTTGACCCTTTCGCGGACGGTTAGAGCAATTTCATGAAAACTTTAGCCGCACGGAAGCCGGCCGAACGGCCTCCTCTCCCCGGCACTCTCCTCCTGAGGAGGAGAGGGAGGAGCTTCGTTTTGGCTACATCATTTTTTAATCCGCTCTAATCCAGCGCCACGCAGGATTCGATCTCGGCGCAGGTGAAAGGGACGCCGGCCAGGGTCAGGGGCAGGTTTCTGAATTGGCTTTCTTCGATGAAAAGCACCTCGTTGCGCAGGCGCAAGGTGCCGCGCAGGCGGATGCCGCCGCGCAGCCAGACTTCGGCCTCGCGCCCCACCGGCAGGTTGAGCTTGCGCGCCGCCTCGTCCGAGGCCATCTGCCGCACGACCACCCATTGCGCGTATCCGGCATCGGACTCGCCGGCCTGGAAGCTGAATTCGCCTTGGAGAGCACCTGAATGCGTCATAAATTGCCAGGCATCAAACAGGAAAAGCGCCGGAAAGTCAGTTCAGAAGTGGAAGAAACGGCAACGCCTCTGTATTGGGTGGCCGGGCGCGAACCTGCCACGAATGGAATTGACAGGATGAACAGGATGAACAGGATTCAGAAAAGACTAACCGGAGCAGGGCCATCCAGGTTTCATCCTGTAAATCCTGTCATCCTGTCTCTCTCCGCTATTTCGGTATCAGAAGACGAGCAGAAGGCGTCATAAATTGCCAGGCATCAAACAGGAAAAGCGCCGGAAAGTCAGCTCAGAAGGGGAAGAAAGGGCAACGCCGGGTGCGGGACAGAATTCTTCGTGTCAGGAGTTCGACGAGTATGGGTACCCCTGCCCATGAACTTGTTGGAATCCTCCTCTCCCCCGCCTGCGCCGGGCCTACGGCGGGCAGGCCGGCCCTCTCCTCCACAAGCTTGTGGAGGAGAGGGAGAAGAAGCGCGTGCTGGTTCAGCGGCACAATTAACCGGCTTTTTTGCTGGTTGGGTTCTCTCTCCCGCTCTCTCCCCGCAAGCGGGGAGAGAGCGGGGGAGTGCGCACTGTGGGTGTATTGAGGCGCATATACGCGCTCCCCGGCAAGCATCGGCTTGTGAAGAATTTTGTCCTGCACCCGGCAACGCCTCTGTCTTGGGTGATGGGGCGCGCAGTCCGCTGCGAGCCGCGGCGGGCATGCGCCTTCGCCAAGGCTTCTGCGCACGGGGCGGAGTGCCCGCCCTACCTTTGCCGGCCCCCCAACTGGCCGGTTACAAGGAGGGGGGGCGGAGGCATGGCACAGTTTAAGTTCACCATTTGCCAAATGATGGCTCGCCTTCTCGCGATGGGGGCGCTATTTTCGGCGGCTCATGGCTGCAATCCGACCAGAAAAGGAGATCAAGCTCGTTGCCAAGCTTGCGGTCCGCAATCGGAACGGACCTTGGAAAGGCAGTCCAACCTGCCGGCAAAATCCGGGCAGGAGAAGCCAAACTGAGCCACGCCCCGCCGATCTTGCTTGCGTCCTCCATGAAATTGTACAAATATCCACTATATGAATCGTCGTATTTTGCTTTGGTCCATCACCTCGGCGCTGGCCGGGTTTCTCTTTGGATTTGACACGGTGGTCATATCGGGCGCGGAAAAAACCATCCAGGCGCTTTGGGGCCTAAGCCCCGAAATCCATGGCATCGCCATGGGCGCGGCCCTCTACGGCACGGTACTGGGTTCCTTGGTGGGGGGTTGGCCGACCGACCGGTTCGGACGCAAAGCCACGCTGCTCTGTATTGGCGTCTTTTACTTGGTCGGCGCCATCTGGTCGGGTCTGGCCACGGATGTCGTTGGCTTCATTATCGCGCGGGCGATAGGCGGTCTGGGCATCGGCATCTCGACGGTGGTGGCGCCGCTTTACATCTCGGAAATAGCGCCGCCGAAATATCGGGGACGGCTGGCGGGGATGTTTCAATTCAACATTGTCTTCGGCATCCTGGTCGCCTACCTGTCCAACCGGCTGCTGGCCGGGGTTGGCGCAAATGCCTGGCGCTGGATGCTGGGCGTGGCTGCCTTTCCTTCTTTGATCTATACCGTGCTCTGTTTCAGTCTTCCAGAGAGTCCGCGCTGGCTGCTGGTGCGGAAAGGGAACCGTGAGGAGGGTCTGAAAGTGCTGCGGCTGATTGAGCCGGAAGCGCCGCAAGCCGAGATAGAAGCGGAAGCGGACGGGATTGTGGCGGCCTCTTCGGGACAGACCACGAGCGCGCCATTCTGGACGATGCGGCTGCGCATCCCGATCCTGCTGGCCATTCTCATCGCGTTTTTCAACCAACTGTCCGGCATCAATGCGATTCTCTACTACGCGCCGCGCATATTTGAGCTGGCGGGACTGACTGAGAAAGCGGCCCTTCTTCAATCCGTCGGGATTGGCGTGACTAATTTCATCTTCACCTTTGTCGGCCTGTATCTGATTGACCGGCTGGGCCGGCGCACCTTGCTCTACATTGGCTCGTTTGGGTACATCGCCTCGCTGAGTCTGGTGGCCTGGGCCTTTTTCACCGCCCATTACAGCTTCGTGCCGGTGTGCATCTTCGCCTTCATCGCCGCGCACGCCGTCGGGCAGGGGGCGGTCATCTGGGTTTTCATCGCCGAGATCTTCCCCAACCGGCATCGGGCCGAGGGCCAGGCGCTGGGTTGCGGCACCCACTGGGTCTTCTGCGCCCTGCTCGCCAGCTTCTTTCCGAAAATGGCCGACGTGTTCAAAGGCCAGCCCGGCTACATTTTCGCCTTCTTTGCCTTTATGATGGTTCTCCAGCTCATCTGGGTGGCGACGATGGTCCCGGAAACCAAGGGGGTGCCGCTGGAGCAGATGCAGAAACAACTGGGAGTAGCGGAAGGCTGAGCATGGGCTTCAAAATAATAGCAATAGGAATCGGCGTAATGCGTCAGTCATGGGAGGCAGGGCGGGCAGTCCTCGCCATGAACCCTCACCTCACCCTAACCCTCTCCCCTCCCATCGGATGGGAGCGGAGAGGGAACAGCAGACGGACCCGAATTGTTCCACGGAGGCCTGTCGAGCAGCGGCAGGTTCATGGTCCCAATGCGCGCCAGAATTTTGGCGTGGAGGCTTCCCATGAACCCTTACCTCACCCTACCCTCTCCCCTCCCATCGGATGGGAGCGGAGAGAGAACAGCAGACGGACACGAATTGTTCCACCGAGGTCTGTCGAGCAGCGGCAGGTTCATGGTCCCAATGCGCGCCAAAATTTTGGCGTGGGGGCTTCCCATGAACCCTCACCTCACCCTAACCCTCTCCCCTCCCATCGGATGGGAGCGGAGAGGGAACAGCAGAGGGACACGAATTGTTCCACCCATGTCTGACGCATGACGCGGCCAAGCCATTGAAACCGGATTAACGATTAGGAAAATGATGAGACGAACAATTGCCTGGTTTGGTTCTGTTGCGGTGGGCGCCGCTTTGGCGGGCGGCGCGGCGGCGGCGGACAGCAGCAACGCCCCGGACCTGGCGCATCAACCGACCCTTTACACGGTGGGCTACGCGCATCTGGACACGGAATGGCGCTGGGAATACCCGTGGGTCATCCAGGTGGACCTGCGCCGCACCCTGGAGGACAACTTCGCGCTGTTTGAAAAGTACCCGCATTACATCTTTAATTTCACCGGAGCATTTCGCTACAAGCTGTTCAAGGAATACTACCCGGAGGATTATGCGAAGCTGAAGGGGTACATCACGGCGGGCCGCTGGTACCCGAACGGCTCCTCGGTGGATGAGAACGACTGCAACAATCCGTCGGCCGAGTCCATTTTCCGCAACGTCCTTTACGGCAACGAGTATTTCCGCCACGAATTTGGCCAGGCCAGCGCGGAGTATATGCTGCCGGACTGCTTCGGATTTCCGGCCTCGCTGCCGAGCATTCTGGCCCATGCGGGCCTCAAGGGATTTTCCACGGCCAAACTGGCGTGGGGCGGATCCGCTGCGGCCGGGGGCAGCAACTCGGTGGAAAAAACGGGCCGGGGAGGGTTCAACGGAATACCCTTTAACGTGGGGGTGTGGGAAGGACCGGACGGCCAAGGGGTGCTGGCGGCGCTGAATCCCGGAGCCTATGACAGCCACCTGACCAGCGACCTGAGCAGCGACCGGACCTTGACCAACCGCATCAATTTGGATGGACAAGTAAGCGGGGTGTATGCCGATTATCGTTACTATGGCACCGGCGACGAAGGGGGCGCTCCGCCGGAATCGGACGCAAGGATGATCGAGGCCATGGTGACCAAGAGCGAGGTGACCATTCCGCGGGGGAGAGGGAGGGGGCGCGGCCAGGCGGCAGCCAATCAGGCCAGCAACGGCCCGGTGCGTGTCGGCGAGGGACCGGTGCAGGTGATTGCCTCCAAGGCGGACCAGATGTTTTTGGACATTCTGGCCATGAAGCCCGATCCCACCGCCGGTTTTCCCCGCTGGAAGGGCGACCTGGAAATGGTGGACCACGGCGTCGGCGCCTACAGTTCCGAAGCCTATCACAAGCGTTGGAACCGGAAGAAGGAATTGCTGGCCGACGCGGCCGAAAAGGCTTCCGTCGCCGCGCAGTGGCTGGGCGGACGGCCCTATCCACAGGAACGGCTGACCGACGCCTGGATGCTGCTGCTGGCCGGCCAGATGCATGACATTCTACCCGGGACGGCCACGCCCCTGGCCTACGAATATGCGTGGAACGACGATACGATCGTGATGAACCAGTTCTCCGAAGTGCTGGCCAGCGCCACGGAGGCGGTGGCTTCCGCCCTGGACACCGAGGCCAAAGGGACGGCGATTGTCGTGTATAATCCGTTGAACATCGCGCGGGAGGACGTGGTCAGGGCCGCCGTCTCATTCCCGGCGGGAGCGCCGGACTGGGTTCGCGTGATCGGGCCGGATGGCAAGGAAGTGCCCGCCCAACGGGAGGGGGGCAAGGTCCTGTTCCTGGCCAAGGTGCCTTCGGTGGGTTACGCGGTCTATGATGTTCAGCCGGCGGCCCGCTCCAAAGTCGTTTCGGCGCTGAAAGTGACCGAGTCCTCGCTGGAGAACGCGCGGTATCGCGTGCAGTTGGACACCAACGGCGACGTTTCGAGCCTCTTCGACAAGGCGGTCAAGAAGGAACTGCTTTCGGCCCCGGTGCGGCTGGCGATCAAGACGGACAATCCGCCAAGCTGGCCGGCGTGGAACATGGATTACAGCCAGCAAATGGCCGCGCCGCGCGCCTTCGTGGAAGGGCCGGCGAAGGTTCGAATTACCGAGAAAGGACCGGCCCGGGCGGCGGTGGAAGTGGTGAGGGAAACGGAAGGTTCCACCTTTGCGCAGACCATCCGCCTGTCGGCGGGCGAGGCGGGCAACCGGCTGGAATTTGCCAACGTCATAGACTGGAAGAGCAGCAATTGCAATTTGAAGGTGACGTTTCCATTGAGCGCGTCCAACCCGGTGGCGACCTATAATTGGGATGTGGGAACGATGCAACGCGCCAACGATGAACCGAGGAACTACGAGTTGCCTTCGCACCAGTGGATTGATCTGACGGGCAAGGACGGGGCTTATGGGGCGACCGTGCTGACCGATTGCAAGAACGGGTCGGACAAACCGGACGACAACACGCTGCGCCTGACCCTGATCCGCACGCCCGGCGCGCGCGGGGGCTATCGGGACCAGGCCACGCAGGATTTGGGTCATCACGAAATTGTCTATGGCCTGGCCGGGCACGCCGGGGACTGGCGGAAGGAACAGACCGACTGGCAGGGGGAACGCCTGAACCAGCCGCTGATCGCCTTCGAGAGTTCCAAGCACGCGGGGAAGCTGGGCAAGACGTTTTCCTTGCTGAAGCTGGACAACAGCCGGGTGCGGGTTCTGGCTTTGAAGAAGGCGGAGGAGAGCGACGAAGTGATTGTGCGCGTGGTGGAAATGGAAGGCAAGGCGCAGAAGGCCGTTCACCTCTCATTCGCCGCATCGGTTGCCGCTGCAAGGGAAGTCAACGGCCAGGAGCAACCCCTGGGCAAGGCCACGGTCACGGGGGGCGCGTTGGTGACGGATTTCACGCCTTACCAAATTCACACCTTTGCGGTGAAGCTGGCGGCGGCGCCGTCCAAGGCGGCCGCGCCGCGCTTCGCGGCGGTGCCGTTGGCGTATGATCGGGCGGTGGCCACGAAGACCGGTGAGGCCTCGACGAACGGTTTTGATGGTTCGGGCGGCAACCTGCCGGCGGAGATGTTGCCGGGCAGAATTGCTTACGATGGCATCGAGTTTCAACTGGCTCCGGCCACAGCGGGCCAGCCCAACGCCGTGGTCCCTCACGGACAACAGATCGCGCTGCCGCCGGGCAAGTTCCAACGGCTCTACCTGCTGGCGGCGGCGGCGGGCGGGGACCAGAAGGCGGCGTTCCGGGTCGGCGACACGGCGGCGGAATTGACGGTGGAGGACTGGGGCGGATTTATCGGGCAATGGGACTGCCGCATCTGGAACTCGAGGTCACGCAGCGGAGATGGGCGGTTTGCGGGCTTTTCGGGATTGACGCCGGGCTTCATCAAGCGGGCGCCGCTGGCCTGGTACTGCACGCACCACCACACCCCGGAGGGCGGGAACGATGCTTACGCCTACTCCTACCTGTTCGCCTACGCCGTGGAAATGCCGGCCAACGCCAAAACGCTGACGCTGCCGGACAATCCGAACATCCGGATTCTGGCCGCCACCGTGGCGGATGAAAGCAGCCGGGTGCATCCGGCCCAGCCCTTATATGACACTTTGAAAAACCTTGACGGGGACGGAGGGAGCGAGGATTAAACCGACTGAGCCTAAAAGTGTTCCAACCAAAAACGCAACATTCACGAAAAAACATACTATGAAAAAAAGTCTATTATTCGTCGCTCTCTGCGCCACCCTGGCCGCGGTGAGCAGTTCCAAAGCTTCCGCCGCGGCCGGAGCCGGCGGGGCGGCGGCCAGTCAAACAGGCTCCTCCAAGGGAGAGGGCGACATCACGGTGCTGGTCGAGCGCATTCCCAACGGGGATGCCAACGATCAATGGAAATTCAAGAACGTACCGGCGATGGCCAAGACCAACGCGGCGACAAAGGCCAAGTTCACGCTGGTGAGCGGGGAGCAGGACGGCAACGGGGCGGGACTGGAAGCGCTGCACGACGGCAAGCTGCCCAGCGGGGAGGACGTGCCGGAGGAGAACTTCTTTTTCAACGCGGGCACGGACGGCGGGCGGATTGGGATTGACCTGACGAACGCGATAGATATCAAGCAGATCAACAGCTATTCGTGGCACCCGAACACGCGCGGCCCGCAGGTGTACAAGCTCTACGCCAGCGACGGGACGGCGGAAGGCTTCAAGGCCCGGCCGGAAACCGGCGATCCGGCCAAGGCGGGCTGGAAACTGCTGGCCAGCGTGGACACGCGCCCCAAGGGCGTGGAGGCGGGCGACGATTATGGCGGCCAATATGGCGTTTCCATCAGCTCGGCCAGCGGGCTGGCCGGCCATTACCGTTATCTTTTGTTTGACTGCGCGACGACGGAAAGGGACAAGGACGATTTCGGCAACACCTTTTACAGCGAAATCACCGTGATCGCCAAATAGGGGCAACTGCCATGAAAACCAATCTAATCCTTGCCGCCGTTTGCGCCACCCTGGCGGCGGGATGCAAAACGCCGGCCGCGCCGAGTTCCCCGGCCCCGCCGAGCATGCCGACGGCGACGGCGGTGCCGGCGCCAACGGAGATTTCATCCAATCGCTATGTGATTTACGCGCCGGACGGGTCGTGCAAAATCACCATTGACACCGCCCGGGCGACGGACATGACGGATTGGGCCGAGCACCGGCTGGCACCGGTGCTGGCGGAATGGTATCCGAAAATGTGCGCGATGATGCCGACGCCGGGATACAAGGCGCCGACCAACTGGACGGTGACCATCGCGCCCGGCAACGGCGTGGCGGCGACGGGCGGCACGCGGGTGACGGCCAATTACACCTGGTTTCGAACGCAGATGGACAAAGTGGGTCCGTTTACAGCAAATGAGATCACGAATTTGCCAGGGATCGTGGAGCGATTGCGGAAGCAGTCCGATCCCATATCCGCCTATCTGTGGCAGCAGTTGTCAAAGGCGGAGCAAACCACATTGAAGAAGTTCCAGCCCTCCGGCTCCGACGCGGCGTCAGCCCGGGATGTGGTTCTGGGAGTTTTTAACAAGATCAATGAACAGCCGAGCATTTACCAGCCCAGCCGGTTCAAAGGGGTTGCGTTGACTTATGAAACGCTGGCCCTTTTGCACCAAAGTCCCAAAGACGTGGAGTTGAGCCATGTCAACCGGTTGCTGCTGCAAGACGCTTATGCGCAGCAATTGACAAGGACCCACCGGGAGGGCGTGGGCGCGCTGGTGCATGAGGAGGTGCATGTGGTGCAGCAATATGGCGGGGGGCGGCGCAGCAACCCGCCGGGCAGCCTTGCCTTCGGCGACATCACCAACTACGCGTCCCTGGTAAAGAAGCTCCAGGCCAAGGCCGATCCGGTTTCGGCGTTCCTGAACCTGCAAATGACGGCGGGCGAGCGCAAGGCGCTGGCCGATTATCGGGGGCCCGGCCCCACGGACTACTACTCGCGCACCAATCTGGTGGCCGCCCTGAACAGAATGATCAAGGGTCCCGGCCTGTATGACGCGGCGCTGTTCAAAGACGTGACGTTGCGGGACACCACCAAGAGCCAGCTTGACCAAAAGCCTGAAGACAGCGATTTGGCGCGGCTGAACCGGGCCTTGCTCGAAGACGCCTACCCGGGTGAACTGGCCCGCCCCGTGGCAACGGCGGGAACGGGCGGAGGCCGCAGGGGCGGCGGCGGGGGCAACACCGGCTGGCTGACCGAGGGGATTCCGGATTACATCCGCTGGTTCCTTTACCAGCCCGAGGCGCACGGCGCCGACCTGGTTTACTTCAAGGGCAAGGCGGATCCGAAATACGACGGGGCCTATCGCCCCAGCGCCTATTTCCTGAATTTCGTCACGCAGAAGTATGACCCCAAGATTGTCACGAAATTGAACGACGTGTGCCGGCAGGGAAAATACTATGAGGCCATCTGGTTCGACAACACTGGCAAGACACTACAGCAATTGAACGGGGAATGGTTGGACATGGTTCATAAGCAGGCCGGTGCTGCTTCCGCCGTCTCCGCCGCTTCTGCCAAAACCTAACCGTGCGAACTCGATAACGGCATGATCTTGGGAGGCAGGGCGCGCACTCCGTGCGCGCCGCGGCGGGCAGGGGACTGCCCGCCCTACCCTCCCGCCTCACTTGGAACTGGCCGGTTACACGGCTCGCGAACAAAAACTGACTGATATGAAAAACATGAAACTCACTCTGGTCGGGATCGCCTGCGCGCTCGCCCTGGCCTTGGGCTTTTGGAGCGGAGGTTGCGCGGTGGCACAACATGACACGGCCGCGCCGCGCGGCGCGGTGGCGCAACAGAACCCGCCGCCGAATTTATCGAAAGACCCGACGCTTTATCTGGTTGGCTACGCGCATTTGGACACGGAATGGCGCTGGGAATACCCGCAGGTCATCCAGGAATACCTGGCCAAGACGCTGTTGGATAATTTTGCGCTGATTGAAAAGTATCCGCATTACATCTTCAATTTCACCGGGGCTTACCGCTACAAGCTGTTCAAGGAGTATTACCCCGAGGATTACAAGAAACTGCAGCAGTATGTCGCCGCGGGCCGCTGGTTCCCCGCCGGCTCCTCCGTGGATGAGAGCGACGTGAACTCGCCCAATGCCGAGTCCATTTTCCGCCAGGTTCTCTACGGCAACGAGTATTTCCGCCGTGATTTTGGCAAGGCCAGCGCGGAGTTTATGCTGCCGGATTGCTTCGGCTTCCCGGCTTCCCTGCCGAGCATCCTGGCTCATAGCGGGATCAAGGGTTTCTCGACGCAGAAACTTTCCTCCAACTGGCAGCCGGCCCCCGTGGTGGGCGGACCGGATTCGCCGGAAAAAACACCGCCGGGCATTCCCTTCAATGTGGGGATCTGGGTCGGCACGGATGGCAAGAGTGTGATTGCAGCGCTGAATCCGGGCAGTTATGGCGGGTCGATCAACAGCGACCTGACCAAGAGTCCCCCCGCCAGACCGCCCTCGGCGACCGATCTGGCCGTCGCGCCGTACGCCCGGCGGGGCGGCCCGGAAGACTGGCCCAGACGAATCCAGATTGACGGCGAAGCGAGCGGGATCTTTGCCGATTTCCATTATTACGGCACGGGCGACACCGGCGGCTCGCCGTCGCCAAGTTCGGTGAGAATGATGGAGGCCATTGTCACCAAGAGCAAGATGGTGCCGTCATCCGGAGGAAGGCGCGGCCAAGCGGAAGAACCGGCCCCCGGCGCAGTGCCGGTGCAAATGGGCGATGGTCCGGTGCGCGTCGTTTCCGGCAAGGCGGACCAAATGTTTTTGGACATCCTGGCGGCCAAGCCGGACTTCTCCAAATTTCCCCATTACACGGGCGACCTGGAACTGATCAATCACTCCGCCGGTTCGCTGACATCCGAGGCTTATCGGAAGCGTTGGAACCGGAAGAAAGAATTGCTGGCCGATGCCGCTGAGAAAGCATCCGTCGCCGCCTCATGGCTGGGCGCCCGCCCGTATCCCCAGGAACGGTTGAACGATGCCTGGATGCTTACTTTGGAAGGCCAGATGCACGACATCCTTCCCGGCACGGCCACGCCCAAGGCCTACGAATTTGTCTGGAACGACGACGCCATCGCCATGAACCAGTTTTCCGACGTGCTGACCAGCGCCGCCGAGGGGGTGGCGTCCGGTTTGGATACCCAAGTCCAAGGCACCGCGGTCGTGGTCTATAACCCGTTGAACGTCGCGCGGGAGGACGTGGTGGAGGCTGACATCCTCCTGCCGGACGGGACCAAGGCCACCCAGGTTCGTGTTCTCGGGCCGGACGGCAGGGAAACATTGTCCCAGGTGTCCAATGGCAAGGTGCTGTTCCTGGCCTCGGCGCCGCCGGTCGGATTTACTGTCTATGATGTGCAAGCCGGCGCGGCGGGAGCAGCCACTTCTGAATTGAGAGCCACTGAAACTTCCTTGGAAAACGGACGCTACCGCCTGCAAGTGGACGCCAATGGCGATGTCTCCGGCATTTTTGACAAGGCGCTCAACAAGGAACTGCTTTCCGCACCGATCCGCCTGGCGATCAAGACGGACAATCCGCAAAACTGGCCGGCGTGGAACATGGATTATGACCAGGAAATCGCCGAGCCGCGCGCCTACGTGAGCGGGACGGCGAGAATCCGCGTCGTGGAAAACGGCCCCGTCCGAGTGGCGGTGGAAGTGGCGCGGGAAACGGAAGGATCGAAATTTGTGCAAACCATCCGCCTGGCGGCGGGAGAGGGCGGCAGCCGGGTGGAGTTTTTCAATGTTATTGACTGGAGAAGCACCAACTGCAATCTCAAGGCGTGCTTCCCGCTGACGGCGTCCAATCTCAAAGCCACCTATAACTGGGACGTGGGAACCATCCAGCGCCCGACGGAGACGCAACGGCAGTTTGAGGTCGCATCGCATCAGTGGATTGATTTGACCGACCAGAGCGGCAGTTACGGCGCGACGGTGCTGACCGATTGCAAGAACGGATCGGACAAGCCGGACGACCACAGTTTGCGCCTGACCCTGATCCGCACGCCCGGCGCGCGCGGGGGTTATCCCGACCAGGCCACGCAGGATTTGGGCCATCACGAGTTGGTCTTCGGCCTGGCCGGCCACGCGGGCGACTGGCGCCAGGGGCAGACGGATTGGCAGGCCCAGCGTCTGAACCAGCCGCTGATCGCCTTTGAGAGCGCCAAGCACGCGGGCGCCTTGGGCAAAAACCTCTCGTTGGTCAATCTGAGCACCAGCCGGGTGCGGGTGCTGGCCTTGAAAAAGGCGGAGGAGAGCGATGAAGTCATCATTCGCATGGTTGAACTGGATGGCCAAGCCAACCCCGGCGTGCGGGTTGGCTTCGCCGCTCCCGTGGTGGCGGCCCGCGAGGTCAACGGCCAGGAACAGCCCGTCGGCCCGGCCGTGATCGCGGATGGAAAATTGCAGGCGGATTTTACGCCTTGGCAGCCGCGCACTTTTGCCGTCAAATTGGGCGCCCCGCCGGCGCGGGTGGCGCCCGTGAAATCGCAGCCGGTCCCCCTGGCCTTTACCCGCTCGGTTTCGAGCCTGCACGGCCAGGAGGCGATGATTGGCTTCGACGACGTAGGGAACGCGCTGCCCGGGGAACTGCTGCCCAGGGAACTGCTTTACAACGGGATTCGTTTTGTGCTGGGGCCGGGCCAGCAGGGCAAGCCCAATGCGGTGGAAACGCAGGGGCAGACGATCCCGTTGCCCGGCGGGACCTTCAACCGGGTTTACTTGCTGGCGGCGGCGGCGGCGCAAAATGGAGAGCAATTGGGGGGGTATCAGGATCAATCGGCGGTCTTCAAGGTCGGCGAGCAATCCACCCGGCTGACGATTCAGAATTGGGGCGGCTACATCGGCCAGTGGGACAACCGCCTTTGGTCCACGCGCCAGGAAGCAGTCGCTTCGGGCGCGCGCCGCGGCGGCGGGGGCATGCGGACGGTGACGACGATGACGGGGTTGGTGCCGGGTTACATCAAGCGCGCGCCGCTGGCGTGGTATGCTTCGCACCATCATATCGCCGACGGCTCCTCCGTGGCGTATTCCTTCTCCTACCTTTTTGCCTACGAGCTGGATATTCCGCCGGGCGCGAGCACGCTGACCCTGCCGAACAACAACAACATTCGCATCATGGCCGTGACGGTGGCGGAAGTCAGCGGGAAGGCCGCTCCCGCCGCGCCGCTCTATGACACCTTGGAAAGAACCACGGAGGAGTAAGAGAATTATAAATGATAAATGATAAAGTATAAATGAAGGCTGACCCAGGAAGGGAGAAGGGGGCGCATGTTGCTCCACCCACCCTTGGATGGATGGAACCCATCACCCTCACCCTCTCCCCACTTCGTGGGGCGAGGGAACAGGCAAATCGCAGGGTGGTGGGATCAAGATGCGCCGCGAAGATGCCCGGCGTGAATTTTGGAGTGGCGGCGCGAATCAGACGTGCTAATGTGCGCGTCTGAAGCCGACGAATGCATCCGCAACTTGGAACAAACAAATAGAGAGGACAACCAATGAACTTAAACACACTTCCGATATTCCTCGCCTTTTTCCTAATGGGCCTGGCTGACGCCATGGGGCCCAATTCTGACGCGGTGAAAGATGCGTACCAGCTGAACAACGTGTCGTCCACCTTGGTGTCATTCGCCGTCTTCATCGCGTTTGCGGTCTTCAGCGTGCCTGGCGGCCTGATGGCGGCCCGCATCGGCAAGAAGAAATTGTTGCTCCTGGGGTTGGGGCTTAATGCGGCTGCGCTGGTAATCCCATCCTTCACGGAACCCGCCTTCCCGGTTCTGCTCGGCTGCATCTTCCTGCTGGGTGTGGGAACGACCTTTCTACAGGTCGCGGGCAATCCGATCATGCGCGATGTGAGTGCCGAGGGAAAGTACAGCCGCAATCTGGCCTTCGCGCAGGGCATCAAGGGGATCGGCAGCACGGCCTCCACCTACATCGTCACCGCCATTCTTTCCCTCGCCTTCTTCCACAGCATGGGCTTCCGGGCTGCCTTCCCCCTGTTTTGCGTGCTGATGATTCTGGCGTTCGTGACGGTTGCCTTTTTGAAAGTGCAGGAAACCAAGGCGGAGGCGCCGCCCAGCATCGCCTCCTCTTTGGGTCTGCTTAAAGAACCTGTCTTTGCGCTGGCAGTGATCGGCATTTTCCTCTACGTCGGCGCCGAGGTTTGCATGGGGCGATTTCTCAAGCCCACTTTGCAGAATTTCGGCATGAATAAGGAGTCCGCCAATACGTACGGTCCCACCATGTTCTACCTGATGCTGACCATCGGCCGTCTCCTGGGCAGCGCCGTGCTGGCGGTGATGACCGCCCGCACCTGCTTCTGCCTGTCCGCCGTCTTGGGCCTGCTGGGCGCGGTGGCCCTGATGGCGGGATCACAGGCCCTGGCCTTGGCGGGCATCGTGGCGGCGGGGTTGGGCTTCGCCAACATCTGGCCGATGCTCTTTTCCATCACGGTCGAAGAAAAACCCCAATGCGCCAATGAACTCAGCGGCCTCATGTGCATGGCCATTTCCGGCGGCGCGCTGGTGCCGCTGCTGATGGGCCAGTTGGTGGATAGCGGCATGAAAGCCATGTCGTTCATCGTTCCCGCCGTCTGCTTTGCCTACCTGCTGCTGCTCTCACTCAAGGGGGGCAAGAAACCGGCGGCCCCGGCCCCCACACCCGCTCCGGCAGCCTGAACCCATCCTCCATCACCATGAACCCTGCTCGCGGGCTTGATCAAAGCGAATTCTGATTACTGACTTTACGAAGGAGATTAAGATTAGGATTAAGATTAAGATTAGGAGCAGGCACCCAAGAAAGTGAAATGCCCAACTATGAACTACGACAAAGACAAGCGGGTCGTCATGACCCTCGACGCGGGCGGAACTAATTTCCGTTTTTCCGCCATGCGCGGCCACAAGGCGGTGACGAAAACCGTCGCCATGCCCTCGAACGGCGACCAATTGGAGCGCTGCCTGGCCAACATCGTGGAGGGCTTCACCCGGGTGAAAAAGCAATGCCCCAAACCGCCCGCGGCCATCAGCTTCGCCTTTCCCGGCCCCGCCGATTATCCCAACGGCATCATCGGCGACCTGGGCAACCTGCCGGGTTTCCGCGGCGGCATCGCCCTCGGACCCATGCTCGAGGAAGAATTCGGCATCCCGGTCTTCATCAACAACGACGGCGACCTGTTCGTCTATGGCGAAGCCATTGCCGGCTTCCTGCCCTATGTCAATGGATTGCTGGCCAAGGCCGGCAGCCCGAAGCGTTACAAGAATCTTTTTGGCGTCGCGCTCGGCACCGGCTTCGGCGGGGGCCTGGCGCGGGACGGCGAACTGTTCCTGGGCGACAATTCGATGGCGGGCGAAGTCTGGCTGTTGCGCAACAAGCTGGCTCCCGCCATGAACGCGGAGGAAGGCGCCAGCATCCGCGCGGTGCGCCGTGTGTATGCGGAAAAGAGCGGCATGGCCTTCGAGCAGGCGCCGGAACCGAAAGTCATTTTCGACATCGGCCTGGGCAAGCAGCCCGGCAACAAGGAAGCCGCCGTGGAAGCCTTCCGGCGTCTCGGCGAAGTGGTGGGCGACGCCATGGGCAACGCGCTGACGTTGCTGGACGGCCTGGCGGTGGTCGGCGGCGGGGTGTCCGGCGCGTGGCCTCTGTTCCTGCCCGCGCTGGTGGAGGAACTGAACAGCACCTACACCGGACCCAAGGGCAATAGATTTCGCCGCCTGGTGCAGGTGGCCTTCAACCTCGAAGACAAAGAGCAGTTGAAACAATTCCTCAAGGGCCAGACCCGCGAGGTCACCGTGCCGGGCAGCCAGCGCAAGCTGAAATACGATCCGCAGGCGCGGGTTGGCGTGGGCATGTCGCGCCTGGGCACCAGCGAGGCGGTGGCCATCGGGGCCTGCTCCTTTGCCTTGCGCAAACTGGATCAAGCCTGATGGGCGCGGGGCATCTTTTGGGGTGGAGTTTTCCCTGTCCTTTCCATGAACCCTCACCTCACCCTAACCCTCTCCCCTCCCATCGGATGGGAGCGGAGAGGGAACAGCAGACGGACACGATTTGTTCCACGGAAGTCTGTCGAGCAGCGGCAGGTTCATGGTCAAGATTAAGATTAGGATAAGATTAAGAGTAGGAAACCGCCACTCAAGAATAGGGAATGCAGCCTTTGCAGGAACCCTCACCTCACCCTAACCCTCTCCCCTCCCATCGGATGGGAG